>JBAXVL010000004.1:0-92625 GCA_037129095.1 Actinomycetota bacterium | reverse complement strand
CACACTGATTTTGCAGATAATGAACAAGTTGCAGATATTTATCGCATCCCGACATTTATTAAATACCCAGGCCAGAAAGCCGGCGCCATCAGTGATTGTGCGGTGACGAATCTTGATCTTTTGCCGTCGATTATTGACGTGACTCAGACCTCAACTTCTTGGAAGTTTGTTGGTAAGTCAGTTGCCCATGAGTGCCCAACTGGAAGAGTGAGACAAGTGGTATCAGCGACAGGACAGTCCTCAGTTATCTCGGGTGGGTTTGAAGAATCTCGTGAACGTGCTGCTTCATATGCGCAGATTGTTTCTAATGTTGGACCCATCAATAGGGTCGCGGCTGTTGGTTCTAGTGCCTCGTTGATTGGGACTGATGTAGGAACACAACCGATTGATACGCGGGTGGTCGATTGGACGACGGACCAAAAAGCAATGTTTAGGAACATCTCTACGAAGCGTGGGGCAACTGTCCCGGCCCTCGTGACAGGAGTTGTGAAAGTTTCGTCTCCGCTAGAGGAGGGGACCGAGGGAATTATTACGGTTGACGGAATTGCTGCTGGGGTTATTGGCGAATTGTCAGGTGCAAAATCAGCGGTTGGTTACACGACAATCTTGGATTACACGCTGCTCACCAGCGGAAAACATACGGTGAAACTTGTCATTAGAAATCCAGATGGCAGCCTGACCTCAGCAGGTGCTCCGAGTTAATTTCGTCCGGTTATTTCACGCCAGTGAATAGGGTCTTCAATGTATTTCACCACGCGAGGTACATCATCAACATGAACTGGCCGACTGAATAAATAACCTTGGGCTCGGTGGCATTGCAGTGAAGATAATTCGGCAAGTTGATCTGTGTTCTCCACCCCTTCAGCCACAATGTCTGCGCCCATCGCAGATGCCATTGCAACGATGGTGCGAACAATGTTCTGGGTAGCGGATTCGGAGACGATGTCGTTCACAAAGGCTCTATCAATTTTGATGCAATGAATAGGGAAACGCTGGAGAAGCGATAGTGATGAATATCCAGTTCCAAAATCATCTATGGCAATGCGAACTCCGAGTGCATGAAGTCGGTGCAACGACGCGAGAGCCTGAGTGGGCTCTGTAATCATGACGCTTTCTGTCACCTCGAGCCAGAGTTGTTCGGCGGGTATTCTCGATGCAGTCAAAGCTTCTGTGACGACGGCGACAAATTGGGGGTCATGCAGTTGACGAACTGAGACGTTGACGCTCATCGTGGTGCTAGGAGAACAGTGTCCGCCGTCGATCCATGATCGAAGTTGCACGAGTGCGTCATTCATGGCCCAAGAACCCAGCGGAACAATAATGCCCGTCTCTTCTGCAATGGGAATAAATTCATCTGGCGAGACAACTTGTGACTGTCCACGATCCCAGCGCATTAACGCTTCGAAACCTACGACGATTCCTAGATCAATGTCGACAATTGGTTGATGAACCAGATGCAATTCGTTGCGCTCGAGTGCTCGGTACAGGGCTGTTTCAACATCGAGACGTTTGGTGACATTTTCTAGCATTGATTCATCAAAGAGCGCGATGCAGTTTCTTCCAGCATTTTTTGCTCGATACATTGCGGTGTCGGCGTGTTGCATCAGATTGTTTGCCGATAGTTCAATTTCCTTAGGCGCATACGCAACGCCAATGCTTGCAGTTACAAACATGTCTCCATCTTTGGTGATGATGGGGCGACGAAGTGAATCCAAAACCTTCTCTGCAAGGAGAACGGATTGTGTGAGCGATTCAGTGGTGGAATCAAGAACAACAAATTCATCGCCTGCGATTCGTGCAACTGTGGCATGGGTGGGAACCGCTGACGTGAGGCGCTTTGCGACTTCAGTAAGCACGTCATCACCGATGGAGTGTCCGAGACTGTCATTGATGTTTTTGAATCGGTCGACGTCGATAAATAAGACCGTGGGCTGAACGTTTGTCTTCCAGGATGACCGCAACGCAGTTTCAATGTGTTGCAACATCAGAACTCGGTTTGGTAGGCCGGTCAGTGAATCTGTGAGGGCATTGCGAACGAGTTGGTCTTGTGTATGCGCATTGAGGCGAACTGATTGCACAACTCGAGTCATCACGACTGCTGCAAGGATGCACACGGTAATTGTGCGGACCATGATGTCTTGATTATTTGATGGTTTGTTGACGGCGAGAATGATGATGGGGGCGACGAGCGAGGACGTGGTGGTCAGAAGGCGAGTCATTAATGCCGGTGTAACGGTGCGTGAGCCTCCCGTATCGATATGGCGAATAGTCGGATGAACAAATCCTGCACCGGTAAATCCGAGAGCCATGAGAATCGGGGCGTCAACTGTGGAAAGAGCAAAAGAGACGTCTCCGCGAGCTACAACTGCTCGCAAAATGAGTGCGACAAGAGTAAGGGTTATTGCAACGCCGACAAATGCATTCGCTGGGGATGGATCGGTTTCTGAAAATAATAAAGTCGCAAGCAGGAAAAGAACGATGACTGACACGCTAAGAGTGGCACTGCGTATCGAAGTGAATGTTGCCGCATTGCCCGCAATTCCGAGCGATGGCTGTATGAGATACACCCACACAATGAGCCAAGCACCAGTTCCCACAATCAAACTGTCGGCAAGAACATTTCCCGCTTGCCCCGTCAGGCGACGTCGAATAATGAATACAAGACCACCGACGAGAAGTAATTGTGAGACAAGTAACAAAGATTCAGCGATCAATGAATGGCCGTTGTGTCTGTCTTCAATTGCCCGTGACGCGAAAATAGCGCCTAGCGAGGCGATAGTGATGAGTGTGACCGTAGTGGGTGCTTTGTTTGCCCCTACTCCGATGAGAATCCCGATTGCTGCGATCGCAAGACAGACAAGGGTCAACACATTGCTGAAGCTCTCGGCAATGATCGCATGAGACGCACCTAGCCCCACTGCTGCCACGGCGAACAGCCATGCGATTGTAGAAAGGGCTTTACGTGCCACTTTGTCTCGAAATCTGCATGTGGTGACCGCCCAATCGAACCCAAAAGACCGTACTACGGGTGGCCTCCGTGCAAGGGGAACCTGTAACTGTCGCCAGAAAGATAGTCTGAATCCACATGACCACCGTTGCTCCCACCGTCACGGTCGTTGTACCAGGCGCTCATCTCATGGCTGAACTGCTCGGGCAACGTGACGAATTGCTTCGCCGAGTTGAAGATGCGTTCCCCGATGTCGCAGTAGTCGTGCGCGGCAATGAAATTGGTTGTTCCGGTCCGCGAGCACATCAAGTTGGTCGTCTCTTCGAAGAGATGGTTCTTTTGCTTCAAAGTGGAGAACGGCTTGATCAATCGGTAATGGATCGAAGCATTGTGATGGTACGAGCCGAGCAACGGCCAAGCAGTGTTCTCACAGACGATATTTTGAAGGGCTCACGTGGCCGAATGGTTCGTCCTAAGACCGCAGGTCAAAAGAGATATGTCGATGCCATTCGGGAAAACACCATTACCTTTGGCGTGGGTCCTGCCGGAACCGGAAAGAGTTGGCTGGCAGTTGCTATGGCCGTGCAAGCGCTTCACGCTCGTCAAGTACAACGAATAGTTCTCACTCGTCCGGCTGTTGAAGCGGGAGAGCGTCTTGGGTTTCTCCCTGGAGACTTGATGGCAAAGATTGATCCGTATTTACGTCCGCTATATGACGCCTTGTACGACATGATGGATCCAGAAGCAGCCGCGAAATTGATAGAGCGCCAAACAATCGAAGTAGCGCCGTTGGCGTTTATGCGTGGACGAACATTGAACAACTCATTCATCATTTTGGACGAAGCACAAAACACCACGCCAGAACAAATGAAGATGTTGCTGACTCGCGTGGGTTTTGGTTCAAAAGTTGTCATTACAGGTGACGTGTCGCAGATAGATGTTCCGGATGGCCGCAGTGGACTGGTTGGCTTAGAAAAGAAACTCGGCCACATTGATTCGTTGAAATTTGTGTATCTCGATGGTTCAGATGTTGTTCGGCATCGAATTGTTGCCGACATTGTTGCTGCATACGAAAGATTCACGAATGCTGAAGCCAGGCGCCTATCTGCGCGTAAGGCTGAACGAGATGAGTGATTCTCGCCCACAAATACATGCTCCCCGACGAGCTGGTGGCGACGGAGTACCCGAAGTGTTCTGTTCAGATGAGCAATCAGGAAGTGAAGTTGACTTAATACGTTGGAGGCAGCTTGCTGTGAAAGCGCTGCTCCATGAAGGGGTTCACGGGGCATGTGAACTGTCTGTGTTCTTTGTTGATGAAGTCACAATGGCAGACCTCAACGCCGAACACATGGGAAAGGTGGGACCAACAGATGTGTTGGCATTCCCTCTTGATGCTGTTGATGTCGCTGAATCTCACGGCCCAGGATCATTGACGCGCGGACCAGCACGACCACAACCAGATGTCGACGATGTGCCGACCTTGCTGGGCGATGTGATTATTTGTCCGCTTGTTGCCGAGCGCCAAGCATCAACACACGCCGGCAACATGATCGACGAGGTTGCATTGCTGTTAGTGCACGGAATTTTGCACGTACTTGGTTTTGATCATCACGACGAAGAAACCACCACCGTGATGAGGGCTCACGAGTTAGCAATTCTGACCGAGCACCACTGGGGCGGTCCGGCTCCCATCGGATTCAGACAGGACCAAGACGAATGATTGCGAATTCTCCGGCAACGGCTGATTGGTGGATGTTGATTGGCATCCTCATTTTGTTGTGCTTCTTAATTGTTCTCTCAATAGCTGAGATGGGATTATCACGCGTCTCGAAACCAAAGGCACAGGCGCTTGCAGACTCAGGTGCACGGGGCGGACCTGCATTGTTGGGGTTGGTGACGCATCCAGAGCGTTGGGTAAACCCTTTGCTGCTGTCGGTCAATGTGTGCCAGACAGTGCAAGCAACACTGACAGGAGTTGTGGCTGGACGTTTATTTGGTCCTGCCGGAGTAGTTGTCGGAGTCGTACTGAACGTTGTGGTGTTCTTCGTATTCGCAGAAGCGGTTCCGAAAACGTACGCAATCTTGCATTCAGATAGAGCTGCGTTATCTACCTCTCGACTTACGGCGTTGTTGGTTGGCTTTTATCCATTGCGCGTGATGTCGCAAGGTCTCATAGGCCTAACAAACATTGTGGTCAAAGGAAAAGGACTTGAGCAAGGGCCATTTATCGGCGAACAAGAGTTTCTTGGCATGGTCGAGGCGGCAGTTGAAGACGAAGTGATTGAACATGAAGAGCGCGCGTTAATTGAGTCAATCATTGAATTCGGCGACACGATTGTTCGAGAAATCATGCGTCCAAGACCCGACATGGTCAGTGTCGACGCCGGCGAGACATTAGATATGGCGCTTGATGAAGCATTCGAACATGGGGTTAGTCGGTTGCCTGTTATGCACAATGACGAAGACGACAACGAAGATGTTTTGGGCATTGTGTATGCAAAAGATCTTATGAAAGGCATTCGTGCTGGGCTTGGTAGTGAGCTAGTAGACACATTGGTTCGTGCTGCAGTTGTAATTCCTGAAAACAAGCCAGTTGCCAAGTTGATGAGAGAAATGCAACGTGATCACTTCCATATGGCCATCGTGGCAGATGAATATGGAAGCATCACTGGGTTAGTCACGCTTGAAGATTGTCTGGAAGAACTTGTTGGCGAAATTGTTGATGAGCATGACGAGGAAGTCCCTGATGTCCGAACGCTTCCGAACGGTGAGTCGCTTGTTGATGCTGGGATGTCCATTGCTGACTTCAACGAACATTTTGAGGTCAATTTGCCTGATGCCGAGTTTGACACTGTGGGTGGTTTTTTGTTCGGAATACTTGAGCATGTTCCAGTTGTTGGAGAGACGTTGGAGATCGAGGGTTGGCGATTTGTTGTCGAGGCCCTAGAGGGTCGACGGATCACAGAGGTTCGCCTTATGCCGTTGATCGGCACTGAGTAGCGACTCGCGTCAATTGTTTATGTAACTTGGCGAAATGGAAGTTTCACTAAAAGGCAAAGTCGCACTCGTAACGGGTGCTTCACGAGGAATTGGTCTAGCAATTGCAAAGACTTTTGCAGAGTCTGGCGCAAGCGTCATGATGGTCTCGCGAAAGATTGATGAATCTGCAATGGAGGGCATTGATGGCGAAGTTGCCATTCGCCCGGCAAATGTTGGTGACCCAACTGCAGCAGCTGATGTTGTACGCGAGACAATCGCCAGGTTTGGTCGTCTCGACATTTTGGTGAACAACGCAGCGACAAATCCGTACTACGGACCAACAATGGGTGTTGACGAAGGACGATATGACAAGACGTTCCAAATCAACCTCAAAGCTCCGTTGCAATGGACGCAAGCTGCGTATGAAGCTTCGTTTAAACAGAATCCTGGTGTCATTATCAACATCGCTTCAGTTGGTGGACTACGCACTGACGGCGGAGGTCTTGGCGTGTACAACTTGACGAAAGCTGCACTCATTCACTTCACACGTCAGTTGGCAAGTGAGATCGGACCGAACAGGGTTATTGGCATTGCTCCAGGTTTGGTCAAGACAGACTTCGCCGGATTTTTGGTAGAAAATTTTGGAGACAAGATTGCTGCCACTGTGCCGTTGAAGCGACTTGGTGAACCTGAAGACATTGCAAACCTAGCTACGTTCCTTGCGTCGGATGCAGCTAGTTGGATTACAGGTGAAACGTACGTCATTGATGGCGGTGCGGGTCTCGGCACATCTAACGCTGGTTAATTCGCCGACAGACTTTCTACAAGAATTGATCGCTGGGGCTTACCAAGTGCAGTACGCGGTATTTCGCTCACGAAGTGAATTTCTCTCGGTGCGCAATGCGCAGGCAGGGTTTGTTTGACATGGCCGCGTAGTGAATCGAGACTAATTTCAGTCGGTACACCCACGACCCACACATGGACGGCATGGCCCCACTCAGGGTCGGCAACACCTGCGACACAAACATCAGTAATGGTGTTCAGGGTTCGTAGTGCCGCTTCAACAGTTTCGGGCCAAACATTTTCGCCGCCAGTAATAATGAGATCGCCCTCACGCCCTTCGATGCTGAGTACGCCAGAATCTGACAGGGTTCCTCTATCGCCCGTACGAAACCAACCGTCGCTATCAAGCGGCACTGAACCGTCCCGATACGCGCGCAACAACATGGGTCCTCGCACGTACACAATCGAGTCACGAATCTCTAATTCGACGCCTTGCAATGGTGTGCCGTTGTAAACGACTCCACTGCCAGTTTCAGTAAGGCCGTACGTGGTGATGCAGTTGTCAGGCAAATGCGATGGCGGTGTGGACCCACCAAGAACTATGGCGCGGTATCGCGACGGGTCGATGCGTTGAAGTGCGGTCGACACTAGAGAGACGAGAGTTGCTCCGTTGTCCGCAGCCTCGTTGTATGTGTCTACAGAAAATTGCGGCTCAGCTGTAAGCGCAGTTCCCATGATGAGAGAACGGGTAATAACGGAAAGGCCGCCAACATGAGATGGAGGTAGGCACGCGAGCCAGTGGTCGCGAAGAGTGACGTGTAGCCGTTGTGTGGTGGCGCGAGCACTTGCTTCCACTGCCGACATGGTGAGGACCGCGGCCTTAGGAATGCCAGACGTGCCGCTGGTAGCAACAACGACTGCATCTCCGGGTTCTACTGGCCGTCCCGAAATTGAAAAGTCGCCATCTGATGTAGCCATGATGGTGGGCTGGACAAGTGACACGATCTTTTCGCGAGCCACTGCGGGAAGGCGTTGGTCTAGTGGAAAGACAGCATCGTCGTTGTCCCATGCCTGAGACAGTCGGTCGACAAATTGTTGTCCGTTCGCCATATCAAGGCACACCAACTCGTTCACGTCTCTAGCGTACGGCTCGTGCGACACTAGAGGCATGACATCGCCTCTTGACCCCGCAACTCTTGGATGGAAGAAATGGATCATTGGTGCTCGCCCGCGTACATTGCCTGCCGCCGTGGTTCCTGTCCTTGTGGGTGTGGCATGCGCTAGTGCTGCACACACACCTGTGTGGTGGCGTGCAGTGTTGGCTGGCGTCGTGAGTCTCGCGTTGCAGGTCGGTGTGAATTATGCCAACGACTATTCAGATGGTGTGAAGGGGACTGATGCTGTTCGTGTTGGTCCACTGCGACTTGTTGGCTCAGGCGCAGCTTCTGCCACGCACGTCAAGCGTGCTGCGTTTGCAATGTTCGGTATTGCAGCATGCGCGGGGCTCGCGCTTGCGTTGATGACCTCAGTGTGGCTCCTCGTTGTAGGAGCAGCGGCCATTATTGCTGCTTGGACCTATACGGGCGGTCCTCGTCCCTACGGATACGCAGGTTGGGGAGAGGTGTTTGTATTCGTATTCTTTGGTGTTGTCGCGACGACCGGAACTCAGTATGTGGTTGCTGAAACCTTCACGCTTGCGGGCTGTATTGCAAGTGTTGCTGTCGGTTGTTTTGCGTGCTCTTTGCTTGTCATTAATAACTTGCGAGATATTCCTGGTGATACCGAGGCAAAGAAAAATACTCTTGCAGTGAAATTAGGCGATGCACGCACGAGAAAGTTTTTTGGGCTCCTCGTGGTGTTGGCTGCGATTTCAATATGCGCGACAGCTGTTGAAGTTGGACCGTATGCACTGTTCGGGTTGGTCGGAATTGTTGTGCTGCGTCCCGCGCTAGAGGCTTTGTCCCGCGGAGCTGCAGGACGTGATTTGATCATTGTTCTCGGCAATGTTGGGCGAGCTCAGTTGGTACTAGGGATCACCTTCGCAGCTGGCATTGCGTACTCGCTAGCTATGTGAGACAACGTCGTCTATTAGTCGAGCGGTTGTTAGAGGATCTTCTAAGTGAACGGTATGACCGACATTAGGAACCACTGTGAGGTGCGAGTCTGCAATGATCGCGGTCATTTCACTTGCGATATCGCTGAACTTCGTATCCTTGCTGCCAACTATGAGATGCACAGGCATGCGTAGTTGCGATAGCTGGTCCCACAAAGAGTCTTGAGTGCCTGTTCCGGCATATCGCAACGAATCTGCAAGACCAGTTGCAGTATTGCGTAGTCGGTCAACGCGTTGATTGGTGATCTCGGTGAGGCCTGCGAAAAGAGGAAGCGCCAACCATTCGTCTATGAATGATTCAACTCCGATCTTTTCAATATGGTCCGCGAGTGTGTTGTCGCTTGTGCGACGATCGCGTCTCTCGTGTTCTGTTTTCAGACCGGGTGTACCACTGATGAGCACTAATTGACTGACAGTTGTCGGATGTTGCAGTGCAACATGAAGTGCCATGCGAGCTCCCATTGAATAGCCAACGAGAATTCCGGGATTCATTTGAGATGCGATGTCATCTGCGCATTCGTGAAGTGATCGTTTACCGTCTGTTTGTAATCCGTGTCCGGGGGCATCGAGACAAAGGGGGTCAAACTGCGCGCGCATCTCGGTTATCACCGGGCTCCAAGAATCACGTGTCTGGGTAAAACCGTGAAGGAATGTGATGGACGGTGAAGTCACCTCGTCAGTGCTCGTTCCAGAACATTCACAAAAACATCAACATCTTGCGCACCCGGAATAAGAAAGCGATCATCAATGACAAATGATGGCACAGCACTAATTTCTCTCATTGCTGCACCTTCGAGGTCGGCACGAACAGCGTCATGACCTTCGTCAGTATCTAGCCATGCTCGCAGCGCCACGCCGTCGAGACCAACTTCGGTTGCACACGTAGCTACGACATCTGCGTCTCCGACATTGAGACCATCGGTGAAGTATGCCTTCATTAGTCGTTCTTTGTATGTGGCCTGAACAAGTGCTCCGTGATGTTCAAGAGCCCAATGCAAAGCCCGGTGCGCAAGAATTGTGTTTGCGCGCAAGGCAATGTCCATGTTGAATTCGATGTTGTCAGCAGCCGCGACGTTGGTCACATGGGAAAGAATTTGTTCGGCTCGTTCGCGCCCACCGAATTTTTTGGCATAGCCATCAACAACAGGGGACGGAACTCCGATGGGTGCTGAAGGGTCCAGTTGATAAGCCTTGAAGACGACCTCGATGGGTTCGGTGACGCCCTTCTGGCGCAGCACTTCTATGGCGTTGTCAAACCGACGCTTTCCTATAAAGCACCAAGGGCAAACGACGTCGGACCAGATTTCTACACGCATAGGTGACACGATAGGTGCCATGAGTTCTTCTGGCGACACCGCAGCCACGTTTTGCGCAACATTGGTCGACGAGTGGGAGCGCCAAGGTGTCGCCCATGCGGTCGTTGCCCCAGGCAGCAGAAGCACCCCATTGGCAGTGGCTCTCGCCAACAGCACCGCTATTCAGGTACATGTCTTTCATGATGAACGAAGTGCGTCGTTTGCTGCATTGGGTATTGGATCAGCATCAGGATTCCCAGCAGTGCTGCTCTGTACTTCAGGTACCGCTGCTACGCACTTTCATGGTGCGGTGGTAGAGGCACACCAAAGTGATGTTCCAATGATCGTGTGCACCGCTGATCGTCCGCCCGAATTGCGCGATGTTGGCGCAGCACAAACCATTGACCAAACACAACTCTTCGGCTCGTCCGTGCGCTGGTTTCATGATCCGGGAGTTGCGTCTCGTGATGCATCAAATTCGTGGAGATCGTTGGCGGCTCGCAGTGTGCAGGCGGCAGTCGGATTTCGTCCGGGGCCCGTACACCTGAACCTGCCATTCAGAGAGCCATTGCTCGGTGCGGTTGTCGACAGGCCAGAGCCGCGCGTTGGAAAGTGGTCAGACGTAAGTCGTTTGCCATCAGCAGAAACCGCGGTGTTAGATGAAGTGTCAAAAGTTCTCAGTGGACGACGTGGAGTCATCGTGGCTGGCCGCGGGTCGGGGCGAGAAGTATTGACTCTTGCCGATGCGCTTGGCTGGCCTGTATTTGCTGATGCGTTGAGTGGAGTGCGAGAAAATCACCCATCAGTAGTTATTGGTTTTGATTCGATAGTGCGTGCCGAAAAGTTCACCGCCGAACACGTTCCTGAAGTGGTGCTACGAGTTGGTGCACCGCCAGCATCGAAAGTTCTTTCGCAATGGGTATCAAGTACTGCAGCGCGAGTGGTGCAACTACGTGCAACAGAAATGATGATTGATCCCGATCATGCTGTTGAGTTGACAGTTGTCGGAGACATCAGTTCCTCACTACGAGTGTTGGCAACCTCTGTGAAGGCCGTTGATCGATCATGGCGAGAAAGTTGGGCGCTGGCTGAAACGACTGCCCAAGCAGCAATCACACATTGGACGTCTCAAAATTTCAGTGAACCAGCCGTGGCACGTTTCGTGTCTTCTTCGATGAACGTGGGTGACCATCTTGTTGTGTCGTCATCAATGCCGATTCGCGATATCGAATGGTACGGAACTGCAACGCCCGGCGTAACTGTGCACTCCAACAGAGGCACGAACGGAATCGATGGGGTCGTCAGTACCGCTGTGGGTGTTGCTTTGGCGACACGGGCGCCAGTGACACTGCTGATCGGCGATGTTGCATGTATCCATGATTCGAACGGATTATGGGCTCTTAACCGTCGCGATGTTGACGTAACAATTGTGGTGACTAATAACGATGGTGGAAGCATTTTCTCGTTTCTTCCACAAGCACAATTGGTGACCGACTCAACATTTGAATTGTTGTACGGAACTCCTCACGGAGTGTCGTTTCTGCATCTTGCTGCCGCGCACGGTATCGCCTATGAATCTGTCACTTCAGGTGAGGCGCTTCGAAAATCGCTCGAAGGTAGGGGTACCCGTCTTATTGAGGTGCCGTGTGATCGTGGCGTCAATGTGGCACTTCATGAAGCGTTACAGTCAGCCGTTATTGCTGCAATTGAAACTATGGCCTAATAATCGCAGACAGCATCGCTTGAAACTTCGCTTGCGTTTCAGCTAGTTCGGCGTAAGGGTCACTGTCTGCAACAATTCCGCCACCAGCAAAGAGTCGGGCAGTGCGCTTATCGTCGGACATCTCGGCGCAACGAATAGTGACTGCAAAGACACCGTTTCCTTGTGTATCCATGTAACCAACTGCACCGCCGTAGTACCCGCGATCAAGTCCTTCATTGGAATCGATAAAAGCGAGGGCAGCTTCTGATGGATGGCCACCTAATGCCGGTGTAGGGCATAGTGCTCGTACAAGTGAAAAAACGTGAGCCCTTGGTTCAGTTAATGCCCCTTCGATAGCAGTGCCCAGATGTTGCACATTTGCGACAGTCACAATGGATGGCTCTGCTTCCCAATCCAAATAGGAGCAATATGGCAAGAGCGTGTCGTGCACCATGTCGATAACGATTCTGTGTTCGGTTTGGTTTTTGGTGCTGGCTACAAGCTCATCAGCAAGACGTTTGTCTGTTGCGGTGTCGCCAGTACGTGGAGCAGTGCCTGCCAGAGGATGACTACGAACTGTTGAGTCGTGCACAGAAACCAATAATTCTGGAGACGCGCCGATGATGTTGTTCACGCAATATCGATAGCTAGAACCAAATGAAGCACGAAGACGTAAGAGGATTGCATGAACATCAATGGGGTCGTCAGCGAGCACTTCAATGTCGCGCGCAATCACGGCTTTTTGAATAACTCCTGCTCGGACTGCGTCTCGTGTCTTGCCGACCGCATCTAGATAATGACCCACGGCTGTTCTTGGGGTCACACGATACGAGTTGCTCTGTGGTCGAGGAGGTGTTGACTTGATGGCTTGTGAGACGGCAATGCTGAGAACTTCGTCGGAAAGTTCATCGTCTGATTCGCCGATCAGTGTGACGAACTGATCTCCTGTTTCAGATTTACGGAACATAATTCGCGGCAGCAGAAATTCGGCGTCGCGGCTTGGAGAGAAGGGAACAAGTGAAAAGAGAATCGGACCATGTTCGGACACACTTGATTGCGAGGGCGTGATTGTCTGCAAGAACGTCAGGGCTTCTTGTTCAGAAACCTGACAGACAATTCCTCGGCCAGCAACTCCGATGCCATCGCGTACAAACAAAAAGCCATCGCCACGACAGACAGTATTGAGATCAAACTGTTCAGTCATTACGGCTGTGCGGTACATCATGATTCGTTGCGTGTCCCCACCATGAGTTGAGTTAAACCACCTGAGAGCTGAGTGTGTGTGGCGTCACTGAAACCAGCCCTTTGCAATTGCGCCACAAGAGTAAAACGGTCGGGTAGATACGCAATGCTGCGAGGAAGGTAGCGGTATGCCGCTGCATCACTGAGAATTGCTCCGATGCGCGGAACGATTTTTCCGAAATAGATGTTGTTGCCAAATCTGATGAGTGGATTATGCGGTACGCCGACATCGAGGAGGGCAATGCGTCCGCCCGGACGAATGACTCGGGCACACTCAGTGAAAAAGATGTCGAGGTCAACGAGGTTGCGAAGAGCAAAGCCACAAATGATGCCGTCAACCGATTGTGGAGGAATGGGCAATCGCAAGATGTCGGCCTGAACACGTGGTGCGCGACTTGTGTCGTTGGCCAACATTCCATATGACAAGTCGATGGCTATAGGGCGTAGGTGTGCCCGACGCAGATCGATGCAAAGGTCGCCCGTTCCGGCAGCGAGGTCTAAGACAGTGGCATTGTCTGGCAAAGCAAGATCTCGCACGGCGCGACGACGCCAGCGTGTGTCTAGCCGAAAGGTCATGATGCGGTTCACCATGTCGTAGCGAGGTGCGATGGCGTCAAACATGTTGCGCACCATCTGAGATTTGTCTTCTCCTTGAGGTAGGGAAGAGGTGTCCCACGAGGACGGGGAGTCAGGGTGCGAAGAGGTCACGTCGTTAGGTTATGGGCGATGTGGGGTCTCACCCAAGTACGACTCGCCATGTTTAGGTGAAAACCAGCAGAATGGATTGGCATAGTCCAGTAGGAGGACACCTCATGATTGATTTCACACTTGCACCAGAGCACGAAGAGATTCGTAACCGAGTCCGCGACTTCGTCGACAATGTCATTAAACCTGCGATGGAACCTTTTGGCCATCGCGATGACATGGCACCAGAAGTGCACGGCCAATATGTGCGTGAACTGATCAACTTGCGTAAGAAGGCTGTTGATGCTGGTCTGTGGTTGCCACATATGCCAAAAGAATGGGGCGGCATGGGACTTGGTCACGTAGCTCTTGCAATGGTGCAGGCTGAAGCTGCAAAGACCCGCGTGGGTCCTTGGGTGTTCAATTGTTCAGCACCTGACGAAGGCAACATGCATACGCTTCTCCATTGGGCAACTGATGATCAGAAAGAAAAGTATTTGAAGCCCTTGCTCAACGGCGTGTCTTCTTCGTGCTTTGCAATGACTGAACCTGAAGTAGCAGGTTCAGATCCAACTTTGATTCGTACGAATGCTGTCAAAGATGGTGATGAGTGGATCATTAACGGCCACAAATGGTTCATTTCAGGAGCACGTCGCGCCAAATTTGCAATTCTTATCGCTCGTACCGAAATGGATGTTCCTCCTGGATCACGTGGTGCGAACACCGCTTTCATCATTGACCTGCCGACTAAGGGCTGGAATGATGTTCGTGAAATTGAAACAATGCATGGTTCCACGGGTCACTCAGAGATAGTTATTGAAGACCTGCGAGTACACGATTCACAGATACTCGGCGGCCGCGGTAATGGTCATCGTTTGGGTCAATACCGATTGGGACCTGCGCGCTTGGCTCATTGCATGCGCTGGGTTGCTCAAGCTGAAACCGCTCTTGACATGATGGTTGCTCGCTCCCTTGAGCGATACTCTCACGGTTCACTTCTTGCCGAAAAGCAAGGTATTCAGTGGCTCATTGCAGACTCTGCAATGGAGATCTACCAGTGCAAATTGATGATCCTGCATGCAGCATCAAAAATTGACGCCGGTGATGACTTCCGCCAGGAAGTTTCTATGTCCAAGCATTTCGTAGCAAACAGTTTGAATCGCATTATTGACCGCGCTATTCAAGTGCACGGAGCGTTGGGCTATTCAACTGATACGCCGCTTGCTGGCATGATGCAAAACGCTCGTTGGGCTCGATTCGCAGATGGCGCAGATGAAATTCACCAAATGCGCATTGCTGAGAACACCATTAAGGCATATACCGATACAGGTACCACCAACAAGGCAACGGGCGGTCTGCCGCTTTAGACAGCAGCGTCAAGTGCTATTTGTTTAGCCCAGCGATAATCGGCTTTCCCTGCTGGTGATCGCACAATTGATTCAACAAAGACGAATTGTTTCGGCAACTTGAATCGTGCAATGTGAAGTTGTGCCGTTTCTAGAAGTGACTCAACAGTTGTTGAAGCGCCAGCCTTGAGCCGCACAACCGCGACAACCTCGTTACCCCAACGTTCGCTAGGGCGTCCTGTAACAACACAGTCGTACACATCGGGATGGGCTTTTACTGCCGCCTCTACTTCTTCTGCGAATATCTTTTCACCACCAGAGTTAATGGTGACTGAGTCTCGTCCATGCACTTCGATCATCATGTCCGCTGTAAGGCGTGCTCTGTCTCCGGGCACGACGTATCGCACGCCAGCAACAACGGGATACGTTTTTTTGGTCTTGGCCTCTTCGTTGAGGTAGCCGAGAGCGAGGCGACCACTCTTTGCCAGCCATCCGAGTCCCTCGTGACCGGCTTGTAGCTCGCTTGTGAGATCTTCAGACAAAATGTGATTCTGAGGAGCGAAAGGAAAACTCCCAGTAGTGGAATTATCGCCTGTTGCTACTTGCGACAACTGACCACCTGCCTCTGACGATCCGAGACCATCGACAACCATGACTGATGGCAAGTACTGATGGAACTCCACCTTGAGATGAGCAGAGAGCGGTGCTCCGCCCGACAATATGGAAAGCAGCGATGACACATCGCGCTTCGAGGTTGCAAGACCATCAAGAAGTGGTCGCGCAAATGCATCGCCCACGATTAATAAAAATGTTGCTTTTTCTTTTTCGACGAGGCCCCAAATGTCATCGGCATCAAGTCGGTCTGGTTGGGATTGCACGATGATGGTGCCGCCTGTAAGCCAGGTACGCATAGCAATCCAGTGCCCAGCTCCGTGCATGAATGGCGGACTAGGAAGTGCACGGAAATTTCCCGTTGCCTCGGCGACAAACTCGTCAACTGTGCGAGCTGTTTTTGATCCACCAAAACATTCGACAACTGCATCTGCGTTACGCCAGAGAACACCTTTTGGCATGCCGGTGGTGCCACCCGTATACAAAATGTAGAGGTCATCTCCGTGGTAACCGGCCATTGGTTTTTCTGTCGATGATGCTGCGAGAGCCTCTTCGTACCAGACAGCACCAGGCAGTAGGGCATTGTTCGATGAGTCAGGCACTTGCAATATGACGCGTAAGTTCGGAAGGTGATCAATTATTTCTGTCAGCAAGGGAGCAAATCGAGAATGAATAACACACGCTGCAGCATTGGAGTCGTTGAGTAGGTATTGCAACTCCTCAGCGACATAGCGGTAGTTCACGTTAAAGGGCGCCACACGAGCCTTGAATGAGCCGAGCATTGACTCGAGGTATTCGTTTCCGTTGTGCAGGTAGATGGCGAGATGATCTTGACCAGATTCCCAACCGTTCAGCGCGCTTCGCTCTGTATGGCAACCGAGTCCCTGAGACGCGAGATAGTTGGCCAATTGGCGTGTGCGGACGGTGACGTCAGCCCATGTCAAACGCTTGTCGCGAAAAATAAGGCATTCGTCATTCGGTCGCGTAGCTGCGATGGCTTCATGAATCTCTGCGATTCCGATGATGGCTGGTGGGAATTGCGACATTGTTGAACGATAACCTCGTCACACGAGGAGGGACTATGTCGAACGATTCCCATTCACTAATTTTTGGCGTCTTCATCCCGCAGGGTTGGAAGATGGAGCTCTCTGGTGTTTCAGGTGCCGCTGCGCAATGGAAAACGGCTGTTGATATTGCCGTGCGTGCAGAAGAATTGGGGTACGACTCCATCTGGGTGTACGACCATTTTCACAACGTTCCTAAACCTGCTCAAGAGGCAGTCTTTGAATGCTGGACCACCATTGCTGCCATTAGTCAATTGACATCCACCATCAGACTCGGCCAAATGGTGGGTTGCAACAGTTATCGCAATCCTGCTCTTTTGGCAAAGATCACGTCCACAGTGGATGTGATTTCAGGCGGGAGACTTGACTGGGGGATTGGTGCAGGCTGGTACGAAAGTGAATACAAGGGCTACGGCTATGAGTTTGCTAAGCCGTCTGACCGCATTGGCATGTTGCGCGAAACCGTTGAGATTGTGAAATCAATGTGGACGAAAGAAGAGACAACATACGACGGTAAGTACTACAAGACATTGCGCGCCAACTGTGATCCGAAACCACTGCAGCAACCCACTCCGCCCGTCTGGATTGGCGGCGGTGGAGAACAACTGACACTTCGGGTTGTTGCTGAACATGCCGATGTTGCCAACTTTGGCAGTTCTGTCGATGAGTTCATAAAGAAGCGCGCAATTTTGCAACAACACTGCCAAGTTGTTGGTCGCGATGAAGATTCCATCCGCAAAACCATTTCGAGTGAAGTGTTCATCCGTGAGACCGAGGAAGAGGTGATTGCCGCGGGAAGCCTCAATGTGTGGGGTAAAGATGCTGCTGATTGGCGTAACGAGGCATTGGTGGGCACACCTGAACAAGTCAGCGAAAAGATTCAGCGATACATAGATGCTGGATGCACCGGATTCATTCCGTGGTGCTCCGACTATCCGTCCACCGAGACGCTCGAGTTGTTTGCAACGAAAGTTATTCCTAACTTTCGTTAGGCAAGTTGCTAACTATTTAAAATACTGAAAAATAACTTCTGCGATGCAGGACGGCTTAGCAGCGCCTTTGCATTCAAATGTTGTTTCGAGGGTGACCCGAGCTCCGCCTGGAGTGTCGTCGACAGCAAGAACTTTGACTCCGGCACGCAGTTCAGACCCAACGGGGACCGGAGACACGAAGCGAACTTTGTTGGCTCCGTAGTTCACACCCATTGAAATTCCTCCGACAGAGAAAATCTCGGGAAGAAATACTGGACCAAGCGACAAGGTGAGATATCCGTGGGCAATGGGACCACCGAAAGGACCGGCCTTTGCTTTTTCAACATCGATATGGATCCATTGGTGGTCACCAGTGGCTTCTGCAAATTGATTGACGCGTTCTTGTGAAATGGTCATGTACTCGGAGTAGCCGAGGTGTTCACCGATAAGGCCTTTGAGGGCGTCAATTGATTCGATATGTCGTGTAGCCATGTTCAAAGTGTGGCACAACTGCAGCCGTCGGTCTTTAACGGAGCCAGGTACGCGCGTATGAACGACTCATCGGGTGAAGGAGAAGAACCACCAGAGCAGCTTCAAACATGAATCCCACAAGGTCTCCGCCAGTGATGCGGTCACTGAGCGAGATTGCATAACCAAGCCTTTCAGAAACAATGAAGCGAGCAAGCAGAGGGCTACATGAGGCGGCGATACCCACGCACCACCCCAACTTTTTACCATTAGCCATCAGGTATCCGCCTGCAAAGTAGCTAAGGCAGGAAACAAATCCGATCAGTCCGGTGATGGGACCAATCACTCGGAGGATTCCGAATTCGTTTGTCTTGTCGAGGAAACCGAGTGTTCCAAAGACTCCATCGAGATATAGAAGCCATGTAGCAATTGACAGTGTTTGGGGAAGCATCTTGTCGAACCACTTTCGTGGATCAAGGTTCGTGAAGGCGTGAGAAAACATATTCATAGTGTGACAGGAGGCGAACTCGCATTTGGTGACCGTCGGCAGAGTGTCAGTTTTTTCTTTTTTGCACCGAAGGTCTGATTTGTTACTACTCTGTAAGTGTGCGTAGCGGATTTGTCACCTTTGTTGGTCGACCCAATGTAGGGAAATCAACCCTTGTGAACGCAATCTGTGGAGTGAAAATTTCGATCGTGTCGAATAAGCCGCAGACCACTCGTACGCGGATTCGCGGCATCCATCACAGTGAAGATTCGCAAGTGGTGTTCGTTGACACGCCCGGTCTGCATAAGCCGGTCACTCTTCTTGGTGAAAAAGTAAATGCCACTGCGCTTGAAAGTGCAAAAGATGTTGATTTGGTATGTCTATTGGTTGACGCTACAAAACCATTTGGACGCGGTGATCAATGGGTTGCAGATCACATTGATATTTCTAAAGCCTTTGTTGTTGTTAACAAGACCGACAAGGCGACTCGGGAACAAGTGATTGCTCAATTGCAGGCAGTGTCTTCGTTGGGAGCAGCTGAGTATTTTCCCGTGTCAGCGCGCACCGGAGAAGGTGTACCCGAATTGCTTGCAGCTCTGAAAGCATTAATGCCTGAGGGTCCTGCGTACTACCCAGAAGACATGGTGACCGACACTGAAGATGCGCAATGGATCGCTGAATTGGTGCGCGAACAGTTGTTGGCCGTTTTGAAAGATGAATTGCCGTACTCGGTTGCTACCAAAGTCACTGAATGGGAATGGCCGCGCGTGCGTTGTGAGATTTATGTCGAACGCGAAAGCCAAAAGGGAATGGTCATCGGTAAGGGCGGCGAGCTTTTGAAGCAAGTGGGCATAGCTGTGCGTGCTCAAATGCCCGAAGGTGCTTTTATAGAACTTCATGTCGTCGTAGATAAAGATTGGCAACAACACGCAGATCGACTCGAGCGATTCGGCTACTAGGCAACTATTGCGCGGTTGTAATGTCGCGCAAAAATTGTTCTATCTCGGCACGATCGCGGGTTCGCGCCATGGGCGGGAGAGCTGCTATCAGAGTGCGCCAATAGTTAGCTGTAGCGAGACGGCGGTCGAGCACGGCGACAACTCCCTTGTCGTCAGCAGTACGTATGAGACGTCCGGCTGCTTGAGCAAGTGACGTAGCGGCAATGGGAAGGTCGATTTGACCGAATGCGGTGTCGCGACCTACCGCTTCGCGTCGGGCTTCGAGAAGCGGGTCATCGGGGCGGGGGAATGGCAACTTGTCGAGAACGACAAGGGAGAGAGTGCGTCCTGGAAGATCAATGCCTTGGAAAAATGCTTGAGAAGCAAAGATGCACGAACTTTCGTCAGCCATAAACATTTCAATTAGTTTTTGGCGGGGATAATCCGCAGGGCTGAGAATGGGAACACTGAGGCGCTCGCGCATTGCGGCAGTTGCGGCATGCAGAGCTTTGTTGCTTGTGAACAAAGCCAGAGTACGTCCGCCTGCTGCTGTAATTAATGCCTCTAATTCGTCGTGCACGAATTCAGTGAAGTTCGGGGCGTTGCGGTCAGGAAATGTGGGAGAGCAGTAGAGGCGAGAGTTGCGTTCGTAGTCGAATGGGCTCTCAACCGAAAGAATCTCGGTTCCGTCAAGCGGAAGCCCAACGCGTTCTGGCAATGAGGCTGGGATGGTGGCACTTGTCAGCACTGCAGCAACGTTTCCCCATACCGAACCTGACATCACTTCCCCGACATGAAGAGGACTGATACGCAATTGAGGGCGATCTGGTGAGCCCTCTACATATGCGACATAACCCTGAATGGTGCCGAGAGCGAGGTCAAGGGCTTCGGACAGTCGCGTTGCTTGAGTTTGGGCTCGGTAGTTCTTTTGTTGAGTTGATTCGTTATCTGTTGTGATCCCGCGTAGTGCGCCGAGAATGGTGTTGATCTCAATTCGTGCAAGCGCAAGAGGTTCGGTGACTGATGTGGGCATCGGGTTTGAAAGTCTCTGGCCCGACATCGGAGTCAATGCTGCTGTAAGGCGAGCACCTTGAGACTCAAGCGCACTTGTCACTGTGGGGTCGGCAATCACTTTTCGCACAGCCGAGGCCAGTGAAGTGAATCGGCCAGAGCCAAGTTGAACTCCCACTGTGTCGCTCATGACAGATTCCAGTTGGTGTGCCTCGTCGAAGATCACTACTTCATGTTCGGGCAATAGCGAGCCACCACTAGCGATATGAAGTCCGTAGATATGCAAGTTCACAACAATGACATCAGCTGCAGCAGCTGCATCACGGGCTTTCTCAGCAAAACAATCATTGCCTACGGGGCACTTTTGTTTGCCTGGGCACTCGTCGCTGCTCACCGACACTGCTATGCGTGCTCGTTCACTCGGCACGCGTGGTAATTCTTCGAAGTCTCCAGTTTTTGTCTTGCCTGCCCATTTCACAATTGTTTCAATCTCACGTTTGGTGGGGCCAGAGACTTCTTCAAATTCGAGTTGTCCCGCTGTCTCGCTCAGTTCACTGATGCGTTGGCGACACACGTAATTATTGCGACCTTTGATAACAGCCCAGGAAAAGTCGATACCGAGGTGTTTGGCGAGTAGCGGAAGATCGTTTCGGTGTAATTGGTCTTGCAGAGCTTTTGTGGCCGTAGCAACAACAGTCTTTTTGCCATTGAGAAGTGCTGGCACGAGATAGCCAAGCGATTTGCCTGTTCCGGTGCCTGCCTGCACGATGATGGACCGACCAGCAGCCAAAGTTTCTGCGATGGCATGTGCCATATCTATTTGACCTTGGCGTTCTTCTGCTCCTTCAAACGACGATGTGACAGTGCGCAAGGCCTCGATGGAGGCTGTGCCGGCAAGTGACCTGCTCATGATGCAAAACTGTCGGTATATGCGGCAAGTGCCAGATCAAGTTCGTCTGCATCAAAATCGGGCCATGTTCGTTCGGTAAAAAAGACTTTGCTGCCAGTGATTTGCCATAACAGGAAATTTGAAATGCGCGATTCACCCGATGTTCGCACGAGTAGATCAACGTGTGGCATGGAAGGGTCGTAGAGATTGCTCGTGATGCTTTCGGCGCTCACAGGGCCAGTGACCATGGCACGACGAGTAGCGCGGACCAATTCGGCGCGGCTTCCATAATCAAAAGCAACAGTGACGACAAGACCCGAATTGTGCTCAGTGTCGGAGATGGCCTTGCGGATAGCCTTTTGCACATAGACGGGCGTACGTGCACCAGGTTCGGCAAATGGCCGACCAATCCATCGGGTGCGCGCATTGTTTTCGTTCATTTCTGAAATACGCCCAAAGAGTTTTCGATGCAACGACAAAATATGACGTACCTCGGTGCGCGGCCTGACCCAATTTTCCGTGGAGAAGCCAAAGACGGTGAGCCAGCCAATTGAGCGACTGGCGCACGCACGAACGACGCCGGCAAGGGCTTCTTCTCCGGCTGTATGACCTTCGGTGCGCGGGAGACCTTTTCGGCTAGCCCAACGACCGTTGCCGTCCATGATGCAAGCGATATGCACGGGAAGGGTGGTGGTAGGGACATTCATGGCATCTGCACCCTAGTTTCTCTGTGCGCCACAATGTCGTGCAACACCTTGGGAGTGATGCGCGTGGGAGAATGAGACGTGCCTCAGACGTCTGTGCCTCAGTATCCAGGACTCGACCATGTGGTCGTCGCTGGCGGAACTCCTGCTCAGTGGGCCGCCATGTCAACCGAAGAGTGGACAAAGCGGTTGGAAGCGTTAGCCACCGGAACCAAAAGTAGTGGCGCTCACTGGGTGACCTTGTTGCCCCACCATGGTGATGAATTGTTGGTCGACGAGATGGCGACGTATTCAAAGACTTTGACCTCGGCCGGAAAGGCTGTTGTAGAAAATGTCGGACATTGTGAACGCTTTGTGTGGCGCCGAACACCAAATCACAACATCATTATTGATCCATCATCCGATGGTCATCGTCGTTTTGCTGCTGTTGTTGAATCCATGAGAAAGTCCGGCATTGACCCCGAATCAGTCGATGAAGACGTGTTAACAAAAGCTCTTCTAGCGCCCGCTACCCAAGATGCAGATTTGGTAGTCATCTTGGGTCCGCCGGACCGAATGCCTAGTTCCATGGTGTGGGAACTTGCGTACTGTGAAATCGTCTTCATTGATCTTGATTGGTCAGCATTTACTGCGAATCATCTTGAATTAGCTATTGATGACTTCAATCGCCGTCATCGTCGATTTGGCGGTCTTGATTCGTGAGCACATATCGCGACAATGCTGTTGTGTTGGGTTCGTACAAGTTTGGTGAAGCTGATCGAGTCGTCGTGCTGTTAACGCAAGAACACGGAAAAGTGCGGGCAGTAGCAAAGGGTGTTCGGAAAACGAAATCTTCTATCGGTGCTCGTTTGGAACCAATGAGTCACGTCGACGTATCGCTTCGTTCGGGGAAAGAATTGGACACGATTGCGGAGGTGAAACTGATTCATACGCACTCGGCATTACGAACTGATTTTGATCGACTAAATCAGGGGCTCTCAATGTTGGAAGCTGTCAACAAATTGACACCAGATAGAGAACCAGTTCCGCACTTGTTTGAGGTGTTGTCGCGTGCTTTGCATGCTTTGAATGAACGACACTCACCGTTGATGTTGGGCGCGTTTTATTGGCGACTACTAAGCATTGAAGGTCATGGTCCTCAAATTGATGTGTGTGTGCGCTGTGGCGAAGAAGGTGACATTGTGTCGTTTGATGTTTTGGAAGGCGGCGGGCATTGCAGTGCGTGTCGATCAGGGGCTCCAATTTCACCCCAAGCGTTAGAAGTGCTTCGGATGGTTCTGGGCGGTCGAATGAATGAGGCCTTGTCGTTGCCAGAATCACCAGCAGTGCATGAAGTGAGTCAATTGGCGATGGAGGCGATGGAATCTCATCTTGAACGCCGCTTGCGAAGCCTCGGAGTGTTCGACCGCCACTTGTAGGCTGAGAGGCTATGCCAGCTAAAGACCTCGACCAGATTGTCAATCTGTGTAAGCGCCGCGGATTCGTTTTTCCTAGCGCTGAAATTTACGGAGGCTTTCGCTCGTCGTATGACTACGGCCCACTTGGGTCTCTCATGCTTCGTAACGTCAAAGAAGCGTGGGTGCGCACCATGGTGCAGCAACGTGATGACACTGTTCTTATTGACGCCGCAATTCTTGGTCCGCCGCAGGTGTTTGAAGCCTCCGGCCATTTGGAGAATTTCTCAGACCCACTGGTCGACTGCACAGTGTGTAAGCGACGTTTCCGTGAAGATCACATCGAGACACGCGATTGTCCTCAGGGAATGAAGGGTTGCGCGTTTACTGAATCTCGTGCTTTCAACTTGATGTTTAAGACAACCGCAGGCCCTGTCGAAGGGTCAGGCGCTGATGTGTACCTTCGTCCTGAGACCGCGCAGGGAATGTTCTTGAACTTTGCCAACGTATTGCAGACAAGCCGCAAGCGCCCTCCATTTGGCATCGCACAAGTAGGAAAGAGTTTCCGTAACGAGATCACTCCTGGCAACTTCATTTTCCGTACACGCGAATTCGAACAGATGGAGATGGAATTTTTCGTTCCTCCTGCAGATGGTCCGAAGTGGTACGAATACTGGTGCAAGGCTCGTCTTGACTGGTACGTCGAATTAGGAATTCCATCGGAGATGTTGCGTATTCGTGCACATGATGCAGATGAACTGTCTCACTATTCCGCAGGTACTAGCGATGTGGAATTCTTGTTTCCATGGGGCTGGGGCGAACTAGAGGGCATCGCGCAGCGCACCGATTTCGATCTCACTCAACACGCAAATGCCTCCGGACAAAAGCTTGATTTCTTTGATCAGGCCACCAATGAGCGTTACATCCCGTACGTGGTGGAACCAGCTGCTGGAGCTAACCGCACGATGGCGGCGTTCTTGTTGGCTGCATATGACGAAGACATCGTCAATGACGAACCTCGCACAGTGCTTCGTTTGCATCCACGTTTGGCTCCGTACAAGGTGGCTGTATTGCCGTTGTCAAAGAAAGACACGCTGACACCGCTTGCTCGAGAGATGTATTCAATGTTGTCGCAGCGCTACATGTGTGATTACGACGAAACACAAGCCATTGGGCGTCGATACCGACGACAAGACGAGATTGGCACGCCACTGTGCGTCACCGTGGATTTCGATTCTCTCGAAGACAATGCGGTCACCATCCGTCACCGTGACTCCACAGACCAGGTACGCGTACCCATCTCAGACCTGTTGTCAGAAGTCACTTCAATTCTTGGCTTTTAGTAAGCCGAAGACGACGTGTAATATCGTCACATCAGATTGGCGTTACGCCAGAAAGAATGGTCATCATGAGCACAGTTGCATTGCTAGCAAAACTTCCAGCCGCTGAAGGCAAAGGCGCTGAACTTGCTGAAGCATTCAAAGCCGCGTTTGAACACGTCAACAAAGAAGCCGGTACTCGTATGTACGTGCTACATGCAGATGCCACTAATGCTGACATTTTGTGGATCTATGAGATCTACGAGAACCAAGATGCAATGAATGCTCATATGACAGCTGATTGGTTTGGGCCTTTCAGCCAGACCTTGGCTCCATTTATGGGTGGACGTCCAGAGATGTTCTTTCTCAATCCACTTGGTGGCAAGGGTCTCTAGACCCCAAGTTGTGGGTGCTTAAAAAATATGGCACGCACGTATTTAGATGACATCGTTGCTTGGCATCGTCAGCGCGCGCGTAATGACTCTCGTTCGTTGAGTGATTTACTGAATCAGGCAAAAGAATGTGTCCCCACGCGTGGTTTTGTTTCAGGCATTCGCGCCACTCCGCATTTGGCCGTGATAGCTGAAATCAAACGTCGCTCTCCGTCGAAGGGCGATTTAAACGCAGGACTTGATCCGTCGGCATTGGCACTGCAGTACCAACAAGGCGGTGCATCGTGTTTGTCTGTCTTGACAGATGTGCCACATTTCGGTGGCTCTGAATCTGATCTTCGTATTGCACGCGACGCATGTTCGCTACCTGTCATCCGCAAGGATTTCACTGTTGATGCGCGCGATATTTGTGATGCTCGCATCATGGGGGCCGATTGCGTTCTCTTGATTGCGGCTGTTCTTAGCCGCGACGAGTTGCAAGAATTCCTTTCACTGTGTCGCACCGTTGACATTGATGCGTTAGTGGAAATCCACGATGAAGTCGAATTAGCAACGGCGATTGAAGCCGGAGCCACAATGGTCGGCGTCAATCAACGCGACTTAGTCACCTTCGCCGTTGATCAAGCCAGGGCAGTTCGTATGGCTCCTCAGATCCCTGACAACGTGATCAAGGTGGCAGAGTCTGGCGTGCGAGGTCGCGCAGACGCGATTGCATTGCGTCAGGCTGGGTACGACGCAATTCTGGTCGGTGAGCATCTGGTGACCGCATCCAATCCTGTTTCAGCGCTGGCTGATTTGTGCGTCGATAATGAGGCGATCTAGGCATCGAGAACGGGACTACCGTTAGAGCATGTTCGTAAAGATCTGTGGCATCACCAATGAAGACGACGCTCTTCTTGCTGTTGCTCTTGGTGCAGATGCAATTGGTTTTGTTTTTGCCCCATCTGTTCGTCAGATTGCGGTGCAAAAGGTGTACGACATTACGCGTCGTCTTCCCCCAGAGGTTCTCACTGTCGGCGTATTTAGAGATGAGCACCCAAAGCGGGTCATTGAAATGGTGCAATCGAGTGGGGTGAAGGCTGCCCAACTACACGGTCATGAAAGCCCAGCCGATGTTGCCGCAGTGGCATTGCATGTGAGAACAGTCGTCAAGGCAGTAGCTGCGGGAACAGTGGACGCCACGAGAGCACAGGAATTCGGTACGTCGATGATTCTTGTCGATGCTCCCGAACCGGGCTCGGGTGCCGTCTTTGATTGGCAAATGGCAGCGGAATTGCCTGAAGGATTGCGAATAATCCTGGCGGGTGGCCTCACGCCTGACAATGTGGCACAGGGCATTTCCATTGTTCGTCCGTGGGGTGTCGACGTGAGTAGTGGCGTTGAATCAGAGCCTGGGCGCAAGGATCCGATTCTGATGAAGCGTTTTATTGAAAATGCCAAGGCTGCTGAGCCTGCTGAGTACAACGGGGGAGAATTCATTCCCTATGACTGGCGTGACGAATGACATCTACCAATTGGTGATGTGATTACGCGCGGTTCGTGGTGGAATAAGAGAATGTCAATTCTTCAGACTCCCGGTTCCGATGGACGCTTCGGCGAGTTCGGTGGACGTTTTGTGCCCGAAACACTTGTGCCGGCTTGCCAAGAGTTAGAAGCTGCGTTCTCAGATGCGTGGAGTGACCCAATATTTCGTGCAGACCTTGACCAGTTACTTCGTGAGTATGCGGGTCGTCCCAGCATGATCACTGAATGTCACAATCTGGGTGCTGAATTGGGTATTCGTTTATTTCTAAAACGTGAAGACCTAAACCACACGGGTTCCCACAAGATCAACAATGTTCTTGGTCAGGTGTTGCTAGCAAAGCGGATGGGCAAGAAGCGCATTGTTGCTGAAACAGGAGCAGGTCAACATGGTGTTGCATCGGCAACTGCTGCTGCCCTTCTCGGTCTTGAGTGCAAGGTGTACATGGGCGAGGTTGACATCGCTCGTCAGGAACTCAATGTATTTCGTATGAGACTGCTCGGTGCCGAAGTAGAAGGGGTCACCTCAGGTAGTCGCACACTGAAAGATGCTGTAAACGAAGCGATGCGTGATTGGGTTGCTTCTGTTGAAACGACGCATTACTGCCTTGGTTCTGTGATGGGTCCGCATCCGTATCCGTTTATGGTTCGTCAGTTTCATCGGGTTATCGGCAGCGAAGCATTTGATCAAATGAATGACGCGATTGGTACGAACCCTGATTATGTAGTCGCTTGTGTCGGTGGCGGTTCTAATGCCATGGGAATCTTTTCTGGTTTTGTTGATACACCAGCAGAATTAATTGGCGTGGAGCCAGCTGGTGGCGCAGCTGTCAATCGTGGACAACCAGGAGTCGTGCACGGCATGAAGAGTTATCTCATGCAAGATGAATATGGCCAAGTGTCTGAGGCTCACAGCATCTCGGCTGGCTTGGACTACCCAGGAGTTGGACCAGAACATTCGTATCTTGCTTCAATAGGCCGTGCGCAATATCCAACAGTGACTGATGATGAGGTCATTGCGGCTTTTCAATTGATGTCGCGTTCTGAGGGCATCATTCCGGCGCTTGAGTGCGCGCATGCCATGGCATGGATCAGTAGAGAAGCTCCAAAGATGCAAGGCAAGACCGTGTTGATGAACTTGTCTGGTCGTGGAGACAAAGACGTTGGTCAGATGATGTCAATCCTGAAAGATTTGATGTGACCGGTCGGCTCGAGTCTGCGTTGCGGGCACGAATTGATGGTGGTGGTAAATGTTTGGTTCCGTACATCACGGGCGGTTACCCCGGTTGGGCTGATTCTGTGCGGGCATGTGCCGCAAACGGTGCAGACGCAATCGAAATTGGAATTCCATTTTCCGATCCCGTGATGGATGGTCCAATCATTCAGCGGGCATCACAAGTTGCACTTGAGGCAGGCGCTACGCCAGTATCGATTCTTCAGGAAGTGCGTACGTTAGATGTAGGTATACCGCTCGCTGTGATGTGTTATTACAACACGGTATTTCATGCGGGCCATGAACGCTTTGCACACGACTTATTTGCAGCCGGGGTTTCTGCTGCAATTGTGCCCGACTTGCCGCTTGAAGAATCGGGTGAATGGTGTGCCGCCGCTGACGCTGCAGGAATTGAAACTGTGATGCTTGCAGCCCCTACCGCACCAGATGATCGACTTCCGCGAGTGGCTGATCGTGCTCGCGGTTTTGTGTATTCCGTTGGTCTATTGGGTGTTACCGGAGAAAGAGCTGAATTGGCATTAACTGCCACCGTCCTTGCTGCTCGCGTAAAGAAGATCACGCAGAAACCAGTTCTTATCGGAGTCGGTGTGTCCAATGCAGATCAAGCTGTTGAGGCAAGTCGTGTGGCTGATGGAGTGATTATGGGAGCGTCAGTTGTGCACCGCATGATTGATGGTGGTTCGGAAGCAGTTGGGCAGTTTGTGGCTGAAGTCCGCGCAGCTCTTGATGGTGCAACTTGGTAAACATTTTCGGCGAGGGCGTGTGTGAGCTGTGTCAGGCCGCAAAAATGTCTGAATGGTTCTATGAAGATGACGAATGCTGGATTGCCGAATGTGAAAGTTGTTCAGTTCCAATGGTTGTATG
Source organism: Actinomycetota bacterium (assembly GCA_037129095.1). GTDB lineage: Bacteria > Actinomycetota > Acidimicrobiia > Acidimicrobiales > Ilumatobacteraceae > UBA2093. The sequence continues at coordinate 63,666 of JBAXVL010000004.1, read as the reverse complement.
GCGTGAACACAACGCTTTCCCGAGTGATGAAATAAAAGCGCGCTTACACGAACGCTTATCAGAGATTGTTTCCGAGTTCTTTACGTTCGAAATGCGCATTGATGATGACATGCGTACGATTCCCGATCATTATCATGCCCATGCCCGACCAAAAAAAGGTTTCTTTGGTCACGGAATGCGCAAACTCGTCTAATAGACCAACTACCGTTACAGCATGTTGGCTGACGGCTCCAAAGCACCAAAAATCGAGTTGCTTGATCAGAACGGGAAAAAGTTTTCTTTGACTTCCGTCGGTAAGAAGAAAGTCCTTGTGTACTTCTATCCGAAGGCTGATACGCCGGGATGCACGGCACAATCGTGCGGGTTGAGAGATATTAAAGATGTCATCGGTCGCACCATGATTGTTGGCATCAGTCCTGACAAACCAGAAAAGCAAAAGAAATTTGATGACAAATACGAGTTGGGCTTTACGTTGCTTGCAGACACTGAACATGCTGTGGCCGAAGCATTCGACGTATGGAAAGAAAAGTCAATGTACGGAAAGAAGTACATGGGTATTGTTCGCTCCGCATTTCTTATTCAGGACGGAATAATTCTTAATGCGTGGTACAAGATTTCCCCGGCAGATACACCAGCGAATTTGCTGAAGGCATTGAAGAAGTGAGCGTCTTTCTCGCACCTATTGATGTGTTGCCACATCGCCCACCGTTTCTTTTCATTGACCGCGTGACGTCTTTAGAAGTTGGCGTGTCAGCTGTTGGGCATTGGAAACTGACAGGGGATGAATGGTTCTTTCCGGGCCATTTTCCAGGTCGTCCCACGTTGCCAGGTGTGCTGATGTGTGAAGCAATTGCACAGTTAGGCGCGTACGCGCTGTTGACCGATCCAGTTCATCAGTCAAAACTTCCGTTATTCGGTGGTCTTGATGGTGCGCGCTTTCGTCGTCAGGTGGGCCCAGGCGATGAATTGGAATTACAAGCAACTCTTGGCCACATCAGTGCGCGCGGCGGCAAGGGTTCAGGCAGAGCTCTGTTGAACGGAAAGATCGCGTGCGAATGCGATCTGATGTTCGTACTCGTTGACCGGTAAGAGCATGAGACGGACGTCTATAGCTCCGGAGCCACTAGTTGTTGGCGAGTATGTGGTTCGCAAGTACGAAATTTCTGATGCACAGGCTCTGGTCGTTGCGGTCACTGCGAGTCACGGACACTTAGAGCCATGGATGCCATGGATGAAGTTTGAACCGCAAACAGTGCTACAGCGTGAAGAGTTGATACGGATGTGGATGCATGCCTGGGAAAACCGCTCTGAATTTGTGATGGGAATCTTTCACGGTGATCGCGTGGTGGGAGGCACGGGATTTCATCTACGTGGAGCCGAGAATACGGTCGAAATCGGGTACTGGGTTCATGTTGATTACCTCGGTAGGGGAATCGCAACTCAGGTGTCACGTACGTTGACTGAGACCGCATTTACGTTGTGGCCTGAAATCGATACTGTAGAAATTCATCATGACGAAGCGAATGTCAGTTCGGGTCGTGTGCCCGAACGATTGGGGTTTCGCCATGTCGCTACGGGCCAAAGAGAACCTGAAGCGCCGAATGAAACTGGTGTGGTCTATCGCTGGGAAAAGAAGCGAATCGGCTAGTTAATTGCCAGGCCCGATGACAACGGAACCGTTGTGGCCTCCGAAACCGAAGTTATTTGAGATGGCCGGACCAGGAACCCATGGTCGAGCAGCGCCCATTACTAAGTCAATGCTCATGGTGGGATCAAGTTCCGTTGTTCCCGCTGTTGGGGGAATCAATTTGTGTTGCATGGAGAGAACAACTTGAGCTGCTTCAAGAGCGCCAGCAGCGCCGAGAGCGTGTCCGGTGACGCCTTTGCCACTAGTAACTGCAACGCCGCGAGCGCCAAAGACATGAGTCATTGCTGTTGCTTCTGCGGAATCATTAAGTGGAGTGGAAGTGCCATGAGCGTTGACGAGCTTCACATCGCTTGCTGAGATCCCCGCGTCGTCAAGAGCCAGATTCATACATGCAATTGCACCAGTTCCGCCGGGAGCAGGGGCAGTGATGTGATGTGCATCAGCGTTGCTCGCAGAGCCAAGAATCTCGCCGAGAATTGTGGCGCCACGAGCGACAGCATGGTCATAGCGCTCGAGGATAAACACGGCAGCACCTTCACCCATGACAAAGCCGTCACGAGTTGCGTCGAATGGCTTCGATGACCCAGTAGACGACAACGCCGTCATGTTGCCAAAGCCAGCGAGAGATGTGAGAGTTGCGGCGCATTCAGAGCCACCAGTTGCGACAGCGTCACAACGCCCCCAGGCAATCAATCGAGCTGCATAACCAATGGCATGGGTACCAGCTGCACATGCAGTGCAGATTGTCTCGTTAGGGCCCTGCAGTCCGTACCTCATCGAAATGGCAGCACCTGAAGCATTTGCCATCATCATGGGAACAAGGAAGGGCGATACACGACGTTCACCTTTTTCTAGGCGGACAGTCACTTGTTCTTCCAGAGTGTGGAGGCCCCCGATGCCTGTGGCAAAGATGGTTCCGAATCGTGCAGGATCGATATTCAATTCACCGGCTTGAGCAAACGCTTCTGCAGCAGCAGCAAGGGCTAACTGCTCAACTCGATCAGCGCGACGTGCATCCTTCGGAGAGTCGAAGTACGGCTGAGGGTCCCAGTCAGTTATTTCAAGTGACCGAGTGTTGGTGATTCCCGGACCCATGAGTCCGTTCCAGTACGCCTCTTTACCAATACCACAAGGAGCAACTACCCCTAATCCGGTAATGGCTACACGATGTCCGACACCCTTCATGGCTGGAAAGATATTGGTTACAGCTTGCCGACGATGACGTCGAATGCTTGACCAACAGTTTTTACTTCTGCGAGGTCTTCTTCAGGCACTTCGATGCCGAACTCTTCTTCAAGAGCCATGACCAGCTCTACGACGTCGAGAGAGTCTGCATCAAGATCGTCTGCGAAATTTGCTGTTGGGACGACTTGAGACGCGTCAACTGAAAGTGTTTCTACTGCGCACTTGACAAAGCGGCTAAATAGTTCTTGATCCATGGGGTGTTCTCCTTGTTTGGTGTTCTAGTTTCGCACAGCGGACATCGCCATCAAGCCTTTTGCCACATTGTGGTGCATCATTGGGGGCCTAGTGGCCCATCCCGAGACCGCCATCAACGGGAAGAATTGCTCCGGTGATGTAAGCGGCATCAGGTCCAGCAAGAAAAACGACCGCTCCGGCAATTTCGTCAGGTGAAGCCATGCGGGCAAGAGGAACTGCTGCGGTGAGTTGATCAAGACGCTCTTGGCCAAGACCTGCTGTCATGTCTGTTTCCACTGGACCCGGAGCGACAACGTTCACGGTGATGCTGCGTGAACCAAGTTCTCGAGCAAGTGAACGGGCGAATCCGACAAGACCAGCCTTTGATGCTGCGTAGTTGGCTTGACCGGCAGAACCGAGTAGTCCCACAACTGAAGACATCAGGATGATGCGCCCTTTTTTTGCTCGCAGCATTCCTTGCGTTGCTCGTTTGACGACGCGAAAAGTGCCGGTGAGATTTGCGTCTATCACGCTGGCGAAATCTGTTTCACTCATTCGTAGAAGCAAGGTGTCTTTAGTGACGCCCGCATTGGACACCAAAATTTCCACTGGCCCAAAATGTTCTTCAACGGATGAAAAGGCTGCATCAACTTGTGTTGTGTCTGTGATGTCGCACTTGACACCAAAGAATTGAGACGGCGGGGGAGACGTGTTGTATGTGATTGCCACTTTGTCGCCAAGTGCTGCGAAACGTTCTGCGCAGGCCAAACCAATACCGCGCGAACCGCCAGTGATTAATACAACTCTGCTCATTGTGCGCCCCATCTCACTACTGCGCTTGCAGCCGTCATGCCTGCGCCAAATCCGACCATCAGAACAAGGTCACCGTCTTTTGCTTTTACTTGCCCAAAATCACCGAAAAGCGCAAGGGGGATTGACGCTGAAGAGGTGTTTCCCGTCTCATGCAAAACGACAGCAACCTTTTCCATTGGTACCCCCAACTTCTCGCATGCTGAAGTAATGATCCGAATGTTTGCTTGGTGTGGAACAACAACAGACAGTTGGTCTGCAGTAACTCCGGCAGCTGCCATTGACTTTTTGGCACTATCGACCATGATGCGAACAGCTCGACGAAACACTTCTTTTCCGTCCATGTGCAAAAAGCCACCGATCTCGCTGTACAGAATTTCTTCTGCACTGCCATCTGCATCAAGATCCCAGCCCAGTAACTGACCGTTTCCTGTCGTTCTTTCCAAAATTGCTGCTCCCGATGCGTCTGCAAACAAAATTGCGGTGTTTCGGTCTGTCCAATCTGTGATTCGCGAGAGACTGTCGGCGCCGATGACAAGAATTCGTTCTGATCCAACAGCTATCAGACCGTGTGCAACGATGAGTGCGTATACAAAACCCGAACAGGCAGCGTTGACGTCAAATGCACCGCAACTGAGACCAAGCGCATGTTGCACGGTGGCAGAGGTGGCAGGCACCGTTCTGTCCGGTGTGGTTGTTGCCAACACGAGTGCATCAATACTGAGCGGATCAATACCAGCCATTTCGATAGCAGCACGACCACTTGCAATACTGAGCTCTGCTGTAGAGCCGCCAATATGTCGACGATGAATACCTGTCCGTTCGCGAATCCATTCATCGTTGGTGTCTATCGTCTTTGATAAATCATCGTTGGTGACAGTGGTGTGACCAAGTGACGTACCCCAACCAATAAAGCGTGCTCCCCGAGCATTGTGTGGAATGTGAGGCATAAGTTCCTTGCGATTTGTCCGTAGTTATTTGGTGCGTAACCAGGCAATAGGTTGGCGTGATGTAACACGTTCACCTTCGACAGCGATGTAGCTCTGGACAATTCCAGCAAAGGGAGAACGCACTTCACTGTCGCCGACATGACCGATCAGTCGTCCTACTTCAATGGACATTCCATTGGTGATGTCACCAATCGGTGTAAACACTCCCGCTGAAGGGCTGACGACGAGGCGTTCTACGGCAAAGAGGTGTTCACCTTCGTATTGTCCAGCAGCGAGTGGAGCTGATGCGTCAACCCATTCAATGAGTTTGTCCAGTTCGTCAGGGGTTGCGACGCTAATGGTGCGAGCCGACTGCACTGTCCGCTTTGCCATGCCTGTTAAGACACCGCCGGGACCCAATTCGACAAACCCAGACACACCTGATTCGGAGAGGGTGAGCAGACAATGTTTCCAACGCACCGGATTAGACAACTGCGCTGATAGAAGTGACGACCATTCTTCACCGGTGTTGTGAAGCAATGCATCAACGTTTGAGACCACAGGAACTTCGGTATCGCGTGGATTCGCTTCAGCAATTGCAATTCGAAGTCGATCGCGTGCTGCAGTCATAAAAGGGGTATGGAATGCGCCAGACACTTGAAGTGGCATAACTTTTTTGGCACCTAATTCTTTAGCCACGATTCCGGCGGCAGCTACACCTGCTGGCGAACCGGCAATAACTACTTGACCGGGCGCATTAAAATTGGCAACCCACACATCACTGTCGGCTCGCCGACACGCGACTTCAACAAGATCATCATCTAAACCAAGAATGGCTGCCATCGTGCCTGGTGATGCAAGGCCCGCGTCGTGCATTGCATCTGCCCGTTCAACTACTAAACGAACTCCGTCTTCGAATGACAATGCTCCGGTCGCAGTGAGCGCGGTGTATTCACCCAAGCTATGACCCGCACAGAAGCTCGGTTCGATACCAAGTCGTTCAACTGCATCGAGAACCATGAGACTGGACACAAAGGTGGTGAGTTGAGCGTTACGTGTATCTCGAAGTGTTTCGGCGTCGGCATCAAGCAAGAGCGAGGCAACGTCACGGCCAGCGACGTCAGAAGCTTCATCAACAAGCTCCCAACTTTCGGTATCTGTCCACGGACGACCCATGCCGGGACGCTGTGACCCTTGGCCGGGAAATGTAAAGGCAAGCACTGCCAAAACCTTAGACGGCGTGTTGGTGGCAATGCGTACTACTCGCTAGTAAGGCACAGAAGCGTTGTGCCGATACCATGGTCAATCCTGGCCCGAGTGGCGGAATGGCAGACGCGACGGACTCAAAATCCGTTGCTCGAAAGGGCGTGTGGGTTCGAGTCCCACCTCGGGCACCCAGGCAATCCATACACTGAAGGTGTATGGGACATCGACTAGTACAACGGCGACTGTCACAAGTGTCAGCCCGTATTCGTGAACTCACTGAAGAACTTCGTGTGGTGGAAGATCAGATGAGTCACATAGTGGAAGATGCCGATGAGAAGTCGTTACGTGCCCTTGTGTCCGAAACTCCGTCAGCAGCCTTTGAGTACCGCGAGGCTAAAAAACACGCAGATGTTATCCAGCGCCATTTTCGCGAGATTCACGCTGAATTGGCAGACCTAGAGCGTCGAATGAATAGTCTCTTAGACCGTATGAAGGAATCGAACGTATGAGTATTCGCGTAGTTATTGCTGAAGACGAAGCAATCATTCGTTTAGACCTGAAAGAGACTTTGGAAGAAGAGGGCTATGAGGTTGTCGGTGAAACTGGCAGGGGTGACAAAGCCGTTGACTTGGTGCGCGAACTTCGCCCCGACCTTGCAATCTTGGATATCAAGATGCCAGGAATGGACGGCATTGAAGCTGCGCGATTGATAACCAAAGATCGCGTATGCGGGGTGCTTGTATTAACCGCATTCAGTCAACGTGAAGTAATTGAACAGGCGCGTGATGCCGGAGCGCTTGCGTATCTTGTGAAGCCTTTCCAAAAGACAGACCTCGTTCCTGCAATTGAAGTCGCAATTGCGCGGTTCAAAGAGATGCAAGCTCTCAATGGCGAAGTCGACGCGCTGGAAGAGCAGTTAGAAGCTCGAAAAGCTATTGACCGGGCAAAGGGCATCCTGATCGACCAATGCTCACTGTCAGAAGCTGATGCATACGGGTTCATTCAGCGCGGCGCTATGAATCATCGATCGACGATGAAAGCTGTGGCAGATATGGTCATCGCTGGCGAATTGCGTCCCGAATAGTGACTGGTGTGCCTCCGTGTTGATCATGGCGCTTGATGGCAACTCACTGGCGTACCGCGCGTTCTATGCATTGCCAGAAGACATGGCCAATGCAAGCGGTCAAGTGACCAATGCGGTGTATGGCTTCACCACCATGTTGTTGACTCTGATGCGTGATCACAAACCCGATGGTGTTGTCGTGGTGTTTGACCGCCCTGAACCAACTTTTCGTCATGAAGCGATTCCAGAATATAAAGCACAGCGTGAAAAGGCTCCCGACATTTTGTTCCAGCAATTAGGAATGATTCGTGAGCTTCTTGAAGTTCTTGGTGTTACTTGGTGGGAAAAAGCAGGTTTCGAAGGCGATGACCTTATTGCGACCGTCGCAGAACATGCTGAGAAGGATGGGCACGATCTCATTGTGGTCACAGGTGATCGCGACAGTTACCAATTAGTAAGAGATCCACACATTCGCGTGCTGTACAACAAGCGCGGTGTTAGTGACTATGCGTTGTATAACGAAGCAGGAATTCTTGAAAGAACTGGAGTCACGCCTGCCCAGTATGCCGACTACGCAGCTTTGCGTGGTGACCCAAGCGACAACTTGGCGGGCATTCCTGGGGTCGGCGAAAAAACTGCGGCGAAGTTGATTAACCAATACGGCGATATTGATTCTGTAATTGCTGCAGCAGAGGATCAAACACCAAAACTCAAAGCGGGTCTTCTCGAGCACGGTAAGCGCGTGAAGCGAAATGCCGAGATGATGGTGTTACGTAGAGACGTACCACTCGAAGTCAATCTTTTGTCTCTTGCTCCACATCCCGATATGGCGGGTGCAGTGCGAATGTTTGAATTCTTAGAATTTAAAACGATGGCGAAACGACTCGGCGAAGTCGCGAAGTTATTGAACTGGGAAACGCGTGGCGAAGCGGCGCCGGCTGTCGCTGGAGTCGCAGTTACTGAATCACATGATGTGTTGGGAAAAGTGTCGGTAGCCGATTCGATCAATCACATCGTGATGGATCTGAGCAAGTTGCCTTCGTTTGTTATCGCACCACACTTCGAAGGCGAACCTGGCCGTTCCACAGTTGCAGGAATTGCCGTGGTGACAAATCGAGCCGAGGGCTCAGTCCTGTACGTTCCTCGCGACCTGCTGCTTGATGTCAACGTATTAAGCGTGCTGAATGCTGGGACTCCCATTGTTTGTCACGATGTAAAGCCACTCATGCGTATGTTGCTTGCAGATTCGATAGATCTTCAGTATCTACAACTTGACACTGCCATTGCTGCATACCTGGTGAACCCTTCACGTTCTAGTTATTCATTAGCCGCAGTGTCGCTCGATGTATTGGGTCGAGAACCCGCAAGTTCGTCAGAGTCTGATGGTCAATTTGACTTTGGGGGCACTGACGACAGTGTTCGTGCATGCGCAGAAGCTGCTTTCTTTACAGCGCTCTTAGAGCCAGTATTGACCGAACAGATTCGGGCGATTCACAATGAATCGCTGTACGCCGATATTGAAAACCCACTGGTGCGTGTCCTTGCGAAGATGGAACATGTTGGTATTGCAGTAGACCGAAAAGCTCTGGAAAGCATCCGTGATCGCCTTACTGCCGAAACTGTTGAACTAACCAGTTCGCTTCATGTCATCGCCGGACGCCCATTCAACTTGAATTCACCAACACAACTGCGCGAAATTTTGTACACCGAACATGGTGTTTCTCCCGGTAAGAAAACGAAAACAGGTTTCAGTACCGATGCGGCGACACTTGAAAAGATTCGGGACCAGTGGCCCGAATTTATCGACCCGTTGCTTCGGTACAGAGAAGTTGAAAAACTTCGCTCTACCTATGGAGAAGGTCTGTTGGGCGAAGTCGCAACGGATAGTCGAATCCATGCAACGTTTAATCAGACTGTTGCTCGTACTGGCCGACTCAGTAGCGATAAACCAAACTTGCATAACATTCCCGTTCGCACAGACGAAGGGCGAGTGTTTCGCACCGCATTCGTAGCTCCCGCGGGATCGTCACTGCTTGTCGCCGACTACAACCAGATTGAACTGAGGTGTATCGCTCATCTTGCAAACGATCCCGGCCTGGTTGGTGCGTTTGCGGCTGGCGAAGATATTCATCAGGCCACAGCGGCGCGCGTATTTGGCGTACGGCCTGAAGGCGTCACTCATGATCAACGTTCAAAAGCAAAGATGGTCTCATACGGACTTGCCTATGGCATGGAAGCGTATGGACTCAGTCAACGTCTCGCTATCGGTGTTGAAGAAGCATCCGGAATCTTGAACGCATATTTTGCAGCCTTTCCGAACGTGAAGCAATACATGGATGATGCAATTCACACAGCTCGTCAATCGGGCTATACCGAAACATTGTTTGGGCGTCGACGTCAGATTCCCGAGTTATTAAGTGACAATTTTCGCGTGCGTCAAGCGGGGGAGCGTCAAGCAATGAATGCTGCCATTCAGGGTTTGGCAGCCGATATTTTCAAGATTGCTCTTGTTCGAATTGATGCATTGTTGGAAGATGGTCAGTACCAGTCACGTATTGTGCTTCAAGTTCATGATGAAGTGATAGTAGAAGTGCCTGATGCCGAACGTGACGTCGTCGGTCCGCTTGTTCTTGACACAATGCGAGGCGCTGCTGATTTAAGTGTTCCGTTTGAAGTTCATGCTGCATGGGGCGCAACATGGGCAGCCGCCAAGGGCTGATTGTTCACTAATGCCAATCGACAAAATCGGTCAACATTGGTTTGAACCCATTGCTCAACATATGGGCTCTGCATATCTCAGGTATTCGTTCACCAAAGGAACGGTCAACGAGGTCGATGCGATTGTGAAGTGGCTTGATCTCACTCCTGGCATGCGAGTGTTAGATGTCGGATGTGGTCCTGGTAGACACGCCCATGAGCTTGCGCGTCGCGGCATAGTTGTTCACGGCATAGATATCAGTCAAGAATTTGTCGACCTTGCTTCAGCAAGCGCACCTGCTGGTGCAACCTTCGAACGTCAAGACGCGCGAGCTCTTGCGTTCGATCAAGAGTTTGATGCGGCAATCTGTCTGTGTCAGGGCGCATTCGGACTCATGACGGCTGGCGGACATGACATGGCGGTTCTGAATGGAATTCGTCAGGCTCTTCGGCCCGGTGGCGGGCTTGCGCTGTCGGCGTTTAATGCCTATTTCGCAGTGAAATATTTTGAAGCTGCCACATTTGATGCAGAAAGCGGGGTGTCTCATGAAAAGACCGAAGTTCGCAATCAATCTGGCGAGCCGCTTGAAGTTGATCTGTGGACTGGCTGCTACACCCCACGTGAACTGCGGTTAATGCTGGAAAATGCCCAGATGAACGTGCGGGACATCTTCAGTGTCGAGCCGGGGGCCTATATCGAGGCACAGCCTTCCTTGGAGACTCCGGAGTATCTGGTGATAGCGTTTGCTTCGCCTTTCCAAAGGGAAGGTGCTTGCTAAGGCAGGCTCACCGATATTCCTACCTATCATTTTCGAAAGATCAATTCCTTGTCCGATACCAACATCACTTCCGCTGCCATGGGCACCTTTGACGCGGAAAACAATTACACACCTCGACAAATCACAGAACGTGATATCCCAAGTTTCGCCGAAGCCATCGAAGGCACAATGGTTGAACTGAAAGACGGACAACTCGTCACCGGAATAGTTGTCAAGATTGATCGTGATGGCGTGTTGCTCGATGTTGGATACAAGACCGAAGGTGTTATCCCGACTCGCGAATTGGCGATTAAGAATGATGTTAATCCACACGATGTTGTGAAGCTTGGCGAAAGTATTGAAGCTCTCATTCTTACGCTTGAAGATAAAGAGGGTCGCCTTGTTCTTTCAAAGAAGCGTGCTCAATATGAAAAGGCTTGGGCCGATATTGAAAAGAAGAAAGAGGAAGACGGAGTCGTTCACGGAACTGTTATCGAAGTTGTTAAGGGTGGACTTATTGTCGACATCGGGCTTCGCGGATTCCTGCCTGCTTCACTCGTAGAGCTTCGTCGTGTTCGTGATCTCGCTCCGTACATGGGACAACCAATCGACGCCAAAATCATTGAACTTGATCGCAATCGCAACAACGTTGTGCTTTCTCGTCGTGCATTCCTTGAAGAAAATCAGAAAGAGACCCGTGACGATTTCTTGACCAATCTCAAGCCTGGTGAAATTCGTACCGGAAAGATCTCTTCTGTCGTTGCCTTCGGAGCATTCGTTGACCTCGGCGGCATGGACGGCCTTATCCACGTGTCAGAACTGTCATGGAAGCATGTTGAGCACCCATCACAGGTTGTCAACATTGGTGACGAAGTTACTGTTCAAGTTCTTGAAGTTGACTTCAGCCGCGAACGCATCAGCCTGTCGCTGAAGGCAACGCAACAAGATCCATGGCAAGAGTTTGCGGGCAGCCACGAAATTGGTCAGCTTGTATATGGTCGCATCACAAAGATCGTTCCATTCGGCGCATTCGTTCAAGTGGGCGACGGCATCGAAGGACTTGTACATATCTCAGAGTTGTCAACCCACCACGTTGATTCTGCTGAGCAAGTAGTTACTCCAGGCGAAGAGTTGTGGGTCAAGATTATTGATCTCGATCTTGCGCGTCGTCGAATTTCAATTTCAGTCAAGCAGGCTGCAGAGGGTGGCGAACTCGCCGCTGAATACCAAGGACAGTTTGAAGTTGACGAAAATGGCAACTGGATCGGTGGCGATGACACCGAGCGTGAAGCTGCATGGGCTGAGTACTATAAGGAATATGGTCAGCCGGGAGAAGAAGGTGCTGCAGCGGTAGAAGCCCCCGCAGCAGAAGTAGTTGCAGAAGCAGCTGCTGCTCCTGAGGCCGACTAGGTCAATCCCTAGGTAGCGCCATGATTCTGATTGGCCTTACAGGCGGAATTGGGTCGGGCAAATCAACTGTGTCTGCGCTCCTTGCAGGTCGTGGTGCAGTGATTATTGACGCCGATGCCATTGCTAGAGAACTGCAAGCACCTGGTGCTCCGTTGCTGTCTGTCTTGGCGGAAAGATTCGGTGAATCAATCATTGATGCAAACGGTGCTCTCGATAGGGCTGCTTTGGCTTCAGTTGCATTTGCTGACCCTGAAGCTTTACAGGCTTTGAACAAGATTGTTCATCCGGCAATCGCAAAAGAGATGGATGCGCGGCTTACGGCGCAACGTGATACGGACAACGTGGTGGTTTTGGATATTCCTCTTTTAACTGAGAATCCACGTGCTGGGTTAAGCGGAGTCGTTGTCGTTGATGTCCCGATTGAACTGGCCGTTTCACGGTTAGTCGAGTTTCGGTCTATGGCTGAAGAAGACGCACGTGCCCGTATTTCTAAGCAAGCCACACGAGAAGAACGTCGTGCCATTGCCGACAAGATCATTGATAACTCAGGTGATATGACCACCTTGAGCGATCAGGTTGAAGATGTGTGGCAGTGGGCTGTTGGTTTACCACCCGCTGCTGATGATGCAGGAGAGCGCGTACCTGCTTCGTAACCCGAGGCAAGTACCATTTTTCTGTGCCAGATTTTCAGGTTGTTTCTGCTTTCCAACCCGCGGGAGATCAACCGAAGGCGATTGCTGGTCTCACTGAAGGTGTGACGAGCGGAGACAGGTTTCAAACTCTTCTGGGGATCACCGGATCCGGAAAATCAGCCACTATCGCTTGGACTATTGAAGCGACGCAACGACCAACGTTGATTCTTGCTCCCAACAAGAGTTTGGCCGCACAATTAGCCCAGGAAATGCGAGAGTTCTTTCCGCACAACCGTGTCGAGTTCTTTGTGAGTTACTACGACTACTACCAACCAGAAGCGTACATACCGTCAAGCGACACATTCATTGAGAAAGACTCTTCAATCAACGACGAGATTGATCGTTTACGACATTCGGCTACGGCGGCGTTATTAACCCGCAGAGACACCATTGTGGTTGCCAGTGTGTCGTGTATCTACGGAATGGGAGACCCCGAGGAATATCGCGGCCAACTTCTGGAATTGCATGTAGGTGTTGATTACGACCAGCGCAGCATGTTGCGGCGGCTTGTTGATCTGCAATACGGACGAAATGATATGACTCTTGGCCGCGGAAACTTTCGGGTACGTGGTGACACGGTAGAGGTTCACGCAGCGTATGAAGAATCAGTCGCTCGTATAGAGATGTTTGGCGACACGATCGACCGCATCACAATGATTGACCCATTAACTGGTGAAACTTTGTCTGAACCGAGCGAGATAGTTATTTTTCCGGCCACTCACTATGTAACTGGTGATGCGCGTATGCGTCGAGCGGTTCTGGGAATAGAAAAAGAACTGCAAGAACAACTTGCCATGTTTGAGTCACAAGGAAAATTATTAGAGGCCCAACGTTTGCGGATGCGTACAAGCTATGACCTTGAGATGATGCAAGAGATGGGATATTGCAATGGCATTGAGAACTACTCAATGCATATTGATGACCGTAAACCTGGTGAACCGCCTTTCACGTTGCTTGATTATTTCCCGAAGGATTATTTGCTCATTATTGATGAAAGCCACGTTGCTCTTCCGCAGTTACATGCACAATACGCAGGCGACAGAAGTCGCAAAAACACACTGGTGGAGCATGGGTTCCGTTTGCCGAGTGCACGCGACAACCGACCATTACAGTTTGAAGAAACAATGGAGCGTATAAATCAGTGCATTTTCATGTCGGCGACTCCGGCACCATTTGAACTGAACCATAGTGATCGCGTGGTAGATCAAATTGTTCGTCCCACTGGGTTAGTTGACCCTGAAGTAATTGTTCGTCCCACGAAGGGGCAGATTGACGATTTGATTGAAATGGTTCGTGGTCGCATTGAAAATGGCGACAGAATTCTCGTGACAACATTGACGAAAAAAATGTCAGAAGACTTGACGGACTATTTATTGGAACAGGGTCTTCGGGTTCGATACCTGCACTCCAATATCGACACGATGCAGCGCATTGAGATTCTTCGATCACTTCGTCTCGGTGAGTTTGACGTTCTGATTGGAATCAACTTGCTACGCGAGGGCCTTGACCTGCCCGAAGTGTCCTTGGTGGCGATCTTGGATGCGGACAAAGAAGGATTTCTTCGTAGCGAGACGGCGCTCATCCAAATGATTGGCCGTGCGGCTCGAAACGTGTCGGGTCAGGTCATCATGTATGCCGACAAGATCACGCCATCCATGGAGCGTGCTATCGGAGAAACGAAACGACGTCGAGAAACTCAGATTGCGTACAACTTGGAACACGGCATTGAACCGAAAACCATTCGTAAAGCCGTGGGGGACATTTTGTCCTTTCTTAATGGCTTCGGTGAAGATTCGGCTTTGCCCGGAAAGGGTGGTCGCCGTCAGCATGAGCGTGACAAGGTCAAGCACGACCTGAAGTCTCTTCCTCAGCAGGAACTTGGTCGATTGATTCAAACCCTGGAAGAAGAGATGCACGAAGCTGCCACAGACCTGAAATTTGAATATGCAGCTCGATTACGCGATGAAATAAATGATTTGCGGCGCGAACTTCGTGACGCACGATAGACGTTCGGTAACCTTGGATTATGGCTGACCAAATAGTCGTGCGCGGCGCTCGTGAACACAACCTGAAGAACGTCAGCATTGAGTTGCCTCGTGACAAACTCATCGTTTTTACCGGTTTGTCCGGTAGCGGTAAAAGTTCGCTTGCATTTGACACCATTTATGCCGAAGGTCAGCGTCGATATGTAGAAAGTCTTTCTGCATATGCTCGCCAGTTCCTTGGTCAAATGGATAAGCCCGATGTTGACCTCATTGAAGGTCTTTCCCCGGCAATTTCAATCGACCAGAAATCGGCAAGTCGTAATCCACGCTCAACTGTTGGAACTATCACTGAGATTTACGACTATTTGCGCTTGTTGTACGCCCGCATAGGTATTCAGCATTGTCCTAATGATGGAACCCGTCTTGAGCGCCAGACGCCGCAGCAGATTGTGGATCGCATCATGACCCTCGCCGAAGGAACACGTTTTCAGGTGTTGGCTCCAGTCGTGAGAGGGCGCAAAGGCGAATACGACACGTTGCTGTCTGAATTGGCTGGTCAGGGCTATGTTCGCGCCCGCATTGATGGTGAGGTGCGCGATATTGCTGAGTTCCTAGCCTCCGGTGAGAAATTGGCCCGATACGAGAATCACTCGATTGACATCATCGTCGACAGACTTGTGCGCCGCGATGACATCACGCGCCGATTGACAGACTCGTTAGAAACAGCGCTTCGTCTCGCCGACGGGGTTGCAGGTGTTGAACTCGTTGCGAAAGGCGATGAAGAAGGCGAGATCCTCACATTCAGCCAACATGTTGGCTGTCCCAAGTGCGGATCAAGTTTTGATGAGCCAGCCCCTCGAAATTTCTCTTTCAACTCACCGTTTGGTGCTTGCGAAAATTGCGAAGGTCTCGGAACAAAGTTTGAAGTTGATCCTGACCTAGTTATCCCGGATATGTCAATGTCACTTCGTGAGGGAGCATTGTCTCCGTGGCGCACCGCTCACACTCAGTATTTCCATCGCATGCTTGTTTCTTTAGCTGAACAAGAGGACATTGATCTCGATAAGCCATTTTCAAAATTGTCAGCGAAGAGCCAGAAGCTGGTGTTGCACGGCAAGGCTGGTGCGATGCAAGTCAAATACAAGAACAGGTTTGGCAAGGTTCGGCAATTCAGTACGTCATACGAGGGTGTTATTCCTTGGATCAAACGTCGTCATGTTGAAGCGGAAAGTGATTACACACGCGAACAATTTGAAAGCTATATGCGACAAGTTCCGTGCCCGGCCTGTGACGGTGCTCGCCTGCGCCCAGCAACTTTGGCAGTCACCATCAATGACAAACACATCGCTGATGTGTGTGACATGTCAATCGCTGATTCTTCAGCTTTTCTGGCTGGCCTGACACTAAACAATCGGGATTCGATCATCGCTGAACGCATCACGAAGGAAATCAATGCCCGTCTTGGGTTTTTGTTAGACGTTGGATTGAACTATCTCACTTTGTCTCGACCTGCGGGCACTCTGGCTGGTGGAGAAGCACAGCGAATTCGTTTAGCTAGTCAGATTGGCTCGGGCTTGGTCGGAACTCTGTACGTTCTCGACGAGCCGAGCATTGGACTGCATCAGCGAGATAACCGCCGTCTTATTGACACTCTGATTCGCTTGCGTGACCTGGGAAATACCGTCTTGGTTGTGGAGCATGACGAAGAAACAATTAAAGAGAGCGATTGGATTGTCGATATCGGGCCTGGTGCGGGCGAGCACGGAGGATGGGTTGTGTACAGCGGCCCTGTGGCGGGTATCGGAAAAGCAACTGATTCAATCACCGGTAAGTATTTGACTGGTCAGGCAAGTATCCCTGTGCCAAAGAAACGTCGTGAACCAAGTGGCTACGAAATAACCGTGCGGGGTGCGCGTGAGCACAACCTTCAAAATATTGATGTGTCTATTCCGCTCGGATGTTTTGTGGCTGTTACCGGTGTATCAGGGAGTGGTAAGAGCACCCTGATTCGGGACATCTTGCTGCCTTCCATGATGCAGAAGATTTATAAGAGCAAAGATTCTCCAGGTAAACATCGCAGTGTGGAAGGAATTGATGCAATCGACAAGGTGATCGACATGGATCAGTCACCAATCGGTCGAACACCTCGCTCAAATGCGGCTACATACACCGGAGTTTTTGACTCGATTCGTAAATTGTTTGCCGCATCTCCCGAGGCAAAAGTGCGCGGGTATCAACCAGGCCGTTTTAGTTTTAACGTGAAGGGCGGACGTTGTGATGCTTGTTCCGGAGACGGAACTATCAAGATTGAAATGTTCTTTCTTCCTGATGTGTACGTTCCCTGCGAAGTGTGCAAGGGTGCCCGCTATAACCGCGACACTTTAGAGATTCAATTTAAAGGTAAAAACATCGCAGAGATTTTGGATATGCCGATCTCTGAGGCTGTTGATTTCTTTTCTAATCAGCCAATTATCTCTCGTCATATGCAGACTCTTGTCGATGTTGGCTTGGGATATGTTCGGCTTGGTCAGTCTGCTCCGACATTGTCAGGCGGAGAAGCGCAACGTGTAAAACTGGCTGGTGAATTGGCGAAGAGGTCGACAGGGCACACGATGTACCTTCTTGATGAACCAACAACGGGTTTACATTTTGAAGATGTACGGCGCTTGTTGACTGTTCTTTCGCGTCTTGTCGATCAGGGAAACACTGTTCTTGTCATCGAACACAACTTGGACGTCATTAAGACTGCTGACTGGCTGATTGATCTCGGGCCCGAGGGTGGAAGCGGTGGCGGTTTAGTTATTGCTGAAGGAACTCCCGAAACAGTTGCAGGCGTGCCTGGTAGTCATACTGGTTTCTATTTAGCTCCAATGCTGGGGCTGAAATCAATCCCGATGGATTCTGCGGCGTCAGCACGCAGTACGACAGCTAAACCTGTCGCAAAGAAGGCTGTCGCTAAAAAATCTGTCTCGAAAAAGCCTGCTGATAAAAAACCAGCAACGAAAAAAGCAACGGCCACAAAGCCCGCAAGTAAAACAACTGCTGCGAAGAAGTAGTTATGTCGGTTGAACGTCCTGCGACTGGGTCTGTTCCAACCTCTCCGGGGTCGTATCAATTCAGAGATGAACTAGGCCGTGTTATCTACGTTGGTAAAGCATCCAATCTGCGTTCGCGTGTGGCTAACTATTTTCAAGATGTGTCACAGTTGCATCCGCGCACTGCTGCCATGGTGACTGCTGCTCATTCCCTAGAGTGGATTGAAGTACGCAATGAAGTAGAGGCATTGATTCTTGAATATTCATTAATCAAGCAACACCGCCCTCGATTTAATGTTCGTTTACGTGACGACAAGAGTTATCCGTTTCTAGCGGTCACCATGGATGAAGAATGGCCACGTGCCGTCGTGATGCGCGGGGTAAGAAAGAAGGGCACTCGTTACTTCGGTCCGTATCCGCACGCATGGGCAATTCGAGACACCTTAGATTTGCTGCTACGGACCTTTCCGGTGCGAACATGCAGCCAATCAAAATTCAACACTCATAACAAATTGGGAAAACCGTGTTTGTTGTTTCATATCGAAAAGTGTTGTGGACCGTGTGTTGGAGAAGTATCGGACACCTTGTACGCCGATTATGTCAAGCAGTTGTGTGCTTTTCTCGATGGTGACACTGATTCGGTTGTGGTGCAGTTGCGCACCGAGATGCTTGAAGCGTCAAAAAATATGGAATACGAAAAAGCGGGTCGCATCCGAGATCGGTTAAGCGGTGTAGAACGAGCACTTGAAAAACAACAGATGGTGGGCGAGCGAGATGAGGATCTAGACGTCATTGGGTTAGTCGACGATGAGTTAGAAGCTGCCGTTCAGGTCTTTTATGTGCGTAAAGGTCGCGTCGTTGGACGTAAAGGATTCATCTTGGACAAGGTCGAAGATCTTTCTCCGGGCGGTCTCATTGATCGTATTTTGGAAGAGTTGTATGGAGATGAGCCAGCGCTCGGAATTCCGTCGCAGGTTCTCGTTCCTGTTCTTCCCGCAGATGCATCGACATATACAGAGTGGTTGACTCATCTGCGTGGTTCTTCGGTACAGATTCGCGTTCCTCAACGTGGAGATAAGCGGGAGTTGCATGAAACAGTCACTGTGAATGCTCGAGAAGAGTTTGCTCGTCACAGATTACGGAGAGCTTCCGATCACAACTCGCGAAGTCAAGCATTGACTGAATTGCAACAGTTACTCGGTCTTCCTATCGCTCCGTTGCGTATCGAGTGTTACGACATGGCTCATCTTCATGGCACCGACTATGTCGGTTCTATGGTGGTGTTGGAAGATGGCATCCCGAATAAACGCGAATACCGCCGCTTCGCTGTGAAAGAAGTAATCGGCAACGATGATTATGCGGCGATGAAGGAAGTGTTGACCCGAAGACTTCAGGCGTATCTCGATTCTCGTAATTCTCCTGCTCTAACTGATGGCGAAAAACCTTCGAAGTTTTCGTATCCACCACAACTGCTTTTGGTGGATGGAGGCAAGGGTCAATTAGGTGTGGCTGTTCAAGTGTTGGCAGATCTTGGTTTAACTGAAGAGATCCCTGTGGCCTCGCTTGCCAAAAAATTTGAAGAGGTATTTGTTCCGGGGCGGCAAGAACCAATTATCGTTCCGCGCGGTAGTGAGGCCTTATTTATGTTGCAACGTGTTCGAGACGAAGCTCATCGGTTCGCAAACACTTTTCATCGCGAATTGCGTGGCAAAAGAATGGTCTCATCGCAATTAGACGGAATCGCAGGTCTCGGAGAAGTTCGTGCGAAACGTTTGGTGAAAGAAATGAAGGGCGTGAACGCAGTAAAGAATGCGACGCGCGAAGATCTCGCATTGCTGTCTTGGCTACCTTCGTCTGTTGCAGATGCGGTGTACGCCCATTTTCATCCGGACCTCTAAGGTGTAGAAATGAGTGACAACGGATTATGGGATGAACACGCCCAATGGTGGATTGATGGATTCACAAATGGGGCTGATCCCGAATATGTCGAACAGATTATTCCACTAGCAGTCGAAGAGTTGGCCGGTAAAGCAACAGTGCTAGACCTTGGTTGCGGTGATGGTCAGATTGCTCGTGCGTTAGCAGCTCGGGGCGCCGACGTTCTTGGCGTTGACCCAACGCAGCTGCATATTGACATAGCTAATCAACGTGCAGGAGGGCCAAGGTATCTGCTCGGTGGTGCGACAAATATCCCTGCTCCCAACAATTCTTTCGATGCGGTCGTGGCGTGTCTGGTGTTTGAGCACATTGACCAAATGGATGAAGCTATGACTGAAGTTGCTCGAGTGTTAAAGCCTCGCGGGCAGTTCAGTTTCTTTTTGAATCATCCTTTGCTGCAAACGCCAGGAAGCGGATGGATAGATGATCACATCATTGACCCGCCAGAACAATATTGGAGAATTGGGCCCTACCTCGTTGAGACGGAATCAATAGAGGAAGTGGAAAAAGATGTATACATACGCTTCATACATCGCCCATTGAGTCGGTATGTAAATGCTCTAATAGCTAACGGTTTGACACTAGAACGAATGGTAGAACCTTCACCTCCTGCTGGGTTTCTCGCGCGTGCGCCCGAATATGCACTGGCTCACACGGTTCCGCGTTTGTTGTATCTGCGTTCAACCAAGCAGTAATGCACAACCTGTAGTCTTTTGTTATGACTGACATCCTCGTAGTGACGGGACTTTCGGGTGGCGGACGTTCTCAAGCTGCTGACAGCCTTGAAGACATGGGGTGGTTTGTTGTTGACAATTTGCCGGTGGTGTTGATTGACAAGGTTGTTGAATTATCAGGTGAAGCCGGCGGTGAAATCAACAAACTGTGCCTTGTTGTAGGAAATGCTCGCCAGCAGGCAGGAATTCTGGGGGCTATTCACACGCTTCGAGCAGAGGGTCATAGGGTGCGCATCGTCTTTCTCGAAGCCACAACGCGCGAGCTAGTTCGCCGTTATGAAGCAACACGACGTAAACACCCACTCAGTGATGGAACACTTGGTCTCGAAGAGGTAATCGAACGGGAACGCGGGGCAATCGGCGAAGTGAAGGCTGCAGCAGACATCGTTATCGATACCACTGGTCTTAACGTGCACCAACTCAAGAGTCAGTTGTCTTCACTATTTGGCGTAGATGACATAAATGACACTCTTCAGATTTCTGTTATGTCGTTCGGATTCAAGCACGGCGTGCCCATAGACGTCGACATGGTTCTCGATGTTCGTTTTCTACCGAACCCCCATTGGGATGATGATTTGCGTCCTCTGAGCGGACTCGATGACGACGTGAAGACGTTTGTGTTGGGCTCACCTTTGGCGCAAGAATTTACGGAGAGAGTCAACAATCTCTTAGAGCTAATTTTGCCTGCGTATGTTCAAGAGGGACGGAGCTATCTCACTATTGGAATCGGATGCACCGGGGGACGACATCGGTCTGTTGCTATGACGACTCACATTGCCGAACGGATCGCCTCTATGGGGTATCAATTGCGAGTTTCCCACCGCGATATCAGCCTGTAACCCATCGGTTTCAGAGCGGGCACCCGCCGTGAGTGAGCGGCGAACTAAGGTATTCACAGCAGAACACGGGTGTGTGCTGCAGAATTTGGTGAAAGGATCTCATCGTGACTGTACGTGTGGGTATTAACGGATTTGGTCGAATCGGCCGCAACTTCTTTCGGGCGATTGCTGCTCGAGGCGCCGATATTGAAATCGTTGCAGTCAACGACCTTGGTTCTCTCAAGACCATGGCTCATCTGTTGAAATATGACTCCGTTCTTGGGGTACTGCCCAATGACATCCAGGCCGTTGATGGTGGAATCAGTGTTGACGGAAAAGTACTAAAGGTTCTTACAGAGCGTGATCCGAAGGCACTGCCATGGGGAGCGCTAGGGGTTGACCTAGTCATTGAGTCAACGGGTATCTTTACTGACCGTGATAAGGCAGCGATGCATCTGGAAGGCGGAGCACCGCTCGTCATTGTGTCGGCACCTTCTAATGGCGCTGATGCGACCATCGTGTATGGCGTCAATCACAATGATTTCAATAAAGGAACTCACAAAGTTATTTCGAATGCAAGTTGCACCACTAACTGCTTCGTTCCAATGGTGAAAGTACTTGACGATGCCTTTGGTGTAGAGAACGGTTTAATGACCACTATTCATGCCTACACCGGAGATCAGTCCCTTGTAGACGGTCCACATAGCGACCTTCGCCGTGCTCGTGGTGCGGCAATCAATATCGTGCCCACAAGCACAGGTGCTGCTCGTGCCACAAGTCTTGTACTTGAATCCATGAAGGGAAAACTTGACGGAACTTCATTGCGTGTTCCGGTTCCCACTGGTTCCATTACCGACTTTGTCGCAAACTTGAAAAGGCCAGCTTCAGTAGAGGAAATTAATGCGGCTTTTAAGGCAGCTGCAGCTGGTCCTTTGAAAGGCATTTTGGAATTCACGGACGCGCCAATCGTTTCGAGTGACATTGTTACCAATTCTCATTCCTGCATTTTTGACAGCGATTTAACAATGAGCATGGGTTCGTTAGTCAAGGTGCTTGGTTGGTATGACAACGAGTGGGGCTATTCAAATCGACTCGTTGATCTTGCTCTGCACGTCACCAAGTAGGAATTGCTCATGGCACGGATTCCCGTATTAGAGGATTTGGGTGATGTCTCAGGCAAACGAGTTCTGGTTCGCACCGATTTCAATGTGCCGATGCACGGTCCCGATGATTCCCGTGAGATCACTGATGATTTCCGAATTAGGGCTGCGTTGCCCACTATTGAGTGGTTAACAAGTCGAGGAGCTCAAGTTGTGTGCGCAAGCCACCTCGGTCGTCCAAAGGGTGTGACTGATCAGAAATATTCGATGGAACCTGTCCGTCGTCGTTTGGCTGAACTTGCACCAGGTGTTGAGTTGTTAGAGAACTTGCGTTTTAATGCAGGCGAAGAGGGCAATTCTCCCGAGTTTGTAGCTCACCTTGTCAAGGGAATTGACATGTATGTCAACGACGCTTTTGGCGCAGCGCATCGTTCGCATGCCTCAATCGTTGGGCCTCCGCGCACTCTTCCATCGGCTGCTGGTCGATTACTTCAACGAGAAGTAGAAATTCTAGGTTCGCTTCGTGAATCACCGAAACGTCCCTTCGTTGCAGTGCTCGGTGGTGCAAAAGTCAGTGACAAAATCGGTGTCATTGAGGCGCTTCTTCGCATTGTTGACTCTTTAGTAATTGGTGGCGGAATGTGTTTCACGTTTCTTGCTGCACAGGGGTACCCAGTTGGTGACTCATTGTGTGAACTTGATCAGATAGCAACGTGCAAGAAGTTGCTTGAGAGTTCAAAACCTATTTATTTGCCTGAGGACATCAACGGTCTTGACGCAAGTGGGCAGTTTGCTTCGTACGGAGTGCGTCTTTCAGACGGTGCAAAAGGCCTAGACATTGGTCCGGGTTCAGCTGGCGCTTTCACTGATGTGATTATGGACGCTCGCACTGTGTTTTGGAATGGTCCTATGGGAATGTTTGAAGATGCACGTTTCGCGGCTGGCACACGCACTGTGGCTGAAGCCATGGCCGCTACAAAAGCATTCACTGTTGTGGGTGGGGGAGACAGCGCAGCTGCGTTAGCCACTTTCGGGTTAGAAGACGAAATCGATCATGTATCCACGGGTGGTGGAGCGTCGTTAGAACTGCTTGAGCTCGGTGACCTGCCGGGTTTAGCCGCATTGAGAGGTGCTCCAAATGTCAAATAATTCTCGAAAGCCACTGATTAGTGGTAACTGGAAAATGAATCACAATCATTACGAAGCAATTCAATGTCTTCAAAAGATGGCGTATTTAGTTGGCAAGGACGACTTTGCAGCTGTTGACGTAAGCATTCATGCACCGTTTACAGATATTCGAAGTGTTCAAACTCTGATTGATGCTGACGATCTTCGTTTTTTGCTCGGGGCGCAGCATTGTCATTACGAAGACAAAGGGGCATACACGGGAGAGATTTCGCCGGTATTTCTGGCAAAGCTTGGTGTGAAATACGTGATCTGCGGGCACAGCGAGCGTCGCGAACTGTTTGGTGAGACAGATGAAGTAGTGCAGAAGAAGGTGTCTGCTGTTGTAGCAAACAAGATGATTCCAATATTGTGCGTGGGTGAAACCCTGTCTGAACGAGAAGCTAACGGCACTATCGAAAAAGTTCTTGGTCAATTGCGATCGGGGCTGTCAAAGATGACTCCAGAACAAGCCGCAACTGTTGTGGTTGCATACGAACCCATTTGGGCAATTGGTACGGGCAAAACTGCAAGTACTGCCGATGCTCAAGAAGTGTGTCATGTAATTCGTCAAGAGATCGGTGTTCTGTTTGGCGCTGAGACGGCTAAGGCCATTCGAATTCAATACGGTGGGTCAGTCAAGGCATCGAATATTGCTGAACTGATGCGTCAAACAGATATTGATGGTGCCCTTGTTGGTGGTGCAAGTCTTGATCCTGACGAATTCGCCCGCATTGTCCAATACCGTCTGCATGAGGAGTCCGCCTAGCAATGTCGCTGATTTCCTCATTCGAAGTTGATAACACGCTGCCTGTCGCTCAGGTAATCGCTGGTAAATCACCGCGCGAACTTGCGTGGTTGCGTTTTCGCAAAGACAAGTTCGCTTTGTTTGCAATCGGAGTCATTGCTTTATACATAGTGGTAGCAATTTTTGCACCTGTCATTTGCAACGTGCTCGGCATCAGCCCAACTCGTCTCGATGGTCATGCTTTAAACGATTATGGGCTTCCCAATGGTTCATTCGGAAATGTGTCATCGTCGCATCTGTTGGGTGTCGAGCCTGGAACCGGGCGCGATATTTTGGCGCGATTGTTGTACGGCGCTCGGGTGTCCTTGATGGTGGGTTTCATCGCAACGTTTTTGACTACATCTATTGGGGTCATTTTGGGAGTCGTGGCAGGATATAAGCGCGGGAAAATTGATTCTGTTATCAGCCGTATTACTGATCTGACATTGGCTTTCCCATCCCTGCTTTTGATCATTGCGCTCACTCGTCCTTTTACTCAACGCTTGGAATCCATTGGAGTGCCTGAAGGAAACCCGGCACGACTGACGTACATCGTGCTCGTGCTTTCGCTCTTTGGCTGGGTGTATGTGGCACGCGTAGTCCGTGGTCAAACCTTGTCTCTTCGTGAAAGAGAGTTTGTTGAAGCAGCGCGCGCATGTGGAGCGAGTAATTCCCACATTATTTTCAAAGAGTTGTTACCAAACCTGTGGGCTCCTGTGATTGTGATTGTGTCCCTCAGCCTTCCTGGTTATGTGGCGACAGAGGCAACCCTGTCGTTTCTTGGACTCGGCATGATCGCTCCAGCAGCGTCATGGGGCGTGATGCTGGGCGATTCTGTGAAGTACTACAGAGCAGACCCCACGTATCTGTTCATTCCGGGGATTGCTCTGATCGTGCTAGTCCTGGCATTCAACATCGTCGGAGACGCAGTGCGCGATGCCCTAGACCCTAAAGGCGACCGACAAAATCTCCTGTAGTCCAGGTGATCCCTGGTGTTCAGGGGGCCTCTGTAGAGGTAGTAATGTTGGCGCCACTTGTGAAGTCACAAGCATGAAGGGGAGAAACTCATGTCCAAAAGGAACATCTTTGGGGCGATCGGCTTGGGGCTCGTTGCCTCGCTTATCGTCGCATCGTGCGGAAGCAATAGCAGCAGCGGAAGTGGCGGAGGTACGCCGAAATCAGGCGGAACCGTTCACATCCTGACATTGGGCGAGCAAATTGCTCACCTCGATCCGCAGCGTAACTACACAGGTTCTGACCTCGCGTTTGTGGCCTCAACTATGCAACGCACATTGACGTCATATAAGTACGCAGCTGGCGATGCCGGTTCTGAAATCACAGCGGACCTCGCAACTGACACTGGCACAGTGACCAATTCTGGTAAAACATGGGCCTTCACTCTCGCCGACGGTGGAACTTTTGAAGATGGCTCAGCAATCACCTGTGCTGATGTCGCCTACGGCGTGTCACGTACGTTCGCAACAGACATCATCACTGACGGTCCTACATATGCAATCTCGTACCTTGATGTTGCTGATTACCCAGGCCCGTACAAGGCAACTGCCGCACAGCAGGCAGCTTTTGATAAAGCTGTCAACTGTGTAGATAAGACAATTACTTTCAATCTGAAGGTACCCGTAGCTGACTTTAACTACACCACAACTCTTGCAGCCTTTAGTCCTGTGCCAAAAGCACTCGACACAGGTGAAAAATACGATATGAAGCCTGTCTCTTCTGGACCATACAAAATTGAAAGTTATGAAGTAGGAAAGTCGCTTGTTCTTGTTCGTAACGACAAATGGAACAAAGCGTCTGACCCTGTTCGTCATGCGTATGCAGATTCGATTGTCTACGAATTCGGACTTGACCCGTCGGTTATTGACGAGCGCATGATTAAGGATGCTGGTGACGACAAGTTCGCGGTTTCCGATGTGATTCAGCCAGAAAACTTGCCAACTATTTTTGACAACGACGCATACAAAAATCGTCGTGTTGACTACCAGGATCCGTTCGTTAGCTATACCAACATAAATGTTAAAAATGTTTCTTGTCTGGATGTACGTAAAGCGATCTATTTGGCTCTTGACCGTGACGCATTGCGCAAAAATGGTGGCGGACCGTATACCGGTACTTACGCAGACGGTTTTATTAAGCCGTTGCTTGCGCTTGACTATGCAAAAGCAAAAGTTGTTGATGGACTGAACACTGATGGAACTCCAAACGTCACTGCCGCTCAGGCGGCGATGGATGCAGCCAAGACAAGTTGTCCAGAAATAGCCAAGCATGCCGCTGACGGATTGGTGTATCCATACCCTGATACTCCAGTGTGGGCGAAAGCAATTGCAATCTGGATTGCTTCTGAAGCAAAAGTTGGAATCACTATCAAGGGAACTCCTGTAGAGCCTTCGAAGTATTGGCCAACAGTTATGAGCGCTAGTGCTAACTACGACATCGCTCGTGGCGGATGGGCTCCGGACTGGGCTAATGCTTCAACAGTTATTCCTGAGTTGTTCTCAACTTCTGGTGGGTTCAACCTCACCCACAATGCGGACGATCCGGACTACTCAGCTTTTGATGCTGCAGTAACAGCTGCAAAGGCTGATCTTGACCGCGTGTCGCAGGGTAAGAAGTGGCAAGTGCTCAACCAGTATGTGGTTGATCGGTTGTGGGCATTGCCCGGAACATTCACCAAGGCACAGGCTATTTGGGGTTCAAAGGTGGGCAATGCTTACCATTGGGCGCCGTACGGTTCTTTCAATTTCGGCGAACTGAGTGTCAATTCATAATTGAAACTATGAACAAGAAGGGGGCGCTGGCATTGCTGGCGTCCCCTTCGTTGTTTCATTTCTTGGTCAGTATTGGTCTCCCGTAGGATTACACCTTGCTTCTCTTTATTATTCGTCGTTTATTTTTCGCAGTTGTGCTGTTGCTGGCCGTTTCCGTGTTCACCTATTTGCTGTTCACGCTGTTGCCCACAGACCCCGCTGCGTTGTCATGTGGAATTCATTGCAAGCCCGAAACCATCTTGGCGAATCGCATTCGTTTGGGTTACGACAAGCCAATTTTTGAGCAGTATTGGAATTTTTTGCGCGGTATTTTTGTGGGTCGTCATTATGGCATCGGTCCCACAGCTTTCTCGTGCCCTGCACCTTCGCTTGGTTATTCGTTTAACCAGCACGCTTGCGTGACGTCGCTGATAGCGACAACCTTCCCTGTCACCGCTTATCTGTCGATTGGTGCATTTGTTTTGTGGATGATTATCGGGATCGGTGTTGGAGCAATTGCGGCATTACGTAAAGGCAAATGGCAAGATCGTTTCGCAACCGGATTCGCCGCAATTGGAGTGAGCCTTCCCACGTTCTATATCGGATTGCTGGCACTGTTTTCAGTTGTCATTTGGTGGCAGATATTGCCGTTCCCCTCATACGAATCACCATTCGATAACTTGTCCGCCTTCTTGACGGCCATGATTTTGCCATGGATAGTTCTTGCGGTTCTCTCGGCTGCCTCCTACACACGATTGACGAGAAACGGAATGCTCGAAGCCATGAACGAAGATTTTGTTCGTCTTGGCGTGGCAAAAGGCTTACGACTTCCCGCTATCTTGCGCCGCTATGTCATGCGGCAAGCGTTAATTCCCATCGTCACCATTGCGGGTCTCGACTTCGCGGGTCTCTTAGGAGGCGCCATCATTACCGAGAGTGTTTTCTCGTTACCCGGAATGGGACGAATGTCGATTCGTGCGGTGGTCGATTCTGATCTGCCTGTACTTGTGGGCACAACCATGGTCGCGGCAGTTTTTATAGTCATGGCAAATGTGATTGTCGACATTACTTACGGTTTCCTTGATCCACGAGTTCGAGTGTCATGATGAATGACGACAACCGCGCTGTTCTTTCAGTTCAAAATCTTTCTGTCTCGTTTGAAACTCAAGATGGCGTTGTGCGAGCAGTAGACAATGTTTCGTTTGATGTTTTCGCCGGCGAGACGGTGTGCATTGTTGGTGAGAGCGGTTCAGGAAAATCAGTGATGTCAAGTTCAATTATGCGTTTGAACAATTCATCGACGGCTACTACGACTGGAAAAATTTTAATTGATGGTGTTGATGTGCTCGCCGCTGATGAAGTGACTGTTCGTCAATTGCGCGGACGAGAAGTCGCAATGATTTTTCAAGACCCAATGGCTGCGTTGAACCCGTACTACACAGTGGGTGACCAGATAGCGGAAGCATACTTAGTGCACCATGCCCATGTTTCAAAGAAAGAAGTCCGCGAAATAGTTCTTGCCATGATGATCAAAGTGGGTATTCCTAGTCCTGAGAAGAGAATCGATGAGTACCCCCATCAATTCTCTGGCGGAATGCGACAAAGAATAGTGATTGCAATTGCTCTCATCAATAATCCTCGTGTTCTGATTGCGGATGAACCGACCACAGCTCTTGACGTAACAGTGCAGGCGCAAATTTTAGATCTCATGATGTCTCTGCAAAAAGAGTTCGGAATGACAATCATTTTGATAACCCACGATCTTGGGGTTGTAGCTGAAATCGCACAAGATGTGATGGTGATGTACGCGGGGCGTATCGTTGAAAAATCTACTGTGGATGCCTTGTTCCATGCGCCAACGCATCCGTATTCATGGGGATTATTGGGGGCTGTGGCTAGTTACGGGGCTAGTGCACGAGGATCATTGTCCACGATTATTGGTTCTCCACCATCTCTCATTGCGCTGCCGAAAGGTTGCAGCTTTCACCCTCGGTGCTCTCATTCGTTGGGAGAAGGAAGCACATGCACCACAACTGCTCCGACGTTACGAGCTGTCGGTCCGAATGGTTCGCAGAGTGCATGCCACTTGGCTGATGACGTCATTGTGACCATTGCGAAGACGAAGGTATTGCTATGACTTCTGGTATTGCTTTGGAAGCTGTGAATCTAGTCAAGTATTTTCCTACTGGTTCTAAGGGACTTTTCGGTCGTCCTGACAAAAGCGTGCGAGCTGTAGATGATGTTTCGTTCACCTTGCGGAAAGGAAGAACACTGGGAATCGTGGGGGAGTCTGGATGCGGAAAATCGACCCTCGCTCGCGTAATTACTCGATTAATTGAACCAACGAGTGGGCGCATACTTCTTGACGGGGTAGACATCACGAAGACCGCAGGCAAAGAATTGCGCAACATGCGCCGACACATACAAATGATTTTCCAAGATCCTGTGTCTTCTCTCAATCCTCGACACAGTGTCGGTCAAATTATTGCCATGCCGCTTCGAGTACAAGGACTTCTCGACGATGATCATTCATATGAACGCGTCAAAGAACTAATGACTCTCGTGGGTCTCAACCCAGAACACTTCAATCGTTATCCGCATGAATTCTCTGGTGGTCAACGCCAACGCATCGGGATTGCTCGTTCGCTTGCCTTGAATCCGTCAATCATCGTTGCTGATGAACCAGTCTCTGCCCTTGACGTTTCTGTGCAGGCGCAGATATTGAATCTCCTTGAAAAATTGCAGACCGATCTTGGTTTGTCATTTGTCTTTATTGCGCATGACTTATCAGTCGTGCGGCACATTGCAGACGAAGTCGCCGTGATGTATTTAGGCAAGATTGTGGAAATGGGACCGGCTGAAGTGGTCTACTCCAATTCGTCGCATCCCTATACGAAGGCTCTTCTTTCGGCTGTTCCCATCCATGACCCGTCTCAGCGAGGGGGCCCCGGCAGAATTCGTCTAGAAGGCGATGTGCCGTCTCCAATTGACCCTCCCTCAGGTTGTCGCTTCAGGACCCGTTGCTGGAAGGCCACAGATATCTGTGCCTCAGTCGAGCCTGTCTTGGCTGAAGACGGCTCAGGACGGTCTGTGGCGTGCCATTTCCCAGAGGCAACTCCAGTGGCCATAGGCAATCAGCCTGCCTAGGGCGATAGGATTTTGTCCGTGCGATCCATTGTTATGTACATCACCCTTGTAGTGAACGTTGTCTCTATGTTGTCTCTCATTGTGGGCGTTCTGCTCCACAGTGGACAGGGTGGCGGTCTCTCTGACATGTTTGGTGGGGCAAGTGGAGCAGCTCTTGGTTCAGCAGCTGCTGAGCGCAACCTGAACCGTATAACAACAGTTTTTGCAACGGTCTGGCTGTTTACAGTTATTGCTCTTGCCTTCTTGTTGAATTAGTCCGTCCGAATCGGTCATCCATCTCGGTATCCTGACACCCACGTCGAAGTGGCGAAATAGGCAGACGCACCGGCTTAAGGGGCCGGCGCCCGCAAGGGCGTGGGGGTTCAAGTCCCCCCTTCGACACCAAAAAGAAGCGGCGCCACGGCGCCGCTTTTCTTTTGCCCTATTTCAGATAATCCGACAAACGAGCAACCGTCAAATTAAGAGAGCGGAGCTTCTTTTCAATCTGTCGAATGCTCTGAGCCATGGAACGAACGTAGTGAACAAGCACGATGTTTCCGGGATGAATCTTGCCGTCCCAGGTGGTGATGGTGGGACCATTCAAGCTAACTGTCCACAGGACAACATGTGAGATACCGCAAGCAGCTGCAGCTTGCAGGGTTGTTTTGTCCCATGAGCCATAGGGGGGTCTGAAATATCCAGTGGTGGAGCCGAATTTTTCTTTGATGCGTTCTTCACCTGTGCAAATTTCTGTTTTTTGTTTTTCAAACGACAGTCCCTTGAGTGCGATGTGATGCGCTGTGTGGGTTCCGATGTCGTTTCGAGATCCGAGTGATGAGAACCATGGCGCGTATATACCAACGTTGTTAGGCAAAATAAAACTGGTCATTGGCCATTGCAGTCTTTCCAGCTCTGCAGCCGCATTCTCTGGTCTGTCTGCGCCATCGTCGGCGGTAAAAAAGACGACGTTGTCTGTGGTAGCGACTTTGTAGAGCACTTTCGCTTGCGGCAGTGTGGCCGCCTGTGATGTGTGAGAGGTAGACATGAAACATGTTGAGAGAGCAGCGACCGCGAAATATGCCCAGGTTTTTTTCATACGGTAATGCTGGCAGAGATGTACGTGGAGTGAGTAATCACAGGCATGAATATACGGCTTCGATGAGCGCACGATTGCGTGGGTTTTGCCATCGAGGCCCCATCTGGTTCATTACGTAACCGAAACCAACTTTCGCTGTCGGGTCGCAAAATCCAACTGAACCCCCTGCTCCAAAATGACCGTAGGACTCGGCATTAGGTCCGAAACCACGTTCCGGAATAGGCAACTGAAAACCATGGGCAAAGCGCGATGTGCGGTGCAAGATTTTGTCATCACCACGTGACACTTCCGAGCGAGCCTCGTTCAGGATGTCGGCTGGGAGCAAGGTCGTGCCGGCATGCGTTCCGTCATGTGCGAGTGTGGTGTACAACATTGAGACAGCACGTGCACTTGCATGAACATTTGTGCTTGGCATTTCAGCTCGACGCCATTCTGACGTGTTGACAACACCAGCTCCAGAAAGTCCCGATGGGTTGTAGTAGGTGTTGAACTGCAGTAGTTGTTCATCATCTAAACCGTCTGGTTCGATTTCGGGGAACGGGTCACTCGGCCATTCAAAATCCGCTATGCGATGATGCAGAAAATCTGGGGTACCGAGAAAAATCTCTGCATCAAGTGGGTCGGAAATATGTTCGGCAATTAGTTGACCAACAGTCTGGCCAGAAACTCGGCGCAGCATTTCTCCCACGAGAAATCCGTAGGTGTTGACGTGGTATCCGTGATGGGCTCCTGGCGCCCACCAAGGTTTTTCGTCTGCAAGTGTCTCCGTCATCAGTCGCCAGTCGAACATGGCGTTCGTCGGTAATCGGCGCCTCACGGCTGGCACGCCTGCACGATGCCCGAGGACGTCGCGAAGAGTGAGCTCTTCCTTTCCATGAACTGCGAACTCAGGCCACACCGACGCAACAGTCGTGTCATAGGAAACAAGGCCCCGCGCTACGCACTGTGCCGCGATCACTGCCGTTACAGCTTTGCCAATAGAGAACACGTTCACTAGTTGGTCTTCTTGCCAATCTCGAATGCGACCAGGGTCTGCGTACCCACCCCACAAGTCGACCACTCTCACACCATTAACGGAGATACAGACTGAAGCGCCTATTTCTCCATGTTCGGAAAAATTATTGATAAATGCTTCCCGTACAGCGGCGAAGGCGTTGTCACACGAACCGCTGATCGGCGTAGACATAGTTATAGAGCTGACTTCTCCAGGATGTGAATACCGCATGCTGATCCGAGACCGATGACGTGAGCGAGACCAACTTTTGCTCCCTCAATTTGGCGTGGCCCGGCTTCTCCGCGCAAGTGATGGCACACTTCCCAAATATTTGCGATACCTGTGGCCGCAATTGGGTGACCCTTTGATTCAAGTCCGCCGGAAACGTTCACAGGCATTGAACCGTCGCGCCACGTAGCGCCGGAGTTAAAGAAGTCAACAGCTCCGCCTTCTTCACACAGCATCAGGTTGTCATAGTGAACAAGTTCAGCAGTAGCAAAGCAGTCATGTAGTTCGACCAAGTTGAGGTCTGATGGAGAGACGCCTGCCTGTTCATATGCTTGCTTAGCTGCGATGCGTGTCAAGGTGTTGACGTCTGGAAGTACTTGGCATGCTTCTTGATACGGATCGCTGGTGAGGATTGAAGCCGACACCTTGATGGCGCGACGTTGTTGTTCAAGCGACAATGTTTTCAATTTTGCACCACTCACCACAACTGCCGCTGCAGCTCCGTCACAGTTGGCTGAACACATAGGACGAGTGTTTGGATACGAAATCATGATGTCATTCATAATTTCGTCGAGCGACATGCGCTTTGTGTATGCAGCCAGTGGGTTCAACGTTGAGTGAGCATGGTTCTTTTCTGAGATCTTGGCAAACAGTTCAAATGTTGCACCGCCGTATTTGTGGCCATACTCCATGCCAACTTGAGCAAATGTGCCAGGCATCGCAGCAGTGCCGATGAGGCCATCTACGTTGGTGACAGAACCGAAGCGACCAGAAGGTGTCCATTCTTTGTTCTTTGACTTCGGTGCTCCGCCACCACCTAATAGGCCAACGCCTGCAAGTTTTTCAACACCAACTGCAAGACCCATATCGCATTCACCGGCTTTGATGGCCATGATGGCGGTACGCAGGGCAGTTGCACCGGTAGCGCACGCATTCGACACGTTGTAGACAGGAATACCGGTTTGTCCGACCTGCTTTTGAATCATTTGGCCGATGCCACCTTGACCCATGAGACAACCCGCAGCCATAACGCCGATGTCTTTCATGGTGACTTGTGCATCGGCAAGCGCTGCGATGACTGCTTCAGAAGCAAGGTCGACAGTATCTCTGTCGGGGTACTTGCCGAATTTGGTCATATAAATTCCGAGGATGTAGATGTCGTCAGTTGCCATTGTGTTCTCCGATGTGTAGGTGTTGTTAGTAGTTGGTGATGGTAATAAAAATTAGGCTGGCTCGTAGCCAAAACCAATGGCTTCAAGTCCGTTGTCGTCGGCGCCAAGAGAATAGGTAGTGAGGCGAACCTTCATGCCCAAGGTGACTTTTTCGGGGCTTGCCTCAACATTAATGAGGTTTCCCCGGACACTGGTGCCACCGCAGTCAATGATGGCTGCTGTGAATGGGACTGGCACGCCAGGAGCAGCAAAAGTGACAATGGTAAACGAACGAACTGTTCCTTCATTGGAAATCTCGACCTTCTTGAAGTCAACTGCGAAACATGATGCACATGCGTTGCGACGATCAAAATAACGCGCACCACACTGTGTGCATTCGTTTGCGATGAGATGGGGCGAATCGCCGAGGACGAGATAGTCAACCAATGGAACTTGTGTGATGGTCATGTTTTCCCTTACGTGATAAGTGCTTCCCACACCTTATGCGCACTGGTGGGTGAGCATCCGAGCCAGAGGAGGCGATACTCCTTCTAAGATGGAGATCTCACGCCGAGGGTCGGCTCGTTTGAAGGGATATTTCATGGTTCAGTGGCGAAATTGGGCAGGAAACCAGAAGGCCTCTCCCATATCGATTTCTGCGCCCCGATCCATTGCAGATCTTTCACGTCTTGTGTCTGATGCTGCCGCCAGGGGAGAAAAGGTCAAGGCAGTGGGCTCTGGACATAGCTTCACGTCTGCGGCAGCGACTAACGGCAGGATGGTGCGTCTTGATCATCTGACAGGAATTTCTCACGTAGATCGCATCAACAACCAAGTGACAGTTGGGGCAGGGACACGCTTGTCAGATCTCAACAATTTGTTGGATGCCGAAGGGCTCGCCATGGCGAACCTGGGTGACATTGCCTATCAAACAGTCGCTGGAGCAATTTCTACCTCGACCCACGGCACGGGTCGTTCGCTAACCGGACTTGCAGGACAAGTCACGGCAATGACTCTTGTGTCAGGCGACGGCACAATAATCAATTGTTCACCAACAACGAACGAACATATTTTTGATGTCGGACGAGTGTCTGTTGGCGCACTGGGCGTGATAGCTGAATACACATTGCAAGTAGTTCCATCGTTTCGACTGCGAGCCATGGAACAACCGATGAGGCTTGATGATGTTTTGGAAAATATTCACGAACTTGCGGCCGAACATGATCATTTTGAATTTTTTTGGATACCTCACACAAAATGGGCACTGACCAAACGAAACAATCGAACCGAAGATGATCTGCAGCCGTTGCCACGCGTGAAAGGTTGGTTCGAGAAAACCTTTATGGAGAATTATGCGTTTGGCGCATTATGTCGCGTAGGTCGTGCTCGTCCATCTCTTATTCCACGCTTAGCAA
The DNA here is from genome assembly GCA_037129095.1 of Actinomycetota bacterium. Lineage (GTDB taxonomy): Bacteria > Actinomycetota > Acidimicrobiia > Acidimicrobiales > Ilumatobacteraceae > UBA2093. Next base: position 28,698 of record JBAXVL010000004.1, on the reverse strand, counting down.
CAGCCCTGCCTTCTAGTGGTTCACGTGAATACGTTGATCAGAGTTACAAGATTTTTGCCAGTCCGCGCATTGTGCGCTTTTATGAAATGGAACATGCATTACCAGCTGAATTTGTGGTCCCTGCATTGCGCGAGATTAGGGCAATGGTAGAACGCAAAGGCTATTTATTGAACTTTCCGGTTGAGGTTCGTTTTACTAAAGGCGATGACATTGCACTGTCAACTGCCTATGGGCGAGACACTGCGTATATAGCTGTACACGTGTATAAAGGTATGGAGTGCGAACCATTCTTTCGAGATGTGGAAGATATTTTGCGCGGGTACGACGCCCGTCCACATTGGGGCAAGATGCATTATCGCGGTGCGGACGAACTGTCGACGCTATATCCGCGTTGGGATGAGTTCATAGCTTTGCGCGACACGTTGGACCCATCTAGAACGTTTGCCAACGTTTATACCGACACAGTCTTTGGCAAATAAATATTTAGAAACAGATGTCTTGTGGTCTGACAGGACATCGATCTATTGGTTTTCCGATGGCGTTACGAATGGCAGCAACAATTGCAGGTGTTACAGAAATACACGGTGCTTCGCCGACGCCCTTTGCACCCATGGGTGCTTGTGGGTCTGGTTCTTCGATCATCGAGATCACGACCTGCGGCGCATCTAATGCAGTCGGTAGTAAGTAGTCAGTGAAACTTGGGTTTCGAACTTTGCCATCTTTGACAATGATTTCTTCCATAACAGCGAGTCCTAAGCCTTGGGCTATTCCGCCTTCAATCTGACCAATGACAGACATTGGGTTTAACACGCGCCCAACGTCTTGCGCAGTTGCTATCTGAACAACTTTGACGAGACCCAGTTCAACGTCAACATCAACAACTGCTCGGTGGGCTACGAATGCGAACGCCACATGGCAATTACCTTGTCCGTTTTCGTCGAGATCTTCTGTTGGGCGGTGGTGATATTCAAAAGTTTCAGAGATGGTGAGGTCGGCTGTTGCTTCTTGAACTGAGATTCTGAAATCACCGATTGTGTCAATGATGTCAGTGTCGTCAATGCCCAGCCGAAGTGATTCGATGCCATGTACTTTTCCGACATGTTCAAATAAACGTTCACGAACAAGTCGACATGCGCCATCAACAGCGCCGCCGCTCATCCACGTTTGGCGAGAAGCCGATGTGGAGCCGGCAGATCCGATCTGGGTGTCAATTGTGTCGTACGTGACAGAGTCGACACCGAGAACTGATCGCGCGATTTGTGGCGCGAGGGTGACGAAACCTTGGCCCACTTCGCTGGTCGCGAATTTCAATTCAACTGCACCGTTTTTCAATGTGCATCGCGCAGTGGAATAGTCGTCGAATCCTTCGCTGTACATCAGGTTTTTCATGCTGACGCCCCATCCAATCCCACGCACGATATGACGCCTATCGGCAGTAAGTCCTGAACCGCCCGGAAGGTCAAGTTCGTGAGGATGAAGGTTCATTTCTTCGGGTAAGGGCATAGCTGCGGTTTCACGAATGCAACGTTCAACCGGAGCCACGCTTTCAAGAACTTGCCCCGTGATCATGGTGTCGCCAGTGTGGATGATGTTGCGCAGACGGATTTCGACTTCATCAATTCCGGTGGCTGCTGCCAATTTGTCCATCTGTCCTTCATGTGCGAAACAGGCTTGCACTACTCCGAAGCCACGCATTGCTCCGCATGGGGGGTTGTTGGTCCGGGTGGCGTATCCGTCGACGATTGCGTTCGGGCATTGGTATGGGCCTTGAGTATGAGTGACCCCGTTAATTAATACGGCCGAGGATGTTGACGAGTATGCGCCACCATCGAACACGAATCGCGCTTCAATTTTTACGATGCGACCATCGTTGGTTGCATGGTGTTTCATCCAGATTTGTGCCGGATGACGATGCACATGACCGAAGAAACTCTCTTCGCGTCCGTACTGCATTTTTACTGGACGGTTGGTCCGCAAGGCGAGAAGCGCTGTATGCACCTGGAGGCTGATGTCTTCGCGGGCGCCGAATGCTCCGCCAACACCTCCGAGAACTAAGCGAACTTTGTCCTCAGGTAACCCCAGACATTTAGCCATCTGTTTGCGATCTTCGTGTAGCCATTGTGTGGCGACGAATACCTCTATGCCGGCACCATCATGGTCAGGAATTGCGAGAGCAGATTCTGTGCCAAGAAACGCTTGGTCTTGCATACCGATGTCGTATGTACCTTCAACAACGATGGGAGCTGTGGCCGTGGGGTCGCCGTACACAATGCGTTGTCGACGAATGATGTTTCCATCAGGGTGAATATCAGCGTGAGATCCGTCGATTGCCCTCTCAGGGTCTGTCAGGGGCTCTAGAACTTCGTACTCGACGCGTATCGCAGCTAACGCACGACGACACGTTTCTGGATGGTCTGCAGCTACTGCAGCTACTGGCTCTCCCATGTATCGAACAAAGTCTTTGGCAAAAACGGGCTGATCTTCGCTGATCAAGCCGTATGTCAATTGACCAGGTACATCATCTGCAGTGATGGCGCATTCAACACCAGCGATTTTCCATGCCTCCGATACGTCGATCGAGATAATCCGTGCATACGGGTGGGGGGAGCGAAGCGTTGCGCCCCACAGCATGTTTTCAGCATGAAGATCAGAGGAGAACGAGAAGTCGCCTTGAACTTTTGCAACGCCGTCTGGACGAAGTGCACTTGCTCCAAGAATGTCGCGTTGTGTTTTTGTGATGGTCATGATGCGGAACCCTTTCGAACAGAAATAACTGTTTCCACGGCAGCAAAGATTCGGCCATAACCGGTGCAACGACAAATATTGCCCGACAATGCTTCTTTAATCTCTTGATCATTGGGTGAATCATTGTGATCAAGTAAGTGGTGGACAGCCATCACAAGACCTGGTGTACAAAATCCACACTGCACTGCACCTTCGGTAATGAAGGCCACTTGAACATCGGTAAGCGAGCCGTCTACATTCAGACCCTCAACGGTTGCGATGTGTGATCCCACGGCGGTGGCGGCCATAACAAGACAACTACAGACCGCGGCGTTATCGATATACACGGTACAACTGCCACATTCACCCTGTTCACATGCGCCTTTAGAGCCGGGAAGCCCCAGGCGTTCTCGCAAGACATACAGAAGGCTCTCACCAATCCATGCGTCTTGAACGATGTGTGGTTCACCGTTGACAGTGAGGGAGTAGTACTCGTGTTGGTTCATGCGGATGTTCCTCTTTGCAGCAGGCGGGTTGCCAAAACACCGACAGCGTGTCGTCGGTATTCAGCAGTTGAACGATGGTCATCAATTGGTCGAGATTCGTGACTAACGCGTTGACCGAATTCTTTTGCGGTTGTTTCGGTGATGTGTGTTAGTCCGAGCGAATTTATCCACGATTCCGCTTCGGTGGCGCGAATGATGGTGGGCCCAACTGAACCGAGGGCTACGCGAACGTGATCATCATGGATAGCGAGACACACCGAAGCAACGGAAATAACCATTGCATTACGAACACCCACCTTGGCATATCCCTGCCAACCGTTAGTCATAGGCACGGTGACTCCGGTAATTATCTCATCTGGTGATTTTGAATTGCGTTTAGGACCAACCATAAATTCCGAGAAAGGTATTGATCTGCGTGACGAATGTGACTGGAGATGAACTGTGGCGTTGAGCGCAGATAGCACGGGCAATGAATCACCCGCGGGCGAACAAGTTCCCAAATTTCCCCCGAGAGAACCAGCTGCACGAATCTGCGGAGACCCAACAGTGCGAGCAGCTTCAGCAAGGGCTGGTAGTGCAGCAGCCAACTCACCGTGTTCCATTAGTGCGTAGGGAACTGATGCGCCGATGTGGACGAGTCCTGATGCACGGTCGATGTTCCATTCCTGCAGCTCAGGAAGTTTGCGTAGCGACATGACTGTTTCGGGATGTCGATGATTGAAATTGACTTCGACCATGAAGTCGGTTCCGCCGGTGAGCAATTGAGTTGTTGGGTGCGCTGCCAACAATTCTGTGGCCTCTGAAAGTGAAGTGGGAAGAAAGACTGGCATCGTGACCTTTATGAGAGTTTTTTATGAAGAGAAGTTGCAGCTTCTGCTGCTTTTGCACGAATTTCGCCCATGTCAAACTTGGTGGGGTTGCCATCTTTAACGACGCACTCACCCGCGACGACGACATCGACGCAGCGAATACCGGGAGTGAAAGCAGCATGCCACGGGCTTTCTGTGTGGTCGTATGACCATGTAACAGTGTCGTCCACTATTTCTGGAAAGAATTTTTCTGCCGTTTTCAACCATTTCCACACGACATCTGGCGTGGCAGAAATGTCTGATTCGCGTAAGCGCACATATGCAAGCCGTGCTTCTTCCAGCATGTCAGCACCAATACCGTCTGTTCCAAGTGCAATGTCGTTTGTAAACCGTTGCGGTTGTGCATACCCAACTGCATTGTTCATATTCGACCGAGGATTATGAACAATAGTTCCAGCCAAATGCCGATCAAGGTGCACAGCGTGAACCAGTAACCAGTCATTTGTCGCGAGAGACTCAAGACGTGCTCCGGCGTCCTTGTCATCAGATCCTTCAGCAACGTGAATGTGGACTCCAGTGTCGAAAGTCTTTGCTAAAGCAGTTGCTGCGTGAAGTGTCTCATCTGAACAAGTGAATGCTGCATGGACACCGACCATTCCTCGGCCTCCGCTAGCCAGGAAACGTTCATTTTCTCGTAGACCCTTTTTTGCGCCCTCAGTCATTTCGGATAATGGGCTCACACGAGAATGCAACGTATCTGCATCCCATCGGTCGGTAACGCCATACGACAAGTTGGCTTTTACGCCGACCATTGCACACGCGTCTGCAATGACATCGAGACTTCCATCTATGGCTAATGGTGATTCATGGTGGTCAATGATGGCGGTGGTTCCACTACATAAAGCTTCGGCCGCCCCGAGTGCTGCTGACCAATACAGAGTGTCAAGGTCGATTGCAACATCAAGTTTCCACCATATGTTTTGCAGTACTGAAATAAATGAATCGGGCCTCGTAGAGGGCGCTGGCATTCCTCGCGCAAGCGAAGAATACAAATGGTGATGCGCACACACCATCGCGCGAGTCTCGAACGACATAGTTACTGCAACTCGACTCCGCGTTGAGCGGTAATTCGTGTGTACACCTCGGGACGGCGATACCGGTCAAAATCAAACAACGTCTGTGTGTAGCGCGCGCACCAATCCATATCGCAATGAGCCATGATCAATTCATCATCGGTGGTTAAGGCTTGAGCGACAATTTGACCTGAAGGTGCAACAATCATGCTTTGACCAAGTGAATCAACGCCCTCTTCGAGACCACCTTTTGCGACTCCCACTACCCAGGTGCCATTTTGGTACGCACCAGATTGCATGACTAACGCGTTATGGAAACCCTGCAAAATATCTTGGCTGGGGTCAGGGATGTAATGGATAGGTGTGTTGTACCCACACAAAATCAATTCCACGCCCTGGAGCCCCATGACTCGATACGACTCTGGCCAACGTCGATCGTTGCAGATCATCATTCCAACTCGGGCACCGAACGCCTTCCAGACTCCGAACCCTTCCTCAGACGGTGTGAAGTAGTAGCGCTCGGCGTGTTGAAAAGCCCGATCTGGTTCGTTGTGTTCGTGACCTGGAATATGTACCTTGCGATATTTTGCGACGACTGAGCCATCTTTTTCAACAAGTATTTGAGTGTTGAAACGTTCGCCTTGCGCTGTCAGTTCTGCGTATCCCAGACAGAACCCAATGCCCAATCTTTTTGCTTCATCAAAAAGAGGCGCTGTAATAGGTGACGGCATTTCTGTTTCGTAGTAGTGATTAGTTTCCGAAATATCTTCAACGAACCAACGAGGGAAAAATGTAGTCAACGCAAGTTCGGGAAAGACAACAAGATCACAGCCGGCACTGTGGGCTTGACGAAGAAGAGCAATGAGTCGTTGTACAACAACTTCACGAGTATCAGTACGGTTTATGGGCCCTAGTTGGGCGGCCCCAATAGTGATTATGCGTGTCATTGTGTGAATTCCTCAATGGTCGATAATTGCAAAAGCACGTGCAACAAAATGTCTGTACCCATCACTAGGTCTTCAGGGGCGGTGTATTCGGCAGGATTATGGCTGATGCCATCAACGCTCGGTACGAAAATCATGGCAGAAGGGCAAATGCGCGCAAACATCTGTGCATCATGGCCAGCTCCACTCGGCATTCGTAATACTGGCTGCGTAAATGTCGATGAAGTCGCCTCAATGATGTCAATCACTTGAGAGTTGAACTCCACTGGCTCGAAACGAGCGAGATATCGCGTTGTAATCTCAACGCCTTCACTTGCGGCTAGCGAATGGAGGAACTCGACAATTTCGGCCTCGGCTTGACTCAAGAGTTGTTCGTCCGTATTGCGAACATCGAGAGTCATGACTGCTTTGGCTGGAATAACATTTATCAGGTTTGGGAAAACATCGATTTTGCCCACTGTGCACACTTGATGCCCTGAGTACCGAAGAGCAAGATCGTGTAAAAAAACTGCAATTTTTGATGCTACGTATGACGGATCTTTGCGCATGCTCATCGGTGTCGTGCCAGCGTGGTTCGATTGACCGGTGATGGTGACTTCCTTCCAACTAATGCCTTGAACGCCTGTCACTGCTCCGACTCGAACGTTGGTTCGTTCCAAAACCGGACCTTGCTCGATGTGATACTCCACAAAAGCATGAGGCGCAAAGCCTGGACATGGTGTCGCTCCGTTGTATCCAATTCTTTGTAATTCGTCACCAACGCGGGCGCCATCTATCCCGACTATGTCAAGTGCCTCTTCGATCGGCATGCCTCCGACATAGACGAGAGATCCAAGCATGTCGGGCGCGAACCGTGAACCTTCTTCATTCGTAAAAATGCCGACGCTTATCGGTCGTTGTGGAATGAAGCCCGCATCTTGAAGCGTTGCGATGATTTCTAATCCGGCAAGTACTCCAAGATTGCCGTCGTATTTTCCGCCGGTGCGAACAGTATCAATGTGTGAACCTGTCATTACGGGTGCACCTGATCCGACATTCCATGTGCCGACAACGTTGCCAATGACATCTGTTGTCACTGTCATGCCCAATTCGTGCATCCAGCCGACGACCAGATCTCGACCTGCGGCGTCTTCATCGGTCAGTGCTAGACGAGCGCAGCCTCCACCGTCAATGGCACCAATAGAAGCCAAGTCCATCAGTTTTTGCATCAAGCGATCACCATTGATGCGTGGATAGGTCTGGTCTGTTGCGACGGGCACTCTCAAAGTGTACGAAATGTAAAGACCAAATGCCTGAATCATTGGGGGACTGCTCCTCGCAGTGGTCGAAATGCACTGGAGGACCCAGTCGAATGCCTAGGGTTGCTGCAATGAGTGGAGCAGAGTTGGCCTGGATTGCAGGCTGTATCGCGTTTGCCTCGTTCGCTCAAACTCTTTCTGGCTTCGGTTTTTCATTGATAGCGGTGCCGTTAATGACTTTGGTGGTGAGTCCCCGAGATGCCGTCGTTGTTGCCACAATTATTGGAGCGCTTTCTACATCTTCCCAAGCAGTGATGGACCGCAAGCACATTGACCGAAAGATTGCCCAACGCTTGGTCATTGCGTCGTTTGCCGGGATGCCGTTCGGACTGCTTGCCTTTATCGTGGTGTCAGAGACTGGTCTGCGTCTTGTGCTTGGTGTTGTGGTGGTGAGCGCAGCCATTGTGTTGATGCGTGGTTTTCGATTGGACGATGACTCGCATCACTTTGACTGGTTGCTCGGAATGGTCAGTGGCTTTCTTTCAACGTCAACATCGACGAATGGGCCACCACTTGTCTTTTTGATGCAAGCACGAGGTCTGGCGCCTTCAACTTTTCGGGCCACGATCAATACAGTTTTCGCGATCGTGAATGTTGTTGCTCTTGCGATGTTCATTGCAGCGGGCAAGGTCAACTCCCACAATCTGACGGGCGTAGCTGTTGCCTTACCTTCGTTGGCTGTCGCGATATCGCTCGGATACGCGGTTCGACGTCACATAACGCAGCAGCGCTTTAACACCATGGTTATTGTTCTGATGCTTTTGTCTGCAATCAGCGTAGTGATTTCAGCATTCACGCATTAGTCGTGACCGAACATCATCAGCCATTGCTCGCGAGTGCGTGGGCGAAATACATAGTTGTTTTCTTTTACATCTGACAGGCGAGCAGCCGAGGGTGCTGAATATTGATGTCCGGGCAAAACCACAGTGTCGTTCGGTAAAGATGCAAGCAAAGTCAAACTGTCGTACATATCTGACACGTTCGAGCCTGGCAAATCTGTACGCCCACATCCATCAAGAAAAAGTGTGTCCCCAGAAATGAGGCAACCGTGCGTAAGAAAGCACTGACTACCAGGTGTATGGCCAGGTGTATGAACGCACGTGATCTCAACGTTGCCAACGTTTACTATGTCTCCCGCCTCATGACTGACAATGTCATTTTCAGAAATACCCGTGGTCTTAAGAACCCACGGTGCTTCATGTTTGTTGACATGAATCGGAACGTGTAGGCGTTCTAACAGTGAAGCCACGCCTTCGATGGTGTGACCCATCATTGAGCCGCCAACGTGGTCCGGGTGGTAGTGGCTCGCAAGAACGCCCGTCACAGTCATGCCGTCAGCTTCGGCTATCGCCAGCAAATCATCAACTGCATACGCTGGGTCGACAATCAGACATTCCTTTGTGTGGGAATCACCGACCAAATAGGCGAAATTGACCATCTGGTGGGCTATTGGGTTCTGAGTTCCGAAATCACGGCCACTGAGAAGTTGTCGAAAATAGAAAGGATTGTCGTCTTGAGTACTCACACACAGCAGAATAGAACAATGACGAGCAACAGACGCCTTCAAGCAGGAGATTGGGTGGCAATTGGGCGTTCCCGAATCCAGGTGACGCAAGCCTTCGCAGACTCCATTCACGATGGGGACGAAGTTCTGGCACTTGCAGCTACTGCTGAATTGCGCCGCATACCGAGCGAGGTCGTGCAACTAGTGGAAATCGCAGTGAGTGAGGCCGTGTCAGCCTTTCAGCTTTTGTCTGGAGTATCCGATGAGTCGATCAATGAATTTTTTGTTTTGGCTGCCCGCGCACTTGCTGACGACGAACTCTTTGCAGTTATACGTGGGGTAAACGATGCCGATGTCCGTGCCGCTGAATCTCGTGGTCGTTCAACAACGCGCCTGGTACTGAGTGAGTCCATGAGGCACGACATGATTGAAGCTCTCACGCTGTGGAGCGTGGCGCCCATGTCTCGAGACACTGTCGTTGGTAGCACTCAACACAACGGTTGGTCAGTGGAACAGCGAAGTGCCCCTCTTGGTGTTCTTGGTTTTGTCTTCGAAGGGCGACCAAATGTATTTGCAGATGCGACGGGTGTGTTGAAAGGTGGAAACACGGTGGTGTTTCGAATTGGCAGTGATGCGCTCGGCACCGCCAATGCAATCATGGACATGGTTGTAAGGCCATCGCTCGTTGCTGCGGGACTTCCCATACATAGCGTCGTGCTATTGAATTCGGTTGAGCACGCAGCTGGGTGGGCACTCTTTTCACATTCCCGATTGTCTTTAGCGGTCGCTCGGGGCTCCGGTACAGCAGTTGCTGATCTTGGCGCTATCGCGCAACAAGCTGGGGTTCCAGTCAGTTTGCATGGAACAGGCGGTGCATGGATGTTGCTAGGAGAACATGCCGACGTGTCTCGTTTGTCTTTGGCTGTAGAGCACAGCCTTGATCGAAAAGTGTGCAACACATTAAACGTGATCTGTGTCTTACGTTCTCAGGCACAAAAGCATATGGACATTGTTGTGAAGGCTGCGCAACGTGCGTCGCATCAACGTGGTGTAGAGCCACGCATTCATGCTGTTAATGGTGCAGAAAAGTTTTTACCTTCGTCAGACATCATTGCTGTTCACAGATCTGGTGGTATCGCCGAGGAGAAACAGGTAACTACGGCCGGATTAGTTTCACTTTCTCACGAATATGAATGGGAAGTGAATCCAGAATTTGCAATCGTTGTTGTTGATACGTTGACCGAAGCGGTACAGCTTTTCAATGAGTACAGCCCACAGTTTGTTGTCAGCGTTATTTCTGAAAATCAAGAAGAACAGGATCTTGTGTGGGCCTCAGCGAATGCGCCGTTTGTAGGTAATGGTTTTACTCGTTGGGTGGACGGGCAATTTTGTCTCTTGCGCCCTGAGTTGGGTCTGTCGAACTGGGAACAGGGGAGGCTCTTTGGTCGCTCCGGAGTGCTTTCGGGTGACTCTGCTTTTAGTGTTCGATTGCGAGTCCGTCAAGAAGATGCCGACCTTCACCGTTAGGGAATTAATTTTTCCAATAACCACCCTATGAATCGGTGCCTTCGCCCGGTTCTCTCTTCATGTCTGTCTGCATATGCAGTGAAGCGTAGAAGTGAATTGATGCCTATCCATCTGATGGGTTCAAGTTCCCACTTAGGTGATTCATGATTTCTAATCGGAAGTGGTGGCGCGATGCGATGATTCGAGATCGCTCGAGCAACTTCGAGGGCAGCTACGTAACTAAAAGCAACTCCGTCTCCGACATAACCACCAAGGGAAGCAATGTTGGTTTGATGATCGACACGTGCTGAGGCGAACCAATCTCTGTGTACCCCAAGTGCACCACCCCAACGATGAGTGATGGTCGAATTTCCAATGGCTGGAAACATTGTTCGCATGGACTGTTCGATTAATCCATGAATGTGAGAATTTCTGTCAAAGCGCGAATCAACCCTGCTTGCGAATTTGTATGGTGCTCCGCGACCTCCGAAGGCGATGCGATCATCAGCAGTTCTCTGAGCATAAATCACCATATTTCTGGCGTCGGACACTGTCTCTCTATTTTCCCAGCCGATATCTTTCCATTGCGATTGGGTGAGAGGTTCTGTTGCCAGCATGTATGAATATAAAGGCGCAACATCACGCCGGTGCTTCGGAATGCGCGCTGTGAAGCCTTCAGTGGCTCGAATAGTCCAGTTGGTGGAAAGTGAAACTGTCTGCTGTGGTGTACGTGCAGTAATCGTGTGTGGTTGAATGTCAACAACGTGAGTGTTTCCAAAGAACGACACGCCGCGAGTCAAAAGAATTTTAACTATTCCATGCACTAATTGCGCGGGGTGTAACGCCGCACAATGCGGACTAAATGTTGCTCCGAGAGAGCGTGGCACGTTGATTTTCTGCATTGAGTCCGAAGCAGATAGTTCTTGAATAAATGTTTCATCGAATCCAAAGTCTCGAAATGATTGAACTGATTCAAGCAAGCGGTTTTTTTGTGGCAGGTTCGTGGCAAAGGAGAGGGTGCCGCCCTTGCGCCAGCCACATTCAATGTTGTGAGTTTGAACAAAGTCACCAATCTGGTCGACAGCTGAAATTAATGCTGTTTGTAGCTGAATCGCAGATTCTCTTGATGATTGAAGGGCTACTTCGTGAAGTGACATCGGCGAAAAAGCACTACACCAACCCCCGTTACGACCGCTTGCCCCGAACCCTGGCTGTTGTGCGTCGAGAACGGCGATAGAAAGTGACGGATTAGCTTCCAGCAAATGATGTGCGCTCCATAATCCGCTGTATCCGGCTCCGACGATGACCACATCAAAGGTGCTGTCAGGAGTGACTGGTTCGAAATCAAAAGACGGGACTTGTGACGCCCAAAGCGAATGCGGCCATTCTGCAAAGGCTTTGTCCATGAAGCGATGTTAGGCGATGGATCTCGCTAGTGAGATGTTGTCAATGAGACGTACATCTCCGAACCATACAGAGACACATATGACGCTTGCGTCGTCAGCTTTTGCTTTCTTCCGCAACGTCGCCGAATCAACGACTTCGAAGTATTCCACCGTCGCATCAGTTGACTCTTCTATTCGTACAAACTGGCTCTTCATTGAAGAAATGTCAGTGCTTCCAATGGCGAAGGATGACGCGATATCGCAAAGTGTCTTGTAAATGATCGGAGCTTGAATGCGATGTTCTGGCAATAATCGTTTGTTTCTACTTGATAACGCAAGACCGTCTTCATCTCGGACGGTGGGAGCCCCAACTATTTGACACGCCAGGTTGAGATCGAGCACCACATGGCGAATGACAGCAAGTTGTTGGAAGTCTTTCATCCCAAAATAGGCAATATCTGGCCGAACCGAATTCAACAATTTCACTACAACTGTTGCGACGCCGTTGAAGTGACCTGGCCGATGTTCGCCTTCCATCGACTGTGCGATGTCTCCAGCATCAATAGAAGTGGCGAAACCTCCTGGATACATATCTTCAGCGGAAGGCGCGTACAGCACGTCAACATGCGACGAAGTGAGCAGATCTATGTCCGCAGCAAGTTGTCGTGGATATGTCTGTAAATCATTCTGATTATTGAATTGCAGTGGATTTACGAAAATGGATACGACTGTCGTGTCGTTCTGTGAGACCGAAGTTGATATGAGAGCAATATGGCCCTCATGTAAGGCACCCATAGTGGGGACAAAACCAATGGACCGTCCGTTTTTGGCCTCTTGTGTAGACCATGCGGTCATGTCCGATGGAGTCCGAAGAACCAACATTATTATTGAAAGCTATGAGAGCTATCGGGAAAAGTGCGAGCCTGCACTTCTTGTATATATTGTGAAACCGCTGTCACGGATTGTTGCCGCAAATTGTTGTAGGCCTTTGCAAAAGTAAGAGATTTTTCTGAAAGCCCTAAGAGGTCGTGGAGCACTAATACTTGACCGTCGCAGTCGACGCCTGCCCCAATGCCAATAGTCGGTACCAATGAGAGGGAAGTGATTTCGGCAGCGAGTTCCGCAGGAACGGCCTCGATGACAAATGCACTCGCTCCGGCTTCTTCTACTGCACGTGCGTCTAGGAGCACGCGATCTTTTCCGCCAATTTGTGAACCGTCTGTTCGGCCCTGCACTTTATTTCCACCCATGCGGTGGAAACTCTGCGGAGTGAGCCCGATGTGACCCATGACAGGGATATCAGCCCGAACGATTGCTTCGATGGCCTCGCGTACGTACACGCCGCCCTCTAATTTAATTATTTCAGCGCCGGCTTTCATTAGTCGCACAGCGTTTCGCACTGCATCGTGCGGTGACGCCTGATAAGAGCCGAAAGGCATGTCACCGACAATCAGAGCTTTAGGTTTCACTGAGGCCACCATTGAAACGTGGTACTCCATTTGTTCCATGGAGACGCCAAGTGTTGTCTTGTGGCCTTGCATCACTGTTGCGACTGAGTCGCCAACCAAAATAATGTCGATGCCGGCTGCATCGACAATGCTGGCAAATGTTGAGTCATACGCGGTCACCATCGTCAAGGCACGATGATCGGCCTTGTAGGCCGCAAGGCTAGGGACTGTAATTTTGACTCGTGGTGTCGACATCGCTGCGCTCTCCTTGACCCATCAAGGCTATGGGAGAAATCGTCGTGCTTTCGCTGAGCCGTAGGTCACTTATACGTAGAGGCGACGGATCTCAGGCTCCGGGTCATGGGTCAAAGCAGTGTCAGTGTTGATAACAAGGGTCGGGCGGTCATCAAGATTGAACTGGCTCCAACTGGGATGACCATGTGTGGCGAACGAAACAATTTCAGAAGCGAATCGATCAGCAATGGAGGCTCTCTCGGGTCCATCGCCGGTCATCATCAGGACTCCCTCTGCATGAAGGTTGTCAAAAGCAAATGGAATGTCGAGTGCGTGACAACAACCAACAGCACCTCCAAAAGCTGGAGTTGGCCATGTGAACCAATACATCCACGTTGGCATGTTGTGGGCAATACGTGCTTCGCTTAATCGGCGGGCTGGTTGACGAAAGCCGGTGTCTGTATTAACGGCTGAAATCAATTCTCGAGCAGCTTCTCCCGGACGCAATGTTTCATACGCATCTCTTGCTTCAGACGCGTGCGACCCAAATGCTTCATTAGTAAAAGTCTCCCAAACGGACATGTCTGCATCAGCCAGCGATTGATCAAATGTCGACCACAATTTATTTTCGTCTCGGTTCGTACCTATGACAAGGGGAATCGGAGACTCGGCAGCTGACTTCAAAATGTCGGATGACATTGATGCCCCACCTGCAGTAGGGGCGTAGAAATCAAAAGCCTTGGTTGGTGAAGTCACTTGTTTTTGTTGTGTTGCAAGAATTGCATCGACTGACATTTTTTTCACATCATCAAGTGATGACACTTCGGCGAGCTCTAAAAATTGTTGCTGTAGAGCAAGTGCGCGATCTTTGTTTCGAAGCTGCCCAATAGAAGGACTCATTGCCCATGCCTTATGTGCGAGTCCACCAATTTCAGGGCTCGCCAATAGCGAAACGACTGCTGAACCCCCGGCTGACTCACCAAAGATGGTGACATTGTTTTTGTCTCCACCGAATGAGGAGATGTTTCTCTGAACCCAGCGCAAAGCCGAGAGCATGTCAAGATTTCCAAAGTTTCCATCACCCAAGTAGCCCAGAGCACCGAGCCGATAATTAATGGTGACAACAACAGTCCCTCTTGAAGCTAGAGATTCACCGTGGTACCAAGCGACAGAACCAGCACCGTTGGTGTAGGCGCCACCATGTATCCAGAACAAGACAGGAAGAGATGTGGTGTCGTTCGGAGTGTTCGGTATGAAGACGTTGAGATTGAGGCAATCCTCTTTCATGTGAGAGGCATCCATATTGAGGGCCATTTCCAACATGCCAGGAGTCTGCGGACAGATTGGGCCATACGAAGTAGCGGTGAGGTTCTGTTCGTAAGACAAAATGTCAACCGGGTTTTGCAAGCGAGCAGCGGTAGCAAAGGGGATGCCTAAAAACTCAATTCGTCCATTGGCTGAACGATTGCCTGTGATGCTGCCTGATGGGGTATCGATCGTGAAATTCTCGTTGTGCATATCCATACGGTACCTGTGATTGAGGCCGTGGTCACTAGCGTGTTGTACATGTTGAGACAATTGGCAGGACGCCTGTACGTCGATATGCATCGACGCATATCGTTTTGGGCCTCAACGAGTGCTAACGATTCCCGTGGAAAAAAATTTGCCTTTTTCGGGGACCGCAGCTTGATCATGTGGCAACCAACCACAATTTTTAATGAGCAGTACATCTCAATCGGACACGACACATTGATTGGTCCCGACGTTGCATTGTCTGCCGGGATGGTTCCTGGTCAAACATGCATTTCGGATGTGGTGGTGAAAATTGGCGATCGATGCTTAATCGGCCGAGGCAGTGGCATTGTCGGGCACTTTTCTATAGAGATTGGTAATGACGTTTGGACAGGACATCACGTCTACATCACTGATCAGAATCATGGGTATGAAGATGTCACCACACCGATATCACAACAAACTCAACCAGAGCGAGCCGTTTCAATTGGTGATGGTTCATGGCTCGGTTATGGAACTGTTGTTCTGCCTGGGGTCACTATAGGAAAGCATGTTGTCATCGGCGCCAATTCAGTGGTTACTCATGACATTCCAGACTTCTCAGTTGCTGTCGGATCGCCAGCTCGTGTGATTCGTCGTTACGACGAAACACTTGGCTGGGTTGCAGTCGGCTACACCGACAAGTCGTACGGAGTTTGACAAGTTTTCATTTCGTTCTCGCGCGCAAATTTGCTGATGCGTTCACTGATCGGTACACCTTGGACCTCTGTTTCGGCGAAGAATGGACGGGTGGAGGCATTACGAAGGGCTACAGCAAAGGCTCGTCGATCTGAAATGTATGTGCGGTAGTCGGCTATCCACTCAGGAACCAGTTGCTGGCCTTTGGCGTCTGCGGGACGGTCTGCGGCAATTAAGTTTATGGCCGCTTCGAGAGAGTCCGTTGCTTCGTCAACCAATTGCGCTTTGTGTTTCAGAGCAACCGGGTCATTGGCTTTCATCGGTGTGACATCTTTTATTGCAAATCGAAGATTCTCAGCGGTTTTGCAATGCGCTTGCGCTCGTGCCTGCCACGCGGTGTCATGAATTTTGTTAATACTTTCTCGAGGTGCAAAACCAAATGCGTAGACCCACATGGCAGCAATCAGAACACAAATTCCAGTGAGAAGGACCCGAGTAATTTTCTTGACGAACACGCTGTGAATGCTACGACGTACGGTCTGCAGATGGTGGGCGCCAACACAGTAATAATTGACACACCGCGCACATAATTCCGACGGGAAGCGCAACAGGCGCCAATGATTGATTGAGATCGAATAAATGGTCGAGCGACCACTTCCCAGGGCCAAGCAAGGCGAGGGATCCCGCAACAGCGATGATAGAGGCACAATATTCCCATCCACCATTAGGTAAAAAAATGAAATAGCCCACCTTGGCGTGCACCGTAATGATTGCAACTGTCATGAGAGCTATCACTGCAATGCAGCTCACCGCCGTAAGAAGTCCGGCCGTCATTAAAGCTCCCGCTGTGATCTCGGTCGTAGAGGCAAGAATCGCTTGTTGTTTCGGCCATTTCATCCCAATGCTTGAGAACCACGAACTAGTGCCGGGAATGCTTTTGGCCTTGTTAAGTCCGTGCAATGCAATGGAGAAACCCAGGCTCACTCGAATTATGAGAACTGCAAGATCAAATTGGCTCATGGCTTCACTGTAGGTGGCCGCCGTGAGTCGTGTCGCACTGACAGAATGGACTCGTGTTTGGATTCGTTACATGGCCAAAAATTTGTTCCGTCGTTGTTGTCTGTTCTATCGCAGGTCTCCTCGGTGCCTGTTCGTCAGCAAAATCTCAAGTTTCCTGCGGCAATGGCAGCTCGATTTCTTCGTTCGTCGCAAGTTTTTCACAGGGTCTAGATAATTTCTCTGAAGATCAGTATGCACAATTGCGTACTGACTCGTTAAATGTCTACGAAGTTGCTGTAAATGCGGTGACGGACAAAGCAGTGTCATCTGACGCAACGAAAATTGCGCGCAAGATTTCCACCTTTGTGAACGTGATGGAAACTGTTGATTGGGATGTAAATCGAGCTCTGAATATTTCGAGTGCGTTGAGCGCCGCTTCGGTGCTTGGGGCTCAAGATTCTCTTCGGCAAGCTAACTCAATTGAAGCTGCCGTCATCGCTAGGTGCGGGATGCCATCAACAGTTGTTCCCAGTGGTGGCGGAGAGGTCACACTTCCAATGAATCCGATTCCAAGCCCTACAGCCACAGACCCGATTACGAACGTAATCAATGACTCGTCAGAGTTAACCGTTGTTGGTACATCAATTGCAATTCAATTCGGTCTTACCGTTTCTGATAGCGAGGCTTTGTGTTTGGGAACGGCCCTGTCAAATGTGTACGACGTCAGCGGCGCAACCTCGAACAATGCTCAATATCAGAAACAATTTCAACGTGCTTTCGATAATTGCGGAATCAAATTCTCTGTTCCTGGCTAAATACTTCGCCATGGCGCTATGACGCTCTACAGTCAATGACATGGAGATTGTCTTTGTTCGTCACGCAGAACCCGAGTGGGTAAAAGACAAATTAAATATTGATAATCCTCCGTTGACAGAGCGCGGGTTTGTGCAGGCGCAACTGCTTGGTCAATGGGCAAAAAACGAACACTTTGATGAAGTTTTTGTTTCTCCACTTGTGCGTACGAGACAAACTGCAGTTCCGATTTTGGAGACTCTCTCAAAGGATTTGCAGATTGCTCCGTGGTTGGAGGAAATTCGCAATCCAATTTGGCATGGAACTCCAGAAGAAAAAGCTATCGAGGCATACAAAACAGAGAAGTCCAAGAAATCCCATGAACGGTGGGGTGGTCTTGACGGTGGCGAACCAGTTCGGGATTTCGTGCAGCGCATCAACATTGGTGCAAGTTTGTTTCTCGAAGAACATGGGCTTGTCCGCGCAGATACTGAGCTACCGATCTGGAACAAGACGTCTGCTTTTCGAGCAGATGTCCGGATTCTGTTGGTTGCGCACGCTGGTACAAGCAGTGTGAGCATTTGTCACATGCTCGGATTTCCTCCCACGCCGTGGGAGTGGGAGAGACTAGTTATTGGTCACGCGACCGTTAATCGTTTAGAGGTTTTTGAAATAGGAGACGGGATGACGTTCGGCCTTACTCAATTGTCTGGTAACGAACACCTTCCAGTCGACCTGCGCACGTATTGAGTAATCTGCGTTCAGCTGGAGTGCTCTAGATTGCATGTATGACTGAACAGCGACCACTTGATCCTGATGCACTGAAGATGTTTTCTTTTGGCATTTTTAG
The DNA here is from genome assembly GCA_037129095.1 of Actinomycetota bacterium. Lineage (GTDB taxonomy): Bacteria > Actinomycetota > Acidimicrobiia > Acidimicrobiales > Ilumatobacteraceae > UBA2093. The sequence continues at coordinate 10,436 of JBAXVL010000004.1, read as the reverse complement.
CAAACTCGAAGGTGCTGTGACAGCCGGAATGATTCATCTCGGTGATCGCCTGGGTCTGTACGAAACTATGGCATCGTCAGCTGATGGTGACACTTCAGAATCATTGGCATCAAAAGCCGGTCTCCATGAGCGGTGGGTGCGTGAGTGGCTGCATAACCAAGTAGCAGCCCGAATTGTCACATGTCCGGATCTCTCTGTAACGCATCCAATGTTTCATCTTTCTCCCGAAGGTGTCGCGGTGTTGGCTACTCCCAATCACCCGGCATATGGAATGGGAATGTTTCATCGTTTGCCCCAGACCATGGGGGCGCTTAATGCAATGCCTGAAGCGTTTCGCACTGGCGTAGGACACGACTACGACTCACATGGTCCTGAAGGAGCGGTGGGCATCGAAAGAAGTTTCGAACCCTGGAATCAAAACTTTTTGATTCCCATGGTTATTCCCGCGCTCGATGGCATCAGTAAAAAGTTGTCCGAAGGAGCACTAGTAGCAGATATTGGTTGCGGATCTGGTGGGGCCGCCCTGTTGATGGGTTCAACCTTTCCCAATAGCTCCATTGATGGTTTCGATATTTCACAGTTTGCTCTTGAACGTGCAGCCGAGCGGAAAGCAGAATCAGGAGCACGAAACGTTTCGTTTTTTGATCCACGCGTTCATCCAATCTCGGCAGACAATCGTTACGACCTCGTGTGTACCTTTGACTGCATTCATGACATGACTCGACCCACAGAAATGATGAAGACGATTCGTTCAGCCCTAAAGGATGACGGCACCTGGTTATTGGTGGACATCAAAGCTCATGACAGCCTTGAACTCAACATTTCAAAGAATCCCATGGCCTCGCTTCTGTATGGCATCAGCGTTTTAAGTTGTATGTCTTCAGCAATGTCAGAACCCGATGGCGAGGGTCTCGGAACGCTAGGACTGTCTGCGAGTCGTGCAGAAGAAATGGCGAGAGCAGCTGGATTCACTCAATTCAAGAAATTGGAAGTCGAACATTCAGTCAACGCCTTCTATGAGGTGCGTCCATAACGCTTTCATAATCGACGTTCTTTTCTCACCACTGGATCGTGTGGCGAGAAAAGAACGAAGACAACTTGTGGCTATGCGGCTGGAGTTGACAGTGGAGTAGTGGCGTCACATGCATCGACTGCGGCAACCACTGGGGTTGGGTCGATTGCGTCGCCACCAAGAGGATGAACTTCGAAATGAAGGTGAGGTGTATTGGTGTCTCCGGTCTTACCGACATAACCAATAACTTGTCCAGCTTTTACTTTGGTGCCAATTGTGATCCCATCAGCAAGCTTGGACATATGACCGTAGAAAAAGTATGTTCCGTTCGCCATTGTCAAGCGAACTCCATTGCCGGCAAGTTTGTCAACACCGACTGTGTAGAGCTTTGTGATTGTTCCATCAGCAACTGCGTATTCGAGGTTGCCTTCCTTGGCAATAATGTCAACGCCAAGGTGTATTCGATCAGCCCCGCGTGGTGCGTGCCACGTGTTTTCGAAGCTGCACTTTCCTTGCACTGGAAAGACTGCGATAGACACTGCAGGCGCAGAGATAATGCCCAATTTAAGGGCCGTTGGATTGGTGAGTGTTCCAGTGATTGTGAGACCGTTTGATGTTTGGTACTTCTGAAGAGCAACAAATGTTGCTCCACCAAAGATGCCGTCAACTCCACCTTTTATTTCGATTCCTGCGGTTACAAGTGCATTCTGAAGAACACGTACTTTGTCGCCGCGATCACCACGTGCTGGCAACGCTGCGGGATCAAGAAGCGTCGAAGCGCTCGCAATGCTGACACTTGCAACTTGGATAGCAGCAGGGACTGGAGCTGCGATAGGTGCAATCAATGCGAGCGCAACTGCTGTAGGAATGTCAAGAAGTCCAGACGAGGGGAGCCCTTTGCTGTTCTGGAAGGCAACAATTGTTGACGTAGTTCCAGATCCAAAGGCTCCGTCAATTCCGCCCTTGACAGCGAAACCTGCCGCTGTGAGAGCCTTCTGAAGAACAATGACGGCGTCTCCTTTGGCGCCACGCACTGGAAGATTTGCTGCTGTGAATGGGTACACAACTGCTGGAAGAGTTGTGGTGGTGGTTGTTGGTGCGACAGTAGTGGTTGATGGTGCGACGGTTGTTGTGGTTGCTTTTACCGTTGTGGTTGAAGCAGCTGACACCTTCAGAACTTTTGCTGTAGCAGAATCAACTACGCCAGTAACTTTGATGCCTACTACTTTTTGAAACGATTTGAGGGCACGTTGAGTGGCTTTGTCGAATACGCCAGTTGCTCCGCCCGTCAATGTGAAGCCATTACGGATGATTGCTGTTTGTACAGCAACAACGTGCGCTCCCTTGTCTCCAAATGATGGTTGTCCAGGTGCTGTTTTAGCCGATGGTGACGATGCGGTAATGACTCCAGTCGAAGCATGGACTCCTGCAGGTGCCACGAGAAGCCCCATGGCGACAACTGCTGTTGCGAGTGTGATTCGGCTGATGAAATGTGTGTGGTTGTGAGACATCTGTCTGCTCCCTGTTTTTGATCCGCAATAGGGATCGGCAGGTCTAGGCAGAACTTGAGGAATTTCTCACAGAAAATGTTCTTAAGACCACCGAGAGTGATGTTTGTGAGGATGTAAACACCAAAAGTGACGATGTGTGGAGAATCAGGGCCAAAAGGACCTGCAGGCGTGTGGAAACATGGGTCACTGGCCCTTATGGCCAAATGGTGAAAGGACCTGGTTATGGCACTGAGCAAGCTGTCACGGAGTGTGGAGGGCGCCAGGGTGCTCGTTACTGGGGCGGCTAGTGGCATGGGTCGTGCTACGGCTCACCTCTTTGCTGATCAAGGTGCATGGGTCGTCGTGGCCGATCGCGATGAACCGGGAGTTTCAGCGGTTGTAGCTGAAATCAGCTCTGAATATGGCCCAGATCACGTGCGCGGCGTGGCCGGTGATGTGGCGAGTGCGCTTGGACGTCAGGCGTTGGTACAGGCCGTCGTTGATGCATGGGGTGGTCTTGACATTCTGATCAACAATGCAGGGATCAGTCTTGTGACGTCAGTGTTTTCAGACGAGGACACATTTCTCAACAATTGGGATCAAACGTTGGCGGTCAACGTGTCGGCGCACGCACACCTAATCAGGCTGTGTCTTCCTTATCTGATGAAAGCTCCTCATGGTGGGAGAGTGGTCAATATTGCTTCCACCGAGGCCATCGTTGCTACTGGAGGGTTATCTGCATACACGGCTTCTAAGCACGCGGTCATTGGACTCACTAAAAATTGTGCTGTTGAACTTGGACGTCACAACATCACAGTGAATGCGGTGTGTCCTGGTCCGATTGAAACGGGTATGACTGCAGGTATTGACCAAGCGTCAAAAGAAAAATACTCACAACGCAAAGTGCCGCTACGTCGTTACGGCGTGCCCGAAGAAGTAGCACACATGACATTGAGTCTCTGTTTGCCTGCATCGTCGTTCACAAATGGGGCAGCATTGGTAGTTGACGGCGGTATGACCATCAAACATGGTTAGTGCTGTGAGTACCCATCATTGATTCCGGAAAATCCTGAAGGTGTGTGGGCACCGAGCACAAGAGTTTCCAAGATTCCGATTCCGTGATGCACTGAGCCATCAGACATTGTGCATGTCACAGAACTGAGGGTCTGCGTATGCAAGTTATGCATTTGTAGAGGTTCGTCGACCGGAACTAAAAAGCGGTCCCCACCTGTCACAAGTTCACCCTTCCAATTCCCGTGATTCCATTCAGGATGTAAATAGCCGAGGCCATTCATCTGAAAGTGCACGAGTGGGGTGAAAACCAGCTCTGCTGAATCCTGAGAAAACGTGTACGTCACAGCAAATTTTTCAGAGCGCCGAGTTCCGTGTTCCCAGGAATAGTCATACGACACCGAATGCGCATGTTTGATTGTGTCTGTGCCAATCAACATCGCACCTGATTCGTGCCATCGTTGTCCGTCTTCGTATTCGTTCACGTCAAAGACGGTTCCAAACCCGTCGAAGCACACCGGCGCCCACAGCCAGTAGAACTGTGGTGCCAGGTTCAGTGGTGCTCCGAGTTGTACTCGCTCACCGACTCCGCGAACCCCCCACGACCTATCGCGCGAACCAACAACATCTCCTGGTGTGAGGTCGAGGCGCGTACCGTCGACTTCTATCCATCCTGTCCATGTACCTAGTTGGGTGAGTCGTGTGTAGCTCATCACTTTTCTGTTACCTGCACGTACGAGAAAAGGTGGTTCCTCATACGGCATCGATGATGCTTCGAAATGGAGATCAGCTCGAATGCCATGTTCAACAGAGTCAACAGAGATGTGATGCTTTTTCATTGGTACTACAACGTCAACTGCGATGGGACCAACGACATTGCATTCCATGCGATCAAATGGTGCGCGTCCGGAAGCGTGAACATTGACTTGTTCGCCATTGCGAATGACACTGAACGAAGCATCGATGACATGGCGATTGGGGTACAGACCCATCGCTGCGGCAAAGAACAATTTTCCATCTCGTGAGTACCCGTTAAAAAAGTAGCGGTCATAAGCGCCTGGATCGCCCGATTCGGTATGAGCGATGGGTTCAGACGTCTGATGAATGGGGTAGTCGTCAAAGGAAGTGATCATGCCTGTGACCGTAGCCACTGACTAACGCCTAACGCTAGACGGAGTGCCAGCATGCGAAAGCCGTACAGTAATACCCGTGATAGCCGTTTCTCAGAAAGCGTTCCGAACGGTGGTGGGAACCGCTTTGGGGTCTTTGTCGGTCATTATTTTCACTGGCGCCCTCGTGCGTTTGACAGGCTCTGGATTGGGTTGTGCGGATTGGCCTCGCTGCAACGCATCCAAGTTTGTAGATGTGTCAACCGGTCACACTTTGATTGAGCAAGCCAATCGGATGTTCACCGGTGTTGTCAGCATCAGTGTCATAGCCGCAGTCTTGTTAGCTCATGTCCGAAAACCACATCGTAAAGATCTTGTACTTCTTGCATGGGGTCTTGTTGCAGGGGTCGTTGCTCAAATAGTTATTGGTGGCGTCGTGGTGCTGACTGGTCTGAACCCATACGCAAATATGGGCCACTTTCTTGTGTCCTTATTGCTTGTAACAAATGCATTTGTATTGTTTCGCCGTTCAGGTGCGAAACCGTCGACTTATCTACGTGTTTCACATCCCGAAATATCGACACCGGTGCGATTGGTCGCAATCTTTTCGATGATTGCATTAGTAACGGGAACAGTTGTAACTGCAACTGGTCCGCATGCAGGGGATGAAAAGGCCATACGTCTTGGTTTCGCGCTTATTTCTGTCGTGCGAGTGCATAGCATCACCGTTCTCGTCACTATCGGTCTCATAATTCTTTTAGGAATCCGAGCTAAAAAACACTCTGCCGACTCATCCGTGGTTGAAGCAATACAGGCGTTGTTATTGGCTGCAGTTTTTCAAGCAGCCATTGGGTATGCACAATATTTCACTGGAGTTCCAGTTGCATTGGTGGCGGTTCATATCATCGGCGCTACAACATTGTGGTTCGCGGTATGCAACCTAGTCATCGCCCCATTCGTCGACACTGACCGTTAGATCATTTCTGAAGTAAGTCGTACAGGTGACTGCAGTCATTTAATGTAAGAACGCTAGGAATAGCGCTCAATTTGATGGTGGTGATACTTGTGTTTTCCACCATCATCCACAACGACCGTTGTGTGCCCAACATTGCAGCAACGTATGCATTGATGACGCCACCGTGACACACCACAGCAATGGCGCCGCCCTCGTGTTGTGTTGCAAGCGAGTTGATTCGTGATGTAATGCGGTTGCGGAAATTCTGATCGCCCTCAGCATTCGGAATTCCGTCCCATGTTCCACGTTCTGTCCATGCGAGGTATTCGGGATCAGAAGTTGCGGCACGACGTCGAAATTCGCCGTTGCTCCAATCGCCGAGACGAACCTCTTCTAAATCTTCATACACGCCAACTTCGAGCCCGTGATGTGAAGCAACTGCTTGGGCTGTGTGAAGTGCACGCAAAAGGTGACTGGAATACACAGCATCGATACGGGCACCAGCAAGTCGAGCACCTAGAGCGATCGCTTGTTTTTGGCCAATTTCGTGCAGAGGCGGATCAGAACTTTCAGAAGAACCGGGAACAATGTCAGCCGAGCGTCCATGGCGTATCAGCAGTACTCGACAGCCATCACCGATAGATCCATCAAGAGTGGGTTGCGGGACACTGGTTGAGTCCGGCGACCCAACTGATTTCTGAGATTCCATATTTGTTATCTTGGTGGAGATGAGCCAAGAAGATGAAGTCCTACTAGAAATTTCTGACCGCATCGCAACGATTACGTTGAATGCACCAGGACGAATGAACACCATTTCGGGTGTCATGCTCGACTTGTTGTCGAAGAAACTTCTTGAAGCTGACCGAAATCCCGAAGTACGTTGCATAGTTTTAACCGGGGCCGGCCGAGCTTTTTGTGCTGGCCTTGATCTCGGATCGCAAGCGGGCAAAACTGAGTCACTCGGAGTTCTTGATGACACTGGGGCCAATATGGCCGAATTCAATATCCGTGAAGCACCGCCGATTGTTCTGCATGGTCTCGATACTCCTGTAATTTGCGCACTCAACGGTGGTGCAGCCGGGTACGGATTAGACATCGCACTTGGCTGTGACATTCGCATCGCGTCAGACACCGCAAAAATGGCACCTGGCTTTGCAAAACGCGGAATTTTGCCAGAGAGTGGAGGCACATGGTTGCTGCCACGCATGGTGGGCTACGCCCGCGCTGCTGAAGTCGCATTCACCGGTCGCACATTGATGGCTAATGAATGTCTTGAGATGGGACTTGTTAACAAGGTCGTGCCGGCGAATGAACTCATGGATCACGTGATGGACATGGCAGGGGAGATTGCTTCCAATGCTCCGCTCGCTGTTCGCGCGATCAAGCGCATGATGCGAGCAGCAGAAACAGAAACTTTTGAACAGAACGTACATCACGTGTTTTTGCAATTACTTCCTTTGTTTCGCACGCAAGATTTCAAGGAAGGTGTTGCAGCTTTTATTGAAAAGCGCACACCTGATTTCCAAGGCCGCTAGAGAATTCTGTGATCTCTCAAGATCCATTCGCGATCTTGCATATTGATCGCACAGATTCTGAAGTCGTCATCAGAAAAGCGTGGCGGGAGAGAGCTCGCCAGGTACACCCTGATGTCGGCGGCTCAGATGCGGCGATGCAAGAACTCAACGAAGCACTTCACAGTGCCCTAGAACTGATTTCGTGCACGCCCACACCTGTGACGAAGGTCAGGTCAAGTTGGTCTCGGCGTGAACGAGATGTTTCTAGCTTTACCGTTGATGTTTTGCCTGCTGAATGTTTTGAAGCACTGGTCATCGTCGCGGGCATGTCCGGGGCGATATCTGTTGAGGAACCGCCTTATCATCTTGAGTTTTCTCTTCATGACTCTGATGTTCAGGGCGGGCGGCAGGGATGGTGTCAATGTGATTTGATTCCAGAAGCTGGTGCGACCACAGTGTCACTTCTTGTGGGCACTTCCGATAACGAACCGGATATCTCAGTTGAAGAAGTGCGCGATTATTTGGTCGCAAGTCTCAATTCGATTGAATGGCCGAATTAGTGAGCAGCTGCCTTCGAGAGGCGGTCTCTGATGGCGATTCCAAGTCCATCATCCACAGGCAATACAGCGAGAACGACTGTCACTTGATTAACATCGGCAGCTCGTAAATCGTCATAGACCGACAACGCGTACTTTGTGAGATCGTCGTGATGAATGATGGTGTACGCAATTCCTTTTTCTTTCAATGCCGTCCCTTTTACTCTCGCTTCATCTAGTGAGGTACATAGTTCGACGTGCGCGCGAGGAGCGTAATGGGAAATCATCATTCCCGGGGCTCGAGAAGGGCCGTCAGTGTTCGCCAGAGTAAGGCCCGTTATTTCAGCAATTCGTACGGCGGTGATTTTTCCCGGTCGAAGAATCTGTAGTGCCTCCGACGTGCAGTCAACAATTGTTGATTCAAGACCAATCTCACATGGTCCGCCATCAAGAATCAGATCGACATCATCGCCCAAGTCATGTAAGACATGTTCAGCTCGTGTTGGGCTTACGTGGCCAAACCGATTCGCTGAAGGTGCCACGATTGCATCGCTCACTTTGTTGAGAAGATCAATTGCCATCAGATGAGAAGGAATGCGAATAGCAACTGTGTCACGTCCTCCCGTCACCCAGTCTGGAACGATCGATGTTCGTGGGACCAAAAGAGTGATGGGTCCTGGCCATGCAGCCGTGGCTATTGCAATTGCGGACTCGTTGAAAACACCCCATTGCTCAATCTTTTCCTCAGGAGATAAGTGAACGATAAGCGGATGTGAAGTGGGACGACCCTTGGTCGTGAACACGCGAGCGACTGCCCTTTCGTTTCGTGCAAGCGCCGCTAAGCCATACACAGTTTCTGTCGGCATACCGATGATGCCGCCATTGTCTAGTACCGACGAAGCAAGAGCAACGTCTCGCGTAATGCGAGAAAGATCAGTCATGCCGCAAGAAAATCCAATAATGCGTCAATAAACGAAAAAGATTCTGGTGTCGCAAAATGATCTGTATTGCGAAGCACTTTCAATGTTGCGTTCGGAAATGCTGCAGCGAGGCGAGTGGCTGGTCCTGCGAAGTCGCCATCTCCAATAACAATCAAAATCTCATTAGAGATCTGAGAGAGTTCTTCTTCTGTGACCGGAGCTGTCGGTTGACGCTTCATAATTGCAGTAAGAGCAAGGACGTCATTTCCTGGGGCATTTCCGTAATGAGCAAACATGCGAGCGAACGTGTCGTCTTCTGCAGCTCGGCCTTCTAGGGCATCAACAATTCGCTTGTTTCCATCAGGAGGAGTTTGCGTAAATACACCGTCACCGATTCCGGCAAGAACAACTTTTCCGAATCGATGTGGGGCAGCGATGAGAGCCCGCAGAGTCGTCAATGCTCCCAATGAAAAACCGACCGTATCCACCACAGGATTCGTCGGGAGGTGTTCAAGGAGCCATTCGTGAAGGTCGGCATACGCCTCAGGCTCGTGAGGCTTTTCCTGCTCGCCATGTCCCAGGAGGTCTAACCCAATGGCTTGGCGCCCCATGTCTGCAAGCAGAGCATCAATTCCTGGCTTTTGCCACGTATCTCGAAAGTTGCCGCCCCAGCCGTGGATGAGTACAACGGGAACGTTCTCGGTAGATGCCATGCCTACACGGTAGTCTCGTCATGCCCTATGCGGTTCTTACATGATCTCCCAGCCCACGATTTGACCTATAACGATGTGTTTATGGTCCCGAGCAAGTCTTCGGTATCGTCCCGCTTCGATGTAGATCTCAGCACCCCTGACAAGGTCGGAACCAATGTTCCGATCGTTGTAGCCAACATGACTGCCATTGCGGGTCGTCGTATGGCTGAGACTGTGGCTCGCCGGGGCGGACTTGTTGTTCTTCCTCAAGACATTCCTCTCGACATCATTGAGATGGTTGTCGGACATGTGAAATCACGTCACCCAATTTTTGAAACACCCATCACGCTTGCCCCTGAAGACACGGTAGGAGAAGCACTTAGTTTGATACACAAACGTTCACATGGTGCGGTCATCGTTGTTGACACTGAGAACCGGCCAGTCGGAGTTTTCACCGAATATGACGCTGTTGGTTTTGATCGGTTCACTCAACTAAAGAATGTTATGAATCTGGACATGGTGTGTTTCAGTGATTCAACACCTGTCGCAGAGATTCATGACAAGTTGGTTGATCAACGTTTGTCATTCGCGCCAGTGATTGACAAAAACGGAATCTTGGTTGGGGCCATCACACGTAAGGGCGCTCTACGTAGCACCATTTATGCACCGGCCATGAATACAAACGGACAATTCCTTACTTCTGTTGCAGTAGGCATCAATGCAGACCCAGGTAAGCGAGCTAAGGCCCTCGTTGATTTAGGTGTCGATGTTTTAGTAATTGACACAGCTCACGGACATCAAGATCGTATGTTGCGCGCAATTGAAGCTGTGAGAGCAGTTGCCCCGAATACGACCATCGTCGCAGGAAATGTTGTGACCCGAGAAGGGACTCGAGATTTGCTAAACGCCGGAGCAGACATCATCAAAGTTGGTGTTGGTCCGGGCGCTATGTGCACAACTCGCATGATGACTGGCGTTGGTCGTCCTCAATTTAGTGCCGTGCTGGAAAGCGCAGAGATGGCTCGTTCGATGGGGAAGCACGTGTGGGCCGACGGTGGCGTTCGTTTCCCTCGCGACGTCGCTCTCGCGGTGGCAGCTGGGGCTGCCAATGTCATGTTCGGCTCGTGGCTAGCTGGAACGTATGAATCAGCAGCCGACACATTGCGAGACACGGAAGGGCGTCTGTATAAAGAGAGC
>JBAXVL010000039.1:0-12637 GCA_037129095.1 Actinomycetota bacterium | reverse complement strand
GAACGGCTCTCCGGAGAACAAAAGCAAAGCCTTTTGTCCGTGTATCGGTCTTTTGTTGGGCCTGCTGCCACTGAATAAGCACCCTTAGGGAATGTGACAAGCCCTAGATAGGTTGAGTTCTGCATGCGCGTAGCCGTCCTCTCACTACATACGTCGCCTCTTGTCCAGCCAGGTGTTGGCGACGGAGGCGGTATGAACGTGTACGTGCGCGAATTGGTATCTGCCCTTGCTCATGCGGGAGTTGACTGCACCACATATACGCGTACGTGGCGAAATGATCTTCCTGCTGAAGTCATGATTGAACCGAACCACAAAGTGGTGCATATTCCTGCAGGCGCAATTGATATGCCGAAGGGCGACATGATCTCAATTGTCCCGCAGTTCACTGAAGGGGTTCTTGATCACATCAATACACACGGTGGTACCGACGTTATTCACGCCAACTATTGGCTCAGTGGCCTGAGCGGACATTCGCTGAAGCATGAACTTGATATTCCATTAGTCAGTACCTTTCATACGTTTGCTCGCGTGAAGGCTGAAGGCGGCGACCCAGAATCTGAATTCCGTGAACAATCTGAAACAGAAGTCATTGGATGCTCAGACGCCATCTGTGTCAGTTGCACAGAAGAAGAACGTCAGTTCTTGTCGCTGTACGGAACTCCTCCTGGAAAAATAGAAATTGTTGCACCTGGAGTCGAGCATGCATTCTTCGCACCTGGCGATAAGCGCGGTGCACGTAAAGCTCTTGAACTTGGCAGTGGCCCCGTGTTGTTGTTCGTTGGTCGTATTCAGCCACTGAAAGGTGCTGATGTTGCGGTGCGTTCGCTCGCCGAGCTTGGTCGCAAGGATGCAGTGCTTCTTATCGTCGGTGGTGCAAGTGGCACAGAAGGCGACACTGAATTAGCCCGTGTTCATTCACTAATTGAAGAACTTGGCGTAGAAGGTCAAGTGCGTTTCGTTGAACCACAACCTCACCACATTTTGTCTACGTATTACCGCGCTGCGGATGTTGTGCTGGTGCCAAGCCGCAGTGAAAGTTTTGGCCTTGTTGCATTGGAAGCAGCAGCATGCGGAATACCCGTAGTTGCTACTGCAGTCGGTGGTCTTCTGAACATCATTGAAGATGGTCGCACAGGTTTCTTGGTGCCAGATCGTCAACCAGATATTTTTGCTCGACACATCGCCACCATTCTTGATGACCCGTCTGTCGCTGCCAATATGTCTGCACATGCGGCGGAGCGCGCAAAGGCATACACATGGAGCTTTGCTGCAGCTCGATTGCGTCGTGCATATACAGACCTCACATCGCGCGACCGAGTTGTGTGTAAGTAGAGATAGTCATGAGTGAGCTTTTCGGCAACACGCATCTTGAATTACTTGATCGACAAATTACGTCGTGGTTAATGGCCATGATGGAACGTAACGACACAATTGTTGCAGTTGATCGTGGTGAAGCAGACGAGTATCGCTGGTACGTGCGCATGCATGGTGAAGAAAAAGAATTCACAACAGTGTGGTTCACTCTTGGCCAACGCACGCTTCAGTTTGAAACGTATGTCATGCCTGCGCCTGAGGAAAATGCTGAACAGTTGTACGAGCATGTATTGCGCCGCAACGAATCACTTGTCGGCGTTCATTTCTCCATCGGCATTGAAGACGCCATTTTCCTGCGTGGTGAATTGCCATTACGAATGGTCGATGAAGACGAACTCGACCGCGTGGTCGGAACCCTCTATGCCACTGTCGAGCGCATTTTCCCCACCATCATCCGTATCGGTTTCGCCAGTCACTTTGCTGACTAAGTAATTGCCAAACGACATTTGGCCTCGCCCACATCTCAAATGCTGAGGGGCGGGGAGGTCGGGGAAGTCAGCCCCGTCCTCGGCACCATCGCTATTAGTGTTGGCATATGACTTCACACACTCCACGGCTCGTCATTATTGGCGGGGGCAATATGGGCACTGCTTTGGTCAGTGGCCTGGTGGCAAATGGGTGGGAAGCATCAAGCATCACCGTTGTTGAACTTGATGCCGCAAAGCGTTCATCACTGGAATCAACATTTGGTGTTCGTACCAGCGCAACTGTGGTGGCAGGCGATGGCGCACTAATTGCTGTGAAGCCGGGCGATGCAGCGGCGGTCTGTGCGTCGGTTGCCGCACTCGGCATTCCTCGCGTGCTTTCGATTGCTGCCGGAATTTCTGTTGCAACATTGCAAGCCGCTTGCGGTGCAACAACTGCTGCAGTGCGTGCAATGCCGAATACGCCAGCATTGGTTGGCGAAGGTGTGTCTGCAATGTGCGGCAGCGCGCAATGCACTGAAGCTGATCTTGCGTGGGCAGAGTCGTTGTTGAGCGCTGTCGGAATTGTGGTTCGTGTGGATGAAGCACACATGGATGTAGTGACAGCAGTTGCCGGTTCTGGCCCGGGATATCTTTTCCTCATTGCTGAGTCTCTTCTTGCAGCGGCGATAGTCGAAGGTCTACCCGCCGATATTGCTGATGCCCTTGTTCGTCAACTGTTCAAAGGTGCTGGCATTTTGCTCGCCGAATCAACCGAAAGCCCAGCCACATTGCGTGAGCGCGTGACATCGCCGAACGGTACAACCGCTGCTGGGCTTGGTGTTCTCGAGTCTTCAGGCATTCGTGAAACTATGCACAACGTGGTGAAGGCAGCTGCCGCACGAAGTGTTGAAATGGGCAAATAGACCCCTTCATTTTTTGTGAGGGGCATTTAACTTTTTTGCGACAACGGGTGTAAGGTTGTGACACAGGTCACCAGCACCGGGAAACCAATGCTGGGAGTCGCGCTCAGCAATGAGCTGCGCCGAGAGGGCCGGTGCCGTCGGGGGGTTGGCACCGGTCCTCCCGTATGTCTGAGCTCAAATCGCTTCTCTTCCAATATGGTGAACCAATGCACTCACACGTGTCTCTCTTAACTGACTACGGCCTCAACGATGAATTCGTCGGAGTGATGAAATGCGTCATCACTGACATGGCACCACATGTACGCATCACTGACATCACACACGGTGTACCTGCATTCGATGTTCGTGCTGGTTCGTTAGCTCTTGCACGTGCAATTCAATATGTTCCGCAAGGAATTGTTATTGCAGTTGTTGACCCAGGTGTTGGTACGTCACGCCGTGCAATAGCTATTGAAGTATCTGATGGTCAAGGCGTATTGATGGGTCCAGATAACGGATTGCTTGCATCTGCTGCTGCAATGGCTGGCGGAGCAGAACGCGTCTTTGAATTAAGCAATACCATGCTGCATTTTGAAGCACCAGGCACAACTTTTGCAGGTCGAGATATCTTTGCTCCCGTTGCCGGTTTCCTCTGCAACGGCGGAGCCATTGAAGAAATTGGTGAGCAAATTGATTCAGCCAGTGTGATGCCGGGGCTTGTGCCCATTCCCACGAACGAAACACACGCAACATATGGCGACGGTGTGCGTTGTGAAGTCACATGGGTTGATGTGTATGGAAACTGTCAACTGAACATCGGACCAGAGGACCTAGTGCATCTTGGGCCTGTTCTTCGTTTGGTAATGGGCGAGGATGTGCGCAGTGCACGCATGACATCGCATTTTGCAGACATAGATGGCGGCGCAATTGGTGCAGTCACAGATTCATACGGCATGGTGGCATTGGCCGTTGATAGGGGATCTGCTGCTGAGGTACTGCGCATTGGCGCGGGCGACGGTGTCTATGTCTATGCAGGACAAGCTGATGGGGCAACGTCGTCAGTGTCGATCCGGCCAGCGAAGTAAGATGACAGCGTGCGCCCTGCAACAACTTTGACCGTCGCCCTCCTTATCGGCGTCATTATGGCAGCGGGCATAATCAATCTCTTGATGATGAAATAAGGACCACACCATATGAATCTTGCCCACATTCTTGACGGACATCCTGATTCTTCGGTCGCCCTCGTCAGTCGTGGTCGTAACACCACATACGGAACACTGCGTCAACAAATTGCAAGTATGCGTGGCGCACTTCTTCGCGAAAATGTCGGCAAAGGAGACGTTGTTGCATTGTTGTGTGGCAATAGTCGTTATTTCGTTGTTTCATATTTTGCAGCGATTGGAATCGGCGCCATTATTGCGCCGCTGAATCCCGCTAGTCCTGCACCCGAGATTGAAGGTGAACTACTTACAATCAAACCAACTGTTGTTATTGTCGAACCGTCAGCAGCAGCTGCATGGGAATTGATTCCCGCAGTCACATCATCTGCAGTGCGCGTAGTCGTTAGTACCGAAGGCCATTCAATTTCAGGTGCTCTCACAATTGACGACATGTTGTCTGGCGCTCCAGCCGACATAGTTGAGGTCGAATCGTCACATCCAGCTGCCTACATGTTCACTAGTGGTACTGCAGGCTCTCCAAAAGCCGCGATTCTCACACACAACAACTTGCTGACAAATATTCGTCAGGCGAACGTGGCTGAACATATCGGACCTGACGATGTCACGTTTGGTGTGCTGCCGCTATTTCATATTTTTGGCCTCAACGTTGTGCTTGGTACAACATTCGCTGGTGGGGGCTGTGTAGTTCTGGTGCAACGATTTGATCCGGTTTCGGCAATGGAAACAATTGCCGAACGAAAAGTCACGGTGTTGCCTGGTGCACCCAGTATGTGGATGGCGTTAGCGCAACTTGATCATCCAACGCCCACTGGTTTTGCTGGAGTGCGTATCGCATTGTCGGGTGCTGCGAAATTGCCGGAGCAAATTAGTCAATCAATTAGCGCTCGTTTCGGACTTCAAGTGCACGAAGGGTACGGACTCACTGAAGCTGCACCTGTTGTGACTACATCAATTGGCATGACATGGATCCCTGGTTCTATTGGCCGCACGGTTCCCGGAATTGAACTTCGTTTAGTAGATGAAAATGGCGATGATGTGCTTGTTGGTGACAGTGGAGAAATTTGGATTCGTGGTGAAAACATTTTCGCCGGATATTTAGATGACCCAGAAGCAACAGCTCGAGTGCTCACGCGCGATGGATGGTTACGTACTGGTGACATAGCAGTTGTCGATGAAGATGGACATCTGTACATGGTTGACCGCATGAAAGATCTCATCATCGTGTCTGGCTTTAACGTTTTCCCTGCTGAAGTAGAAGGCGTACTTAGTGCACATCCAGATATCGCAGAAGTTGTCGTTGTAGGAACACCACACCCACACACCGGTGAAGCTGTACGTGCGTACGTTGTCACTCGCAATGGCATGCATCTTGATGAAGATGCGATTATTGATTACTGCCGAACAAAATTGGCACGGTACAAGTGCCCATCAAAGGTGTTGTTTGTCGAAGCGCTTCCGCGCAATCTCACCGGAAAAGTTCAGCGCTTCGCTTTACGGTAGGTGATTGAGTGGCAGTGCTTGCCACCAGAAACCCTGCAAACAAAATTGCAATGCCGAGCATGAGCGTGATGGCAAATGCGGTGTCCGCACCTAATCGTCCTGAGATTGTTCCGCTCGCTGCCAATGTTGCTGCACCCAATGCAATGAGCGCGTTGCCGATCGCAAGTTTTGATGCTGACGTCACATGTCGCTGAACAGTTGACGACACTGCGGGCGTTGCGCCACGCAAGAGGCGCCACACCGACCAGATGGCTCCACCAAAAATGACGAGTGCAGGAATCGATGATCCGACAGCGGCGAGAATGCGGGGTAATGCTGAAAAGAGATCACTGCCCTGTGGCATGTTCGTCGGGTTGATCGCGCCGTTCATTGGCGCCGTAAGGATGATCCCGGCCGAGAATCCGCTGAACACCAAAAGACACTGAGCAACAATGCGACCCGTTCGTTGGCCAGCAAGGAGATAGACCGTTCCAAGCGCCAGCCAGGGAACGTTAATGACGGCGCCGAACAGGAAAAACACTCGAAATGAGGCTGAACTCCAGCCACGAGCCTCGGCCCACCACAGTGCAAGGGCAGCAATAGCAAAAAGGCCCATTGCGATGGTCCAGGCCAATTCGTGTGGCCGATGCCGGCGGAGCCAGCGGTCAAATGTGCTCAGTCCGAACGCCACAGCAATGATGAAGGAAGCCGCGGCAAGGGCCGTATTGAGGGTCACAGTCCCAATGCTAGGCGTGAGGCTACGGACTTCGTGAAATCATGCACGAAGTAATAGCGTGGGCATGCATGTCGGAATCCCCCCGCCGCCGAATCCCAGAAGCTGCCCTCGGGCGCCTTCCCATATATTTGCGCATTCTCGTTGAACTCGGCCACGAAAATGTTGCGCAAGCGTCAAGTGAACAACTGGCTGAACTCGCTGGAGTCAACGCTGCAAAGGTGCGCAAAGATTTGTCGTACCTTGGCACGTATGGCACCCGAGGCGTTGGCTATGAAGTGCAGTTCCTTACTGTGCAGATTCAACGTGAACTCGGTCTGAACCAGGCGTGGCCAGTTGTCATTGTTGGTGCCGGAAATCTTGGTCAAGCAATGGCCAACTTCACAGGCATCGCGCAACGTGGTTTTCACATTGTCGGTGTAGTGGACAAAGACGAATCAAAAATCGGAACACAAGTCGGAGGAGTCAGCGTCACTCATGTTGACTCGCTGACCCAACTAGTACAACTGCACAAGGTCAGTATCGGAATTATTACTACGCCAGCAGAACATGCTCAAGAAGCAGCAGATGCACTTGTGCGCTCGGGCATTGGTTCCATCATGAACTTCGCCCCAACAATTTTGTCAGTGCCTCGTGATGTACATGTACGCAAAGTTGATCTTGCGCTTGAGTTGCAAATTCTCAGCTATTACGAAGACTGCCGAAATGGCAACTTACGTGAAGCACCTACAGATGGTCGTATAGATCCGGTGAGCGCGTAACTCAAGATGTCAATTGTTGTCCTTGGGGTTAACTACCACTCGAGTCCGGTCACGTTGCTTGAAAAAGTAATGATTCCAGTTCCCGCGATGTCTGAGGCATTGCGCGTTCTTGCTGGTCATGATGACATTCGCGAAGTTGTAGTTCTCTCTACGTGCAACCGAACAGAGGTGTATGCAGTAGCCGAAAGATTTCACGGCGCACACACAGACATTCTTCAATTCTTATGTGAGACCAGTGGTCTTAGCGCCGATGAAATCACGCCGCATTTGTACAGCCAATACGATGATGATGCCGTTGTTCATCTTTTTGAAGTAGCAGCTGGTATTGATTCAGCAGTTCTTGGTGAAACAGAAATTGTTGGTCAAGTCCGTGATGCGTGGGATTTTGCAATGAAGCAAGGTACATCGCGCAGCACTCTGAATCTTTTGTTCCGTTATGCACTTGAATCTGGAAAACGTGCCAGAACTGAAACAGGCATTAGTCGTTCTACTGCATCAGTTGCACACGCCGCTGTAGAAATGTCTGAGGAAATTCTTGGCACTTTAACTGGTAAGCGAGTTCTTGTTGTTGGTGCCGGAGAAATGGGCGAAGGTGTTGCCGGAGCTTTGTCACGAGCGGGAACTCAGCGCATTACTGTTCTGAATCGCACCATTGGCAGAGCTAAAGCACTGGCAGAAAAAATCGGTGCACTCGTTTCAGATTTTGAAAACCTTGAATCAGAACTTTCAAATGTGGATGTGGTGTTGGCATGCACAGGTGCTGGTGGCGTTGTTATTGACCACGAATTAATGGTGCGTGTTCGTCAGGGTGTTTCAACTCCGTTACTCATTGTCGATATCGCATTGCCTCGTGACGTTTCTGCCAGTGTTGCTGAACTGCCCGGCGTTACGTTGCGAGACCTTGATCATCTCAGCGACTGGGCTCAACGTGGAATTGACAAACGAGCGTCTGAAGTCGGCCAAGTACGTCAGATCATTGGTGAAGAAGTCGACCGTTTCCTTCTTGACCAAACGCAAAGGCAGGCTGCTCCATTGGTCGCACAACTGCGTGAAGTAGTCGAATCAATCCGACGAGCAGAATTAGAACGATTTGACTCTGCGTTGTCTGCAATGACCCCAGAACAACGCGAACTCGTTGAATCTATCTCTCATGGCATTGTCAACAAGATGCTTCATGCCCCTTCTGTGCGCCTGCGAGAAGCTGCCGGAACCCCACAGGGAGAACGACTGTCAGCGGCGGTCCGAGATTTGTTTAGTCTCGAATAAGAACTTCTATGACAACTATCCGTATCGCAACACGTTCTAGCCTGCAAGCGCGTACTCAGGCTGAGGCAGTAGGTGCCTTATTAATGGCTGCACGTACGGATGTGACTGTTGAATATGTCTTTGTTGACACACAGGGCGATCTCAATGCAACAACTCCGCTACATCTCATGGGCGGCCAAGGAGTATTTGTAAAGGAAGTGCAACGTGCAGTTCTTGATAAGCGTGCAGATATTGCCGTGCATTCAGCAAAAGATCTTCCATCACAAAATGCTGATGGACTTGTCATCGGAGCAATCGGTGAACGCCGCACAGCAAATGATGCACTTGTTGGTAGACGTTTAGAAGATTTAGCTCAAGGCGCCACCATTGCTACGGGTTCAGTGCGACGTCGCGCGCAGTTAACACGGCTTCGCCCTGATCTGCAATTTGTTGATCTTCGAGGAAATATTCAGACTCGGCTGTCAAAGATTCCTGATGGTGGTGCAATCGTTATGGCGGTTGCGGCCTTAGAAATTCTTGACATGACTTCGCACATTGCAGAAGTCCTTGATCTTGATGTTGCTGTTCCGATGGTGGGCCAAGGCAGCGTTGCAATTGAAGCAAGAACAGAAGACAAAGAAACGCTTTCAATTCTTGCGCTGATTGATCATGTACAAAGCCGTCGTGCTGTAGAAACTGAACGTGCATTTCTCGCTGAGCTTGGCGCAGGGTGTTCCTTGCCTGTTGGCGCTCACTTATCGAACGATGGTGTGTTCCGTGCGTTTATGGCTAACGACGATTTCAGCGACTCTGTGCAAATTGTCGGATCAATTGGTGATACTGACGACAACAGAGTTGTTGGAATTACAGCAGCCATCGAATGCCGTACTCGTCTTGCAAAGCCGCGTAACTAAAACACATGGGTAGTTCACTCAACGATCGATCGGTAGTGATCACACGAGCAAAGTCACAGAACGAATCTTTTCGGCGTTTGCTTGAAGCGCGTGGTGCTCACGTTGTTGAAGTACCGCTTATTGCAATTGCAGAACCAGAAGACGAAGGTCGTGAACGTGATGAAGTGCTGCAACGTTTTGATGAATTTGACTGGATTGTTGTCACCTCGCCAAACGGTGCCGATTGTGTAGCTCCGTTTTTGGTGGCGTCACATGCCGCCGGTGATGCTGTGCGGTTTCCATCTATCGCAGCTGTCGGTGAAGCAACTGCAAGGTCACTAGGAGTCACTGTTTCTATGACAGCGAACCCAGCGCGAGCCGATGTACTTGCTGAACAATTTCCGCAGGGGAATGGCTCGGTATTAGTGGTGCAGGGAAATTTGGCTGATGATGAATTGGGTAATGCACTCAGCGCGAAAGGTTGGACGGTCACGCGAGTAGTTGCGTATCGCACTGTTCAATTACGACCAACACGAGAAATGATGCTTCCCGCGATGGCGGCAGATGTACTGATGTTGGCTTCAGGCAGTGCGGCTACCGCTTGGTTTGATGCGTTCGGAACCACGACGCCGCCTTTTGTTGTGGCGATGGGTCCGTCCACGGCCAAAGTTGCTCTGGCGCTCGGCCTTGAAGTTACTGATGTTGCCCCAGATCAAACACTTGAATCAATGATTCAGACCGCAGAACGCGTCATCGCCACTTTGTAGACCAATGCGCCTGCCTCTGCTGGCACCATTCCCAATAGCATCAAAGAGTGGCTTTCCCCGTTTCACGCCCTCGCAGACTTCGCACTACTCATGCCATGCGTGAGTTGGTTGCTGAAACCCGGTTGCATGTTTCAGATCTGGTGGCGCCACTGTTCGTGCGAGAAGGTATTTCTGCCCCGCAGCCGATTTTGTCTTTGCCGGGAGTCGTCCAGCACACTCGGGCCACTCTGGTCGAAGAGGTTGTGGCACTTCGTGATCTCGGAGTGCGCGCCGTCGTCTTGTTCGGAATTCCACTGGTCAAAGATGCCGTGGGCTCTGGTGCCTATGACCCACAAGGAATTGTGCAGGTCGCGCTGCGAGATCTTCGGGCCGCCGGTGGCGATGACATGGTTCTGATGGCTGACCTGTGCGTCGATGAATACACGTCTCACGGTCATTGCGGCATTGTGGGCGCCGATGGCGATGTTGATAACGACGCCACGCTCGAGATCTATTGCAAAGCCGCTCTGGCTCAGGCAGAAGCTGGGGCTCATGTCGTTGCCCCGAGCGGCATGATGGACGGTCAAGTGGGCGCGATTCGTGCGGCGCTTGATGGTGCGGGCTTTCACAACGTGGCAATTATGGCCTATTCAGCCAAGTACGCCTCTGCATTGTATGGCCCATTTCGTGATGCCGTCGACGTACAAATTGCTGGTGGCGGCCACCGCAAGGGATACCAACAAGATTGGCGCAACACTCGTGAATCGATGCGTGAAGTGTTTGAAGACCTTGAACAAGGCGCCGACATTGTGATGATTAAGCCCGCTTTGTCATATCTCGATGTCATTACGCATGTCCGGGAAGCAGTTGACGTACCAGTAGCGGCGTATCACGTGAGCGGTGAATACTCCATGATTAAGGCCGCAGCCGAACGCGGATGGATTGATCATGACGCAGTCGCGCTTGAGCAACTCACGGCCATCAAGCGTGCCGGAGCAGACATTATTCTCACGTATCTCACGCGTTGGTTCGCTGAATATTCTTCGTAAGGAAATAGCAATGAACTCACCGATTTCGTTTTGTGATCCTGAAGCTTGTGTCGTAGTTGGTTGCACTGCCACTGTGTGTCGCGGTCTTGGCGTTGCATCAAATCAACTTCTCTTCAATCGTTCCGCGCAAGTCATTCCTGGTGGTGTGAACTCATCCATTCGTGCATTCAAAGCAGTGGGAGGCACGCCGTATGTTGTGTCTCGTGCAGAGGGTGCGTTTGTCTATGACGTTGAAGGCAATGAACTGATTGACCTCGTACAAAGTTACGGCGCCATCATTCTTGGTCATGCACATCCAAAAGTTACGGAAGCAATTCGCAGTGCTGCTGGTGACGGAACATCGTATGGTGCACCAACTCCTCGCGAAATGAAATTAGCCGAAGCAATTTCTGAACGTGTTCCGTCATGTGAACGTGTTCGTTTCATGAACAGTGGAACCGAAGCAACAAGTACCGCAGTGCGTCTGGCACGCGGTGCAACTGGGCGCAAACGCATTGTTACTTTTCACGGAAACTTCCACGGCGCAACTGATGCGTTGTTGGCAGCAGGCGGAAGCGGATTAGCAACACTTGGTTTACCAGGTACTGCAGGAGTTCCTGAAGAAGCAGTGGCGAACACTTGGGTTGTTCCGTACAACGTGGTGCCAAAACTTGATGATGATGTTGCTGCTGTATTTGTAGAACCTGTTGCAGCGAACATGGGACTCGTGGCTCCTGCTCCAGGATTTCTTGAAGGACTTCGCGCAGAGTGCGATCGTGTTGGCGCATTGTTGGTATTTGACGAAGTCATCACAGGTTTCCGTCTCGGTTCTGGTGGCGCGCAAGCTAAATACGATGTGAAGCCAGATCTCACATGTTTCGGAAAAGTTATTGGAGGTGGATTACCAATCGGTGCAGTCGGCGGTCGTCGCGACATCATGGAAAATCTCACACCACTCGGTTCTGTGTTTCACGCCGGAACTCTTGCGGGAAATCCGCTTGCAACTGCTGCGGGCCTTGCCGCACTCAATGAATTATCTGACGATGTGTATATGGAATTGTCAGCACGTGCACGGTTTGCTTCGGCGTTGTTGCGCGATGCATGTGCAATTGAAGGAATACCTGCCCAGTTTCCTGTTGTCGGAACATTGATTGGAATGTATTTTGGAAATGAACTTGGCGGAAAAACTCCAACCAATTTTGCAGAAGCACAAACAACAGATGAAGCGTTGTACGCCAAAGTGTTCCACGCATTGTTGAGTGGTGGGGTCGCATTAGCTCCAGGTGCATATGAAGCCGTTTTTGTTGGGCTTTCTCATACTGATTCGGTGTTAGACCAATTAGCAGTTCGAGTATCGCAGGCACTGAAAGGCCTCATGAATTGAGTCGGCGAATTCTTGTCGGCGCATTGGCAGCTTGCCTGTTAGCGATTGTTGTTCTGACGAATCGCAGCGGCTCTTCAAAAATATCTGTGACACAAACACTTCATAAAATTGATTTGGTTGCAAGTGTCAACTCAATCAACACCGATTCGGCTTGGTCACAAGATGGAGGCACAACACACGGTGGCGCTATACGTCTTTCACTCGACGATTTACGCACCCTCATTATTCTTGACGGAACAATGGTTGATCAATATAACTCTTCACCAGCGTGCATAGATTTTGTAAAACCGAATGCATGTGTATTGCTTGCGGACATGTTGGGTGACGCAGTCATTTGGTTTGCACTTGTCCCCGCAGATGCAACTGCAGGTCGAGAGCACGTAACCTTGCCCGGTTTAGTAGATATGCAAGCAAATGGCGACGAAGGAATTTTGCGTAACGGTTGGGTCGTAAAATTAGCTACACCCGTGAAGCGTGAATGTGGTGATGTGCCTACGTCGTCAT
>JBAXVL010000038.1:0-13268 GCA_037129095.1 Actinomycetota bacterium | reverse complement strand
GATGCTGAATGCACAGGAAAAGTTGCGCAATTGGTTCTTGATGAAGCTGGTATCACGCTGAACAAGAACACAGTTCCTGATGATCCGCGTAGTCCATTTGTTACATCAGGTGTTCGAATCGGAACACCTTCTGTGACGACACAGGGAATGAAAGAGGCAGAAATGCCAGTCATCGCATCGCTCATTGCTGAGGCATTGCGTCATCGCGACGATGCTGCTGCGGTCGCTGCTGTGAAAGCAAAAGTCGAGGCACTCTGTGCCAAGTTCCCTGTATATCCGCACAAGTTGTGACAGAAACGATCCGGGTGGTGCAGTCATCTAGGCTCAACAACTAATGGGAGACACAAACGGATATCTCATCGTCGGCTTGTTTGCGATGTTTGTCACTCTGGTTACTACGCCTGTAGTTCGATGGTTTGCACGCGAACACAATTGGATGGCTATGCCCGATGAACGCAAGGTGCACACGGTGCCCACTCCAGATGTTGGGGGTATTGCATTATTCGCAGGAGTAATTGCTGCATTAGGTCTCGCCTGGAAGATGGATCGTTTTTCAGCGTTATTCCATGGCAATAGTGAACCCACTGGCGTGTTACTCGGCGCGCTAGTTGTTCTTGTCATCGGCACGCGCGACGACGTGAAAGAAGTATCTGCACCAGCTCGCGTTATTGCAATCGTTGGTGCAGGAATGATGCTTGTGTGGTTCGGCGTCACGATGTTTTATTTTCGCGTTCCGTTCTTGGGGGTCATTCAATTAGGAAACGACTGGATCCCTATTGTCACTGTTGTGTGGTTGCTCGGCATGGTGCAAGCAATCAATCTCATTGACGGGCTTGATGGCTTAGCTGCAGGCATTGTTGCCATTGGTTCCACTGCGTTTTTCATTTACTCGCGGCACCTATCTGGACTTGGTTTATTGTCTGAACCAAACATCGGACCTTTGATTGCAATTATCACTGTTGGTGTGTGCATCGGATTTCTCCCATACAACTTCAATGGCGCAAGTATTTTTATGGGTGATGGCGGCGCGTATTTACTTGGTCTTTTAGTTGCAGTGTCAACGAGCGTTGTCGGTGGGCGAGCAGACCCCACCACGCAGGCATTTAGTGGCCAGACATATTTCTTCTTGGCGCCGCTCGTTATTCCACTCATCATTCTTGGTGTTCCCATTTTCGATGTGGCGTTCGCGATTATTCGTCGCGTCAGTAAGCGCCAAGGATTCGCAGAAGCCGACAAGGGACATTTGCATCATCGGCTCATCAATCTCGGTCACGGCCCACGTCGTGCCGTTGCAATTTTGTGGTTATGGACCGCGTTGCTGTCGGCCTTCGTGTTGTACCCGGTCTTTAATAAGAGCGCCACGAACTTTGCTCCCTTTGGCCTTGTGGCCCTGGTCTTGTTTTTGTACACCGTTCTGCACCCCGACCTCAACCGCACACCAGAGAACGAATAATCAGGTCCCGGGTTCCTCGGTTTGACGATTTCTTTGAGACAGCCCTAGATTGAGAAGTTCTTCGGGCATATCGATCGGCTCGTGATTGGTGAAAATAGTGAAAAAGCGTCCGGCCCCCGTCATGACCTCGTCGTCTAACGAAGGTTCTGGGCATGGCGTTGAGTTGGCGCTCTTGGTCTTTGTGTATTTACTGATCGGAATCGGGCTAGATGCGTGGCTTAATACTCAGCCGATTTTCACAATCACACTCGTGTTGTTCGCGGTTATTGGACAATTTGTGAAGACTTATTACGTCTATAACGCCCGAATGAAACAGCTAGAAGAAGAACGTGTTGAGGCAACACGTGCACGGCCAGAACAATGAGCGACGAGATCAAGCCTGTGGATAACGCCCCCGAATTTGCCGTATCACGCGACATGGTTCGTCGCGGCATAATGGTTGCACCATTTTTATTATTAGTCTCTGGTGTGATTTGGGGCACAGAAGGCGTGTCGGGCTCTGCGTATGGCTTAGCAATAGTGCTCGTCAATTTTATTCTTGCAGCGGGAATCATCACGATTACTGCGCCTAGGTCACTTGCGTTGCTTATGGGTTCGGTGATGGTGGGATATGTCGTTCGACTTGGGTTGATGTTCATTGCTGTGTTGCCGGTTCGCCACGCCGGTTGGATTTCGATTCCGTCGCTCTGTGCGACTATGCTGGTGACGCACCTTGGGCTCCTCGTATGGGAGTTGAGGCATGTTTCCATGTCTCTGGCCTATCCAGGCCTCAAGCCTAAAAAATCTTCTCCCTTTAAATTGAGGTAACTACAAGTGTTCGGATTGGACTTCCCACCTATTAACGAAGTGATTCGTTGGCGCGACGCGTTCGGTAATTTAAACAAGATCGGCATGATTGCGGTTCTTGCTTCTGGTATTGCAATTTTGATTTTTCTTCTTGCGAGTCGATACAACGCTAATGAAGCTCCAAAAGGTGTGCGAAACCTCGCTGAAATGCTTGTTGAGTTCATCGAAGAAAACATCGTTATGCAGACCATTGGCAAAGATGGTTTGGGTTGGACACCGTTCTTGTTGTCTCTCTTCATCTTCATCTATTTGTGCAACCTTCCTGGAATTATTCCGATCATGCAGATGCCGGCAACAGGTCGCATGGCGATTCCGTTGTTCTTGTCAGTCATTGTCTGGGTTGTCTACAACGCAGTCGGTATCAAGCACCAAGGCTTTATTGGTTACTTCAAGGGCATCATGTTTCCCCCAGGCGTACCCAAGCCAATTTATTTGCTGTTGACCCCAATCGAATTGGTTTCAACAATCATCGTGCGGCCGTTCTCGTTAGCAATTCGACTTTTTGCCAACATGCTTGCTGGCCACATGTTGCTAGTTACTTTCGCACTTCTTTCAGCAGCGATGTTCGAAGCTCAGACCAAAAAATTTCTCTTAGTTCCAATGGGTATCTTGCCAATGGGTATGTTGATCTTCCTCACAGTGTTTGAGGTTTTGGTCGGATTCTTGCAGGCTTATATCTTTACAATTCTGACAGCCGTCTATATCGGTGGTGCTCGCCACCCCGAGCACTAGACGACAGTCAGTTATTCAGACCTATTCACATCATTTATTAATTACAGACACAAGGAAAACACTCACATGGAAGCACTAGTACAAGTATCTCGGCTCGTATCCGAGTTAAACGCAGCAGACGCAAAGGCAGCCAACGCTGCTATCGGCGCCGGATTCGCTTATGGCCTTGCAGCCATCGGACCTGGTGTCGGCATCGGCTTCGTCGTTGGTAAGGCAATTGAGGCAATGGCTCGTCAGCCAGAGTCTGCAGGCATGGTGCGTACCACTATGTTCCTCGGAATTGCATTCACCGAAGCGCTCGCGCTGATCGGCTTCGTCGTTTTCATCCTTCTCGGACTCTAGAGCGGCCTAAGCAAAGTTCAGGAGCTGAAATGCCGACTGCGATAGTCACACAATTAAAGGGACACCTCGTCCACGTTCGGTTGGTGTCCTCTGACACCACTGATACAACCATGCCTGCAGAGACAACTGGCGTGCCGCTTGCAACCGCGGCCGCTGAAGTTGGAGCAGAACCAAAGGGCCCAAGCCCCATTGCACCAGAGGGCAAAGAGCTCATCTGGGGTGGTGGCTCGTTTGTCGTTCTTCTGGTTCTGATGCGTTTGGTTCTGTTCCCTAAAGTGAAGAAGGGCATTGAAACTCGGTATGGAAACATTCGTAACAATATCGATGGTGCAACAAATGTCAGAGCAGATGCTCGCGCAGATGTTGCAGAGTATGAGAGTGCATTAGTTGATGTTCGCGCAGAAGCTTCCCGCCGTGTTGACGAAGCTCGTCGCACACTTGATGCCGAGCGTCAAGTAGCCATTACAGCTGTTACTGCACGAATTGCTGCGCGCAAAGCTGAAGTTGATGCGTCCAACGCAGCAGTTCGTGCCGCTGCGAGCGCAGATGTGTCAATAGCAATTGCATCAGTCGCTACAACCGCCACACAAATTGCTGTCGGTCGTGCCCCAGATGCTGCTGTGGTGTCACGTGCTGTTGAAGAGTCGCTGCAACTATCAGGAGGACAACGATGAGTTTGATTTCACTAATTGCCGCAGCAGACCCAACCCAAACACACAGTTGGATTCTGCCTGAAACGTCAGAAATCATTTACGGTGGTATTTCATCGACGATCGTGTTCTTGTTGCTTGTCAAATTTGCATTCCCGTTGGCCAAGAAGGCCCTTCAGGGACGTACTGAGAAGATCGCAAAAGAAATGAGCGATGCTGCCCAGATGCGCACAGATGCCGATACTGAAGCTGGCGATATTCGTCGTGCTGTTGGTGACATTGGCAACGAACGCACTCGCCTCATGGCTGAAGCTGATGTTCAATCAGAGGTTCTGCTTCGTGAAGGTCGTGGTCGCATCACAGTTGAAGTTGCTGAACTTGAAGCAAAAGCAGCTGCAGACCTTGTCGCAGCTGCTTCTCGAATTGGTGACGAATTACGCGGAGAAATTGCGCGTCTTTCTAGCACCACAATCGACAAAGTCGTTCGAGCAACCCTTGATGACAAAGCTCAGCAAGACCTTGTTGAATCTTTCATTAATAGTGTGGGGGCATCACGATGAGTGACACTCGTATTGAGTCCTACGCAACAGCACTTGTGCAGATTGCGCAGGCAGAAGGCGTTCTCGACCGCATTAAAGATGACATGTATCGCGTTGCTCGCGCTGCAGAGTCAAGCGATCAATTACGTTCAGTATTAAATGATGAATTGATTCCTGCAGAGCGTCGCCAGACAATCGTTGAGTCATTGCTTGAAGGCAAGGGTCACCCATTGTCGTCACATTTGGTCGGACTTGTTATCGGATCAGGACGTGGTCGTGATTTAGCAGCAATTCTCGACATCGTGGCAGCACGTGGTGCATCAGCTTCTGGCATGAACCTTGCTGAAGTGCGCAGTGCAGTGGCATTGTCTGCAGATCAGCAGACGCGTCTAGCCGCTGCGTTATCTAAACGAACTGGGAAAACAGTCGACCTCAAGGTTGTTGTTGATCCGTCAGTTGTTGGTGGCATCGTTGCCACAGTTGGTGACATTGTCATCGACGGAACCGTCCGTACAAATCTCGACCAGCTGAAGAGCCGGTTGTAACGAATTTCGAAGAAGAGAAGTCAAGAGGAGAACATGGCAGAGTTAACACTTTCCGCCGGTGATATTGCAGCAGCGATATCCAAAGGTTTGCAGGGCTACACGCCTTCGCTTGAAGCACGCACCGTTGGTCGCGTCGCAGAAGTGGGCGATGGTATTGCACGCATCTCGGGCTTGCCCGACTGCAAAGTAAACGAATTGCTTGAATTCGAAGATGGCACCGTCGGTCTTGCTCTCAACCTTGAAGAAGTGTTGATCGGTTCAGTGGTCTTGGGCGACTCAGACGCAATTGAAGAGGGACAGACAGTGAAAGCAACTGGCCGCATCCTTTCAGTTCCTGTCGGTGACGCAATGCTTGGTCGCGTTGTAAACGCACTGGGTACTCCAATTGACGGCAAGGGCGACATCGTTGGCGCAATCATGCGCCGCGTTGAAGTTCAGGCTCCTGGAATTATGGGACGTAAGCCAGTACACGAGCCATTGCAGACAGGTATCAAGTCAATTGATGCCATGACTCCAATTGGTCGCGGTCAGCGCGAGCTCATCATTGGTGACCGTAAGACCGGTAAGACCACCATTGCAATCGACACCATCATCAACCAGCGGGGACTTGGTGTGAAGTGCATCTACGTCGCAATTGGTCAGAAGGGTTCCACCATTGCTTCAACGGTAGAAACACTTCGCCAGTACGGCGCATTGGAATACACAGTCATTGTTGCTGCTCCAGCATCAGAGCCTGCACCGTTCAAGTATCTTGCTCCGTATTCAGGTTGCGCCATTGGCCAGCACTGGATGGAAAACGGTGAGCATGCGCTCATTGTTTACGATGACTTGTCAAAGCAAGCAGAGGCGTATCGCCAGATGTCATTGCTTCTTCGCCGGCCACCAGGCCGCGAGGCATACCCAGGAGACGTGTTCTATCTTCATAGCCGCCTTCTTGAGCGTGCTGCGAAACTGTCTGACGAAAACGGCGCTGGTTCATTGACTGCATTGCCAGTGATTGAAACCAAAGCTGGTGACGTATCTGCATACATTCCAACCAACGTGATTTCCATCACCGACGGCCAGGTGTACTTGCAAGACAACTTGTTCAAATCAGGTATTCGTCCTGCTGTTGACGTGGGTGTTTCCGTGTCACGCGTAGGTGGTGCTGCTCAGACAAAAGCAATGAAGAGCGTTTCAGGAACACTGAAGCTTGACCTTGCTCAGTTCCGTGAGCTTGAAGCTTTCGCAACATTCGGTTCTGAACTCGACGCAGTGTCAAAGGCACAGCTCGAGCGCGGTTACCGTCTCGTTGAATTGCTCAAGCAAGGCCTTAACTCACCAATGCCTGTTGAAGAACAAGTCGTGTCAATCTTTGCCGGAACAAAGGGGTATCTCGACTCCATTCCAGCAACTGATGTTGGCCGTTTTGAAATTGAATTGCTCGAGCACTGTCGTGCACGTCACGGTGCAATGCTTGCTGAGTTGCGTACGAATCCAAAAGCAGATGTTCCATCTGACTTGGGTGACATTGTGTTGGCATTTAAGAGCGGATTCAAAATTACGGCACCTAAGGGCGCTGCTGTTGACCCCACTGCCACCGATGCTGCGGCACTCGGTGACGCACAGAGCAACAAGACCCTCGCGACGGAGTGATCTAAGTGGCTGGTGGACAAGAACGAATTCTGCGCGGACGCATTAAGTCCGTACAGGCGACGAAAAAAATCACGCGCGCAATGGAGCTTATTGCTGCATCGCGCATCGTGAAGGCGCAGCAACGCGTCGTCGCAGCCGTTCCCTACAGCGACATGATCACTGAAGTTGTTCGTGATCTTTCCGCAGCGGGCTCTGGCAGTTCAATGCCGCTTCTTGCTGGCCGTAGTGAAATCAAGAACGTTTGCTACGTAGCTCTCACTGCAGACCGTGGTCTGTGTGGCGGTTACAACTCGGGCATCATGCGTGCAACCGAAGGTGAAATCAAAAAAGATGCACTGCTTGGTCGTTCACATACCGTGATCGCAATCGGTCGTAAGGCTGATGGTTATTTCCGCTTCCGCGGTTACAACGTTGCAAAGAGCTTCACTGGTTTCACCGACAGCCCTACTTATGCAATCGCAAAAGAAGTTGGCGAATTCGTTACTGAGCTTTATGCATCAGGCCAAGTAGACCGTGTTGAGCTTGTCTACACACGTTTCATTTCATCAGGTACTCAAGAAGTCGTGCAACGTCCTCTTGTTCCGCTTGAAGCAGAAACTGCAGCAGGTGGCGATGCAAAAAATGCAGCCGGTGCTGACTACGAATTTGAACCATCTCCCGAAGCAATTCTTGAGACATTGTTGCCTCGTTACGTCGAGGCTCGTGTCTATGCAGCAATGTTGAATGCAGCAGCTTCCGAGCATGCATTCCGCCAGCGCGCAATGAAATCAGCAACTGACAATGCAGAAGAACTTATTAACAATCTTTCCCGAATCATGAACCGAGCCCGCCAGGACTCGATCACGACCGAAATCATGGAAATCGTCGGCGGTGCCGAAGCCATGTCATCGGGAAATTAGAAGAACGAACAAATAGGAGCAATCCAAATGAGCATGACAGATACAAAACAAGACGGACGGGTAGTAGCAATTGCTGGTCCCGTTATCGACGTAGAGTTCCCTCGCGGTTCGCTACCCGAACTGAACTCAGCTATCCAGTTTGAGATCACACACGAAGGTACAACCACAGTTGTTCTTGCCGAAGTTGCACAGCAGCTCGGTAACAGCCGTGTACGCGCCGTGTGCCTCAAGCCAACTGACGGTCTTTCACGTAACACACCAGTGCGCAACCTTGGTCACGGTATTCAAGTGCCAGTGGGTAACCGCACACTTGGTCACGTATGGAACGTATGGGGCGACGTGCTCGACGGCAACAACTCAGACTTCGATGACATCGAGCGTTGGGACATTCACCGTCCAGCTCCCGCATTCGACACACTCGAGCCTTCAAAGCGCATGTTCGAAACTGGCATTAAGGTCATCGACCTTCTGACTCCGTACCTTGCTGGTGGAAAAATTGGTTTGTTCGGTGGAGCAGGTGTTGGTAAGACCGTTCTTATTACCGAAATGATTAACCGTGTTGCTTCAAAGCACGGTGGTGTTTCCGTGTTCGCCGGAGTGGGCGAGCGCACACGTGAAGGTACTGACCTTCGTATGGAAATGGAAGAGTCGGGCGTGTTTGAAAAAGCAGCCTTAGTGTTCGGACAAATGGACGAACCACCTGGCGTGCGCCTTCGCGTTGCATTGTCAGCTCTCACCATGGCTGAGTACTTCCGTGACGTACAGAACCAGGACGTGTTGTTGTTCATCGACAACATCTTCCGTTTCGTTCAGGCCGGTTCTGAAGTATCAACTCTTCTCGGACGTATGCCATCAGCAGTGGGCTACCAGCCAACACTTGCTGACGAAATGGGTCAACTCCAAGAGCGCATCACATCAACCCGCGGACGTTCAATTACGTCACTGCAGGCTGTGTATGTTCCTGCGGACGACTACACCGACCCAGCTCCGTTCACCACGTTCACGTTCCTCGATGCAACAACTGAGTTGTCTCGTCAGATCGCGTCACTTGGTATTTACCCAGCCGTCGACCCGTTGGCTTCAACGTCAACAATTCTCACACCAGAAACTGTTGGTGACCGTCACTACGCAGTTGCTCGTCGCGTGCAGGAAATCTTGCAGCGCTACAAGGAACTTCAAGACATCATCGCAATTCTTGGTCTCGACGAATTGTCAGAAGAAGATCGCCAGACCGTGTCACGTGCACGTAAGGTTCAGCGCTTCTTGTCACAGCCGTTCTATGTTGCTGAAGTCTTCACCGGCGTCAAGGGCGAGTACGTTCCTGTTGCTGAAACAGTGGAATCATTCGAAGCACTTATCAACGGTGAACTCGACGAGGTGCCAGAACAGGCATTCCTCAACGTCGGTTCAGTCGAGCAGGTGTACGCAAAGGCAAAGGCTCTTCAGGAGAACGCATAATGGCTGAGTCGTCAGGCGTATTGCGCGTAGAAGTTGTATCACCCGAGCGGGTTCTCTTTTCAGGAGAATCAACTCAGGTGATCACCCGCACCATGGAAGGTGGCGAAATTGCTTTCCTTCCCGGCCATGCAGCGTTCCTTGGTGCACTCACCGAGAACCACACGCGTATCTACTTGTCTGACGGCACCATTCAAAACTTGGCCGTTCATCTCGGCTTCGTTGAAGTGGGTCCCGATCACGTGACCATTCTTTCTGATGCTGCTGAACTTGAAGAAGATATTGATGTTGCCGCAGTGCGCGCAGCAAAGATTCGTCTTGAAGAGCAATTGCGTCTCGAGCACTCAGCTGAAGTTGAAGCTGAACTGCGTCGCACACACGCACGCATCGCCGCCACCGGCGGACTGTAAACACCGGCTGAAAGGCCAAATACGTCAATGTGGCTCAGCCGTGTTCGTGGTCGTCGTACCATTCGCGTGCGGCAGCCAATATTTGAGGCTCTGTTAACGCAGGCACATTGATATCAAGTGCGGCCACTACCTTTTCTGCAGTCTTTGGGTGATGGCGTTCAAGATGTTGGATCAGTTTCAACATCGAATTTGATTTTCCTTTGCCATGGCCGATTAACAAAATCTGACCAGCTGGCTCGAGAGCCATAGCAACGCTTTCGAGGTAGGGGTGTTCAAAACGATTTGTCTCATGACCATGAGTTGTTTGTTGTTCATTGCGAACATGATGATGAATATGTTCTGCACTAGGTCGTGCAACTACTTCTGGTTTGTCGCCACGATGTGCATCGGTTGCCCAAATACGAGTATCGGTATGTGTAACGGCTGCGACGATTAGTTTTCCAGTGATGTTCATACCTTCACCCTATGACTCAACAATGATGTTTAATCACAGGGTTAATTGTTAGGTATGCGTAACTTTTAGTAATCGATAGATGAGAACGAATTGATTTTGTCGAGACGATGCGTTGCATCAATCAAACGCACTGTTCCGCTGCGTGAACGCATCACCAGGCTTTGTGTGCGAACAATTCCTGGTGCGTAACGCACACCATGAAGCAGATCGCCATCGGTAACGCCAGTCGCAGCAAAGAAGCAATTATCGCCTTTGACTAAGTCATCTGTGTGCAAGATGCGACTGAGGTCATAGCCCTGAGCAATTGCGGCCGTGCGCTCCTCATCGTTGCGTGGCCATAGGCGACCTTGAATTTCGCCGCCCATGCATTTCAATGCAGCAGCTGCAACAACACCTTCTGGTGTTCCGCCAATACCGAACATCACATCAACACCGGCATCTGGCCATGAAGTGGCGATTGCAGAAAAGATGTCGCCATCTGAAATGAGTTTGATGCGAGCACCAGAGGCACGTACTTCTTCAATGAGGTCGTCGTGACGAGGGCGCTCAAGAATCATGACTGTTAAGTCGCGAACACTTTCTCCCTTTGCCTTGGCAATCCACTTGAGGTTCTGGGTAGGAGATGCAGTGATGTCGATTGAGCCAACAGCATCAGGACCAACGGCGATCTTTTCCATGTAGAAACACGGACCCGGATCAAACATGGTGCCACGCTCGGATACTGCAATTACTGAAATTGCATTGCCCTTACCGGA
Source organism: Actinomycetota bacterium (assembly GCA_037129095.1). Taxonomy (GTDB): domain Bacteria; phylum Actinomycetota; class Acidimicrobiia; order Acidimicrobiales; family Ilumatobacteraceae; genus UBA2093. Next base: position 2,553 of record JBAXVL010000038.1, on the reverse strand, counting down.
GGCTGTCAGCGAGGTGCCGTCGATTGGGTCAACTGCAACATCTGTGTCTGGCTTTGAGCCATCGCCGACAAGCTCACCGTTGAACAACATGGGCGCTTCGTCTTTTTCGCCCTCGCCAATGACAACAATGCCGCTCATCGGAACAGTGCCAAGGACCATACGCATGGCATCGACGGCGGCGCCGTCGGCACCCATTTTGTCTCCTCGGCCAACCCAACGACTAGCTGCCATGGCAGCAGATTCGGTGGTGCGCACGAGTTCAAGGGCGAGGTTGCGGTCGGGGCGTTCTGAAGTCATCACCTACAAACATAGTGCCCTGACTAACCTGCGTTCGTGCCCGTTCTGCCCATCCAGTTATGTCTCCCGGGTATCGAGGTCACTGACGTGCTGGTGCGCCCTGGGGGTCAATGGGTGTCAGGAGTTGTCTCAGACGGTGTCTCTGCCGTTCTGCGGATGTGGGCGGTCGACGGAAGCACTGTGGTTGATCTGTATTCCGATGGCCCCTCGCGCGGTCGTGGACTGTCTGGTGGGGCACATGTGTGGGCCGATGACGGCAATGTCGTCTATGTCGCAACTGATGTGAGAGGCATTGTTGAGGTCGTTCTTCGAGATGATGTTGCGTCTGGCGAACGTTCGCTGGCATTTGATGTGTCTCGGTCATGGTCAACGCCGGCAATCGATTACATGAATCGAACAGTCTTTGCCATCGCCGATTGGAAAGAGTTGTGGGGATGCGAGATAACAGATGGTGCGCCGTATGTAGTGCATGACGAATCTGACTTTGCACTTGATGCAATTGCCGGCGTTGGTGGAAGTTGCATTGTGTGGAACAGACCCGACATGGCGTGGACACAAAGCGCTTCATGGCCTGAACAAATTGTGAACGGCATTTCGGTGCAGCAAGCACAATTCTCTCGTGACAAAGAATCTTTTGGTTTTATTGATGATTCCACGGGTGTAGCAAATGTTCACATTCTGGGTGACCAGATTGTTGATCCGAATATCTCCATCATTGACCATTGCGAACATGGTGCACCCACGTGGGGGCCCGGGCAACGCACATGGTGTTTCAATACGGACGGTACGCGAGTTGCATACACACGCAATGAAGATGGGTACTCATCGTTATGGGTGTTTGACAGAGTGACAGGTTCTCGCCATCGCATTGGACAAGGAGTTCACGGGTGTTTGTCGTGGGAAGGAAACACACTTGCAGCATTGCGAACTGGGGCGCGTACTCCGCAACAAGTGGTGGTGTATCAACTGAATAATCTGCTTGAGCCACGACGCACAGTATTGGTGCGCCCAGCAGATGCTCGATGGTTTGAAAACGACATTGATGCTGAACTCGTGGAGCCGACAGTTGAACGTGCACCAGGAGACGTGGAAGTGCCGTATCGGTTGTATCGACCACATCGACCACACGGCGGATTGATCTGCTGGTTGCATGGTGGGCCTAATGATCAATGGCAAGTGACGTTTCGAAGTCAATTCACCTATTGGTTATCGCGTGGGTTCGCGATTGCCGTTGTAGACCACCGCGGTTCATCGGGTCATGGTCGCGAATTCATGATGAGCCTGAATGGTCATTGGGGAGAATACGACGCCATAGATACCGCGAATGTGTTGCGCCATCTTCACGGAGTGCACGGGTATTCCGCTACAACAACTGTGTTGATGGGCGGCAGTGCTGGTGGCCTTACTGCACTCAACACAGCAGTACGTGATGCATCGTTATGTGCAGGAGTTGTGGTGAAGTACCCAGTCGTTGATCTTGTTGCCATGTTGCATAGTGATGATCCGTTTGAAGGCCATTACATGCCGACATTAATTGGCTCAAAAGCACAAGCGTCAGAACGTTCTCCTCATAACAATGCAGCTGCACTAGCAAAGACTCCAATCCTCGTGTTTCATGGCGATCAGGATCATTCAGTTCCTCTTCTGCATTCCGAACGACTGCGAGATGCCGTACTGGCAGTGGGTGGAAACCTTCAATTAGAAGTGTTTGCGGGAGAGGGTCACGGGTTTCGTAATCCTGTGAATATTGCTCGTGAATTTACAGTCACCGAGGATTTCCTTCACACCCTCATGAAGAACGCCAGATAGCGTTTACAACATGCTGCTCGCGGAGTTTGAGATCTTTCACTCGCGACCTATTGCTCCCACGCGACGTTTGGCGCTTGGGCGACTTCTGTTGCCAGTTGAACCTGCTCCCGGATTTGGCGGCATCTTGCTTGGGGCTGTTCTCGCAGTGCATGCAGCGGAAGTAGACGAAGATTTCATCCCGGATCTTCAGCGTTTGTTACTAGAAATTGAACGCGACTCGCGCGTGGTGCAGCCACGGCTACGTCATCGTTTTCAAGTGGATCGACACGGCCTGTCGTACAGCACTCACCGCATGACTAGCGAGAATGATTCGATTCAGTTTGAATTTCACAACAACGGAACGCCACTGCAGCAAGCCCTTGGCGCTATCTATGCACTTGAACGTCTCGACATCGCCATTCGCCATCAATTAGTTCCGGTTATGTTGCGAGCAATGAAATGGCGTGG
>JBAXVL010000037.1:0-13921 GCA_037129095.1 Actinomycetota bacterium | reverse complement strand
TATTTCACGTTGTGGCGTGTCATCAACCGATTGCGTTCCATCGCAGAACACGGTGGACTTCGTGCAGACGATGACCGTCGCATCACCACTCATTCAGTTGTGCAGCATCCACTTGCACGGTTCTATTTGGTGCCGTACAAGATCGGATTTCACCTGGCACACCACGTTGATGCCGGTGTGCCGTTTCGTCACCTGCCCCGCTATCACCAACTCTTGAGATCAGCCCAGTACGCCGATGACGTGGTGGAATACCCCTCGTATCGAGCTATCTGGAAGGCCATGGCCCGATAGGACGTAGTTAACACTACGTCCGTAGTGCTAATTAGAGAGTCCTGCCTAGACTGGCTACGTGACCGAATTATTCCGCATCAGCGACCTTCATGCCCGTCCCGTCACGGAAGACACCGACCCCACAGATGAAATTCTGCGCGGCGTCACCTTGTCTATTGCTGCGGGTGAAGTGCACGCCATCATGGGCCCAAACGGTTGCGGTAAGTCGACACTTGCCAGCACTCTTCTCGCCTCTCCTGAATACGAAGTAACGGGCGGAGACATTTTCTTCAAAGGCGACAACATCACCGAATGGACAACCGATGTTCGCGCTAAGGCCGGCATCTTTCTTGCGTTTCAATACCCACAAGAGATAGCTGGCGTCTCTGTTATTCAGTTCTTGCGTCAATCATTGTCAGCACGTAAAGGCATCGACCTTTCTGTTCTTGAATTGCGTTTGTCGGCAATGGACTGGATGAAGCGCCTCGGTATGGATTCATCATTCGTTGACCGTTACCTCAACGAAGGTTTCTCCGGTGGAGAAAAGAAGCGCAACGAAATCATGCAGATGGCATTGCTAGAACCAGATTTTGCAGTTCTCGATGAAACAGACTCTGGTCTCGACATCGACGCATTGCGCATCGTGGCTAAAGGTATTCGCGAAGTACGCGTTGATCGTCCGAACATGGGCATCCTTCTCATAACGCATTACCAACGCCTGCTTGACGAACTACAGCCAGACCACGTGCACATCATGATTGATGGTCGCATTGTGAAATCAGGTGGCATGGAAGTTGCAGCAGAACTAGAAAAGAATGGCTACGAGGCCTACAAGGCAACCGTGTCATGAGTTTTGATGTGCAGAAAGTGCGCGCTGATTTTCCGGTGCTCGCAGAGTTAATCAACGGAAAACCGCTGGTCTATCTCGATTCTGCCAACACATCACAAAAGCCAAACGCGGTCATCGATGCAATGACTCACTTCATGCAGCATGGTTACGCACCTACAAACCGCAGTGCATATCAATTGGCGGCAGAAGCGACTGACAAGTTTGAAGGTGCTCGCGCCAAAGTTGCAGCATTCATCAACGCACCCAAAGTTCACGAAGTTCTCTACACGAAGAATGCAACGGAAGCTCTGAACCTCATTGTTCGTTCATGGGGCACAGCGAATCTTTCAGCTGGTGATGCCGTAGTTCTTACACACATGGAACATCACGCCAACATTGTTCCGTGGCAAATGCTTGCAGCTGAACGTGGTTTCACCATTCGCTGGGTTCCAATCACTTCAGATGGCCTTCTTGATCTCAGCAACCTTGACACTTTGCTCGATGGTGCGAAAGCATTTTCATTCACTGCAATGTCGAATGTTCTCGGCACTATCAACCCCATCACAGAATTGTGCGCAGCAGCCCACAAGGCTGGCGCAATAGCAATTGTTGATGCATGCCAAGCAGTGCCTCACATGCCAACAGATGTTCAAGCATGGGACGCAGACTTCGTCACATTCAGCAGTCACAAAATGGTCGGCCCATCTGGTCTCGGCATTCTGTGGGGACGCGAAGCGCTTCTCGATGCAATGCCACCATTCCTTGGCGGCGGCAACATGATTTCTGATGTGAAGCTCGAAGGTTTCACATGCGCAGAATTGCCCGCAAAGTTTGAGGCAGGCACGCAGCCAATCATTGAAGCCATCGGTCTTGGTGCTGCAGTTGATTACCTCACCGCAATCGGCATGGACAATGTGCGCGCTCACGAATACGACATGACCGTGCTTGCGCTGAACTCATTGAATGATCGTTTCGGTAGCGACATCACCATTCACGGAAGTACTAATGCAGCACTTCGCGGAGCAACAATCAGCTTTGCGTATCGCGATGTGCACCCTCATGACATCAGCCAAGTTCTTGACCAGAACAACGTGTGTGTCCGCGCTGGCCACCATTGCGCAAAGCCCCTCATGCGTATCCTCGGCTCTAACGCCACTGTTCGCGCCAGTTTCTATCTGTACAACACCCCTTCGGATGTCACCGCCTTGTGCGATGCCCTATCCGAAGCGGGAGACTTCTTCACCCTCTAGCCTCATACTCGGAGATTCATATGCCCGGATTAGAAGACCTATATCGCGAGATCATTCTCGATCATTACAAGAGCCCTCGTAATCGCGGTTCTCTTGAACCACCTGCTGTGCGCAGCGAAGGTCACAACCCATTGTGCGGCGATGAAATCGAAGTGTTCCTCATTGTCAAAGACGGCATTGTTGATGACATCAAAATTGGTGGTCAAGGATGTTCCATCAGTCAGAGTTCAGCTTCCATGATGAGCGCTGCTGTTAAAGGCAAACCAGTTGAACAAGCGCGTGCACTCATTCATCGTTTCAAACATATGATGTCAATTGATGAAGGCGGCGAAGAGCCAGATACCTCTGCTCCACTCGGAGATCTTGAAGCACTGCAAGGTGTTGTGAAGTTCCCTGTTCGTATCAAGTGTGCAGTTCTTTCGTGGAACACACTTGCTGAAGCCCTTGATATCGCTGCTGAATAGCGCATTGCACACGTGGCAAATCAATTCACAGTTAGCCTTTCTCTCACGATGAAATCCCCACTTCGTATCGTCTCTACTGTTCTTGTCGCGTGTGTTTTAGTACCCACGTCGCTCGTGCAGGCAGAAGGCTCTGACACAACAACTCCTGACAGCAGTACGACCACATCTGTGCCCGAGATCGTTCCTACAACTACGCCTGCACCTTCCACAACCACTACAACTTTGCCCCGCGTCTCACGACCACAACGTGGAGTTGCATCAATTGGTTTTGCACGTGTGGTTCTCGACGAACAACGTGTCTACATCTACAACTACCGCAAGCATCTCATTGCCACACTTCCTGCATCCACCGGCGTCAAAGATCAAACTCCTGTTGGCACATTCAAAGTGTTCTCGCAATCGGCACAAGCCGTGTACTCGCCAAACCCCAATGAGCGCATGCGATGGATGACCCGTTTCACAAAAGGTGGCGAGGGCGGCAACATCGGCTTCCACGGCATTCCCTACAAAGTCACAAAGACTGGCGAGATTCCCTTTGCTACCCCGCTTGGAATCGCGCCCTCCTCCCATGGTTGCATCCGTATGCGCGTTGCTGATGCCAAATGGCTGTTCGACAACATGAAAATCGGAACCGTGGTGTCAGTAGTGCGTTCCAGGGGCTGACAACACTCCGTCTTGGTAGTAAGTTCACCTCATCACTTCTGATTCGGGGGAACCATGGTCACACGCGCAACGTTTAAGTCTTTTGAAGAGTCAACTAAGGAAGAATGGGCCAACATCATGGTCTGTCTTCAAGAGACTCAAGCAATGGTGTCTACGCGCATTATCGAACAGATGAAAATGCTCGAACTTGATCAAGGTGGTTTCCCTGTGAACCGTCTCGAGCACTGCTTACAAACCGCAACACGTGCAGAAAAAGATGGCCGCGATGCTGAGTACATCGTGTGTGCACTCATCCATGACATTGGTGACAACCTTGCGCCATTCAATCATCCGGAAATTGCTGCAGGCATCGTGAAGCCATTCGCATCAGAAGCCAACTGGTGGATGGTCAAGCATCACGGAATTTTTCAGGGCTACTACTTCTGGGACCACATTGGTCTTGACAAAAACGCGCGTGAACAGTTCCGCGGACATGAATACTTCGAATACACCGAAGAGTTCTGCGCAAAGTACGACTCACCAGCGTTCGACACTGATTACGTCAGTGCGCCGTTGTCCTACTTCGAACCACTCATTCATGAGATGTTTAAGCCCAAAGGGCGCTAACTCAGAGAAATAGCCTCTGTTCAGTTTCTCCGAACAGCGTTGCCAGTAGGTTCATGCCTACCCCACACATCGGAGACACTTATGAAAATCACCCTTCTCGGAACCGGCAGCCCATTGCCAAGCGCCACGTGTGCTGGCCCATCAACATTGGTGCAGGCAGACAATCAACACATCCTCGTTGACGCTGGTCGCTCTGTTGTCCCTCGTCTTCTCGCTGCAGGTTGTCCTCCGCCGTTCGTATCGGCTGTTCTTCTTACCCATTTGCACAGCGACCATATTTCCGACCTCAACGATGTGGTGACTACTCGCTGGATCTCTACACCTGCAGCAACACCACTTCCTATCTACGGGCCTATCGGCACAAAGAAAATGGTGGACGGAATGCTTGCCATGTTGTCGCAAGACGAGGGTTACCGGCTTGATCACCATGACGACTTGCGCGCAGCTGGTGGGATGAAAGTGGAAGTACACGAAATCGAAGCTGGTCATACTTTTGCTATCGGTGGCGTTTCCATCTCTGTTCACGCAACAGACCATCGCCCAGTTGCTCCAACTATCGGTTTCCGCTTTGAACACAGCGGCACCGTTGCTGCTCTTGCTGGCGACACCATTCCGTGCGAAGGCCTCTACGGCATGTGCAAGGACGCAGACTTCTACGTTCAGACTGTGATTCGCGAAGATCAGGTTCGTGCATTGGCCCCATTGGTTCCGACTGGTGAGCGCTTTCTTGACATCATTGATTACCACTCAACTGTGCAACAAGCAGCGCAAACTGCAACGAAGTGCGGCGTCAAGACTTTGGTTCTCACTCACTTCGTTCCAGCAATTCAGCCAGGTGGCGAAGCCGAATGGCACGCAATGGCTGCTGAGTTCTTCTCCGGTGAGATCGTCATCGGACCAGACCTCACTTTTGTTGAGAAGTAGCGAGTCGCACTCCCACTACTGCAACGGCCAAACCGGCAATTGCAAGTAGACCAAGTCGCTCACCAAACAGCACTGCACCTTCAATCGTCGAAAACGCTGGTGTTAAGAAAAACAGACTGCTCACTTGTGCTGCAGCTTGTCTGTGCAACAGCCACAACATGATCAAGATTGCTGCAATCGACAACACACCAACCGCCCATGCAAGCGACAAAACACTGCGCGTTGTCACTGTGAATTGCCATCCTTCACTAGTAACAGCACAGATGCCCAATACAACAGCAGTGACGAAATACTGAATCGACGTTCCCGCCAACAGCGGAGTACCGTGCGCATACTTGCGCTGAATCAATGTTCCAGCTGACATACCAACAACTGCAACAGCCATTGAGCACAATGCGAATGACGTAACACCACCGCCAGCACCACCATGTTCAATCACAACTGCAATCACACCGGCGCAACCGAGCACAACACCAAAAGCTTGTCGTGATGACAATTTCTCGTTCAACAACACCCGACTCAACGCGGTAGTGACAACCGGGTGAAGTGCTGCAATTAGTGCACTTATGCCAGATGGAAGACCATGGTTGATGGCCACAAACACGCCACCCAAATACATGGCGTGCATGCCGATGCCAACGGCTACCTGAACCGGCACCTGCTTGCGGGAAATTCGGGCCTCGCGAATAATCCGTGACACCACGAACAGAATCACTGAGGCAATGGCGGTGCGGATAGTCAGGAAGGTCAGCGGCCCTGCATCTTTTGTGCCGTAGCGGGCAACGATGAAGCCGGTGCTCCACAGCAAAACAAAGAGCCCTGGGGCCATTCGTTCAAGCAGTCGTTTATCCACCCAATGAGCGTAGGTGGCGCGCCCTTCACTACAGTCGCTCATATGACGAATGAAGAACTTCTCGCAACCGCCTGCCCCATTATTAATGAAATCGGTGCGGCCTTTTATTTCATCCCAGAGACCGGAGCAGTTGGCAAAGAACTCAGCCTGCGCGGCATGGAGTTTTACGTTCTCGGACGCGGCGGTCCACTTGGTGACTGCGACGGCGCAGCACTTGCAGCAGCCTTCGGCTATTTCAAACCATCAATGATTGGCGGCATCTGGGAAGACGCCAAAGCAAAGTGTGATCCTCGCAAAGCAGGACGTGCGCATCTTGAATGTGCAGCAGCTCTTGGTCGTGCAAAGTTCACTGGCTTAGCAAACCTTGATGCAATCGTTGCTGCACTTGACGCAGTCAACAACGCAGCAGACCCAGATGGTCTTTCGCTGTATGCAGCAATGCGCACAGAGCCGCTTGTTGCAGATGCGCCTGGCCGTGGAATGCAATTGTTGGCGCTTGTTCGCGAATTCCGTGGAGCAGCTCACCTCATCGCGTTACGCGCCTCCGGACTCGACACAAAAACCGCTCACCACATCAAGCGCCCCGACATGGTGCCGCAATTCGGATACACACCAGAAGACGCACCGACAATTACTGATGCAACGCATGCTCAAATGGCAGCGGCAGAAAAACTGACGGACGCACTATGCGCGCCTGCGTATGCCGTATTAAGCGAAGCCGAGCGGACCACTCTTGCAAATGGTGTTGTCGCAATGAAGGCGGCCCTCCAGGGCTAACTACTTCAGTTCTGCAGCAAGGTTTTTTGAAATCTTGTTAAATGCAGTTCCCACTGCTTTCACCTCTGCAGGCGTCAGCAAATCAATCATTAATCGGCGCACTGTCTGCACATGTTCAGGCGCAACTGCCGCCAATGTCGATATGCCTTTTGCAGTCATCTGCGCAAATGCCACGCGTCCATCTTCTGATGACTGCACACGAGTCACCAGTTTCTTTTTCACAACGCCTTCCATCCGGCGCGTTAGCCCGCCACGCGTCAGACGCAAGGCATCAGCCAGATCACACATTCGCAATTGCTGTTCAGGTGCTTCAGACAACATGGCCAGCAACTGATAATCACCAAGGTCAAGCCCAAATGGTTCTAGGTCATGCTCAATAGTGCGCAAGAGGTCGCCGGTGGTAGTGATGAATGAACGCCATGCCGTCATTTCAGCTGGAGATAGCCATTTCGTTGCCATACATGGAATATACAGGAATTTCAGAGATAGTTGCGTCCGCAACCATTTTGTGCATATAATTGCGCTCTCAACTATTTTCTACAAACGAAAGTGAGTCAACTATGGACATCGTCCTATTGATTGCCCGAATCCTGTTCGCTGGCATGTTCATCATGAGTGGTATTAATCACCTCACCAAAGCAGACGCCATGACTGGTTACGCCCAATTCAAAAAGGTTCCCGCACCTAAGTTGTCCGTACAACTCTCTGGTCTCCTGCTCGCCCTCGGTGGACTTTCCATCGTCTTGGGTGTCTATGCAGACCTTGGTGCAATTGTTATCGCGGCTCTCCTTGTCGCCATGGCAGTGAAGATGCATGACTTCTGGACAGCAGATGCAGCTTCGAAGCAAACAGAAATGATCAGCTTTTTGAAGAACATTTCAATGGCTGGTGGAGCATTGTTCATCTTTGCAATCGCAGCACAAGCCGGATCTTCATACGGTCCAGCACTTACGGAGAGCCTTTTCTCCATCGCTAAGTAACAACTAGTAATACTTGTTCCAAAAGGAGCGGTGTCACTTCGGTGATACCGCTCCTTTTGCGTTGGTGCACCCGCCTCTCGCATAAGGTAAATACTCGTCATGAGTACTTCTTTACGCGCAAGCGACATCACCGTGAGTTTTGGTCCTGCAGTAATGCTGGATCATGTCTCTCTCACAGTTGAACCCGGCGAGCGCTGGGGTGTTGTTGGTCCGAATGGTGTTGGCAAAAGCACACTGCTTCGTACATTGGCCGGACTCATTGCACCAGATTCAGGGCACATCATCGTCACTCCACACGGTGCAATGGTGGGGTATCTCTCACAAGAACCAGAACGACGCGCTGATGAAACAGTGCGTGCGTATCTTGCGCGCCGCACCGGAGTCACCGCTGCATCTGATGCGCTTGATGCCACTACTGCTGCAATGGCAGCTGGCGAAGACGACGCCGGGGATGCGTATTCAGTTGCACTTGATACGTGGCTAGCCCTCGGTGGCGCAGACCTTGATGCACGCATTGGTAAAGCATGGGATGAACTTGGTCTCAACGTTGCACTTCTGGAACGTCCGATGTCTGTACTTAGCGGTGGCGAAGCAGCACGTGCTGGTCTTGCAGCCCTCATCCTTTCGCGGTTCGATGTGTACCTGCTTGATGAACCAACAAACGACCTAGACCTTGATGGGCTTGCGCGCCTAGAGAACTTCGTCACCTCTATTTCCGGCAGTGTTGTTCTGGTCAGTCACGACCGCACATTCTTAGAACGCACCATTACGCACGTGGTGGAACTTGACGAGTTCAAACACACCGCTTCTACCTTTGCTGGTGGATGGACTGCGTATCTCACAGAACGTGAAGTGGCGCGCAAACAAGCATGGACTGATTTTGAAGAGTACGACTCAAAGCGGTCAGATCTTGCAGGTCGTTCACAACGCGAACGTGAATGGGCAACGCAAGGTGTCAGTAAAGCAAAGAAAAAACCAAACGACGGCGACAAAATTCAACGCAACTTGAAGATGAACTCATCAGAGCAACTTGCAGGCAAGGCTGCGCGTACTGACAAACAAATGGAACGCCTAGTCAAAGTAGAAAAGCCACGAGAAGCCTGGCAATTACGTTTAGAAATTCCACTTTCTGCGCGCGGTGGAGATGTTGTTGCACGTCTTGCTGGCGCAGAAGTTGCCTACGACTCATTTCATCTCGGACCAATTGAACTTCAAGTGTCATTCGGTGATCGCATCGCAATCGTTGGCCATAACGGCAGCGGCAAGAGCACACTCATCGGTTCCCTACTTGGCCGCATTCCCCTTTCCAATGGATCGCAATGGATGGGACCCGGCGTTGTCATCGGGGAACTCGAACAAGCACGTAACCAATTAGCTGGCCGCAATGACGACGGCACATTTACTGATGCAACATTGCTTGAAGTATTTATGGCAGCAACTGGTCTATTAGTTCCTGAAGCACGCACACTGCTCGCCAAGTTCAACCTTGCGGCTGACCATGTGAATCGCCCTGCAGCATCGCTGTCTCCTGGCGAACGCACCCGAGGAGTACTGGCACTACTCATGGCCAACGGAGCTAACTGTTTAGTACTTGATGAACCAACCAACCATCTCGACCTGCCAGCAATCGAACAACTAGAGCAAGCACTCGATACGTTTGGTGGCACAGTCCTTCTCGTCACTCATGACAGATCACTTCTTGATTCCGTACGTATCACACGCACCGTCACTCTTGAAGCAGGCCGCATTGTGGCCGATCTCGCAACCTGAAACAGTTAGATAAAGCATGCCCATTCGTCAACGGGCATGCGCTCTGAACGAAGAGAGTTGATTGGTGCCGAAGTATCGGCGTATCCAATTGCCATACCGCAGAACAACATCTCATTTTCTGGTGCACCAACAAATGTTGATACAGCTTGATGACGAACAGACCAGTATTCTTGCGCGCACGTTGCAAGGCCATTCTCTACAGCGAGCAACATAAATGTCTGCAAGAACATGCCAAGGTCTGACCACTGTGGTGGCCCCATCTGGCGATCAATGAAACAGAACATCGCTGCTGGCGCACTGAAGAAATCATTGTTGTGAGCGAACTGACGCAATCTGCCCGGCTTGTCTTCGCGTGCGATTCCAAGGGTTGCATACATCTGCTCACCAATGGTGAAGCGGTTTGTACGGTATGGCTCTGAAATGCTCTTTGGGTAGATGTCGTATTCAGGTTCTTCCACTGGTGGTTGTGTGGTCAAGAACTCACGCATACGAGTCAATGAATCGCCATTCACTACATACATGCGCCATGGCTGCACGTTTCCGCCGCTTGGAGAACGTGAGGCATCAGCCAGCAATGACCTCAATTGATCATCTGAGACCGCAGTGGGAAGAAACTGGCGCACCGACAAGCGGGCATGTACTGCATCAACAACGTTCATGGCTCTGTAACTTAGTGGCAACCCGCTCCCACGCACTACTTGTGCGAAGATGCATGTACAACATCACCAGTAGAGGCCTCTATGGATACATCAATTAGCAAGCTGCGGACACTCAACCGAACCGCAGGTCTCTTACATTTGGCATCTTTCATTGCAATCATCCTGCTTGCAAACGATGCATCACTTCCCGTAAATGCGACGTACCTGACCGAAGCACCAGGCACTGGCAACTTCTCTCCACCGGTTCAGTTGTTTAATCTCAATATCGGCTACATGGTCGCATCGTTTCTTTTTCTCTCCGCTTTCTTTCACTTCTTCATCACGTCACCGAAGATCTTTCCTCGCTACACGGACGGGCTAAACAAACACATCAATGTGTATCGATGGGTGGAATACTCGCTCTCGTCTTCCATCATGATCATCGTCATTCTGCAACTCAATGGTGTTTCACAAATCTCCACACTGATTGCCGTATTTGGTGTCAATGCGTCCATGATTCTGTTCGGTTGGCTGCAAGAGAAATACACAACCCCCGGAAATGGTGACATGTTGCCGTTCTGGTTCGGTTGCATCGCCGGCATCGTTCCGTGGGTAGTGGTGATATTCAACCTTCTTCACCCCAATGGCCCAACTCAGACTTCGGTTCCGGGCTTTGTGTACGGCATCGTGATCTCATTGTTCATCTTGTTTAACTGCTTCGCCATCGTGCAATGGAAGCAGTACAAGGCAAAAGGCAAATGGGCCAATTACCTTTACGGTGAACGCATTTATATCGTTCTCAGCCTCGTTGCTAAGTCCTTGCTGGCATGGCAAGTCTTTGCTGGCGCACTTGCCTCATAGGCGTCAAAACCAGCGAAAAATAGTCCTACACTGACTCTTATGTCGACACCAGTTCTCACCATGTACAGCACCAGTTGGTGTGGCCCCTGCAAGCGTCTGAAGTCAGACCTTGAAAAGTCCGGTATCCCCTTCACACAGATCGACATCGAGACAGATGAGACCGCTGCTGCATTAATTGAGTCAATCAACAATGGCAATCGCACAGTTCCTACTCTTGTATTTACTGATGGCACGTCTATGACAAACCCATCAGTGGCAAAAGTGAAAGAGTACCTCGGTCTCTAAACTCTTCAGCAATGACTGACGCAAGCGGAGACCGCTCGAAGTTCTTTCCTGCGATTGAAAAGAAACACGGTCAACCTGTTTCGCACTTTCTCAATCAGCTTGGTGAACTCACTGACGCCAAGTATCCCGAGCAGATTGCGTACCTGCGCGAAAATCACGGTTTCAGTCAGGCGCATGCAAATGCTGTTGTGATGCATTTTCGTGGTTCCACCACATCGAAACGTTTCTCAACTCCGAAACAGTTTTTCGCGCAACTTGATCCGCAAAAGAAGAAAACTGCTGAACTGATTTTCTCCACCATCATGGAGAAGTATCCAGAACTTGAATTGGTGATCGCATGGAATCAACCCATGTTGCGTATCGACGGCAAATATGTGTTCGGATTATCTGCTTCAAAGAATCACCTCACACTGAACCCATTCAGTGCCGATGTACTCGAGTCAATGGAATCACAATTGTCTGGCTACACAGTCAACAAAAAGACATTCATTGTGCCAATCGACTGGGAAGTTGATGCCGCTCTCCTGCGCGCAATGGTGAAAGCCCGTCTCGCCGAATAAGGCCTATAGGCAAGCTGTGGAGTTACCCACATAGCTTTCCTAGTGCAGTTCAATTGCCAAATGAGTAGTAATTAGAAGCAAGTTTCTAAAAATTTGGGTATTCTTGCGAAGTGATTCACAAAAAAGTCCTGTTCGTCTCGATTACATCAGTGGTGATGTGCTGCGCGATGCTCGCCCCCACCTTGTCAGGATCTGCATCTGCATCCGTGCCAGTCGACGGCAGCCTCGACACCACATTCGGCACCAACGGCAAAGTCTTCACTGACATCGGCAGGGCCGGCCTTGACGAGGCAACCTCGACTGCGGTGCAACCTGATGGCAAAATTATTGTCGTTGGACAGTCGCAGGTCGGTAACTCACGTGACTTCGTAGTTGTGCGTTACAACACCGACGGCAGCCTCGACGCCACCTTCGATGGAGATGGCAAAGTCACCACTGACTTGGGCAACCCAGATTGCGCATCGACGGTGGCGGTACAGTCCAATGGAAAAATCATCGTCGCAGGAACTTCATCGACTGATGATTCAACCGATTTTGCGTTAGTGCGATACAACAGCAACGGAACCCTCGACACAACGTTCGGCACCAACGGCAAGGTCATTACCCACTCCACTGGTAACGACTATCCGAATTCAATGACATTTGACCCAGACGGCAAGATCATTGTCGTTGGGTGGTCAGTTCTCAACAACGCAGGCGACTTCTTGGTTGCGAGATACAACAGCAATGGAACCCTCGACACAACGTTCGGCACCAACGGCAAAGTCACCACCGACATGGCCAACGACAATGACTATGCGATGACAGCATCGGTACAAATAGACGGAAAAATTATTGTCGTTGGAGAGTCTCAGACAAATAGCCAGTATGACTTCATGGTCGTGAGATACAACACTGACGGCAGCCTCGACACCACATTCGATGGAGAAACCGGCAACAACGGCAACGGCAAAATCACCACCGACATAGGCACCAACAGTGGCGACAATGCAACAGCGATTGCAATTCAATCCAACGGCAAGATCATCGTTGCCGGAGACACATACTTGTCAAGTTCAAGCGACATTGCACTTGTGCGATACAACACTGATGGCAGCATCGACACCACATTCGGCACCAACGGCAAAGTCACCACCGATTTCAACAACAGCGCGGACTACACGGCATCAGTCGCACTACAAACCAACCGAAAAATCATTATTTGCGGAACGTCCGGTAATGATTTCGCAATCGTGCGATACAACGAAGACGGCAGCCTCGACTCAGCGTTTGGCACAGGCGGCACACTCACCACCGATTTCAACAACAGCGCGGACTACACAAGATCAGTCGCACTACAAGCCAACGGAAAAATAATCGCCGTAGGCTCAACTGACCAAGCGACATCTACTGACTTTGCAATTGCGCGATACAACGAAGACGGCAGCCTCGACACCACATTCGGCGCGAACGGCAAAGTCATGACCAACATCGCTATAAGAACCAGCAGTGACTATGCAACCTCAGTCGCAACACAGTCCGATGGCAAAATTGTGGTCGCCGGAATTGCATCAAATGACTTTGCAATTACTCGATACAACATCGATGGCAGCCTCGACTCCACATTCGACGGAGAAACCGGCAACAACGGCAACGGCAAAATCACCACCGACATTGGCGGCAATAGAAGTGACAGTGCTGACTCGGTCGCAATACAAACCGACGGCAAAATCATTGCGGCTGGATCCACTTACACTACTTCGTGGGATTTTGCGATCGTGAGATACAACACTGACGGCAGCCGTGACACCACGTTCGGTGTTGATGGCATCGTCACCACCGACATGGGCACCGACAGCAATGACTATGGAAGGTCAATCGCGATACAAATCGATGGCAAAATAATCGTTGCCGGAGACAGCACCGGACAAGGTACAACTGATTTTGCACTTGTGCGATACAACAAAGACGGCAGTCTTGACACCTCATTCGACGGAGAAACCGGCAACAACGGCAACGGCAAAATCACCACCAACTTCGGCACCGATACCAATTACTATGGAAGGTCAGTCGCAATACAAACCAACGGCAAAATAATCGTTGCCGGAGATACGGTCGTTGGTAACTCGCCAGACTTTGTACTTGTGCGATACAACGAAGACGGCAGCCTTGACACCACATTCGACGGAGAAACCGGCAACAACGGCAACGG
>JBAXVL010000036.1:0-16153 GCA_037129095.1 Actinomycetota bacterium | reverse complement strand
CAGGTCCCTTGGGCGCCGACGTGCTTGTTGAACCATCTTCGGGTGACTTTGTGCGATTTTTCCCACCCCGAGAACCACGACGACGCTTCTTTGGTCCTGATTGGCCCTCGCTGCGTGTGTTTTGTTCGTCTGTGTATTCGGCTGTCGATTTGTCGGCAGAACCGTTCGTATCCATGAAATTCCCTTCTCACGTCGCGCACGTCGTGCGCGCCATGCGGATCTGGCTGCTGCCATGAAGTGGCGCAACCGATCCTCGGCCATTTGTAAGGATAGCCCCCTTGACTACCTGAACCGCCGCATATGGACACTCTGAACAAGTCCAATCATCATGGCAAAGGCCACTGTGTGGGACCCTCCGTATGAAACAAAGGGCAACGGGACACCAGAAACCGGGGTAATTCCCATCGTCATACCAATGTTCTGAAAGCCCTGCCACAAGATCATGGTGAAGACGCCTGCGCACAGCAGGGTCCCGAGGCGGTCTTGGCACAACTGAGCAGTTCGATAGATCCGCCACAAAACGACAGCAAAGAGGCCAAAAACGACAGCACCGCCCGCCATTCCGAACTGCTCCCCAATCGCTGAGAAAATAAAGTCTGTCGACTGAACCGGAATAAACGCGCCATTGGTCAAAGGACCCGACAAAAAACCCTTGCCAAAGAAACCGCCCGTCGCAACAGCACGTTTTGCAAAGCGCACCTGCAAAATCAGTTGCTGCAAACTAGCCGAGTCAGAGTTCTGATTTAAGAAACCAGTGATGCGGCGAAGTTGATACTGCTTCACCAGGCCAGAAACCACTCCCCCAACAGCGGAAAAAATTGCGATCGACGTAATCAATGCGATGTATCTCATGCGGGCTCCGGCAACAAGAAGAACTCCCATCGCTGCAGCTACTAATACTGAGGCCGAACCGAGGTCAGGTTCGATTCCCACCATCAACACCGGAACACCAATAATGAAAAGTGCCTGAATAAATTTTTCATATTGCAGGTCATTGCCGTCTTCGTCAGCAAGGAATCCGCACAAGAAAAGAAGGGACGTTGCCTTGGCAAGTTCCGAAGGCTGAATTGCAATTGGCCCGACTACGAACGACAACCGTGCGCCACCTTTTACTGCGCCGGCAACAAATACCAAAATAAGAAGAAGGATCGTGACGGCGTAGAACATCTCTGCGCTTCCCCGTAACTGCACATAGTCAATCCACATGACAACAACCATCGCCACGATGGCAATCATTACAAACACAATTTGACGTTGAACGATTTGATACGGGTCCATTCCTCTGTTGAGCAATCGCATTCGTGTTGCCGAGAAAATGATGAACAAACCAATAATTGACAGCGCTCCGACCGCAGACATCAAAATCCAATCGATGTTTCGGGTGGGAGCAGCAAAACCCTTTTTAATATTTCCCAACCCAGAGTCGGGACGTCGTGCAAACATTGTTCTACTCATTAGTCACGCACCGATGAACCAACTCCGACCAAACACAAAGGGTTAGGCAAAAGCTGCGGCGATGCCACTGCGTAGCTCGCGGTATCTAACGGGTCTGCTGGCGCTGCCTTAGCAACCGTTGTTTTGCCAGCAAGTGCAGTAAAAATGCATTTCACAACAGGCGCCGCTGCGCGCGAGCCATAGCCACTTTTTTCCAAATACGCCACTGCTGTATACGGCTGCTTTGGATCTTTACTAAATGCACCAAAGACGGACGAGTCGTTCCACGGCAGGTTGCCGGCCCCTTGAGCGGTTCCAGTTTTGCCAGCTATCGGCAATGACCTACTTGGGTATGAGCGGAACAACTTTTCTCCCGTTGTTGAGTGATAAATATCAGACCGAACACCGGGTCCCATCACTACTCGCGTGAGACCGCGAACGATCGGGTCAACAACCTCAGGACGAGCACCAATGTCGCGAACAACCTGAGGTTCAGCAAAACTCTGAAGCACCGTTCCTTTGCTGAAGTCAACACTTCCCGATACACCATTTGGTGTTCCAGGCGCCCAGATGGCGTGCACCACTCGTGGACGCATCACTTTCCCGCCGTTAGCCAAGGTTCCGTACGCCACTGCCAACTGCAACGGAGTTGCAGACAATAGACCTTGACCAATTGCAAACTGCACGTTGTCTCCGACGTAGTAACCCTTTCCTTCGTCTTTAGCAATAGCCCCGCTTGCAGCTAGGCGTTGCTTCAACGTTTTGCTAGGAATCGTGCCAATAAATTCGTAGGGCAAATCAATTTCAGTGGGTGACCCAAACCCAAACAGGCGCACTTGATCCTCTAACACAGGTTTGTTTCCACGTTGAGTAAAAATCTGCTCACCGATTTTGTAGAAGAACACGTCAGATGAAATTGCAAGAGCTGACTCCACATTGATACGGCCGTACTTACATGGAGCACCGTTTCCACATACAGCATTTTTGAAAATACATTTCACGTTCAATTGGCAACGCTCTTTCGGAATGCTCTCCAATTTGTATATGCCTTCGTCTTTCAACGTGTATTTCGTACCGCCCGCTAATTGCCCGGTGTTTAATGCTGCAAACGCTACGAAGGGTTTGAATGCAGAACCCAAGTTGTATCGGCCAGAAATTGCACGATTCACCAAGATGGATTGGTCAGGGTCTTTTGTGTTCGGAAACAGTTCGGCAAATTTGTCAGATGAAATACCTGCGTTAAACCAACGATTGTCGAAGTTGGGATAACTGGCCATTGCAACTACTTCACCTGTTTCATGATTCAACACAACACTCGATCCCGCAGGTGCTTTGTAATACGTGATCGCAGGGTATGCAGGGTCTGGTTGCCCGAAGGACAAAACGGTAGGTGCCTCAGTACGACGACGCACCAATAGTTCGTTTTGCAAAGCCTCTTCTGTGAATTGCTGAATATCTAGGTTGATTGATAACTGCAAGTCATTGCCCGGAATTGGCTCCTTGCGTTCAATCAAACGAAGAATTCGACCTCGCGCATCCACTTCATATTTTACGTAACCAGATTTGCCGCGAAGTACTGATTCATACGTCTGCTCAACTCCAAATTGCCCTACGCGCGCATCGGGGTCATACCCCAAATTTTTGTAATACGCGGTTTCACTTGTTCGAATTGCTCCGAGAAATCCCAGAACATGGCTCGCCATTGGCGCATACGGATACTCACGCCGCCAATTTTCAGCAATATCAATTCCGGGGTAATCCTCGGAACGTTCTCGCAAGAAAATTGCTAGATCTTCAGAAACATCCTCTTTAAGAGGCAGTGCTTGTAACTGGTTATAGCGCTTTGAGACAAAACGATCCTCAAGTTCTTGCACTGACATGTTCAGCGCACCAGACAATCGATTCCACATCTGCTGACGATCGAGAGGTTTAGCAATCACAGCACGGTCGATAGTGATTGTCAGCAGGCGCTGATTATCGGCCATGATGCGGCCCTTGATGTCAAAGATTCGACCACGTTCAGCAGTTAACTTCACTGTTCGTGTGCGAACTTCTTGCACACGTTGTTCAAGACCTGGCGCATCGACGGCCTGAAGAAACCACAAGCGAACTGAGAGCAAGGAACCGAGAACCATGGCAACCGTTGCAAGAACCGCCAAGCGCGACATTCTGCTTTCTCGGGCCATTAGCGCACTGCCACTTGTTCAGTGAGAGCCCAGCGACACAATCTCTCTGTTGGAATACTAAGAACCGCATTGAACAGTCCAACAACTAATGCCACAACAAGAACGTGAGTGTTCAAGATGCCAGTTGCGCCAGTAAGCGTGAATGCAATGGGTAGCAAAATCATTCCGATGGCACTGGCCCCAGCGCCCAAAAGCATGCGTGACCACCATGTTGGTGCGTACACCAACGATTGTCCGAATCCGGCGAGATACCCCACGGTGGCGAACACAGCCGCACACAGTCCCATTGGTGTGGTCAACACCATGTCGTACAGCAAACCGATTATGAAACCAGCTATTGCTCCTACGTCAGACCCTCTGGCAAGCCCGGCTGAAGCAGCAAGCAACACCATGACTTGTAAACAAACACCAAACGGGCGTACGTCGTTGAACACTGTTGTCTGTAGAGCAAGAAACATGAGCCCCACTAACACAAGCCGCGCGTAGCGATTCTCAGCGAACAGCAAAATCCGTTCGATCATGGCGTCTTTGCGCGTTCAGATGTTGGTTGATACAAAAGAATGCGAACAAAGTTCAAGTTCTTCAAGTTCGCTGCCAAGGTCACTTCCAAAATCGGACCAAGTGTTCCTGTTCTGTTGACAATTCGACTGACGGAACCGACAACAATGTCTGGTGGAGCCAGTGACGTAGCTCCACCTGCCGAGATGATGGGTGATCCAATTCGAATCGCACCAAACCGTGGTTGATTATCTATAAAACGAACAATTGGCGTGCGAGAGATTCCTCTGCCTTCCAATGCACCCGTTTCCCGCAATGGCACGTCAAGGCCCGGCGGCACAGTAATCGGCGAATTAGTAGACGTACCCGGCTTATTTGGGCCAACGGAACCAGTTGGCACAGTTACTTCCCCTGGAAAAGGCGCAAGAGTGGACGTCGACGATGTAGCAATAGTGACGCCAGGTACGAATCCTGGAATCCCTGTAGTTGTTGTCACTCGCGGCAACGTGGTGGTGGTTGTCGTGCTTGTTGTAGTGGTGGTATCTCCTACTGGAGTGCCGGGCGCAACGGTAGTGGTGGTTGTTGGTGCAGGAATGTTGACCACTTTTACTGCCAATGAATACCCGGGGTCTGTGAGCAACATAACTACAGAACGTTTGTTGTACACATCAGTAATTTTTCCGATCATTCCTGCCGCATTGAGAACAGGCATGCCCACTTTCAACCCGCATTCAGATCCACGGTTAATTTCAACAGTTTGTGTGAAGTTAGATGGCGACTGACCTACGACTTGTGCGGTACACGATGCGATTCCGGCCAATGTCGGCAAACCATTCAATGACAGAAGTTCTTGAGCCTCACGCACACTCGCAATAGCCGAGATAGTGGAACCCTCACCAAAAGCAACAAGGTCATTTAAACGATGATTTTCTTTCACTACTTCGTTGTAATGAGTAATGCCATTCCAGACGTTGCTCACGGGATGCGTCACAACTTTGGTTGCACTCTCGATAGGTCGAAACACAACACCGAAAGCAGAACGCGTAAAATTGATCACGGCGCTACCGCGAAGATCCATCGTGATCAAGATCACAGAAGTAAGCGACAGCAGGAGAATTGCCCGACGACGCGTGAAGGAGAAGTCCGCCACGGGATGTGTACTACTGCTGGTCGAGTCCTGGGAAGGACATCATTCCGCGCATCGCTTCGATATTTTCAAGTGCGCGACCTGAACCGATAGCGACCGCATACAACGGATCGGGGGCGATGTAACACGGCATGCCTGTTTCGTGTGTGACGCGTTGTGTCATACCCGACAACAATGCGCCACCACCTGACAAATAAATGCCGCGATCCATAATGTCTGCAGCCAATTCTGGAGGAGTGCGATCGAGCGTTGACTTCACAGCATCAATAATGGCAGCAATTGGTTCAGCAATGGCGTCGCGAACATTTGCCGATGTGACCTCAATCGTGCGTGGCAAGCCAGATACGGTGTCTCGCCCACCAACATCTCCGGTTAGTTCTTGAGCAAGTGGCCACGCAGATGCCATTTGAATCTTGATTTCTTCTGCAGTGTTGATTCCGATATCAAGCGAATACTCAGCTCGCACATACGCAACTATGGCTTCATCAAGTTCATCACCTGCGACTCGAACACTTTGTGCAACCACGATTCCACCTAACGAGATAACAGCAACTTCTGTGGTTCCGCCACCAATGTCAACAATCATGTTTCCGCTTGGTTCATGCACGGGAAGATCCGCGCCGATTGCAGCTGCCATTGGCTCTTCAATGATGTGCACTGGACGTCGCGCACCTGCATATTCAGCAGCATCTTGCACGGCGCGTTGTTCAACTCCGGTGATGCCAGAAGGAACACAGATAACCATTCGTGGTTTGCTCCAACGGCTTGTCGTCACACGCTGAATGAAATAGCGCAACATTTTTTCGCATACGTCGAAGTCCGCAATAACTCCGTCTTTCAAGGGGCGAATGACTTCAATGTGCTTCGGCGTACGACCAAGCATGCGCTTTGCTTCCCAACCGACAGCAACTGGTTTCCCATCACGCATATCAATTGCAACAACAGATGGTTCGTTCAGAACTATTCCTTGACCGCGCACGTACACCAAGGTGTTGGCGGTGCCGAGGTCGATTGCGATGTCACGCCCCATCGACAAAGGATTATTCCGATTCATAAAGAGATCTCCCTGAGTTGACGCAGAACGTCAACTATGCAGAAATGTTAACTACCCACGCCTTAGAGGGCTGGGAAGAAGATTCCGAGCTCGCGAGCGGCTGATTCGGCTGAGTCAGATCCATGGACAAGGTTTTCAGTGAACAAGGTGCCGTAATCACCGCGAATGGTGCCAAGGTCTGCCTTGCGTGGGTTTGTAGCACCCATCATTGTGCGAACGATTTCCCAGGTGTCTTCCGGCCCTTCAATGGCAAGAGCAACAACAGGACCGCGACCCATGAATGCAACAAGTTCTGCATAGAACCCTTTGCCCACGTGCTCTTCGTAATGACGAGCAAGAATGGCGGCATCAAGTGTGCGCAATTCCATTGCAGCGATACGAAGTCCTTTGTTCTCAAAACGAGACAAAATGGCCCCGACAAGTCCGCGTTCAACGGCGTCGGGCTTCAACAAAACAAGTGTGCGATCTGACATGCCCTACAGGCTACGCCAGGAGGGTTCGATTGCCCCCGAACTCAAGTCCTGTCAGGGTAAAACGCGACGAAGATGGGTTCTGGCAGCCCCAACGACGTACAAAGAACCGGCCACCAAGATGGCATCATCACTGGTGGCGTCAGCCAGCGCAATCTCGCAGGCCTTTTCCACAGTGTCGGCTACCACGACTTCCGAACACCCCATGCCGCGCGCAACATCTGCAATTTCCCGACCAGAGCGAGCACGAGGCGAAGGTGCCGTACAACAGATGACTAATTCGTACTCATCGACTTTGAGTGCAGAGAGCGTGTCGCTGATATCTCTGCCACCCAATGCGCCCACAACAAGAATGCGGCGACCGTGTGGGTCGAAGTCTTCAAAGAACACACTGGAACACACATCAGCACCTGCCGGGTTATGTGCGCCATCAAGAATGACAAGCGGTTGATGACCAACAACTTCAAATCGGCCCGGCATCAAAACTCCAGCCAAACCTTCTTGCACAGTGTCGGCATCAAGGGCCGAACCAAAGAATGCTTCAACTGATGCAATCGCTACTGCAGTGTTGTCACCTTGATGCCACCCATGAAGCGGCACGAACAAGTCAAGGTATTCAGCGCGATGCGTACTGATGTGTACGGAACGGCCGCCTAAGGCAAGATGATTATCGACAACATCAAACTGCTCACCACGAATCAACATTTCTTCACACGGTTCTGCAGCAAAGATTGACCGAAGGTCTTCATTCACTTCGCCAATGACTGCAACGCAACCAGGCTTAATAATGCCGGCCTTTTCTGTAGCAATATGCGCCAACGTTGGGCCCGCAAATTCAGTGTGATCAAGAGCAATGTTTGTAATCACTGCGACATCAGGATTCACAACATTTGTGGCGTCCCATCTGCCCAACATGCCAACTTCAATAACGGCTACTTCAACTGCATCATCTGAAAACCAACGAAACGCCGCGGCAGTCATAATTTCAAAGTATGACGGCCTGACTGTGCCAATGCCTTCAGCGTTGGCTACGGCAGCTACCGAATCTGCAAAGTCGATCTCTGCGATTGGTTCGCCATCCACTTGAATACGTTCGCGAACATTTTCAAGATGAGGGCTGGAATATGTTCCGACCTTCAAACCATGAGCCATAAGAAGTCGAGTAATGATCTGAGACGTAGAACCTTTCCCGTTTGTGCCCGTTACATGAATAACGCGAAAATCGTTCTGCGGATCTCCCAATACTTCGAGAAGACGTTCAATTGTGGTGGTTGATGGAGACTCAACGCGACCTGTTTTTTCATACGAGGCGTGCTCGTCGAGATATACAAGCGCTTCTTGATAATTCATGCGGCCCTAGGAAGCTGCGCGACGCTGACGAGGTGCTCGTGCAGCAGTTTTTGAAACAAGTTCTGGCATTGCTTTGTTTTTCACGCAATCAGCATTAACAACCACGCGAGCGATGTCAGTGCGGCCAGGAGACTCGTACATCACATCAAGCAATGTCTCTTCAAGAATCGAACGCAATCCGCGTGCACCTGTTCCGCGGGTCATTGCAAGTTCTGCTATTGCTTCTAGCGCTTCTGGTTCAATGTCGAGTTCGATCTCATCAAACTCAAACAACTTCGCGTACTGCTTCACCAATGCATTCTTCGGCTCGGTAAGAATCTGCATGAGTGCTGGCTTGTCGAGTGCGTGTACCGCACCCACCATTGGCAAACGACCAATGAACTCAGGAATCATTCCGAACTTCAACAGATCTTCAGGAAGTACCTGTTCGAACAATTCACCAGGATCTTTGTCTGCCTTGGAAGCAACGGTTGCATGAAAACCCATGCCTTTGTGACCAATACGTTGTTCAATGATCTGCTCGAGACCAGAAAAAGCACCGCCACAAATAAACAACACGTTGGTTGTATCTATTTGAATGAACTCTTGATGTGGGTGCTTGCGGCCACCCTGTGGAGGAACGGAGGCAACGGTGCCTTCCAGAATCTTGAGCAGTGCCTGCTGCACGCCTTCACCAGAGACATCACGTGTGATGCTTGGGTTCTCTGCCTTGCGAGCAACCTTGTCGATCTCGTCGATGTACACGATGCCCTGTTCAGCCTTCTTGACATCAAAATCTGCTGCTTGAAGAAGCTTAAGCAAGATGTTTTCAACGTCTTCACCCACGTAACCCGCTTCGGTGAGAGCTGTTGCATCTGCAACTGCGAATGGAACATTCAACATACGGGCAAGAGTTTGAGCGAGGTGAGTTTTACCGCAACCAGTTGGGCCAAGCAGCAAGATGTTGCTCTTTTGCAGTTCTACTTCATCACGGCGAATACCTGTGTTTTGTTGCATGTACTGCAGTCGGCGATAGTGATGGAACACCGCAACGGACAGAACTTTCTTTGCGCGCTCTTGCCCGACTACGTACTCATCAAGAAACGTGCGCGTCTCAATCGGTGTTGGAAGAACATCAAGACGCACATCTGAGCGCTCGCCTACTTCTTCTTCAATGATCTCATTGCATAGGTCGATGCATTCATCACAGATATAGACACCAGGTCCTGCAATGAGTTTCTTGACTTGCTTTTGGGACTTGCCGCAAAAGGAGCACTTCAGAAGCTCTCCTGTGTCACCAAACTTGGCCACGAAGGCCCTCCTCGAACTGTGTGTTAGCGAATTGGACCGGAACGGTCCGTTAATTCGCGTGATGAAATCACACTGTCGATAATGCCATACTCGACGGCCTCATTCGCTTCAATTACGAAGTCACGGTCTGTATCGGCATGAATTCTTTCCATGCTCTGGCCCGTGTGCTTGGCAAGAATCTCTTCCAAAAGGTCGCGCATACGAAGGATTTCCTTGGCTGCGATCTCCAAATCGGTTACCTGGCCGTAGCCAACCTGGCCATATGGCTGATGGAGAAGAACACGGCTATGAGGCAAGGCAAGACGCTTTCCCTTGGTGCCGGCAGCCAGCAGAACAGCTGCAGCAGATGCTGCTTGGCCAAGACAAATGGTTGCAATGTCGTTCTTGATGAACTGCATCGTGTCGTAAATGGCAAATAGTGACGTGATGTCGCCGCCGGGACTATTGATGTAGATGTTGATGTCGCGATCTGGGTTTTCGCTCTCCAAGTGGATGAGCTGTGCACAGATGAGGTTTGCCACGGTGTCATCAATAGGCATTCCTAAAAAGATGATGTTCTCTTTCAACAAACGCGAGAAGAGATCAGATGTGCGTTCTCCCCTACTTGTCTGTTCAGTGACGTTTGGTACGTAGTAATTCTGGAAGTTCATTCTGCATCCTCTGCTTCGTCTTCATCGTCGTGGTCGTGGTCGTGGTCGTGGTCGTGATCTCCGAGCACCGTGTCGGTGGGAAGAACAGTTCCATTCTGGTCTACAAAGGTGGAGTTGTGCAGCAACCACTCGAGGGCCTGTGATTTACGCATCTGGGCGACTAGATCAGCAACGGCGTCGTTCTGCTCGTATGCCTTACGTACTTTTGCTGTTTTTTCATTGACACGAACGCCGATTGATTCAAATTCAGCTTCAAGATCATCGTCGCTGACGGTGATGGCTTGAGCTGCAGCAACTGCCCGCAATGCAAGATCAACTTTGACAGCCTTTTCTGATTGCTCTTTCATGCCAGCGATAAATGATTCGGTGTCTTGACCTGTTGCGGAAAGCCACTGATCAAGAGCAATGCCTTGTTGCTGGAATTGCTGAATGGTGTTTTGAACACGTGCTTGCATGTCTGCACCAACCATTGATTCTGGTGCTTCAATTTCAACAAGCTTTGCAAGCTCATCAGTCAGGCGATCGACAACAGTGCGACGCATTTGGTTCACACGCATCTCGGTGTAACGGTCACGAAGTGATTGACGCCATTCAACAACTGTTTCTGAGTCTGCAATGTTTGCTTCCACCCATTCGTCAGTGAGTTCTGGAAGTTCCAATGTTTGAACACGGTTCACAGTGACAACGAAATCTGCTGCTTCTTCAGTGCCGTTTGGAATGGCGTTGAAGCGAAGAACATCGCCCTTCTTTGCACCGGTGAGTTGTTCGTCAAAGCCAGGAGCGACCCAAGCACGCCCAATTTCATAGGTCCATTCGTCAACATTGAGTCCGGCAACTGGCTCTCCGTCGCGCAAACCTTCAAGGTCAATAACAACGTTGTCGCCTGTTTCTGCAGCACGGTCAACGTCAACCAAAGAACCGAAACGACGACGCTCGGTAGCAACTGCCTCTTCAAGTTCTTCATCAGAAAGATCAGGGCTTGTTAGTTCAATGCGCAATCCGCCGTAACCAGGAACACTTACTTCTGGACGTACTTCACAAATAGCTTCGAACATCACTGGGTATACGAACTCAGCAGGAGTTGGATTGTCTGCATCAACTGGGTCGTTGTTGTTCGTCAACGT
The DNA here is from genome assembly GCA_037129095.1 of Actinomycetota bacterium. Lineage (GTDB taxonomy): Bacteria > Actinomycetota > Acidimicrobiia > Acidimicrobiales > Ilumatobacteraceae > UBA2093. The sequence continues at coordinate 4,950 of JBAXVL010000036.1, read as the reverse complement.
GACGTCAGGTGTAGAGATGATGTCAACATCATGCTCACGCACTGCTTTGCTGAGATATTCAGGGATTGCATCTTGCAGTGCTTGTCCACGCGCAGCATCAATTCCGATACGTGCCTCGAGCACGCGACGGGGAGCTTTGCCTGGCCGAAAGCCAGGGAGACGCACTTCATGAGCGATCTTTCGGAATGCAGCATCCAAGTTGCGGTCGAATTCCGACTCGTCAACTTCGATGGACAGCTTGACTTTGTTGCCCTCTAGGGCTTCGAGAGTGCTTTTCACAGATTGAAAAGTGTATCGGCGTGCCTGACTGACTGTTCTTTTGCCGTCTGATTCACGGGTTCGCTTCTCCGGTGCTGTTTCAGGCAATAATGGACACATGACACTTTGGAAGCCCCACGCTCTTGCCAACCCACACAAGGGCCAAATCAATATGCGCAACGGCGACAAGGTCGTCTCCACTGTTGACCTTGATGGAGTGGTTGCCGGAACAGAAGGAAAGGTCATCTTGTCGAACGGTTTCAATTGGCTTCGCTACCGCGTGCTTTTTTCCAATGGCATTGAAATAGGCGACCTTGACCACCGCCACCTTTCGCCGATTGGTCGCACTGCAAAGCGCCTCGCTCGCATTGCAAAGAGCGCCAGCTAAAACCCCCGATAGCATTATCGGAAACACCGCGGGGTGTGGCGCAGTTGGTAGCGCGCCTGGTTTGGGACCAGGAGGCCGGGAGTTCAAGTCTCCCCTCCCCGACCAATAGTTGTCAGTATTTTCTTTAGAGGATCTTTATGCCTGCAGACCTTGACGCCGCTATATAAGTCTCGTTTACGATATATAAAAAGAATGGCGTAGTGATCTCTTCAATTGTTCTGGCCTCAGTGGTAGAAAATTCATTTCGCAAGCCTTGACTTTACATTCGTGGCGGTAAAAGATTTCCCATGAAAATTTTGCGCTTACTTCTCTCGGTAACGACTCTCTCAATTGGAACCCTGGTTGGCGTGGCCCACGCTGCGACTCCTTCTAAAGGGGGCGCTAATGCAGTGATTCCAATTAAATTGCCGGTGGCCCCGATCGGATCAATCACTTTTGCCAACGCTGTTGAGAAGGTTGCCCAGATTCCAACCCAAGCTTTCAAGAATGTACAAGCAGCAATCAATTCTGGATCAAAGGTCAACACCCCAGTCACGATTGATTTAGGAAGTAAGACAAATGCAGACAAGGCAACGATCTTGGCGGCAGTCAAGAGAGAATTGTCAGAATTTAGTGGCTTTAACACCCCAAAGGCTTATTACGCATTTACCTATAGTGCTGCTGATGAGAAGTGGGCAGAGAAGGAATGGGCGACAGTTGCGAAGAAGAATGGCGTCTCCCAGGGAGAGATCCAAGGCCGAACGGACAATATTCGCGGTAATTGCAATATCGAGAACGGTGTTGCAACCGAGTGTTATGGCGGTATGGCGTTTAGTACTAACGGAACTGAAATTCGTTGGGTATTTTACGGCGTAAGTAATGACAATTCGTGGACTACAAACCCATCTGACTACGGCAACTCAACTCAAGTTAATCACGAATTCACACACGCGCTTCAGACCGCTCAATACAACGGGCATCCACTAGCCAAAGGCGACAATGTCATCACCGATACGCAACACCGTGGTTATCCATGTTGGGTCAATGAAGGTCAAGCGAATGCAATTGGAATCAGCACCTGGATCCCTGACCTTCAAAATTATCTCACAGTAAGAAATCGCACTGTCGCTACACCAGGGCAATTGAGAAATGGTGAAAAGTTGCCGATATCTGACTTTTCAGCAGCATCTTTAAAAAATTTTTTAACAACTCAGGCCCCTTTTACCGGTCCTAATACACCTGGTTGCTACCAACCGGGAACAGGTACTTATTCACTGGGATATAACGTTGGCTTTGCAGCAATCGAGGTGCTTGTGGCAATCGCAGGTCCACGGTCGACTATGGCCCTCATCGCGCGAACAGCACTGGGCGATGACTTTGGAAAGGCATTCCAAACTGTCTATGGAATCCCTTGGGCTCAAGGAGCAACCATTCTCGGCAAGGTCTTAGCGGCCGAATTTGCAGCGAACCCAATACGGAGCAACTAAAGCACTCTCTGAAGAGGATTTTTATGCCTGCAGACCTTGATGCCGCCAAATATGTCTCGTTTACGACATATAAAAAGGACGGAAAACCTGTTTCTCTTCCGGTGTGGGTTGTTCCTTTTGAAGGCGGTTATGCCTTCACCACCGATCACGATGCGTTCAAAGTGAAACGCGTTCGTCGCGATCCGCGTGCTTCTCTTGCCGTGTGCACTTTCAAAGGTCAGGTTGCATCCGGTGCTGCCGTGCACGTCGGCACCGCGGTCATCCTTGATGGTCCTGATTCACAACGCGTCGCCACTTTGGTACGTAAGAAGTACCGGGTCATGTATCTCGCGATCGTCGCCCAATCTGCCATGAGGCGCTTATTTGGCAAGGCCTCGCACGCAGCTGATACTGCGATCAAAGTCACACTGACAAAATAATTTGAGATATCCCTAGGTTTTCCACAGGGGTACCGCTAGTCTGCTCAAGCGCTTCGAGTGCATCCATGGGTACAAACCGGTATCTATGGCCCTTACAAGGGAGATACCCCCATGGACACCCGTCCTACTTTTGCTGACCTTGGTCTGCCCACGCCCCTGGTTGATGAACTGACCTCACAAGGTCTCATCGAACCATTCCCTATCCAGCAAGCAACCATCGCAGACGCGTTGGCTGGTCGCGACACCCTCGGCCGCGGCCGCACGGGATCAGGCAAGACGCTTGCATTCACATTGCCATTGTTGGCTCGTTTGCTCGAGAGCAACAAGCCACGCGAGAACTACGCACCACGTGCACTGATCTTGGTTCCAACTCGCGAGTTGGCAAACCAAGTGTGTGACGTTCTTGCACCTCTTGCACGTCGCCTCGGCATGCGCACCACCACCGTCTACGGCGGCGTTGGTTACCCAAAGCAAATCGAAGCATTGCGCAATGGTGTTGACATTGTTGTTGCTTGCCCAGGTCGTTTTATTGACCTCATGGAATCAGGCCACGTAGACCTCGATGCAATTGAGATCACCATTCTCGACGAAGCGGACCACATGGCTGAACTCGGGTTCCTCGAGCACGTCACGCAGATCTTGTCAAAGACACCACGTGAAGGACAGCGCATGTTGTTCTCTGCAACTCTTGACCGCGGCATCGACAAACTTGTTCGCAAGTTCTTGAACAACCCAGTTACACACGAAGTTGAATCAACAGACGAGAACGACGCAATGATGACTCATTATTTCTTCAACGTGTCACAAGCGAATCGCTTTGACGTATTGCAAGATTTGTGTGCAGCTCCTGGCCGTTCACTTGTCTTCACACGCACCAAGCACGGCGCACGCAAACTCACCGAAGCACTCATCAAGGCCGGAGTTCCTGCCGTTGAATTGCACGGTGACTTGTCCCAGAATGTTCGTGCACGTAACTTGGCTGCCTTCTCAGGCGGAAAAGCAGACACACTTGTCGCAACAGACATCGCAGCACGCGGTATCCACGTTGATGACATTGCACTTGTTATCCATGCTGATCCACCAGAAGAGCACAAAGCTTTCCTTCACCGTTCGGGTCGTACCGCTCGCGCCGGTGCAGAAGGCACTGTTGTCACCATGGTGACAGAGAATATGCGTCGTCATGTCAAGCGTCTTGCACACGATGCAGGCATCGAACCAATCTCAGTGAATGTTGCTAAGGGTGATGCCATCCTTGAAGAAATTGCTCCTGGTGAGCGCGAATTCAAAGAGATGCCATCAATCGAAGAGCGTCGCGGTGGCGGCGGAGGTCGCAATGGCGGAGGCGGTCGCGATCGCGATCGTTCACGCTCAGGTGGCGGCCGTTCATACGGCGGTGGCGGAGACCGTGGTAGTTCAGGCGGCGGCAAGTCATACGGTGGCGGAGGCGGCTACGGCGGCGGACGCGATCGTCGTGATGACCGTGGCCCTCGTGATGACCGTCCACGCGACGACCGTCCTCGTGAAGATCGCGGCCCTCGTGATGATCGTCCACGCGACGACCGTCCTCGTGAAGACCGCGCACCTCGCAGTGACGCACCTCGCGGTGACCGTGATTTCCGTGACCGTGGACCTCGCAGCGATTCACCACGTGGACCTCGCAGTGACTCACCTCGCGGCGACCGTGATTTCCGTGACCGTGGCCCCCGCAGTGATTCACCTCGCGGACCGCGTCCAGACTCACGTGGAGGACGCCCAGGCGGACCTCGCGGTGAGCGCTCAAGCAGCTCACGCCCAGCGCGCAGCTACTAATACAGATCTGAGTGGTCTGGTCTCATCCACTAGACCACTCACCTTCTGCCCCCACTAAGGTTTCGCATATTGAACACCAAGGGGGGCCTATGGAACGTTCCGTTGATATTGCCGTAATCGGCGCAGGTTTTGCAGGCATGTATATGGTGCATCGCGCACGCGCTGCCAACCTTTCCGTTCAAGTCTTTGAAGCTGGCACAGATGTAGGTGGCACGTGGTATTGGAACAGATACCCAGGCGCTCGATGCGACATTGAAAGTGTTGAGTACTCATACAGTTTTGACAACGACTTGCAACAAGAGTGGGAATGGAACGAGCGGTACGCCGGTCAGCCTGAAATTCTGAACTATGCACAACATGTTGCAGACCGATTCGATCTTCGTAGCGATATTCAGTTTTCAACCCGCGTTACATCAGCCATCTTCAATGAGACATCACACAACTGGCGCGTCACCACAGACCAAGGCGATGTTCTCACTGCACGATTCGTTGTGTTCGCTACTGGCTGTTTGTCTTCAACAAATGTCCCCCACTTCATCGGGGCAGATTCATTTACTGGCGCCACGTACCACACCGGTGAATGGCCACATGAAGGCGTTGACTTCACCGG
>JBAXVL010000035.1:0-16204 GCA_037129095.1 Actinomycetota bacterium | reverse complement strand
GATCATGAACTGCGTGCGGTCCTTCGCCGTGGCGACGGAATGTCTGGCTATTTAGAAGTCACGATAGATGGAGTCTCGGGCGGTTCAGCAGAAGTGTCGCTATATATGCGCATGATTTCATCAGTCGGACCAAGTGTTGGGTATGACCATGGTTCACCAGTGTCAACTCGCTACAGCGCGCCGTATGCATACACCGGTGAATTGCACGAAATTGTGATTGAAGCTGGTCCACGCCGAATTGATACTGCAGCAGCGGAAGCACAAGCAGAAATGAATCGTCAGTAAGTTACGACGCGTTTGCTGCGGCACGAATCGTGTCAACAACAGCTGTTCCTGGTGCGCCAGGACCTAACACTTCAGAAATTCCTGCAGCTTTCAAAAGCGGTATGTCTTGCTTTGGGACGATGCCGCCCACGACTACTGGAATAGAAGACCCGCGTGATCGCAATGCCTCGACAACTAACGGCGCAAGTGTCATATGTGCGCCTGACAACATTGATAATCCGATCACATCAACGTCTTCGTCAATTGCAGCAGATGCCACGGTGTCGGGCGTTTGAAAAAGTCCGGTGTAGATCACTTCCATACCTGCATCACGCAAGAGACGCGCAACAATTTTGATTCCGCGGTCGTGACCATCAAGTCCGATTTTCGCTACAAGCACACGAAGAGTCATCAGATTGTCGGCACTTCGATATGGCGACCAAATACTGTGCCCATTGACTTCATCATTTCGCCCACCGTTGCCTGTGCATTTGATGCGTTGATGAGAGCCGGCATCAGATTGATTTCAGGGTCTGCTGCTTCGGTTTCAAGAACAGCAAGAGACTCAGTCACCGCGGCAGAGTTGCGTGATGAACGTACGGCCTCAAGACGGCGGCGCTGTTTTTGTTCGTCTTCATTGGTGATACGCAACAGATCAATTTCTTCTTCGTCGTTGCCCTCTAGGAAGTGGCTGACACCGACAATGATGCGCTCACCAGAATTGAATTTGCGCTCTAGGTCATAGGCAGAGTCTGCAATACGGCTCTGGAACCAGTTCTCTTCAATGCCATTGATGCAACCATCAAGCATGGATCCGTTGCCGAATGCTTCGATGTCAGCAAATATCTCTTCAGCCCTGCGTTCCATCTCATTGGTGAGTTCTTCTACGTACCACGAGCCACCAAGTGGGTCGGCTACTGCTGTTACGTTTGTTTCATTGGCAATTACTTGTTGTGTACGTAATGCGATACGTGCTGCGCGTTCTGTAGGTAAGGCCATTGCTTCGTCCATTGAGTTGGTATGCAATGACTGTGTGCCGCCAAGGACGCCTGCGAGTGCCTCAATAGCTGTACGAACAATGTTCACTTCTGGTTGCTGTGCCGTCAGTGAAACACCAGCGGTTTGAGTGTGAAAGCGAAGTTGCAACGAGCGCTCGCTAGTGGCGCCGTAGCGTTCCTTCAGCCAGCGTGCCCAAATACGACGAGCAGCGCGATACTTTGCGATCTCTTCGAAGAAGTCAATGTGTGCATTGAAGAAGAACGACAACCGTGGTGCGAATGCATCAACAGATAGCCCGGTTTGTGCAGCAAGTTCCACGTACGCAAAACCATTTGCCAAAGTAAATGCCAATTCTTCCGCTGCAGTAGAGCCAGCTTCACGAATGTGATAACCAGAAATGGACACTGAATGCCATTTGGGCATCTCAGCAGCAGTAAATGCAATGGTGTCTCGTACAAGGCGCATTCCCTGGCGCGGAGGGAAGACAAATTCCTTCTGTGCTTGGTATTCCTTCAAGATGTCGTTCTGCAACGTGCCACCAAGGCGCGCGCGGGGAGTGCCGTTGCGCTCGGCTTGGGCGATGAACATGGAAAACAACACCGCAGCTGGTGAGTTGATGGTCATTGACGTAGTGATCTTGCCCAAGTCAATGTCGCGATACAGGTCGTCCATGTCTTCGACGGTGTCGATAGCAACACCGCATCGGCCCACTTCGCCAAGCGACATGGTGTCGTCACTATCGAGGCCCAAGAGCGTTGGCATGTCAAACGCGGTGGACAAACCGTCCCCGCCCGAGTTGATGATGTCCTTAAATCGCTTGTTGGTGTCGTCTGCTGTTCCGAAACCAGCGAACATTCGCATGGTCCATAACTTGGACCGATACATAGAGGCATATGGTCCGCGCGTGTAGGGATAGACGCCAGGAAATTCACCATCGTCAGGGCCGTACACGGCTTGTACGGGGATGCCTGACATGGTTTCGTATGCACCGGGGCGTACGGACGATTCAGAAAATGCCTTCTGCCAGACCTCGCGTGGTGTTGCCATGGCGCAAGGCTAACTGCCGAGAACTCCTAGGTGACTACCGTGCTCCCCGCGAGGACATCTTGAATTTGCCCTCCGTTCATTTGGTCTACACTCTTGAAAAAGTTGTATCAACCGGGGGGACTGATGGAGCAATCGATAGTGGCGTTCTTAGAGCGCATTTTGCCAGATGCCACGAGCATTGTTGTTGAAGATTTTCAACAGATTGCTGGTGGTTTCTCACGAGAAACATTTAAATGTGATGCTCGTGTAACGCGGGGCGGCAAAGAGGAAGTGATGCCTCTGATCTTGCGCAAAGATCCGCCAGATGTAGAAGCAATTCTTCACACTGACAGATCCGTTGAGCACAACCTCATCGAGTCATTGCGGTTACGCACCACGATTCCAGTTAGTCAAAGTTATGGATTCGAGATGGATCCGAATCATTTTGGTGAGCCAGCGATGATCATTGAACGTGCATCAGGAAGCGGACAAACATCTGCACTTTTTAACGGTGGTGCAGATGAAGACCAAGCTGAAAGTGTGATCAAGCATCTGTGCGAGACCCTTGTTGAACTTCATAAGTGTCCGATCAGTAAAATTGACCCGAATGGTGAATTGACGGATCCCTTTGGTCGTGGCATCAAGGTTGATTCGTGGGATTCGTTCATGGATTCAACAATTGAATTCTTTGAATCGTCGTACCCCACTTTTAACTTTGATCCAATCTTGATGATTGCGCTTGATGCTGTGTACACATTGCGTCGCAATAAACCACGCCCTATGCCATTGGCGATTGTTCACGGTGACTTCAACCCTGCGAACTTCTTGTACAAAGACGGGCAAGTGTCAGCACTGATTGACTGGGAAGCCAGTCGCGTCGGTGATCCACGTGAAGATCTTGGCTGGATGGTTCTGATGGACGTGATTAGTAACTCACACGTTATGGATTATCCGAAGAAGGAAGGTGGCTTTCTTTCTTACTACAACAAGCTTACGGGTAATGACATCACGCCAGAAGAGCTTGGCTACTTCACACTGTTTGGCACGATGCAAATAGCGGTGCCGGTTCAACAATTTGTGTCACGTCGCGCGAATAAGGAGTACATGTTGTTGCTCCCGTTCTATGTGGCTCAATCAAGTATGGGCGCGTTCCCAGCAATGGCACAGCTCATGGGATATGCGGGGGTACCAGCATGATGACCAATCCGACTCTTGACGATCTTCTCGAAGGTCTTATCGTTTCTTTGGAAAACGAAATCATGCCTCATGTCAGCAGCCCGAAAGCACATGTGATGTGCCAGATGGTGCAGTCACTCATTCAAGAAGTGCGTCAAGCAATGCCTGTCTATGACACGTACGTTGCGCAAGAACATAATGAAATGACTCAAGTTCTGCGTGATGTAGCCGGCGCTCTTGGTGATACAGCTGGCCCTGAAGCAGACAGCATTAGGCAACGGGCATCCACATTGGGTTCCAAAGCTAATGTTCCAATGCCGGCTGATCAGGCACCGATTCGTGCTGCACACCGAGAACTTAGTTTTGCATTACAAGACTGCATAACAGACCTAGACGTGTTGCAGCGGGCTGGTAACACGCGCGCCGACACGGCACTTCAATCAATTCGTGTGCACCTCTTGCCTCGCATTGTGCGTGACGTTGAGACTCTGACAATTGCCGGCGGAATGGCCGGCCGCGGCTAGATCTGAATCTAACTACTCCTTAAACAAGGGGTAGTAGTTCTCTGCGCCCATCGCGCGTACGTCAGTGACCCAGTCGCTTTCGAACGGCCAGTCAGATTCCTGACCTTCCATCGAGCCTTGAATGAATCGCGCAAACGGACCTGCTTCTGGCGGCGCCATCAACGACCATGCTTGACGTTTGTAAGAAAAATTGTCTGGTTGCAGACGATGAGTCTCACGGAAATGTTTAATCGCAGCATCTCGTTGCCCGGCATTCCACAAGTGTTGGGCCAGAGAAAAATGTGCAGAAGCTTCTGCTGTTGAAGTATCGCGGTTGCCTGAACGTGCGATGACCTCATCGGGAGACAGTGCAAACTTGCTGTTAGAACCATGTTCGATCCAGTCGTACAGCGCAGCACTATATGAATCTCTGTCTGTGACTATTTTTGAAGCCTCAGTGAGGATGTCAGTCATTCGTTGCGGAAGACCAACAGGAGGCGCACTCGGTGGAGGAGTCTTTCCGCCGGGTACAGGCGCAGGTTCTGCAGGGCGAACAATTATTCCTTCTTCATCAATCCAGATTCCGTTCGGAATATTGACAACGCCAAATCGTTCAGCCATCACGTGGTTGATGTCAATCAACGATGGGTGTTCTGCATTGGCAGCTTCAATAAATGGGCGACAGGATTCGGCACCCAATGTGTCCATTCCTACAGTGACTATTTCTAGTCCCCGTGTGTGTACTTCATTTCGAAAGGCTTGCCACACTGGCAAGTCACGTGAACAGCCTCAATAAGGCGCCCAAGAAACGATGACCACTTTTTTGCCACGCAACGATGACAGTTGAAACATGTTGCCGTCGAGGTCTGGAAGTTCTAACTCTGGTGCAACTGCAGTTGCAAGAGCTCGACCTGACATTGAAGCAGGACCAAGTGCCCACAGGCCCATTTCTGCATCATGCACGATGGGCATACCTAAACGCTCTGCAACCACACTGACGTCGACAATGCCTCGAGCAATATCTGCGTTCACTTCCTTAGGCAGTGGCACACAGATTTCTCCGTGGCAGGCACCTTCAGGTTTCAACTGCCAGCCAGTGGCAGTTTCGAACTCTGTGCGAGAAATTGTGAGAGATTGAAGAATCATGCTTTAGGGAAGTGTAATTGAATCCAGAACTACCTGGATACCCATTACGTAGCTTTCGCCTGGTTTGCAATAATCAAGTGAGGCAGCAAGTTCAGCGACTTCTGCCTCTGAATTCACGGGTACGAACTGCACTGTGTCCCACTTGCGCCCGTCACCAATGATGGTGCCTTCCGCGGAAAAGTTAATTGCACCGGGAAGTGCGGCAAATGCGCCGGGACGGTCTGGTGTTTGGCGCACAATCATCGCAACAGTGCGAAGTTCAAGTGGTGTTGGACGGTTGCGTGAATCGAGTGATTCATCTTCTGGTCGGCAGCACACCAATGTGGTGCGCAACATGCCAGCTGCTTTATGAACGTGCTTGTCACCAAAATCTTTACGGCTCTGCATTTCAATAAATGACTTGCGTGTGGCATAACGAACAATGGCAATGCGATCCCAGTCTTCATCACCAACATTGTTACTTGTGACATCACCGGCGAACACAATGGTTGCCCCGATCTTGTTCAAGATTGATGCGGGGTTGTAGCGGTCATCGGCTTCACGCCCACTGATTTCATGATCAACAACGCCATCTTCTGAATACTGAGCAACATCGTGATACTTCATCAGGTTCACCATGTACAACGGGCCGTCTTCTTCAGGTGGGCGTGTTGCGAGGAACATTCCGTATTCCTTATCAACAGTTCCGTAGTTGTGACTGATGCGGGGTTTGTCTGACATGGTGTTCCTTTAAGGTTTGTAACCGACGAAGAAATCGTAAACCACAGCCAGCCAGATAGCCGTAACGAGACTGAATAGCCTGTGTATTAGAGGAGCGGGCCCCACACCTCGAGATGATTCACCCGTTCGACACGGCGGATAGTGCGTAGGTCAAGGATTGACTCGAGACCTGCAGTGCGAAAAACCGTCCGGATTGCGGTTTGCGAGGCGGCATCACAAGCAGCGACTGCATCATGAAGACGTTGAAGAAGCCAGAAGCGATATGGCATTACAGCTGTCTCAATTTCAATGCCACGCCACGCAAATGCAGTCTTGCCAATTCCGCGGGCACCGGGGTCTGGTAACCCATTGGTGCCAGTTACTAAATCTGTCTGCTCGACTAGCCAGTTGTTTGCAAAGTCAACGTGTGCTGTTATTTCTGGCAAATACTCTTCGGCCACGTAATGCATCATGGCAACCAAAGTGTCGGGCACTGCGTCGTTAAACACCAACGCACGAGGTTCAGAAGGTGTTTCAAAATATTCACCGTCGTACGGCTCGTACGTACTCATACGTTCTACCCACCGACCAACACGAGGTGCAGTTTTTTTGATAAGTGCGGTGGGGGCTGGGTCACGGAATAAGTGCGCCCACATCGGTCCCATGAGGCAGTAGTCGCCAAGCGTGGGTTGGTCACCTAGCAGGTAGGCGTTTTCTGCAAGGTGAGCACTGAACAATTCAAGCCATTCTGCAAACGAGCTCTCAATGATTTCTTGAGAGTGCGGACCAACTCCGAAAGTGACAGCTGCCTTGCGCATGCGTCCGCTTGAGCGAGCAAAGTTGATCTGCTCTTTACCCTCAGTCATTTTCGGAATCACACTGATAGAAAATTCACTTTCTAAAAATGCAATGTTTTGCTCATCAAAGTTCCAGCGGTAGTGCATTGCTGGACGAAGCAACCCTTCGCCTCCGAACAATTCAAACAAATGACTAACGGCCCTGTGAACTGGAGTTGTTGGCCTAATAGGAAAGTGTGACAACTTCTCTTCATTGTCAAAAAAGTCAATGATGTCAGCGCCATCTTGAATGATGCGACCATCTGGCGTTTCAAGACACGGCATGATCCAGCGCCCAACAGTCGGAACAATGTGCTTCAAGTAGCGTTCACTGTTGGGGTGCACTTCAATGAAATTGATGTTGTTTTTGCGCAAGTACGAACGTACTTTTCCTGTGTAGAGAGAAACTGGTCCTCCGTAGAGAATGTATGGAGAATTGTTCATGATGACTTCTTTTTCACAGATAAAGCAGCTATTGCGTTACTTACCCTAGTCCTAGGAGGCCTCTGTGATTCCAAGTCACCCACTGCATAAATAACGAAAGTACCTGTTAGCGGTGCGAGTTGAGGAAGTCTGCAACCGCGTTGAATCCGCTCAGTGTTTCAGATGTCAGTGATGGCGATGCTGCTTCGGGGTACGTGGAGAATTGCGAAATAACTGTGCGGCTGGGACGATGCACCCACACGAATTGACCAAAGATGCCCCAGCCAGTGAATTCAGCATCACGTTTCTTCACCCAAAATGCATTGTGGTACTCGTCATCGGTCTGACGAGTGTCGCGTATCCACGACTCTGGTAACACCTGTTGGCTATTCAGTAATCCGTCATTGAGATATGCAAGACCAAATCGTGCAAGGTCACGGACAGTACATGACATGCCGGCTTCGGCAATTGGAAAACCAAGCGGGTCAACAGAGATGGTGGCGGGGTGCTCCATGCCAAACGATGTCCAGATGTCACGAGAGAGAACATCATGGAAAGGCATGTCATTAACGATTTCGATAATGCGCGCAACGATATTAGTGAGAGGCGAACGGTAATCAAACAGCGCACCGTGTGCTTGTGCGAGTGGATACGTAGCGAAGTGTTTCAACACTCCGACTACTGGGCGATCTCCTAATGGGCGAAATCCTGATTGACGTTCATACTCAAGCAACGGATTGTCAGCATCGGGATCACTATACAAGTCGTAGTTCTCTACAAACTCGGTTCCGGCTGTCATGTTGATGAGGTGACGAACTGAGCATCCGTCAAGACTTGTGCCGGCGAACTCTGGTGCAATATCAGTGACGAGGTCATCTATCGACAGCAGACCTCGACCGATGGAGATACCTAATGCGGCAGCTGTCACTGATTTAGTCACACTCATTAGTAAGTGCTGACTCTTGTCGTTCAGATCATTGAAGTAATTTTCGTACACAATGAATCCGTCGTGAACAACGCAAATTGCATCACAGAATGAGTTATTTAGGTGTTGATTCCAGGTAGTCGTTGAGTCGTCAGCACTTGTGAAAGACACCTCACTGAGGTCCACAAAATTTTGTGGGAGTGCAGTCACAATGCCAGATGAATTAGTAATAGGGACAGTATCGAGCAGATCTGCGACGTGTTGAAAGGCCCACCGGTTATGTGGTGGCTCAAGCCAATTATTGAGATGTACAAGCTCACTCATTGCTAATGAAGGTTTTTTTGTGTTGGGTTTTTTGCGAGCAGTTCAAGTTGCCGGCGCCACACAGACAATGCGTTTGCAAATTTCGTTTTGTCATCGGCTCCGATCAGATGACCAAATGCGGAAACGCCAAGCCCGATGGCTGAACCTTGCAATGTGATTGCTTCGACTGTCGTTGAATCTAAACCACTATTGCTGATTAAGCGTTGAGAAAAACCATCCATCAACATAGATAGTTGTGGTTTGACCGATGACGTATCGACTCCTTCTATGTCGAGCCAAAAGAGAAGCCGCACCGCAAATTGCACCTCTGCATCAAATGGATTCAACGCCACGTCGTCTGCTGGTCGTTGTACTAAAGGTTCGAACATCGCAGCAAAAGTCTCTTGCACTACTCGCAGGTACAACTGATGTTGTGATCCAAACCAAGTATGAATAAATCCTTGGTTCACATCTGCAAGCGCAGCGATATCACGGACACCAATTGTTGAAAAGGGCTGAGAACGCAACAGGGAGGTGGCGGCCTCGACCATTCTCTTTTCGCCCTCCTGGCGGCTAATAGGACTGCGCCGTTTTACGGGTTTTTTCTTGGCAGCCACGCCTTGATTATAGAAAGCAAGGGTCATTCCGCATTGACACACACTGTGTGTTCAAGTATGGTGACGATATGAACAGTAAATCTGAAAGAGAAATCGCCACCTCGTACTCTGGCTCGTTTGCGTGGCCGACAATTCTGTTGTTTAGCGGGCTCGTGGCTTCGTATATCGCTGTTATTGCACTTGGCACATCTGGTTCATTTCCGATGGCTTTGTGCACACTGATTAACGGCGTGATTGCGTACGGCTTCTACACAGTTCATCATGAGGCGAATCACAAGAACATCAGTGGTCAATACACAAGTCTGCGATGGATCGACCACGTGTTAGGCAATATTGCAGCAATTCCCTTGCATCTTAATTTTGTTGCGTATGCGCCGTCGCATCTTTTGCATCATGCTCACACGAATGTCCCGGATCGTGATCCAGATTTCTTCATGGCAGGACCAGGGAAGGCCATTGTTCCGCGTTGGCTAGTAAGCACAATTCTTAAAACAATTTTGTGTGTTCCTGTTCTGAATCAACTTGTTCCGCGCGTAATGCCAGAGCCGCTCTCTTCAGTTGCAAAAGCTTTTCTTACTAATCGCAAGGGCTTATTGCGTTACAACCAAGCGTGCCTTGCGGTCTTGGTTACTGCCACAGTTTTCGGACAGGGAAGTAATTTCTTTTTGCTGTGGTGGTTGCCGGCGCAAATTGGTGCCCTGATCCTTCAAGTGTGGTTTGTATGGTTGCCGCATCATGACTTCAGCGAAACTTCGCGTTATCGAAACACGCGCATTCGTGGATGGTTGGGAAGCACCATCATGTTGCTCGGACAAGATCATCATCTAATTCATCACCTATATCCACGGGTGCCGTTCTACCGGTATCGACGCGTGTATCGGGAAATCCATGACTCGCTTGTCGAAAATGGTGCACGGATCCAGTTCGGATTTGCCTCAGCTCAAAGCTAAGTCGAACGTCACACGTTAGTTGACGAGATGATGTCAAGAATGTGGGCCACACGAATCGAATCTGCGCTAGACACAACCCAACCGCTGTTGCCATTAATAACTTGACTCACATTTTCCACCATCTCGACGAAGGCGTTTGTGACGGGAAACTCTTCGATCACATCATCGACCAGTAGGGAACTGGCTTCGTTCCAAGTGGTAAACGACTCACCATCAGCGGTACTGATCTGACCCTGACTGCCTCGAACCATGAATTGCTGATTGCTCGGTAATGCAAATGAGCTCACGGCGTGAGCAGTGATGTTGTTGATCTTCACGTTCACATCTGTAGTGAGGTCAATGCCGGTTGGTCCTACTGTGCGCGCAAGTTCAGCAATTGAAAAATCAGTGGCGCCATTAGTAAGTGCCACCCAAGCGTGCGCTTGGTAACAACCCACATCAAGTAGCGCCCCACCACCCATGGCTGGGCTGAGACGATAGTTGTCGGTCATTTCAGAAGTGAATGTAAAGGCAGTTTCAATATGCTCAATGGCCCCGATTGCCCCTGTTGTAACAAGTTCAACCATGCGAGCAAACCGTGGATGCCAACGACCCCACACTGCCTCAACGAGCAGGTGACCATTGCGGGCCGCGCAATCGAACATCGCTTCTGTTTCTGTAGCACCTAACCCAAGAGGCTTTTCGCACAGAACATGTTTCCCTGCCTCAAGTGACTTTGTTACCCATTCAATATGTTGGCTGTTCGACAAACTGATGTACACGGCATCAACTCGCTCGTCTGCCAATAGATCTTCATACATTGCATGAACACGTTCTGGTTCAAGAGTTGCTGATCGTTTCTCATCACGACTGGCAACGGCATATAAATGTGCACCGCGAGAAACATGTACAGCTGGGGCAAGACCACGACTAGCAACAAAGCCAGCGCCAAGAAAGCCCCAGTTAACGGTCATTAGTTATGACCGACGCAGCACGGGTGTCACAGGCATTGCGTTTTGAACTGCTGATTCTTCGGCAGCTTGCATAATGGCAACAACATTGCGCGATTGCAATGCATTGACCTCTATTGCAGTTCCGTTGTTGATGTACTCAACGATAGAACGATGGAACTCGTGTGGCTGAAGAGGCTGCAGCGGTGCAACACGCGATGTTCCGTCAATGTGGTGCACGGTCAAGATTGCGGGTAAGTCAGCGACAGCTGGTTCGCCTGCAGGATCCCAATCACCAATGATTGCACCTTCAGTGCCGAGTACGTAGAACTTTGGCTTACGAGCTGCAGCAAGATCAGAATGAACAAATGTTGCTTGTTTTCCACTCGTGAATGTAACCGTGACATGTGCGTGGTCTGCGTTTGTTGCGTGGGTCCAGACACGCTTGTGGTTTTGTCCACTGACATGGGCCACATCGTCAGGAATGATGTTCAGAATTTGGTCGAGGAAATGGCTTCCCCAGTCGAAAATTGCACCACCAGATACTTCAGCGTTTGAATGCCAGTAATCACATGGTCGTGAGTAGCCACCAACGAAACTGTCGTAGTGGTATACATCACCAATTTCTCCAGAGCGAATGATCTCGCGCATCGTGACAAAGTCGTCATCAAATCTGCGATTCTGGTACACCACAAGCATGAGGTTCTTGGTTAACGCGAGCGCAATCAATTCGTCACATTGATCAGCAGTGAGAGCCATTGGCTTTTCAAGCACTACATGAATGCCACGGGAAAGAGATTCTTTGGCCCACTGAAAATGACTATTTGGTGGCGTAGAGATAACAACAAGATCAAGAAGTCCAGAATCAAGCATTTCAGTTGCATCACTAAATGCGGTCGCCTTTGGCGCAAGTTGTAGGGCAGCTTCAACACGTTCCGGATTTGTGTCGCACACAGCGAGAAGTTCAAGACCAATTGTGTTCTGGACTGCCAGGTTGTGCTCATGTCCGATTGCGCCATAAGCAAGGAGTCCGACGCGAATAGTGCCTAAATTCATTCCTTTAGACATTATCTGCTGCCTCCTGTCGTTCGGAACTCGAACCCTGTCCCTATTGTCACATGGACTGCAATGCACAAAGTTTTGAAATTATGTCGCTAGCTACGTTTATTCGCCCTCAGAGGCGTTCCTTTTAATAGTGAGAAGTTGGCGGCGAAGCATGAAGCCGTCACCGGGACCAAGTACAAGTTTTTCAAACAGTGAGCCCAAAGGAAAGTTGCAGTGAGAACGCATACGCGTCACCAATCGCGTTCCGCGCGGATCGTCGCGTAATTCGTATGCGAGAGTGAAATGAAGCTTAGGCGACTTCTTACCAGGAGACTTTATTTCCAGAACAAAGTGTCGCGGTGCCTCAACAATGGCAGCGGTAAATGAAATTGGACCAGACGGTATTTTGTCTCCGGCATGAACTGATTGCCATTCTTCGTGAATAGTTGTTGCGCTCTTACGACCAAGATTGTCGAGCCAGTCGTAGCTGTACCAACCGGCTCGTCCGAAACCCATCTGGCGAATCCATGGAAACACTGCCAGTGGGGGAGCACTGATGGTGATGGAGCGTGTTGCAATCAATGTTGCATCAGAACATAGATCATCGCCGATAACAGGACTCTGAATTTCTTCAGGTGTTGCACCCCAAAATTGAAAAATCATGATGTGTAAAGAGTATCCATGATTTGTAGTTGCATACAATTGGTGACAAGCCAAAGGAGACCTTATGAGTGTGCCAGTGTTTGTTGTGCAGGAAATCGGTCGCACTCTGCTTGATGAAAATGTTTGGATGCCCACTGTCACTATTGATGTGTCTCATTCACCTGAGGTGGCAGATCTTGCCCGAGTACATGCAGTAGAGGGAATCGGTGATGTCAGCACTCATGCGATTCGTCAAGATGACACCGTTGTCGTTGGTGTGCAATTGACAAGTCCGGTGCAGGCGATGTTTGCCGTGGCTTTTAGTTATGAACTTCACCAAGAGTTTCTGAATGAAGTGGCAGATGCGGGCAGTCTTGTATTCGCGACGACAAATACGAAGACCGCCCACGAAGAACGGCCCTTGTGGCTCAGCGTCGATATCGACGGAAACGCCTTGCGTCAAACCCTCTCATAATTTGGATAAATCTTGGATAACAACTCCAAACCCCAGACCTCTGCTGGAATTAGGTTTGTATCTCATGGAACAACAAAAGAAAACTGATCACAATTTGAGTCATCTTCTGAACAAGGTTCCGGAAGTGACAATTTGGTTTTGGATCATCAAGGTTCTGTGCACAACCGTTGGTGAAACAGCGGCAGATTATTTAAATGAAACATTGCACTTCGGGTTAACGGGTACGACAATCGTTACGTCAGTCGCCCTCATTGGTGCGTTGACGTGGCAATTCAAATCAAAGCAGTATGTGCCTGGTATCTACTGGCTTGCAGTTGTGTTGATTAGTGTTGTTGGCACATTGGTGACAGACAATCTCACAGACAGATTTAATGTCAGTCTCGTCACCACGACCACGATTTTCGCAGCCGTACTTGCCCTTGTCTTTGCTGCATGGCAAGCCAAAGAACACACATTGTCAATTCATTCCATCCGCACAGTGCGACGTGAGTCGTTCTATTGGTTAGCAATTCTGTTTACGTTTGCATTGGGGACAGCTGCCGGAGATCTTGTTGCAGAGAAAATAAACATTGGATATTGGAAGTCTGCGCTGTTATTCGCGGGACTGATAGCAGCAGTGACCATTGCTCACAAAGTGCTTCACGCAAACGCAATCGTGACGTTCTGGGCTGGCTACATTTTGACTCGGCCATTAGGTGCTTCAATTGGGGACTACATGTCGCAGGCAAAGGCTGACGGCGGTCTTGGTATTGGAACCACCGGTACAAGTGTTGTCTTTCTAAGCGTCATTGGGCTTGTAGTGGTGTACATGGCACGCAGAGAATCTCATGAGCATCCTGTCTGTTGAAGAAGCACTTGCGCGATGTGCTGAAATTGATGGTGCCGATACCAACATTGCGCTGCGCAGTGTGCTTGCTCTTGATGCCGATGCGGTCGATCGCACAGCACGCGTAGAAAAGAATGATGGTCTGTTGCACGGCGTTCCCGTGTTGGTGAAAGACAACATTGAAGCTGAAGGCTTGCCGTGTACTGCTGGTTCGCTTGCATTGCACGGAGTACCTATTCGCGGTGATTCCATAGTTGCATCTCGATTACGTCGTGCAGGTGCCGTCATTATTGGCGCTGCGAATTTGTCAGAATGGGCAAATATTCGCAGCACTAATTCCAGCAGTGGATGGTCGGCAGTGGGCGGGCTCGTTGCTAATCCATGGGTACTTGATCACAGTGCAGGTGGTTCCTCGTCGGGAAGTGGTGCGGCAGTAGCTGCTGGCATTGTTCCCATGGCGGTGGGCACCGAAACTGATGGTTCCATTGTGTGCCCTGCCTCTCTTAATGGTGTTGTGGGGATCAAGCCCACCGTTGGATCCGTGCCGACCGACGGTGTTGTGCCGATCAGCGCGAGCCAAGACACTCCTGGTTCGCTGGCACGCACTGTTGATGAAGCCGAGCGCATGCTTGCAGTATTGACTGACGACGTTTCCCTCTTATCGCGCAGTGCATTGGTCGATGTCTCGTCATTGTCAGTAGGTGTAGTTGATGCGTGGCGCACGGGAGACCAGGCAACTGATGCCGTGTTTGATGAAGCTTTGCGATACCTGAAACAACTGTCACAAAAAGTGTCCTCATCACAGATGATTGCAACTCCCGATGAGGTGTACACCGATGAGTTCACGGCTCTGGTGCATGAACTGCGATCAGATCTTGATGATTATTTGGCCGCACGAGTTACAAACAGTGCACCTTCGTCTGTGCGCGATGTTGTTGAATTCAATCGAGCGAATGCTGAGGTTGAGTTGCTTCATTTCGGACAAGAGATATTTGAAATGGCTGCACAGTCACAAGGAAGAGCAGCCGATGATTATGTCTCTGCGCGACAGCGAAACCTTGAGTGGGTACACAACAATCTTGATGTCGCCCTTCAGCAACACGACATATTGATTTCACCTGCATACATGCCTGCATGGAGGACCGATTTCGCTACCGGTCACCCAATGGCTGGCGGGGCAGTGACATCACCAGCAGCAATTGCTGGTTTACCGATTGTCACAATTCCAATGGGACTTGTTGCAGGTCTGCCAGTTGGGCTATCACTTGTGGGTGGAATGAACTCTGAGGCAATGTTGATTGCATTGGCTCGATCATTAGAGAAAACCCTTGGTTTGGTTCAAGATTCGCAATGGCGCCCTAGGTTTATGAGGGCATCTCAGGCTCCCTGACTTTGGTCTCACTTGCTCTGTGCAGGTCAAAGCCAGTGTGTTGGTATTCAGAGCAAAGTGGTCAATTTGACTATAGTAAGCCGCATGGGGACTGCTTGTGTTTAGCGCCGAAATCTGTAGGTTGCCCGCTGCCGGAAGTGATGTCGGTCTTCTCGTCGTAGCTGTGGTGCTGATTATTGCTGGTGTTTGCGTTAAGCGATTTGTGCAAATCTCAGCCCGCAATCTTTCGGTGATTGCCCTCGTACCTGTTCTCTTGATGTCAATGATTGGAGCAATGTCGAGTAATTCACCATGTCGTAATGGAATAGAAAATACTTCATCAACAATCCCGTCTGTATCGACATCTCCGTCGATAACGACTACAACAACAGTCGCACCCGCTACAACTACAACAACAGTCGCACCCGCTACAACTACAACTACAACTACATCTCCGTCGACAACGACCACAACAACTTTGCCCCCCGCTCAACGACTCGCATTGTGTGTTACTGCAGTAACTCCATGGTTGAGTCAACAAACTGATTATCAACAACAAGCCCAGACACTTAGTTCCATAGCATTGGCGAATTTGTTTCAACAACGAGCGCAATCACAATTGTCTGCATGTTCTGGAGTCACGCTCATTGAAAATGGAACTGCATCGCACCCAGATGCAGGGTCGTATTTTGGAGTTGGATTCAGTTACTCGTCATACGAAGGTGCATGTCTTTCGGGTGCATGTAACGGTGGTCGTGGCGGTCTTCTTCTCGGTGACGGCGGTAGTGGTTTTGCGGGCGGTATCGGTGGAGCCGCAGGATCAGTCGGCAATGGCGGTAACGGTGGTGACGGTGTAACTGGCGTTGCTGGATCATTCGGTGTTGCTGGTGGCACTGGTGGAGCAGGTGGTACTGGCGGAAGTGCAACCACCGGAAGAGCAGGAAACGGTGGTGCAGGCGGTGTTGGCGGTGCAGGATTTGTTGGTCGTATCGGAACTTTGACTGCTATGGCGAGCGGCGGAACGTATGGCGGTGTCGGCGGTGTTGGCGGTG
>JBAXVL010000034.1:0-16489 GCA_037129095.1 Actinomycetota bacterium | reverse complement strand
TTCACCACCATCGGCGGCACCACACGCAACTACGCAGCAGCAGTCAACAACACAGACGGCACACTCACCAGCTGGAACCCCAACCCAAACAGTTCTGTTAATTCAATCGCTGTTTCCGGATCCACCATCTACCTTGCTGGAGGATTCACTACCATCGGCGACACCACACGCAATGGCGTCGCAGCGGTGGATAACACGTGGGGTGACATTGCTTCAATGCAATTACCGCCAGCTACACCACGATCACCAGTAGCAACTGTCGTCAATGGCGATATATCCGTGGCAGTGACCAAAGGAACGGCAATTGGGGGAACACCAAGTTTGTTCGCAGTACGTTCCCTCGAGGATCCAACTAAGTCCTGCACAGTAACTGGATCATCAGGGTCATGCACCGTTTCGTCTCTTACAAATGGAACTAGTTACACATTTGTTGCCGTTGCTACCAACGATGCTGGTTCTTCAAGTGCATCTGCTTCTTCCAATGCAGTTACACCAACAACAGCTCCAGTGGTAACCACGACAACTATTCCAATCGTGACTACAACAACTATTCCAAAAGTGATAACGCCGACAGTGAAAAAGGGGAAGAACATTTCTTTCGCAACAATCAACAAATCAGCAAAGATTCTGATTCCGAAAGGTGCAACAATTGTTTTGACAGTTGCCAAGTCGTCTAAAAAGAAATGTTCTGTGTCAGGGACAACAGTGAAAGCACTTGCTGTTGGTACATGCTCGTTGTCTGTTGCCGTGACACCTCGCGCCACGACGAAAGTCAAGAAACCGAGAACGGTGACGACGACAACGAAAATTATCGTTACGAAATAGGTTCCCCCGGATAGCCCACATCCCACAGGGCCAGGCCGCAAGCCGGAGCAACTTGGGACCCGTGGGCGCGGTCGCGGGCCAACAGGACTTCTCGGGTGTCGCTGGCTGGGCGATGGCCAAGTCCTACATCCACCAAGAAGCCAACAAAGCTGCGGACCATTTGGTAGCAGAAGGCATTGGCCCGAATGTCGAATACCAAAACGTTGTTCCCCTGGTCGACCCATTTTGCCGAATACACCCGACGGTGCATGGACGGAACGGGAGCTCCCTCAATGAGATCTGGGCGACGACAGAACGCGGAAAAATCGTGCTCCCCTATCAGCGGATCAATCGCCAATGTCATCAGCGGTAACGACAATGGGCGGCGCACATGCCACGCACGATCAACCAACATCGGGTCGGGTGTTTCAGAGTTAAGTACTGTGTAGCGATACCGACGCCAAATGGCGCTGTAGCGCGCATCGAACTCATTGCTCACCCATTCAGGGTCTGACACTGCAACGTTTGGTTTACACAATGCATTGACGCTGCGTACAAATGCTGGAAGCCGCGTCTCTGCTGGAATGTCAACAGTTATTACTTGACCGCGTGCATGCACACCAGCATCAGTACGACCTGCAACATCAATATGTACGCGATGACGTGCAACGGTTGAAATGACATCAGTCAGTAATCCTTCAACGGAATTAATGCCTTCGTTGATGACGAAACCGCGAAACGCAGCGCCGTGGTACCCCACACGCAAACGAACCCGCCGTAGGGCGGGTCCGTTAGTAAAGTTCTGATCCGGTTGAGACACCGGTATGTGCCTTAGACGAGTTCGATACGCACTTCAAGCGCAGCGTCACCGAGACGATGACCGAGCTTCAAGATACGTGTGTACCCGCCGTTACGACTGACGTAACGAGGTGCGATTTCGTTGACGAGCTTTGAAGTCATCTCTTTGTCACCGAGGTAACCCTCGATCTGACGAATGCGATGAACGCGCATTGGCGAATCGCCTTGTGCTTTCTTTGCTTTGGTGATGAGCTTTTCTGCAATCGGACGAAGTTCTTTTGCTTTTGCTTCTGTTGTCTTGATTCCTTCAGCTGCGAACAGTGAAGCGGCCATGTTGGCCATCATGAGACGTTGGTGCTGTGCACTTCCGCCAAAGCGGGGGGCGCGACGTGGAGTTGGCATTGTTGCGTTCCTTAATTCCTCTGATTACGCGCGAAGCGTAAGTCCACGCTCATCGAGCTTCTGGATGATTTCATCCAGGCTCTTCTGACCGAAGTTTGTGATGTTGAGCAGGTCGTCGATTGACTTCAAAAGAAGTTCGCCGATTGTATTGATTTGTCCGCGCTTCAAGCAGTTGCGTGGGCGCTCGCTGAGGTCAAGATCTTCGATTGGCAAGTCAAGGTCAGGTACACCGACGTTGGCACCCATTGGCTCGCTGAGCTCAAGTGACTGTGGCTCTTCTGACAATGTTGCGATGAGATCAACAAGTGAACGCAATGTTGCAGACGCTGATGCCAATGACTCGCGAGGAGAAATTGAACCATCAGTTTCGATGTCGATAACCAAACGGTCGTAGTTGGTGCTCTGAGCAACACGTGTTGGCTCTACTTCGAACATCACGCGACGTACTGGTGAGAAAATTGCATCGATGGGGATGACTCCGATGATGCGGCTCTCTGCGTCACGGTCGGTGGAAAGGTATCCGCGGCCGCGCTCGACTGTGATGTCAAGTGCAAGTTGTGAACCAGCATTAAGAGTTGCAAGGTGCAGTGAAGGGTTGAGAATTTCAACATCTGAGTTGGTTGGGATGTCGCCGGCCTTCAAAGTCATTGGACCCTTAACGTCAACGCGCATTACAACTGGCTCGTCGTTTTGTGACATAACAACAACATCTTTCAAGTTCATGATGAACTCTGTGATGTCTTCTGTCATTCCCTTGATTGTGGTGAACTCATGCTCAACACCATCGAACTTGACAGTTGTGATTGCTGCACCAGGAATTGATGACAACAACGTGCGACGAAGTGAGTTACCAATGGTGTGGCCGAAACCAGGCTCGAGTGGACCAACAGCGAAACGCTGACGTGTTGGGTGATCTTCGCCGATTGCTTCGACTGATGGACGCTGGATTACAAGCATGTTTGCTCCTAAGAAAAGACGGGGTTACTTCGAGTACAACTCAACGATGAGCTGTTCGCGGACGGGGACATCGATGTGCTCGCGCTGTGGCAAGTCACGAACTGTGACTTGCTTGTCGCCAGCCTCTAGCCAGCCAACAAGTGGGCGGTCAAGAGTGTCGATGTTGTGTGTGATCTGAATCATTTCTTTTGCCTTAGGAGCAAGTGAAATGACGTGGCCACGCTTCACACGGAATGAAGCAATGTCAACGCGCTTGCCATCAACCTGAATGAGGCCGTGGTTGACGAACTGACGAGCCTGAGGGCGAGTTGCTCCCCAACCGGCGCGGAACACGATGTTGTCGAGACGCTGTTCAAGAAGGCGCAACAAGTTCTCACCCGTTGGGCCAGCAAGACGAGTTGCCTCTTCGTAGGTCAAGCGGAACTGACGCTCGAGCACACCGTAGATGTACTTAGCCTTCTGCTTCTCTTGTACCTGTGCAAGGTATTCACTACCGGCGTTACGACGACGTGTACGACCATGCTGACCAGGTGGGAACGGACGACGATCGAGCGCCTTTGATCCCTTGGCATTTTCATAAATGTTTGTGTTAAGACGGCGCGAGATGCGCACTTTTGGTCCTGTATAACGGGCCATGATTAGCTCCTACGACGCTTTGGTTGAAGGCAACCGTTGTGAGGTACTGGAGTGACATCTTTGATGCCTGATACTTCAATACCGAGATTCTGAATTGAACGAAGTGCAGTGTCGCGGCCAGAGCCTGGACCTTTTACATGCACTTCAGCGCGCTTGAGACCATGCTCCATTGCAGCCTTGCCGGCTTTTTCTGCTGCCATTTGTGCAGCGAAAGGAGTTGACTTACGTGAACCTTTGAAGCCAACGCCACCAGACGATGCCCATGCAATGACATTGCCTTCAGTGTCTGTAATAGACACGATGGTGTTGTTGAAAGAACTCTTGATGTGAACAACACCAGTTGTGACGTTCTTGCGCTCACGCTTACGTGGACGACGTCCACCTGCTTGTGTCTTGGCCATGGTGTTATCTCACTGCCTTTTTCTTGTTAGCTACGGTCTTCTTAGGTCCCTTACGTGTGCGTGCATTGGTATGCGTGCGCTGTCCACGAACAGGAAGTCCCTTACGGTGACGAATACCTTGGAGGCATCCGATTTCGATCTTGCGTTTGATGTCCTGCTGCACATCGCGGCGCAGGTCACCTTCAACGGTGATGTTCTGATCAACCCAACCGCGGATGCGGTTGACTTCATCTTCTGTGAGATCGCGTACGCGAGTGTTCTTGTCAAGGTCAGTGGCCTCACAAATTTTCTGCGCGGTCGAGCGACCGATGCCAAAGATATATGTCAACGAAATTTCCAAACGCTTTTCGCGTGGGATGTCGACTCCAACAATACGTGCCATGTGTTTACGTGTCCTTCGTTGACTCTCTAGCCCTGGCGCTGCTTGTGCCGGGGGTTTTCGCAGATCACTCGTACTCGCCCATGGCGACGAATGATGCTGCACTTCTCACAAATTTTTTTGACGCTTGTGCGTACTTTCATTGCGTTCTCACTTAAACCTGTATGTAATTCGACCTCGGGTGAGGTCGTATGGGGTGAGTTCCACTTGGACTTTGTCGCCCGGAAGAATACGGATGTAGTGCATACGCATTTTTCCGGAGATATGCGCCAACACTTTGTGGCCGTTCTCTAATTCCACACGAAACATTGCGTTTGGTAGGGACTCGAGAATCGTGCCTTCAAGCACGATCGCATCTTCTTTCGGCTGAGCCAGAGTGGACTCCTTAGTTAGTTGGGACAGGGTGCCCCAATAGCAGACTTGCAATAGGGGCGAGTGACAATGCTATCGGCGCATCTGCCGCACACCAAGTGCCGATTACCGTATTTGTTCGACTGCTGAGGTGAGGCGGGCAAAGACTTCTTCGGGGCTTCCGACCCCGTCGACTTGGGCCAAACGGCCAGTTTTGCCGTAAAAATCGATGAGGGGCTCGGTTTGGGTCTCATAGAGGTCAAGTCGGCGATTAATAGCGTCAGGGGTGTCATCGTCACGCTGGACCACGTCTCCCCCGCAGTTGTCACAGCTCCATTGGTTGGTCTCGTGGCCAGTCGCTTGATAGTTGGTGCCACAGTCGCGACACACGCGGCGGATGGAAAGACGAGCAAGGACCAGTTCACGGGGAACTACAAGATCAATGGCAAGGTCAAGAGGTCGACTAGCAGTTGCCTGATCGAGAGATTCGGCCTGAGAGACCGTGCGAGGAAATCCGTCGAGGATGTATCCACGTACGCGTGCATCATCTTCTGTGAGGCGCTCACTGACTAATCCGACCATGATGTCGTCGCCGACCAAACCGCCAGCATCGATAATTGCCTTTGCCATTTTCCCGAGTTCGGTTCCTTCACGTACTGCAGCACGCAACATGTCACCTGTCGAAATATGCGGAACAACAAAGTGTCGAGACAAGCGAACGCATTGCGTCCCTTTACCCGAGCCTTGCCGGCCCAACAGCACCAATCGTGCGCCAGGAATCATAAATACCTCTGATTACCCACGAGGGCAAACCACCACCCAAAAGGGCCGGCGGTCACTTCAAGAAGCCCTCATAGTTGCGCAGCATTAATTGACTATCAATTTGACGCATCAATTCAAGTGCGACACCAACAGCAATCAACACAGTGGTTCCGGCAAATGGGAACGAACGAACATTACCGACCCACAAAATGATGTACGGCAAGATTGCAATGAAGGCAACAAACAATGCACCAGGCAATGTGATGCGGTTAACAGCTTTCGACAAGTAACGCTCGGTCTGTTGGCCAGGTCGAATACCGGGAATAAAACCACCCTGTTTACGCAACTGATCAGCTTGACGAATCGGGTCGAACGCAATGGAGTTGTAGAAATATGCAAATGCAACGATGAGCATAAAGAAGCCCACGATGTACACCATGTTTTGGCTATTTACCAAGTAATCATTGACGAAACTTGCAATGGAACCGCGCCAACCTTCAGCACTGCCAAGAACGTTTGACAGCAACACTGGCAACAACAGAACTGACGACGCAAAGATAATGGGAACAACACCGGCTTGGTTGACCTTGAGTGGGATGTATGTGCTTTGACCACCAGTCATATTTCGACCGACCACCCGCTTTGCAAATTGAACAGGAATGCGGCGTTGTCCGAGTTCGACACGAACAACAGATGCCAAAATTCCGAGCGATACAAGAACAAGCAGTGCAAAGACAATGAATTTTTTGCTCTGCAAAATTGAATAGTAGCTATATGGCAAACCAGAAACGACTGATGAGAAAATAATGACGGACATTCCGTTTGAAATGCCGCGCTGGCTGATGAGTTCACCGACCCACATCAATAATGCGGTACCTGCAACAAGGGTTGGAATAACGAGCAATGCACGTGGCATAAACGGATTCAACAACACAACGTCTGGAGCTTTTGCAGCTGCACCAAAGAAAGCAGAACCACGTCCTTGTCCGAAAATAAATGTCAGTCCAGAACCTTGCAGAAGTGCAATTGCAATTGCTACGTAACGAGTCCATTGGGTGATCTTGCGCTGACCAACAGCACCCATCTCTTGCCATTCCTGCAATTTAGGAATAACCACATTTAGTACCTGCATGATGATGCTGGCTGTGATGTACGGCATGATGCCGAGCGCGAAAATAGAGAAAGAACCGAATGCTCCACCAGAGAACAAGTTCAAGAACCCGAGGGCTCCTTGCGACTTGGCGGCCTCACGTAGCTGTGCAACAGCGCTGGCATCAATGCCAGGAACGCGGAGGGATGCACCGAATCGATACACCATGATCATGGCAAGTGTGAAAAACACTTTCTTGCGTAGATCTTCCACCTTGAAGATGTTCTTCAGGTTAGAAAACACGTAGTACTCCTTATCGACATCGAGCAGTGACTGCTACGACGACGGTTAGCGGTTGGTGAACTGGTTGCCCTTAGCCGGAGGACGGATTTTGTGTGGCAAAGGCAGAATAGTCACAGAACCACCGGCAGCAAGAATGGCAGCTTCTGCTGACTTCGAGACCGCATGAGCAGAGACTTTGACTGGAATCGACAAGGTGCCACGACCAAGAACCTTGACCAAGGTGCCCTTGTGAGCAACACCCTTTGCCATGAGGATTTCAGGAGTGACTTCTGCAAGACCGATATCTGTGAGTGCATCAAGGTTGACTGCGTAGTACTCCACGCGGAATGGGTTGTTGAAACCCTTCAACTTTGGAAGACGCTGGCTCATTGGTGTCTGACCACCTTCGAAACCGCGAGCTACCTTGCCGCGACCACGAGCGTTCTGACCTTTTGTACCTCGGCCGGCAGTTTTACCGCCCTTACCGCCGGTACCACGACCTTTGCGCTTTGCGCGGTGGTTACTTCCTGGTGCTGGTGCAAGTTCATCGACGCGCATGATCAGTTGTTCTCCTTGACTTCAATGAGGTGAGGAACTCGGGCAATCATGCCGCGAATTTCTGGACGATCCGGAAGGGTATTGGTGTCACCGATTTTGGTGAGACCAAGTGCGCGAAGCGTGCCAACAGATTTTGGCTTTGCACCAATCTTTGAACGCTTCAACGTAACGGTAAGAGTTTTCTCAGCCATGATTAATGTGCCTCTCCAGCAGCGAGTGCTTTCTTGCGCTCGTTGTATGCCTTTAGCAATCCCTTAGGAACAAATGTCTCGGCAGGAATGCCGCGACGCTTTGCTACTTCGTCGGGACGCTGTAGTTCACGAAGACCATCAATAGTTGCGCGAGCAACGTTGATTGCGTTCGCAGAACCAAGTGACTTTGCGAGCACGTCGTGCACGCCAGCTTCTTCAAGAATGATTCGAGCTGCACCACCGGCGATAACACCGGTACCTGGAGCTGCAGGCTTCAAAAGAACGCGACCAGCTCCGGAGATTCCGAGAATTGGGTGAATGATTGTTGTTCCGGCGAGCGCAACATCAAACATGCTCTTCTTTGCTTCTTCAGTACCTTTTTGGATTGCCAAAGGAACTTCCTTTGCCTTTCCGTATCCGAGACCAACACGACCGTTGCCATCGCCCACAACAACAAGTGCTGTGAAAGAGAAACGACGTCCACCCTTAACAACCTTTGCAACACGGTTGATGTGAATCACGCGTGATTCACGAAGTGCGCCTGGCTCTGGGGGTGTTGATGGATTTGCGTTGTTTGAGTATGAGTTACTCATTAGAACTCCAGTCCTGCGTCACGAGCTGCTTGCGCTGCTGCGGCAACACGGCCGTGGTAGGCGTAACCACCGCGGTCATACACGACCGTTGAGATTCCGGCTGCCTTAGCGCGTTGTGCGATTAATTGTCCGACTTTTGTAGCTGCGGCAACTGTTGCGCCACTTGCGCTGCGAAGGTCGCCTTCAACAGATGACGCTGCAGCGATTGTGTGACCGAGATCATCATCGATGAGTTGCATACTGAAGTGCTTGTTTGTGCGGTGCACTGCAAGACGCGGACGTGTTGCTGTGCCGTAGATCTTTTTGCGTACACGACGGTGACGACGAAGTCGTGACTCGCGACGAATGCTTGAGAGATTTGCCATGGTGAATCCTTACTACCGAATCACTTCTTGCCGGTCTTGCCGGCCTTACGAAGAATGTGCTCATTGAGATAACGCACGCCTTTGCCCTTGTATGGCTCTGGCTTACGGATTGAACGAATGTTTGCTGCAACTTGACCGACAAGTTCTTTGTCGATGCCCTTCACGATGACACGTGTCTGCACAGGAATTTCAAAAGAAATTCCTTCAGGTGCTGGCACGATGACAGGGTGTGAGAAACCAAGTGCAAGACGCAAGTTTGCGCCCTGTGCTTCAGCGCGATAACCCACGCCCACAATTTCAAGTTCTTTTGTAAAACCTTCAGTGACGCCAACAACCATGTTGCTCACGAGTGTGCGTGACAAACCGTGGAGTGCACGGTTTTGACGCTCGTCGTTTGGACGTTCAACAAAGATGGTGGTGTCTTCTTTACGGACAACAATTTCACCAGGAATATCGCGTGCGAGTGTTCCCTTTGGTCCTTTTACAGTGACGGTGCGACCTGCAATGGACACATCGACTCCGGATGGAACGGTGATGGGAGCTTTACCAATTCGTGACATATTCGTTTCCTACTTTCGTCCCAGGCTCACCACACGAAGCACAGGACTTCGCCGCCGACCTTGCGCTTGCGCGCTTCACGGTCGGTCATAAGACCTTGGCTAGTGGATAGAACTGCGACACCAAGACCACCAAGTACGCGAGGCACTTGAGTTGAATTGCGATACACGCGAAGACCAGGAGTTGACACACGTGTCAGGCCCTTGATGGTGCGATGGCGATCATTTGAATATTTCATTTGAACGGTGAGTTGATTGCCTGGACCTTTCGTTGAAGGTGCAACGGCGTAGCTATTGATGTAACCCTCTTTTTTGAGGATTTCAGCGAGAGCAACTTTTTGCTTCGACGATGGCATCACTACTGCTTCGTGCAACGCAGTGTTTGCGTTGCGGATGCGTGTGAGCATGTCTGCGATTGGATCGGTCATCATGATTAGTACCTACCAGCTCGCCTTAGTAACGCCTGGAATTTCTCCGGCGTGCACCATTTCTCGAAGACAAATACGGCACAGTCCAAACTTGCGGTACACCGAACGGGCGCGTCCACACTTGCGGCAACGTGTGTAACCACGCACCTTGAACTTGGGCTTTGCATTTGCTTTATTGATTTGTGAAATCTTGGCCATGACCTACCTACTTCCTCTTGCCGCCGCGGACAGGACCGCGACCCTTTGGCTTCTTACGTGCGGGGGGTCCACCCTCGTTGCCACGCTTGAAGGGAAAACCGAATGCGTCGAGAAGGGCACGGCCCTGCTCGTTGCTGACTGCTGTTGTAACAATCGTGATGTCCATGCCACGAGTGGCATCGATCTTGTCGTAATCAATTTCTGGGAACACGATCTGGTCGGAAAGACCAAATGTGTAGTTACCGCGACCATCCCATGAATTCACTGGCAATCCGCGGAAGTCGCGGATACGAGGAATTGCAATGGAAAGCAATCGGTCGAAGAATTCCCACATGCGGTCACCACGCAAGGTGACTTTGCAACCAATTGCTTGGTCTTCACGCAGCTTGAAGTTTGCGATTGCGTCGCGTGACTTTGTAACGAGAGGCTTTTGGCCAGACAACGCTGTGAGGTCTGCAACTGCACCATCAAGAAGTGAAGGCTGCTGAGTTGCACGGCCGACACCCATGTTGACGACAATTTTTTCAAGCTTTGGAACCTGCATTGGATTCGCAAGACCAAGTTGAGTAAGCAGAGCCTGCTTGATCTCAGCTTCGTAACGAACCTTGAGGCGCGGAGAAGTAGCGGTTGTAGCCATCAGACTTCGTCTCCTGTCTTTTTCGCAACGCGCACCTTGGTGCCGTCGTCTTTGATCTTGTAACCAACACGTGTTGGCTTGCCCTTGACTACGAGCATCACGTTTGATGCATCGATTGGCATTGGCTTTTCGATGATGTCGGCTTTTTGGTTTGCACTGCGCGCCTTGGTGTGGCGCTTTGCAACATTGCGGCCTTCAACAATCACCTTGTTGTCTTTCGGACGAACTTCGATGATCTCACCTTGAGAACCAGCTTCTTTGCCAGCGATGATTTGAACTGTGTCACCCTTACGGAACTTCATGACTAGAGCACCTCCGGTGCGAGCGAAACAATTCGCATAAATTTCTTGTCACGCAATTCGCGGCCAACTGGTCCGAAAATACGGGTGCCACGAGGCGTGAGATCTTCTTTGATAAGAACTGCTGCGTTTTCGTCAAAGCGGATGTAGCTGCCGTCTGGACGACGCTTTTCCTTCTTCACACGAACAACAACACAACGAACTACTTCACCCTTTTTCACTGCAGCGCCTGGAATGGCATCTTTCACAGTGGCAATGAAGACATCACCGATTGATGCGTAACGACGACGCGTTCCACCAAGAACCTTGATGCACAACACTTCTTTTGCACCACTGTTGTCGGCAACGTGGAGACGAGACTCTTGCTGAATCACTTTGCACGCTCCAGAACTTCAATAATGCGCCAGCGCTTGAGCTTTGACATTGGACGGATTTCCATCACGCGAACACGGTCACCGATGTTGACATCGTTGGTTGCGTCGTGTGCGTAGAGCTTCTTGGTACGAACGACCATCTTGCTGTACTTATGGTGAGCAACACGCTCGACAATGGCGATCACTGCGGTTTGGTTCATCTTGTTAGAGACGACCATTCCTTCGCGGACCTTGCGTGCGTTGCGCTCTTCGGTGTTATTTACTTCTGCCATGTGACTACTCACTTCCCGGCTGCCTCGGCCGCAACGATTTCGCGTTGACGGATGAGGGTATTGATGCGGGCGATTTGACGACGCACTTTGCCCAACTCGTCATGCTTGTCGAGTTGGCCTGTTGCATTGCGAAATCGCAGGTTAAGGGCTTCTTGTTTGCTGGCACGGAGCTCGGCCACGAGGGCTGCGAGATCCATGTCACGAAGGTCTGTAATTGAATGTGCCATTTTTTTACTGTCCTATCAGATTGGCTCGTCGCGTGAAATAACGCGAGCCTTGATCGGGAGCTTTT
The DNA here is from genome assembly GCA_037129095.1 of Actinomycetota bacterium. Classification (GTDB taxonomy): domain Bacteria; phylum Actinomycetota; class Acidimicrobiia; order Acidimicrobiales; family Ilumatobacteraceae; genus UBA2093. The sequence continues at coordinate 4,863 of JBAXVL010000034.1, read as the reverse complement.
GTACGGCGCGCTCGAGAGCGGCACGCGCAACATCAGCGCTTGGGTATGACAACTCGAACATGATGCGTCCAGGCTTTACAACTGCAACCCAAAACTCTGGGTTACCTTTGCCGGAACCCATGCGAGTTTCTGCAGGCTTCTTTGTCACTGGCTTGTCAGGAAAAATGTTGATCCATACTTTTCCGCCGCGCTTGATGTGACGAGTCATTGCAATACGAGCAGCTTCGATTTGACGAGCGCTGATCCAACCGGATTCAAGAGCTTGAATACCGAACTCGCCAAATGCAAGTGCGTTTCCACCCTTTGATACGCCGGTCATACGACCACGCATCTGCTTACGGTGTTTTACTTTACGAGGCATCAACATGATCAGCCCTCCCCACGAAGTTTTGGAGTCTCATGCGAATCATGCATACGACGCTCGATTGCTTCTTCTTCTTCAAGCAAGCGCTCGAACTCAGGATCAGCAGGCTTTACGAGCGGTTGGATTTCTGGTTCTGCAGTTTCAACAGCGGCACGAGGACCAGCGGAAGAAACAACTTTGCGGGCAGCCGCTTCTTGAACAACTTGACCAGAAGTGTCGCCAACAGCCATTGCTGCTTCACGAGAAATTTTGTCTTGTGATGTGCTCTTGTACGGAAGGATGTCGCCCTTGTAGAGCCACACCTTTACGCCTACACGACCAGAGCTGGTGCGTGCTTCGCGGAATCCGTAATCGATATCTGCACGAAGTGTGTGCAATGGAACGCGTCCTTCGCGGTACCACTCTGTACGGCTCATTTCAGCACCACCGAGACGGCCTGAACACTGAACACGAATACCAAGTGCACCAAACTTTTGTGCGTTCTGAACTGCACGCTTCATGGCGCGACGGAAAGCGATGCGGTTAACCAATTGGTCAGCAACGCCCTGTGCGATGAGAGCAGCATCAAGTTCTGCTTGCTTGATTTCAACGATGTTGAGTTGCAGGCGATTGTTGCCAGTGATCTTGGCAAGACCAGTACGAAGTTCGTCTGCCTTTGCACCTTTACGTCCGATAACAATTCCGGGGCGTGCGGTGTGAACGTCGATACGAAGTTTGTCACGTGTGCGCTCTACTTCAACGCGGCTAACAGCTGCATCTTCAAGCGTCTTCATGAGGTACTCACGGATTTTCCAATCCTCTGTGAGGTAGTCCTTGTATTCGCGCTCGCTGAACCAGCGGCTCTTCCAGTCTGTTGTGATGCCGAGTCTGAACCCGTATGGATTGATCTTCTGACCCATCAGTTGCCTGCTTCTTCAGTGGTGGTGGTGTCGACGACTTGGTCGTCGGCAACGATCTCTTGTTCGACAGCAGGTGCTTCCTTACGGCTTGCAGCAACACGTGCTCGACGGTTGTTGGAAGGTGCACCCTTTGCCATTGTCTTTGCTTCAATCACTGCAAGTTGCGAATCGCTCATGCGATCAACAATGAGTGTGATGTGGCATGTGCGCTTCAAGATTGCTCCGGCACGACCCTTTGCACGAGGACGAAAACGCTTGAGCGTTGGGCCCTCGTCTGCGAAGCATGCTTTAACGAACAATTCGTCAGCGTCAAGATTGTCGTTGGTCACAGCATTTGCAACAGCAGATGCAAGAACCTTGCGAACAACACGTGCAGCTTCACGATCTGTGAACTGCAAGATTTGGTCTGCAGTGCGAACGTCTTGGTTGCGAACAAGGTTCAGAACGACGCGCACTTTCGATGCAGATGAACGGTGGTAGCGAGCGCTTGCGCGGCTTCCACTTTTTGAACCGGCGACGCGGTTGGCTTCATTGAGCTTTGGACCGGTCATGACTACTTCCTTGTGTTCTTTTCTTGTCCAGCGTGGAAGCGGAATGTACGAGTTGGCGAGAACTCACCAAGCTTGTGGCCAACCATTGACTCTGTGCAATACACAGGGACGTGCTTGCGACCGTCGTGCACGGCAATGGTGAGACCCACCATGTCGGGAACGATGGTTGAGCGACGCGACCATGTCTTGATGACTTTGTGATCACCGGCAGTAACTGCGGCGTCAACTTTCTTGAGCAAGTGGTCGTCAACAAACGGACCCTTTTTGAGGCTACGAGACATGAGTTACCTCCGACCCTTTCCGGCACGACGCCGACGAACGATGAGTGATTGAGATGGCTTGTTTTTGTTACGTGTGCGGCCTTCTGGCTTACCCCAAGGAGATACTGGAGGACGACCACCAGAGGTCTTACCTTCACCACCACCGAGTGGGTGATCGACAGGGTTCATGGCAACACCACGAGTTTGTGGGCGAACACCCTTCCAACGGTTACGTCCGGCTTTACCGATCTTGACGAGTTCGTGTTCTGAGTTACCAACTTCACCAACGGTGGCGCGGCAATCAAGAAGAACTCGACGCATTTCAGTAGAAGGAAGACGCAATGTTGCGAAGTCGCCTTCTTTAGCGACAACTTGAATTGACATTCCGGCAGAGCGAGCAATCTTGCCGCCTTGACCAGGACGAAGTTCAACGTTGTGCACAACAGTTCCGACAGGGATGTAACGCAATTGCATTGCATTTCCTGGCTTGATGTCTGCACCGTGTCCGCTTTCAACGCGCATTCCTACTTCAAGACCCTTAGGAGCAAGGATGTATGCCTTTGTTCCGTCCATGTAGTGAAGAAGAGCGATGCGGCACGTACGGTTCGGGTCGTACTCAATTGATGCAACCTTTGCAGGCATGCCATCTTTGATGCGCTTGAAGTCGATGATGCGGTACTGGCGCTTGTGTGCACCACCGCGGTGACGTGAAGTCTTGCGACCATAGACGTTACGTCCGCCGGTGTTTGACTTTGAAGAGAGGAGAGTCTTTTCAGGCGTCGTCTTTGTGATCTCTGAGAAATCAGAGACTGTCTGGAAACGACGTCCGGGACTAGTTGGTTTGCGCTTGCGAATTGCCATGATTATTTCAGCTTTCGAACAACGGGATTTTGCTTCCCGCAGCAAGGGTGACTATGGCCCGCTTGGTGTGCGGGCGCTGACCGATTCGGTTGGAGTTACGTGTGCGCTGGAACTTGCCCTTGCGATTGAGTGTGTTGACCTTTAGTACTTTGACGCCCCAGATTGCCTCGATGGCATCGTGGATCTCGGGCTTGGAAGCATCAACTGCTACTTGAAATGTGTACACATCTGATTCCATAAGCGCGTAGCTCTTTTCAGAGACAACAGGCTTGAGAATGATGTCGCGTGGATCTTTCATTACTTAGCTTCCTTTGCGATAGGCAGACTGTCTTTTGAAAAGACAATCCAGTCGTTGCACAAAACGTCATATGCATTGAGTTCACCAACAAGTGTGAGTTGCACTTCGGGAACATTGCGGAAGCTCTTGATTGCAACTTCTTCTGATGGAGAAACAACAACCATGACACGACCTTCAACACCAAGAGCGGTGAGCGCCTTCAGTGCATCTTTTGTGCTTGGAGCTGTGAGGCCCCACGACTCGATGACAACGACGTGACCTGAACTGTTGCGATCTGACAAAGCAGATGCAAGTGCAAGACGAATCATTTTGCGTGGTGTGCGTTGTGTGTACGAACGAGGCTTTGGTCCGTGAGCAATACCGCCACCTTTGAAGTGAGGAGCGCGAGTTGAACCCTGACGTGCTCCACCAGTTCCCTTTTGGTTGAACGGCTTCTTACCTGTACCTGAAACTTCAGCACGAGTTTTTGTGCTTTGTGTTCCGGCGCGACGACCTGCAAGTTGTGCTGTAACAACTTGGTGCATCACTGGAACGTTTGGTTCTACTGCAAACAGTTCGTCTGCAACGTCAACGTTGCCAGCTGCTTTGCCTGATGAGTTCTTAACTGCGATTGATGCCATCGGAATTACTTCGCCTTCACTGCGTTACGCACGATGACAACGCCACCGTTCGGGCCGGGAATAGAACCTTTAATCAAAAGAAGGCCGCGCTCTGGATCGCTTTGCACTACTTCAAGATTGAGAGTGGTGACTTGCTCGTGACCCATGTGGCCAGCCATTCGGAGACCTTTGAATACACGACCAGGAAATGAGCATGAACCGATGGAACCAGGAGCACGATGGTGCTTATGGTTACCGTGGCTTGCTCCCTGACCGCTGAAGTTGTGACGCTTCATACCACCAGCAAAACCTTTACCTCGGCTGACCGCTGTGACGTCGACTATTTCGCCCGGTGCAAGAAGATCAGCTGCGATCTCTTGTCCGACAACGAAGCCATCGACAGAGTCGAGGCGTAGTTCGACGAGGCGGCGACCCGCTTCGACGTTTGCTGACGCAAAGTGTCCTTGCTCAGGCTTGCTGAGCTTGGTGGCACTTTTGTGTCCGTATGTAACTTGTAACGCGGTGTATCCGTCGCGGTCATTTGTTTTGACCTGAACAACACGTACTGGCTCTACGCGCAGCACTGTGACTGGGATGACTCGCTGGTCATCTCCCCACACTTGTGTCATGCCGACTTTTTCGCCGACGATCGCTTTTTGTGCCATGGCGGCAACCCTTTTTCTCGTTTGGTTATTCACGCAAATGCTCCGAGAACATTTCTGTTAACGGAGCACGTGTCTGGGTGTTGCCGTGTGGTTCCACTCTGCTTTGCAGCGTTGTGGCCTTCACGGACGTCGATTATTTTTTGTGTCTTCGACGGTCGATCTAGCTTTTCGGATTAATACCCGAATCGCACGGACTAGGAACGCTATCGGCAGTTTTGACTAATCCACATGGGACATACCGAGTGATTTAGCGAGGGAAGCGCTTCTCAATCCAGTCGGCCACTATCTCGAGAGCTTCGACCCGGTACCCTTCCAGATAATGGGGTGCACCCTTCATTTCCACATATGTGGAGTCAGTGGCCCCCG
>JBAXVL010000033.1:0-16894 GCA_037129095.1 Actinomycetota bacterium | reverse complement strand
AGTTCCAGCCATCACGGCGGATGGCATCGCCATCAGCATCTGTGGCACGCCCACGCCATTTCACTGCACCAGGAGTGGCCGATAATCGAGCAATCAGCGCCTGCATTGGGGTGCCTTCAACCGTAATAACTGCCTCACGCGCAATGTAATGAGGGTCTTTTTCAATATCTTCCATGGAAAGAATAGGGCCGGCAGCAGCTTCGATTTCTTGAAAGATTGCAAGTGCTTCTGCTTGAGTGCGTTGTGCAAACCACTCTTCCATTGCGGCTTCGATTATTTCGCGGTTAGCGATTCGTCCGGCAAACGTCGTGAAGCGATCGTCACCATCGAAACCGAGAAGATGAACAACACGTGCTGCAATGGAGTCGCTTGATGTTGAGATGCCAACAAACTGCCCGTCTGAACAGCGATACACACCACGAGGCACTGTGTACGGAAGTAATGAACCCATCCGTGGTTGCAGTTCGCCACGTGTCAGCCACACAGTCATTAGTGGCCCAAGTATCTGGAACAAACTTTCCAACAAAGACACGTCAACAACTTGGCCTTGTTCAGACCACAGAGCAACCATGGTGGCGAATGCTGCAACGAGACCTGTGACTTCATCGGTTAATGCAAACGGCGGCAACATTGGGTCGCCACCAGGAACACCTGTGATTGATGCAAGCCCTGACATCGCTTCAGCGATTGATGCAAAGCCTGGACGGTTTGCATATGGACCATCTTGTCCGAAACCACTAACACGAGTGATGATCAACTGTGCATTACGTGCATGCAGAACTTCAGGTGCAAAACCAAGTTTCTCTAGAACGCCAGGACGAAAGTTTTCAACCAATACGTCTGCGTCATCGATGAGACGCAAGAACAGTTCGCGATCAGTGTCGTCTTTCAGATTCAACGCAATGGTGCGCTTGTTGCGATTCACTAATCGCCACCACAAACCTTCGCCATCTACGGGGTCGCGCCATCCCATGTTGCGCAAACTGTCGCCACCGTCTGGGCGTTCAATCTTGATGACATCTGCACCAAAGTCTGCGAGGTAACGCGCACAGTTTGGCCCTGCAAGAACAGTAGAGAGGTCAAGAACGCGCAAGCCTGCCAATGCAGACGTGCTGTTTAACGAAGCGGAAGAATCAGGCATCGGTCTTCGAGCGTACCCATTGCGTAGCTCTCGTAGTCAGTACCGAAGTCTTCATACAAGTGACGGCACTGTTCGCTCCATGCCAATGCTTTGGGCGATGACACACGATGCACTACTTGCATGACTCCGCCTTCATACACGCGGTATTCAGCCCATGAGCCAGGGAAATCTTTGACGCATCCGATTTCAATGGTGGGAATTCCCGACCGTGGCATGCGGCGAACGCGATGCCGATGCGTGTGGCCGGCTGTGTACGCAATAACCCCTACATGACGCACGGCTAATGCATCGAGAGCGTCACTGCTGTCTGGGTGAAGACCGAAATAGTCTTCACTTCGTTTTCCTTCTACCCACTGTTGGTGATGACCCATGATGATGACCGGAGTTGTGGAAGCAGATAACTGATCATTCAGCCATTCGAACTGTGGTGGATCAATTCGGCCTGTGGTCTCTAACGGAATCGTGGTATCGATGAGTGCTATCGCAAGACCGGGCAACTGAATCCATTGGTCACCTATGAATTCTTTTTGTCCTCGGTACGCGTCATGGTTTCCGCGAGCAACAAACAACTTGTCAGCGAATGCACCCTCATAGTGTTCGCGAAATGCAGCGAACTGCTCGTCAGTGCCAGCCTCGGTGAGATCACCTTTCACCAGAACTGCGTTCGGGTTCAGTTTCTTGATTTCGGCAATTGCACCGGCGTTCATTGTGATGGGATAAGGCTGTTCGCCAGGAAGTGAACTGAGAATCGGACCTAATGGGCTGTCATCAATGCGACCACATTCTGTTTCACCAAAGTGCACGTCGTTAACGGTTGCAAGAACGCTGAGTAACTTTCCTTCCGGACGTGGCAGTGTTCGAAAATCAATTCCGTGTTCGGTATATGCAGTATCAGGCTGCAAGTTTTCATGGCGAACAACATGTTGCCCGTGGTGGAACACCGCAAGGTCGTCAGCGACAGTGGTGAGTTCTGTTGCGCTGACGGAAGTCATTATTTGATTCCGGGACGTGCTCTGCGAGACACAGCATCAGTGACCCACCAACGACCACTGAACCGCCAAGCAGAAACAGCATTTGCGTCAGTTGCAGAAGCAATAACTGGTTGTGGCCACATCATGGTGACTGCCGCTGCAATTGCTGCAGCTTCTTCTTCAGTAGGAATTGGCGTGATTGTGCCGACATTGAGATTCATCGCTTCACCACCACTGATCGTGCAACACGGTCATGCCATGTTTGGCTTTGCGGGTTGCGCAGCATTGTTAAGTAACCCAACAGGAAAACTAAGCCGGAAACCCAGCTCATCATGATGCGGATAGCGGCACGACGCTGACCAATGAATGAACCATCATCTTGATCGAGAATAAACACACCAAGTTTGCGACGAAGAGGTGAACCACCTTGCGTGCCGATCCAATACGCCAACACCACAAACGTGACGACGAATTGTGCAGATTGCGAAAGTGCCGCAATGGTGCCAGTTGTTGAAGCCGAAACTATTGCGAACGGGATGCTGACAATCCACACCATAATGCCGTCGCAAAAGTACGCAAGGAAGCGCAACCAGAAACCGGCTTTTGGTTCAAATGCGATGTCGCTAATTGTCACAACTTCTGGTGCATTCCAGTCGGGAAACGATGATTCAGACATGATGATCTATAGAGGCATGTTTCCGTGTTTACGGCGTGGAAGCTCTTCACGCTTGGTTTGCAACATGCGCAAGCCAGCAATGATCTTGATACGAGTATCTGCCGGGTCAATAACGTCGTCTACGTAACCACGTTCTGCAGCGGCATATGGGTTGGCGTACTTCTCGGTGTATTCCGCAACAAGTTCTGCACGGCGAGCAACAGGATCTGCTGCTTGTTGCAATTCACGCTTGTACACAATTTCAACAGCGCCTTGTGGCCCCATAACGGCAAGTTCTGCTGTGGGCCATGCGTATGCAAGGTCAGCACCAATTGACTTTGAGTTCATCACCACGTACGCACCGCCGTACGCTTTGCGCGTAATGATTTGAATGCGAGGCACTGTTGCTTCACAGAACGCGTACAACAGCTTTGCGCCGTGACGAATGATTCCTTCGTGCTCTTGGTTAACGCCAGGTAAGAAACCAGGAACGTCAACGAAAGTAAGAAGTGGAATGTTGAAGGCGTCGCATGTACGCACAAAACGAGCTGCTTTTTCACTTGATTCGATATCAAGAACACCAGCAAAAGCCATTGGTTGGTTACCAACAACACCAACGGTCATACCGTCGACACGAGAGAAACCACACACGATGCTCTTAGCCCAGTGTTCGAAGTATTCAAAGAACTCACCATCATCGACAACTTCCTTGATGACTTTCTTCATGTCATATGGCTGGTTAGCCGATGCAGGAAGAATGTCGCGCAACATGGGGCATAAACGATTTGGATCATCTGATGTTTCAACAGTTGGTGCTGGTTCCAGGTTGTTTTGCGGCAAGAACGACAACAAGAAGCGAACATCTTCAAGACATGCTTGCTCGTTTGCTGAAACGAATGTTGCAACACCGCTCTTCGACGCGTGGCTCATTGCGCCACCAAGTTCTTCGAGTGTTACGTCTTCACCTGTCACTGTCTTTACAACGTCAGGACCAGTAATAAACATGTGGCTTGATTCACGCACCATGAAAATAAAGTCGGTCATTGCTGGTGAGTACACAGCACCACCGGCACATGGCCCGAGGATGACAGAAATTTGTGGCACAACACCTGACGACTGCACATTGCGATAAAAAATTCCACCGTATGACGCAAGTGATACAACGCCCTCTTGAATTCGAGCACCAGCTCCGTCATTCAAACCAATGACGGGTGCACCAACCTTGAGTGCAAGGTCCATGAGCTTGTGAATTTTTTCGGCAAACACTTCACCGAGTGCTCCACCAAAGACTGTGAAGTCTTGGCTGAACAGAAATACTTTGCGACCTTCGATGGTTCCCCATCCGGTGATAACACCATCTGTATATGGACGCTCTTCAAGACCTGATGCGTGCGCACGATGACGGGCCAACATGTCGAGTTCATGGAAAGAGCCAGGATCGCAGAGAAAGTCAATGCGCTCACGAGCGAGCAATTTGCCCTTGCCTTTATGCCGCTCGACCGAGCGGGGGCTTCCGGCGTTAATCGCCTGCTGCTGACGGTCCCGAAGGTCGTCAATTTTGTTCTGCATCGAAGAGCCAGAGGTATCAGTCACCTGCGAAACGCTAGTGCCGATGGGGCCCCGTCGCCTATCTGATGGTAATTACCCTGCGGTGGCAACCGTGGTGGTTGTCACTATTGGGGTGGTGACGACAGGTGCGATGGTGCTGGGGCTGGTCACAGCAGGTGCGGGCGCGACCGAGGATGTGGTCGTGGCCGCGGCAATGGTGGTGGTGGACTTCTTCAATCCCTGCTTGGGCACGGTGGTCACGGTGGTGCCATCGGCAATGACGAACGAGGTGGTCATGGGAGTTAAGTCTCCAATGGTGGTGACACCTGTGACGGTGGCTGTCCACTCGCCTGGTGCGCGAAGTAGGAGGCCAGCATCTTGAGCGACCAACGCAGCGCCCGGGCGAGTGATGGGAACGTTGATTGTGTAGCCAGCGAAGTTGGGATTACTCGGAGTCAACGTGACCTTGAAATTCTGAATTCGAGATGGTCCGAATAATTCAATGAGCACTCTGTTTGCACCAACATCACCGGGGGTTATTGACAAGCGAACATGGAAGTCATCTTTTGCTGTCATGTCTTGCACGATTGCATAGTCAACTCGTTGGCCAGTCTCGCGGTTCAGAACATACGGCGGGCGCATAGCCATTAACCAAGATGATGCTGCGAGCACAACAATGCTGAGAGACAATTCAATTCCAACCGGGCGCTTTAAGCGGTACACAACTTTTTCATTCAAAGATTTAGCGCGCTCCATTCCACGTTGAATGAATTGACGAATTGTTGCGCTGACAAAGAGCAGTGCGCTGAATAAAAGAATCTTAAGTATTAGTACACGGCCATGACCACTGTTGATCAGACTGATTCCGTCAATACGCCACACTTGAAAAAGGCCTGTAACTACAATGCCAATTGTCAGTGGCGTGGCAAGTCGCGCCCAACCGCGTAATGCAACAACAAGGTCAACGTCTCCTGGTCCGTGAAGAACAACTCTCCAGATGATTGCAATACTTCCCACCCACATTGCAATTAATGCCATGTGCACAATTGCAAAAACAATTCCAAGAATCACAGCACGACCAGTTGCCCGATCGAAACCGTATGACATCATCATCATGGCTAAGAGAACTGTGGTGGGAACAACATTGGTGGGTTCAAGAACGCGTTCGGTAATCCACGCGTAGTAGCCAAGTCCACCAACAACAAGCAGACGCACAAAAACTGCACGCCCTTCGTTAGTGCGAAATAGTGGTCCCCACGACGTTGGTGAAATTGATGATGCGATCCCTCCACCTGATTGACGCGCTGTCATCACAATGATGAGAAGAACAATTGAGATTGTGGCGATGATGGAAATTTGTCGGAAATACTTTTCAGTAATTCCGTATTCAACACCTTCTGGCCACACAAGTTTGATGAACATCAATCCGCCAAACAAAGCGCACACGGCGAAAAAAACCACGAGGCGCATCAAGCCAATTGGTCCGCCGAGGCGAGGAGCAGCAGCAACGGTCTCAGTGCCGGTCACTGGAATAGTGGTGGCGGGGGAACCTGGCACGGTGGTCGGGACTGTGGTGGACACCTGGGTTTGTGCGGTGAATGTGAACGACCCGACGCTTCCGTCTGGCAGGGACCAGTTCACGACACACGAGCCGTTTTGTGGCACCTGGGTGAGTGCCGCAGAGACCGTGACGCCATCGGCTGATAATTGCGGGGGCCCAAGATTTGTCAGTTTTGATTCACAGGCAAGAGACAGCCCCATTTGGGCAACAATTTGGGTGCCGCCCACGGGAAGTGTGAATTTGAGCTGCAGCTGGGTGGGGGCAAGGGTGACGACTTCGCCGGCAGCTGGGGCAGAAGAGGCCAGGGTGTTGTCGCCCGCGGCGTGCGCAGGACCAGCCGAAAAGGCAAGGGCAGAGGCAACTGCAAGGAAAAGAAGTGGAAGGCGACGCATGGTGTGAGAAAACGGTAGTCAAGAATGACCCCTTGACGGTGTTTCACCTTGTCACACACAGCCACCCGGTGCACCTCATTGGTAGGGTCGTTTCGATGGCCACCCAGTCCTTGTACCGCAGATTCCGCCCGAGGAAGTTCTCCGAGCTCTACGGGCAAGACCATGTGGTCAAGGCTTTGCGCAACGCTGTCATCAATAACCGTGAAGGCCAGGCCTATTTATTCTCTGGTCCTCGAGGCACTGGAAAGACTTCCACTGCCAGAATTTTGGCCAAGGTTCTGAACTGTGCATCCCCTGTTGAAGGCGAACCGTGCTGCGAATGCGACTCGTGCAAAGCAGTGGAACTTGGAACCAGTTATGACGTTCTTGAACTTGATGCTGCGAGCAACAACGGTGTTCAAGAAATACGCGACATTATTGAAGCTGCTGCATTAACAAGCCCTGGTCGCCATCGTGTTTTTATTCTCGACGAAGTGCACATGCTGACACGTGGTGCAGAAGCAGCACTGTTGAAGACCTTGGAAGAACCGCCCGATCAAGTGGTGTTTGTATTAGCCACAACAGACCCACAAAAAGTGTCAGAGACAATTCGCAGTCGTGTACAGCATCTGCAGTTTCATTTACTGCCAGTTGCCGAGCTAAAAAAATATGTCAAATTCGTTATCAAAGAAGCCGACCTCACTGTTGACGAAGATTCCATTGACTTGGTGTTGCGCCAAGGTGGCGGAAGTGCACGTGACACTTTGTCGGCACTTGAACTTATTGTGTCTGGTGGCGGCGAACCTGAAGTTGCGTTGCACACCGAAGACATCATCACATCACTGGTAGCGCGAGACCACGCTGCAGCACTCGGAGCAGTTGCTCGTGCTATGCAACAAGGTCGCGACCCTCATACCTATGCGCAAGATGTCGTGCGCACCATGCGTGACTGTTTCTTGTCATTGATGTCGCCAGAGTTAGTGCAACTCCCTGCCGATCGAATTGCTGAACTCACTCGGTACGCACAAGACATGGGTGTACAACGAATTGTTCGCATCATGGAAACTCTCGGTACCACCATGGTGGAAATGCGACATGCGCCTGACGCTCGGTTGTTGCTTGAAGTCGCTGTTGTGCAATTAGCGTCTCCAGTTTTTGACGACAGTGCAGAAAATCTTCTTGCGCGAATTTCTCAATTAGAAGAAGCAGTGAAGACTCTTCGTGAAAATGGCATAGCTGCAGCTGTTCCACAAGCGCCGATCAACCCAGCAACAGGCCGCGCAAAGATTGGTGGCCCCGCAGCGAACACTGCACCCGTTGCTGTTCCAGTGGCTGATGCAACTCCTGTTGCACAGGCCGCTCCCGTCGCCACGCCAGCCTCAGAGACTCAAGAGATTCCACTGCCTGTGCAAGTAGAAACCCCAGCACAACCTGCAGCACCAACTGCAACGACTGAAGCTGTGTCCGCCGTTGCTACCGGTGATCCTGCACAAATGTGGCCGCAGATCACTGATGCCATGCGTGGTCTGGCAAAGGCCATGTTCAAACCTGCAGTTGTTCAGTCAGTTGAAGGCAAGAAAATTATGTTGCGCCTTCCAAACAACACGCCAATGAAGCGCGCACAAGAACAGTTGCCAACCGTCGTTGCCGCTATCAAACAAGTATGTGGCGGAACATTTGTTGTCACGTTGATGCAAGCAGACCCCACTGCCCCTGGTGGAATGTCGCGTCCAGTTTTTACTGAACCTGAAGTACGCACCATTGTCGATGATGTTGCCGATGATCCATTTGCTGCAATTGATATCAATGACACTGTGCTTGCAGTTGATGCTGTCGACCCGCTACTTGCTGCCTTGCACGATACGTTCCCTGGCGGAAGCATTGTGGAAAAAACTGTTGAAGTAATTCCGGACTCGGCAAAGTCACCGCGCGGAAAGAAATAACTCGTGGCATCGCCGTATACGCCACCTGTTCAATTACTTATTGACGAACTTGGTCGACTACCTGGCATTGGTCCACGCAGTGCACAACGTTTAGCGCTTCACCTCATCAAGGGCGACGTTGAAGACGTGACGCGCCTTGCACGTGCATTGGTAGAGGCAAAACAACGAGTGCGTTTTTGCGCACTGTGTTTCAACCTAGCCGATGCTGAACTATGCAACATTTGCGGTGACTCCAAACGCGATTCGTCAATCGTGTGTGTTGTTGAAGACTCGCGCGATGTTGTCGCTATTGAACGCACTGGTGAATTTCGTGGCCGTTACCACGTGTTGCTCGGACTCATTGATCCGTTACAAGGTGTGAACCCAGAACATCTGAAGGTTCGTGAACTTCTCACACGTATTCGACCAGAGAACATTCAAGAAGTCGTTGTCTGCACTAGCAACAACACTGAAGGTGATGTAACTGCCATGTATTTGGCACGGTTGCTGAACCCACTTGGTGTCAATGTGACTCGTTTAGCGAGTGGGTTGCCAGTAGGTGGCGACATTGAATTTGCCGACGAAGTCACACTTGGTCGCGCGTTTGGCAATCGCCAAAAACTCGATAGCTAAGTAATGGCTTCACCCGATTTGTGGGCAACTACTTTTTGCGCGTGGTAGATACCTGTATGACCGCTTGCTGCATATGCAGCAACACACGCGAGTGCAAACAGAATTGCACCATTTCCACCGAATAATTCAATACCAATAAAGGTGCATGCCAGAGGCGTATTTGCTGCACCAGCCAAAACCGCAACTGATCCGACTATCGCAAACACTGCGACGTTTGCTCCGATGAGGTTGGCAAATGTTGCGCCAGCCATGGCGCCCGTTGCCAACAGAGGAATTACTTCGCCACCAACAAATCCTGTGCCGATAGTGAGTGCGGTTAAAAACATCTTCACTTCGAAGTGACCTGACGTTGCGCCGTTCATGGCCTGCAACATCAGCGGGAAAGAGAAACCTTGATAATCGCGCCATCCACATGCGCCAATAAGAATGGCAAGAAGAATTCCGCCAATCAGTGGGCGAGCAGGAGACCATGCAACGTACTTCTTCATAGCGCCGCGAATAAAGGACGTGATGCGCACAAATACCAAAGCAATAATGCCGGCCAATAAACCCAAGAGTGCAACTTGCCACGCAATGGTGGGCGACCATTTGACATCAGCGATATGTGGGTACTTGGTGTAGTGCACTCCAAGACCACGAACAACTGCGTTGCCAACAAAACTTGCGACGAGTGCTGGTACAAGCGCTTCGTATCGCACGCGACCAATGCGTTGCACTTCAAGTGCGAACACTGCGCCAGCAATGGGTACGCCAGCGATTGAACCGAATCCACCAGCGATTGCAGTGATCAACATGAGTGAGCGATCAGCAGGGTCTAGTCCGAGTTTCTTACTAATTGGGTCTGTTGCACCGGCTGCAATTTGTAATGCTGCACCTTCACGACCAGTGGAACCACCAGCAAGATGGGACACAACGCTTGTAATGAAAACAAGTGGAGCGAGTCGAAGAGGCACCCATTCTGAATGCGAATGAATTTCATCAATCAGCAGGTTGCTTCCGCGTTCAAGTCCGCGGCCAAGGTAGTGATACGACAAACCAACAAGAAGTCCTGCAAGCGGCAATAACAAGAGAAGCCATGTGTTGTCGTTGCGGGTGTTGGTAGCCCATGTCAGTGACTGAATGAATCCGGCAGAAAGAACGCCGGAGATAATTCCGACCACAACGGCAAGAGCCACCCAACGTGCAACGTGAATCGCGCGATTGAGTGGCTCTTGCAGCATGTAGTTCTTAAACGGTGCGAACGATGATTGCGTCGCCTTGTCCGCCACCACCACAGAGTGCAGCTGCACCAACACCGCCACCGCGACGATGAAGTTCGTGCAAGATGGTGAGTGCAAGACGGTTACCGCTCATACCGATTGGATGACCCAATGCAATAGCGCCACCGTTGACGTTCACAATTTCATCTGTGATGCCAAGTTCGCGCATTGATGCGATACCGACAGCAGCAAATGCTTCGTTGAGTTCGAACAAGTTGACATCGCCAATCTTCATGCCGGCACGGTCAAGTGCCTTCATGATTGAACGGCTTGGCTGATGCAAGAGTGATGCATTGTCCGGGCCAGCAACCATGCCGTAGGAAACAACTTCACCAAGTGGCTTAATGCCGCGAGCTTCAGCAGCTTTCTTGCTCATCATGACAATGGCTGAACCACCGTCTGAGATTTGGCTTGCATTTGCAGCTGTGATTGTTCCGTCTTTGTCGAATGCTGGCTTCAATCCACCAAGTGTGTCCATGGTGGTGTCTGCGCGAACACCTTCGTCGTTCTTCACCATGACAGGGTCACCCTTGCGCTGAGGAACTGCGACTTCAACAATTTCATCTGCAAGTCGACCAGCAGCGATTGCTGCAGCTGCACGCACGTTGCTCTTCATTGCAAGATCATCTTGTTCTTGACGGCTGATTTTTCCGTCGGTGTAACGATCGGTGCCAAGACCCATAAGGCACGCATCGAATGCACACCAGAGTCCGTCTTTAATGATTGCGTCTTGCAGTTCAGTGTTGCCGTAGCGGAAACCACCACGTGCACCCTGTGCAAGGTACGGAGCATTGGTCATGCTTTCCATACCGCCAGCGATAACGATGTCTGCTTCTCCCGAAGCGATCATCTGGTCAGCCAAGTAAATGGAGTTCAGACCTGACAAGCACACCTTGTTGATGTTGATGGAAGGAACATTCATGGGAATACCACCCAATGAAGCAGCTTGGCGTGACGGAACTTGTCCCTGACCTGCTGTAAGAACTTGGCCCATAATGACGTGCTCCACGTCTTCTGGCTTGACGCCTGCGCGCTCGAGCGCGGCCTTGATGGCAAAGCCACCAAGCTGGGCAGCTGAGAAAGAAGACAGCGCACCGCTCATTTTTCCGATGGGTGTGCGTGCTCCTGCGACGATGTATGAACCGGCCATGTGTGCCTCCAGATGTACTTGTATCCGACATGGATACGAGATAAATCAGGCTAGGAGATGAAACCCAAGAATTCGCTATCGTCAAAGCATGGAAAAGATCCTTCAAGCCATTCTCAATGGGGCAACGGGCGAGGAAATCGCTGCCCTCCCACTTCCCGCAACATACCGCGCTGCGTATGTACGCAAGGAAGACCAGACCATGTGGGACGGGGTTCCCAGCAATGAAAAGGACCCTCGCAAGAGCATCCACATTGGTCAAGTGGACTTGCCTGAACTGGCGGCAGACGAAGTGGTCATTGCGGTCATGGCGTCGTCCATCAACTTCAACACCGTCTGGACCAGCATTTTCGAACCAATCAGCACATTTGGCGCTCTGGCTCGCCTCGGCAAAGAAAGCAAGTGGGCAAAGCGCCACGACATAGACAAACACATCATTGGCTCTGATGCGTCCGGTGTTGTCTTGCGTGTCGGTAGTGCCGTGCGTTTGTGGAACCCTGGCGACAAGGTCACTGTTCATTGCAACCACGTTGACGACCAAGACCCGTCATCACATAGCGATTCAATGATGGGTTCTAACCAGCGCATCTGGGGATACGAAACAAACTTTGGTGGCCTTGCAGATCTTGCGGTTGTGAAAGCAAACCAACTGATGCCAAAGCCTGCTCACCTCACATGGGAAGAATCAGCGGTCAACGCACTTTGTAACTCCACTAGCTATCGCATGCTCGTTTCTAAAAACGGCGCCAACATGAAACAAGGCGATGTTGTTCTTATCTGGGGTGCATCGGGTGGTATCGGTGCATACGCAGTTCAGTACGTATTGAACGGTGGCGGAATTCCTGTCGGAGTTGTGTCATCGCCAGAAAAGGCAGCAATTCTTCGTGAAATGGGTTGCGAAGCAGTCATCGACCGCAAAGCAGCCAATTACCAATTCTGGAATGAAGACGGCACGCACAATGAAAAAGAATGGCGTCGCCTTGGCGGAGACATTCGTGCACTCGTTGGTGAAGATCCGGACATTGTGTTTGAACACCCTGGTCGCAGCACATTTGCTGCCTCTATGTATGTGGTGAAGCGCGGTGGAACAGTTGTTACATGTGCAGCCACAAGTGGTTTCATGCTTGAGTTCGATAACCGTCACTTCTGGATGCGTTTGAAGAAGCTCGTTGGTTCCCACTTTGCTAACTACAAAGAGGCCTATGAAGCAAACCGTTTGATTGCAAAGGGAATGATTCACCCAGTGATGTCTCAAGTATTCACGCTTGAACAAACTGGTGAAGCTGCGTACCAAGTTCATAACAACATGCACGAAGGAAAACTTGGTGTGTTGTGCTTGGCTCCGGAAGAGGGCCTTGGCGTTGATGATCATGAGTTGCGTGCAAAAGTTGCAGACAAGCTCACTTGGTTCCGTCGATAGAAATTACAGAGGAAACACAATGATTCTCACTGAAATTGACCATGTTGCAATTGCGGTTCGCGATTTAGAAGCAGCAATCAAGTATTACCAAGAAGCATTTGGTGCAACTGTTGATCACCGCGAAGTAGTGGAGAGCGACGGCGTTGAAGAAGCGTTGTTGAAAGTTGCTGAAAGCTACATTCAGTTGCTCACGCCGACAAACCCAGATTCACCAGTTGCAAAAGCAATTGAAAAGCGCGGCGAAGGTCTTCACCACATCGGATACCGAGTTGACAATTGCGCAGAGGCTCTTGCCAGCATGATTGCTGCAGGTGCAACACCTATTGACAAAGCGCCTCGCCCGGGTAGCCGTGGAACAACTGTTGCGTTCATTCACCCAAAGGGCAGCTTCGGAACTCTGATTGAGCTCGTTCAGGAATAACTCTTCCATGTCATATGCGTGACATTGTTTTTGCTCTTGTTGGTGCCGCTAGCGGTTACAAAGCAATTACTCGTGCGCGCATAGATATCGCACGTGTACGTGCAACGGGGGAAACTTTTGGTGAATCACACTTCACTGATGCCTCAATGGTTACTCCCATTGTGGTGGCCATAAACGCTGCTCTGTATTTCCTGCTTGCGCATCGATTCGATCATGACCTGACCGTCTTGACATTCGGAGTGTTGGTGGGTGCTGGCATGTGGTTGTCGCTAATTGATATCGATACTCATTTGCTTCCGCGACGCATTGTGTATCGCACCATTGCCGCGGCAATGCCGTTGCTGGTGTTGTCAGCGTTCTTTGATGACGCCGGTTCAGTATTTGGCATGTTCATTGGCGGGTTGGGCATGTGGTGCATGTTGCGGGTACTTGAAGTGTTGTCGCGGGGCGACTTGGGTGGAGGCGATGTTGGGCTCGGTGGCCTGCTTGGTCTGTATCTCGGGTGGGTCTCGTACGAAGCCATCTTGGTGGGCCTTATTGCAGCATTCTTTGTTGGTGGCCTCTTTGCGTTGGTGTTGGTGGTGTCACGAAAAGCAAACAAGCACACGCATTTCGCATTTGGTCCCTTTCTCATTGTTGGAACACTCATTGCTGTTCTACGATGACCATACACACACGTAAGGGGTTTCACATGTCGGAATTATCAGGAATGGTTGCAATTGTTACTGGTTCATCAAGTGGCATCGGTGAGCGCACCGCACAACGCTTAGCTGAACTTGGCGCACACGTTGTTGTGAACTCAGCAAGTTCTGTTGAAGCAGGGGAAAAACTGGCTGCGTCACTTCCAAACGGAGCCATTTATATTCAAGCTGACATCAGTGACAAAGCTCAGTGTGAGAATCTCATTAACGGCACAATTACAAAGTTCGGCAAGTTGGATCTTCTTGTCAACAATGCTGGGTGGACCACACTGGTTCCACACGGAGACCTTGATGCACTTACGGACGAAATCTTCGAGCGCACATTTGAAGTCAATGTGTTTGGTACATGGCAACTTACAAAAATGGCGATGGCACATCTGCGTAAGTCAGACGATGGTCACGTCGTGAACATCACATCGGTTGCTGGTGTTCGCCCTATGGGTTCTTCCATTGCGTATTCAATGACTAAGGCCGCACTAAACCAAATGACTCGCCTTATGGCAAAGAGTCACGGGCCAGTGCGTCATAACGCAGTTGCTCCTGGTTTGGTTGAAACACCATGGACAAAAGATTGGGCAAATCAACATGCAGGCGTTGCTGCAATGGCACCGTTGAAGCGTTCAGCAACACCAGACGATTGTGCAGAAGCAGTTCTTGCATTGGTACGCAACAAATACGTCACCGGACAAATATTCGTTGTCGATGGCGGATTGACTCAAGTCAGTTAATTAGTTGCGCGGGCCGCGATACGGCTGTATGCCGCCAGAAGGCACTGTGCCTAAACGTCCGCGTTGATAATCATCCATAGCTTGCTGCAGTTCTGCACGCGTATTCATGACGAACGGACCATATTGCTCAACTGGTTCACCAATTGGTTGGCCACCAAGCAAGATCACATCAAGTGCTTCATGTGGTGATGCTGCCAACGTGATGGAATCACCAGTTCCGAACACAGCTGTTTGTCCGACAGTGAATGAATGATGATCAATACCGACAAAGCCAGAACCTTTCACCACGTGGGCAAGTGCATTGAATGCCGGATTCCACGGAAGCACCATTTGCGAACCAGGAAGAATGGTTGCGTGTGCCATAACAATCGGCGTGCGCGTTGAGCCTGGTCCCTGAATGCCAGCAATGTTGCCCGCGATAAGACGTACCAATGTTCCGGCATCAGGAGTCGTAAACAATTTCACCTGATCTGCATCAAGATTTTGATACGCAGGTGACACCATTTTTTGTGCAGCAGGTAAGTTCACCCACAACTGCAAGCCGTGAAATAGGCCGCCGCTGATCACCAATTGTTCTGGTGGAGTTTCAATGTGCAAGATGCCACCACCAGCAGTCATCCATTGGGTGGAACCATCTTTAATGATTCCGCCACCACCATGTGAGTCTTGGTGAATGAACGCACCGTCCATGATGTAGGTGACAGTTTCAAAACCGCGATGTGGGTGCCAATCAGTTCCGCGCGCTTCATACGGTGGGTAATCAACCGAACCCATTTGATCCATCATGATGAACGGGTCGAGTACTTCTTTCGGAATGCCCGCAAAAGCGCGACGCACGGGAAAGCCTTCGCCTTCGAAACCGCTGGGGGCAGTGGTGAGCGAAATGAGTGGGCGATCCTGGGCGAGAACTGTTGGCGCTTCAATTCGAGGAAGCGTGAGGGTATCGGCGGTAACTGCAGGCATATATAGACCTTTCGGGTTAGTGGTAGATAGTTGCGCACGCAACCATTTACCACATCGGTCATGGTATTGGTTTTTGTCGTCAACGACAACCAAGCCTGCGATACTGAAGAACCATGATTGTTCACCTCATCGACGGAACCTACGAGCTCTACCGCCAACACTTTGGCCAAGCCGTGCGTCACAGCAGTCCACCGCCGTTATCTGCCACTCGTGGCGTTGTCACGTCCACATTGCAGTTGCTCGTTGGTGGTGCAACGCATGTCACAGTGGCGGTTGATCATGTGATCGAAAGTTTCCGTAACCAGATGTATGAGGGTTACAAAACATCTGACGGAATGGAAGCCGAAATTCTCGACCAAATTCCTCTTATGGAAGATGCACTGCGTGCACTGGGTATTCCAGTGTGGCCAATGGTGAAGTACGAAGCAGATGATGGTTTAGCTGCAGGTGCACTCATTGCATCATTGGATGAGCGTGTTGACCAGGTGCAAATGATTACGCCTGATAAAGATCTTGGTCAATGTGTTGTCGGCAACCGTGTGGTGCAATACGACCGACGCAATGACCTCATTGTTAACGAAAATGCAATCATCGAAAAGTTTGGTGTTGGTCCTGCAAGTATCGCTGACTGGCTTGGTCTTGTCGGTGACACAGCAGATGGTTTCCCTGGTCTGCCAGGTTGGGGTGCAAAGAGCGCAACGTCAGTCTTGGCCCGTTACCTACACATTGGTGACATACCTGATGACGAAGCTCAGTGGGCAGCAGATGGCGTTGTAGTGAGAGGTGCGGCAAAGCTTGCAGCAACACTTCGCGATCAACGCCCAATGGCCGAACTGTTTAAACAAGTTGCAACTGTTGTTACAGATGTATCTGACGATGTGACACTTGGATTGGTTGATGACTGGGAATGGCGTGGCCCAACAAAGGACTTGGGTGCCATCGCGAAACAACTCAACATGACCGACCTTGTGGAACGCACAGAGCGCGCCATGGTGGGCCGCCGTTTGTAGCTAGTCAGCTTCCTCAATAATGTCGGGGAGTTCTTCGCCCTCTTCTTGGTGGGGTAAGAGAGCCGCTAGTGCTGTGATGGCAGCGGGTAGATCTTGAGCACGAAGATGTTCTTGTACCGAGGCCGTTGCACGAATGGGGTCAAGCTCTAATGACTGCGACCAACGGACTTCAAAGATGCGCCGGTTGGGGTCAACACAAAACACAAGTGAGGCAGCTGAGTAACGAGTTGCGATTGTGTCGGCTACTCGTGCGGGCTTTCGACCAAGTGGACCAACACGAACCAAAATCTGATGACCACTCGTGCGCTCGGCCGTATCAATTGCCTCTGCAACCTGTTGAGAATTGTCTTTCCACCACTGAGGCATTACCAACTCCCACTCGCTCCGCCGCCGCTGAAACCGCCGCCGCCTTGTGCGCCATAGGCGATTATTTGGTAAAGGCT
>JBAXVL010000032.1:0-17070 GCA_037129095.1 Actinomycetota bacterium | reverse complement strand
ACGAGTGATGCTTGCTGGTCACCGGCGATAGCAAGAATTGGTGGAGAGCCGGGAAGGTCAGTGGCGTCGCCAATGAATCCCATGGAATCGACGATGCGAGGCAGTTGGTGTTCTGCAATTCCGAGAGTTGCGAGCATTGCACTGTTCCACATTGTTCCGTCAGGAACAGTGAGGCCAGTGACCGCAGCATTGGTGTGATCAGTGACATGGTGCGCGCCTTGTGTGAGGTTGTACACAATCCATGACTCCACTGTGCCAATGCGAAGATCATCGCTGCTGCGTTCATGTGCATCAGAGATGTAGTTCTGAAGCATCCACACTGCCTTTGTTGCAGTTTGGTTCGGTGCAAATATGAATCCGTGCTCGGCGCGCGCTGCCATGCATTCGCCAACAGTGCGTAGATCTTGCCAACCAAGTGATGGGCCAATTGGTGCGCCTGTTGATGCACGCCACACGATGGTGGAAGCACGTTGTGTGGTGATGCCAACAGCGGTGACAGGGCCAGATGCGAGAGCCGCTAACGACACACGCTTTACGGCCGCATACATTGCCGCTGCATCAAATTCAACGAGACCTGCAAAGGGGCTCTGCGGTGCGAAGGCCTCGTAGTGAAGATCGGTCACCGTTGCGTCATCGAGCACAATCGCGGCGCGCAGTCCGCTTGTTCCTACATCGATGACGAGCGTTCTCATAATCCGAGCTTGCCTGGGTTCAAGATGCCATTCGGGTCAAGTGCATTTTTCACCGCACGCAATACGCCCATGCTGGTTCCGAGCGCTTGTTCCATGTATTGGGATCTGCTGTATCCGATGCCGTGATGGTGCGACAAGTTTGCTCCGGACTTGAGGCCGGCTTCTTGACCCGCTTTCCACATTGCCAAGTAGGTGCTCTCAAAATCGGCTTCATCGGGAGTTGCAGCAAAAGTGAAATACACACATGCACCTTCGATATAACTGTGCGATAAATGACACGTGGCTGAACGTGCATGTGGAACCGCAAGCATGGCTGATTCAACTGCATCGACAACTGCATCAAGATGACCCCAATTTGCTGCCACTTCCATGGTGTCGACCACAAAACCTTTGCGGGTCAGTGCTTGTAAACCGCTGGTGTCGTTGCGATGGTGCATCCATGCTTCGATGAGTGCGACATCGCCATCGACTGCTCCCATTTCTTTACAGGTGTCAAACACGACACTCATTGTTCCGTCAACAATGGCTTCGGTGCCTTCGTCAAGAACTAAAAGAGTGCATTGTGTGCCATCGCCCCCATGTGAACGTTTGCTCTCGGCTCCGTCATACAAACGTAAAACTGCCGGAGTCGCCCCGGCGCGAATAATGCGCCTACACGCTTCAATACCTTCGGAGAATGATGCGAACACGAATGCTGCACGACGTTCAACTTCAGGCAGAGGGTGTGCTCGCAACCACACGCGCGTGATCACTGCAAGAGTTCCTTCACTACCAAGTAGAAGCTGAGAGATATCTGGCCCGACTGCTCCTGCGGGTGCACCGCCTGTGCGAATAACTGTTCCGTCTGCAAGTACTGCTTCAAGAGCATGCACCATGTCTTCGATTTTTCCGTAACGCGTTGAGTATTGACCAGCACCACGGCATGCAACCCAACCACCCACGGTGGCGAGTTCAAACGATTGCGGGTAGTGCCCGATTGTGAGTCCGTGTGCGCGAACTGCTTTTTCAAGGTCGGGACCAAACGTGCCTGACAATGTTTCGACAATGCCGGAAACTTCATCAACTGATTCAACGCCTTGCATCTGTGTCATGTCGAGTGCGACGCCGCCAAAGAGTGGAATCGCTGCGCCACATACTCCGCTTCGCCCACCAGAGGGAGTGACAGGAATTTTGTGGTCATTGCAGTAGGCCAACAAGATTGAAACTTCCTGTGTGTTTTTGGGGCGACATACAACAGCTGGAATCTGCGGAACTTCGTTGCGCAATGACCAACGAAGCGACAATGGCCACCAATCGCGACCGTGCTGCACGCGTTCCACTGCATCTGCAGTGGTGTCACAGATAGCAGCAATCTCTTGCGCTTCAGTTGCGGTTAATGCGCGACCAGGACTTGGTAAGTGAGACGTTGCAAGAGCAGGGTCACCACCAAATTCGATTGGCTCTGTGGCCTGTGTTGAAAATGTGTGAATGCTCATTGTTATCCCTTGTATGAGTCGATGAATTCTTGTTCTGTGACCATGGCTGCAGCGTCTTCGCGTGCGCATGCGTCAACGAACTCAGCGATGCTCGCTGAACTCTGTGCATCGTTCCACCCAAGGAGCGGAGAAATGAGGTCTGCTGTTGCACGTGCTGCGATAACGCTGGCACGTCGGTTCAGCAAGCGCGCCCGAGTGCGACGACTCAAGACGTCGTCAATTGACGTTGCCATTTCGTGAGTGACTGCGTACACCGCCTCGGCGCGCAGATAGGGAAGTCCGTCTACTAAGGGCCCAGCAAGTGATGGGTCGTTAGTAATAAGGGCAGCAATATCTGCGGAATCGCTTCCGTACCTTCCGTCGAGGTGATGATCGCGTTGCGAAGCACGGATACTGCGGCCTTTGGCACCATGAAGTGACATTGATCGTGTGTGGCAACGTGTTTTGGTACCCAACACTTCGGATACTGCATCGACAGCATCTTGTGCCATCTCGCGATATGTGGTGAGTTTGCCGCCAGTGACTGTGACAACGCCATTGTCAGACGTAAACACGCGGTGACGACGACTGAGGTCTGCGGTGCGACCAGCCTTTGCAGATGAATCATCCATCTTGACAAGAGGTCGAAGACCCGACCACACGCCCGTGACATCTTCAAAGGTGACTTCAGTGTTCACAGTTGCATTCAGTGCCGCGAGAACATATTCAATATCGTCACGTGTGCACTGAGGATCATTTACTGGACCTTTGTAATCGGTATCTGTTGTGCCGATGTAGGTGAACTGGTATGTGCCATCGCCGCGTGAGATCCAAGGAACAACGAACAAACTGCGCTTGTCGCTTGGCACAGGAATAACAACAGCAATGTCATTGCGCACTTTGTCCCAGGGCACAGTGAGGTGAACACCCTTTGCTGGGCGAATGGTGTCGGGGTGGGAAGCCTCGTCAAGGGCACGGACGTCGTCAGCCCATACGCCAGTTGCATTGACGACCGCCTTGGTGCGGATGGTGAAATGAGTATCGCCGACAAGGTCGTGGACACGAACGGTGTGTTGCGTGCGATGTGGTGAGTCAATTCCTTCAACGCGGCATTGGTTCGCGATTGCTGCGCCGTTATCTGCTGCACTACGCAGCACTGCAAGAGTGAGACGCGCATCATCGGCTTCTGCGTCGTAATACATGTATGCCGACGACAGTTTTTCGCGCGCCATTGTGGGTAAATGGGCAAATGCGGTGTCAGCAGAAAGTCGACGATGAAGGCGACCAATGCGCCATCCACCTGTGAGGTCATACATCCACATTGCAGAACCAAGAGCGCGCGCAATTTTTTTCGAGACAACACTGTTCTTCGTGAGAATTGGAATCATGAAGGGAAGTACGTGTACGAGGTGGGGGGCATTGCGGCGCAAGCGTTTGCGTTCACGCAGCGCTTGATACACAAGTCGAACATCGCCTTGTTGGAGGTAGCGCAATCCGCCGTGAATCAGTTTTGAAGACTTCGACGATGTGCCTGATGCAAAGTCGTCACGCTCAAGAAGGCAGGCGCGAAGGCCACGAGAAGCCGCGTCGAGCACAACTCCGGCGCCAGTGATTCCGCCACCGATGACGACAACATCAAATTCTTCACTGGAAAGACGAGAAAGGGACAGTGGGCGGGAAAAATTGAGAGGGGCTGACACGTGACAGAGCCTATGTGGTCTGGGCTATTGAACGAATTCTGAGATGAGGTGCTGTGACCTTCTTAACAATCATTGCTAATTAGCAATTCATGCAGATAAGGTTCTCGCATGCGATCACCCGAAGAACTCACCGTTGCTTTTCGTACTGCAGGACTAAAAGTCACCCCGCAACGTCAATTGTTGTTTCGCCTTCTTCACGACAACAGCTCGCACCCCACGGCTGACTCGCTGCACAGTGCGGCAACAAGCGTCATGCCCGGGATCTCCTTGCGTACGGTGTACCAAACATTGACTGACCTCGCTCACATGGGAGAATTGCAGTCAATCGAAGTGGGGTCAGGTTCATTGCGGTTTGACCCAAATGTGTCAGACCATCATCATGCGGTCTGTGATGACTGTGGTGATGTCCACGATGTGTATGTAACAAAGGCGCCTGTATTGCGCGGCCTCGACGATTTCTCAGTAAGCGATGCCCACATCGTGTACCGAGGACAATGCGGCGCGTGTTCTGCGCTAGTCGCACAAAAATAACCAAAAAAGAAAGGATCCATTCATGCCAGCCTTGAAGGGAACTAAAACACACGAAAACCTGTTGGAGGCATTTGCAGGCGAAAGCCAAGCAAATCGTCGTTACATCTGGTTCGCACAGAAAGCAGACATCGAGGGTTACCCAGATGCAGCTGCATTGTTCCGCTCTGTTGCTGAAGGTGAAACCGGCCATGCGCACGGACACCTTGAGTACATCGCAGAAGTAGGCGACCCAGCAAGTGGTGAGCCAATCGGTGAAACCGAAGCAAACTTCAAAGCATCAGTTGCCGGCGAGACCTACGAGTACACACAGATGTACCCAGGGTTCGCAAAGACAGCTCGCGAAGAAGGATTCGATGAAATCGCTGACTGGTTCGAAACTCTTGCTCGCGCAGAGAAGAGCCACGCCGGTCGTTTCGCTGAAGGCTTAGCTGCTCTCTAATTTTTCCGCGACCCGTTGGTCGCGATGATCGAAGAGGTGGGTGGTTGTTGAATGATCAGCAACCACCTCATCTTTGAAAAACCCTTACGAGAATTGAATTCCTGATGACCATCACATACGACCCAAAGAATCCTCTTTATCTCGACGAAGCAGACGTGCGCGAAGAACTCACCCGCGTCTACGACATCTGCCACGGTTGCAGACTCTGCTTTAAGTTCTGCTCTTCTTTTCCCACACTGTTTGATTATGTCGATGCTCACGACGATCAAGATGCCGGACGCATGACTCCTGCACAACAGGATCAAGTTGCCGACGAATGCTTCCAATGCAAACTGTGTTATGTCAATTGCCCGTACATTCCTGAATTGCACGAATGGGCACTTGATTTTCCTCGTCTCATGTTGCGTCACGACTCGATGCGCATGGCAAATGGCCAAGTAACTCTTCGCAAACGCGCAACAACCGAAGCCATGGGGCACACCGATGCGCTCGGCAAGTTGGCCACCACCATTCCCACCATCACGAATGTCGTACTAGGCGCAAAGCCTGGGTCAATGGTGCGCAAACTTGTTGAAAAGACAGCGGGCGTTTCTTCTGTCCGATTGTTGCCTCCGTATGCAAAACAACGTTTCAGTACTTGGTTCAAAAAACGCGCTACTCCGGTACTGACAAAGAAGCAAGGTTCTGTCGCAGTGTTTCCTACGTGTTTGGTTGAATACCAGCAGCCAGGTGTTGGTCAAGACTTGGTCAAGGTGTATGAACGCAATGGCGTTGAGTGCTCTCTCATTGAAGGTGCTGGTTGCTGTGGTGCGCCGTACCTACACAGTGGCGACATGGACGGCTTCATCAAAGTTGCTACCAAGCAAGTCAAGGCATTGGCAGCAGCAATTCGCGGCGGCAAAGACATTGTTGTTCCGCAGCCGACATGTGGCTACATCTTGAAGAAGGACTATGTCGATTACGTCGGTGGACCCGATGCGGAATTGGTAGCAGCACACACATATGACTCATCTGAGTATTTGATGAACTTGCATAAGGCCGAGGGAACAGAGCTAGATACCAATTTCATTGGTGAGATCGCGGAAAGCATCTCGTATCACATTCCCTGTCACCTTCGTGCTCAGAACATTGGGTTGCGTAGTCGAGACATCATGAAGTTGACCGGTGCAAAGATCACATTGATCGATCAGTGCTCAGGTATTGACGGCATGTGGGGCCTCAAGGCTGGCAATGAAGAGTTTTCCGTACCGATTGCTAAGAAATTGGCGAACAAATTGGAAGCAGCCAATAACCAAATAGTGGCCGGTGACTGTCATTTGGCAAACACTGCCATCAATGAACAGACAGGCATCGTTGCTCAACACCCATTACAAGTTGTTGCACGTGCATACGGAATTCCTGAAGAACCAACGAAGTAAGAAAAGAGATACCAGTGAATACCAATACCCCCGCCGCTTCACGCAAGCTCACCCTGGATGACATCGCAGACCTTCGCGCCTACGAGCGTGAGCGCCCTGAGTTTCGTGCGCATGTCATTGAAGTAAAGCGCCGCCGCCGCATCGCAATTGGCGAAATGTTGACCATCATGTTTGAAAATCGCGACACCATGCGTTTGCAGATTCAAGAAATGATTCGTGCTGAAAAACTTGTGACAGATGAAGGCGTTATGGAAGAACTCAAGGTGTACAACCCCATGATTCCGATGCCAGGACAATTGTGCGCCACACTCTTTCTTGAGCTCACGTCCGAAGAGCAGGTTCGTGAGTGGTTACCAAAATTGGCTGGCCTTGAAGACAGCATTTGTATTCAGTTATCTGACGGTTCCCTCATTCGCGGTTCAATCGATGCCCAACACGCAGCCGGGCTCACTCGTCCTGACGTCACGGCTGCTGTTCACTACCTCACATTTGATTTCACCGAAAAACAGGTCGAGCAGTTTGCAAGTGGCCCGGTCGCGGTACTGTGCGATCAGCCGAATTACCGTGAGATGGCTTCGTTCTCAGATGAAACTCGCAACGAACTCCTGACCGACCTTCGCCCGTAACCCATATCCGGTAGCCGTTGGCCTTTTGGCTGAATAGGAATGGACAGATGTGACGGTTGACACATACACTGCCCGCACGGGGACTCTCCCCGTGGTCGAGGGGGATTTCGATGTCCGGAACAGATCTATCGTGGCGGCACCAAGGGGCTTGTAACGGCTTAGACCCTGATGTCTTTTTCCCTGATTCAGAAGCAGCAGCTGACGAGGCCAAATCAATCTGCAGTTCCTGCATGGTGAAAGCGTCGTGTTTAGAGCACGCCATCACCGTTCGCGAGAAAGACGGAGTCTGGGGCGGTGCCACAGAACGTGAGCGTCGCAGAATCATTCGTCAAAGACGCCGCACAGCGTAGATACTTGGTGCATGGCGCATTCCCACGAATTCATCGGCTGGCCCACGTTGCTGGCCACGATTCTTGATCGACAGGATCTTGATTCTTCTCAAGCCGAATCAGCCATTGAGCAAATTCTGAGCGGTAGTGCCACGCCATCTCAAATGACCGCCTTTGTTGTTGCAATGCGCGCAAAGGGCGAGACGGTTGAAGAACTGGAAGGCATGTTGCACGCTGTTCGATCAGCCGGCATGAAAGTGCATCTCAATTCTGAACTTGCGTCGCGCGCAATCGACATTGTCGGCACGGGTGGAGATAAAAGCAATACGGTGAATGTTTCGACCATGTCTGCAATGGTTGTTGCAGCGTCGGGAGTGCCCGTGTGTAAACACGGCAACCGGGCAGCGTCTTCAAAGTGTGGCGCAGCAGATTTGTTAGAGGCAGCCGGAGTCGCAATTGAGCTTGATCCACACGGAGTGGAAGCATCAATCGCAGCGACCGGATTTGGTTTCTGTCTTGCTGCTCATTTTCATCCAGCATTTCGATACACCGGCCCCTCTCGCCGAGAAATTGGTATTCCAACGGTGTTCAACTTGCTAGGGCCAATGGCGAACCCCGCACCCATCTCAAACATGTTGGTGGGTGTTGCGATGCCAAACATGATGGAAGCAATGGTCGGAGCGTTGGCTTCACGAAATGTCACGAGCGCATGGGTGGTTCACGGCCACGGCGGACTAGATGAATTAGCTGTCAGCGGGCCAAACGTCGTATTCGAATTGCGCGACGGAAACATTTCCCGCTTTGAAATTGACGCCGCCGAATTTGGCATCAGTCATTCGTCGCTTGCCGATATTCGTGGTGGCGACGCCCATGAAAACCTGGCCATTATGAATTCATTGTTCTCTGGGGCCACGGGTGCAGTGCGTGACATTGTGTCTTTCAATGCTGGCTGTGCGTTGTTTGTTGCCCGCCATGTGGATTCAGTTGCCGACGGCATCGATGTCGCTCGAGCAACCCTTGATTCAGGGGCTGCAGCTTCCATGTTGGCTCAGGTTGTCGCTATCAGTTCAGCCGAAGCTGAACGCATGCGGGTCTAATCTCACGAACTGTGTCACACCCATTCGTCACTCTTGTGACATGGACATCACGCCTCTCACCCTCACTGAAGCCACACCGTACGAGCCTGTGCTCATGATCTCGTGCGCAACCTGCGTCATGGCCGACACCGACGCTTGTGGAGACTGCATCATGAGTTTCATCTGCGATGCCCCCGCTGAAGGTGCTGTGGTTCTTGACCTTCAGGAACTCCGCGAAATTAGGTTGCTCGCTCAGGCTGGTTTGGTGCCTACGCTTCGGCACCGTGCCGTTGGCTAAATCATCTTCCCGAAATCCCACCCTCGTCTCACCAGACGCCCCTAGCGGACCTCAGTACTGGGAGCATCTGCACGCCATCGGTCTCGGCGCAGGACTTCATTCCCTCGGAGTTGCACCAGCCGAGGTGATGCACCGCGCGCCGCAACAGATCCATGATCGCATTGATCGAAATCTTGTGAACGACATGAAGTTCACGTTTTTACGTCCGGAACGTTCGACAACACCGGCCATGCATGTTGAGGGTGCCGAATCGATCATTGTTGGCGTTCGCTCGTATGCAATTACCGATCACGAACCCACGGACATCTCCACAACTCCACTTGCCAAAATTGCGCGCTATGCGTGGGTTGATCATTACGGACATCTCAAAGATTCTTTGAATGTGATTGCTGAACAGTTACGTCAAGATGGGCATCGCGCCGTTGTGTTCGTTGACGACAACGCAATGGTTGATCGCGAAGCTGCATGGCTCGCAGGTCTCGGGTGGTTCGGCAAGAACGCAAACATATTGTTGCCTGGACATGGCAGTTTCTTTGTTATTGGTTGTGTTGTCACAACTGCAGCCTTGCCGATTGCTACGCCTATCGCTGATGGTTGTGGCGCATGTTCTCGCTGTGTTCCGGCGTGCCCAACAGGAGCCATTATTGAAAATGGCGTCATTGATGCCAACAAGTGTTTGTCGTGGTTATTGCAAAAACCGGGAATATTTGATCGCGCCTACCGCGTTGCTCTTCACGACCGCATCTATGGTTGCGACGATTGTCAAACCGTGTGTCCGCCAACTCGCCGCAATGAGACAACTGAAACAGACGAAGATCTTCACTCAGTCGTTGAAGTCCTGGAATGGTTATCTATGGACGATGAATCGCTCAACGAGGCGTGCCAGCGGTGGTACGTACATAAGCGCGACATGACATGGATTCGTCGAAATCTGCTTATTGTCCTGGGCAATATTGCCGACCCAACAAATGAAGAAGTTGTTGATGTGGTTCGAAGATATCTGTCGCATTCTCGAGGTGAACTACGCGCTCATGCAGTGTGGACTGCGGCCAGGTTGGGTCTCATGCATCTCGTCGACACTGATGATCTAGACCCCATGGTGTGCGAAGAGTTACTGAATCTGCCAACCTTGCGGGAAGGCTTATGAAACATCTTCTCGTTACCAATGATTTTCCACCAAAGATCGGTGGCATTCAATCGTTGCTCTGGGAATGGTGGAGACGATTGCCTCCCGATTCTTTTGCTGTCCTCACTAGCCCTCACGATGACGCGGCTGTGTTTGATGCTGGTGAGCCATATCGCATTGAACGGACGCGTGAACCAGTGTTGTTGCCTCATCCATGGATGGTGCAACGCATTAACGCGATGGTGAAAGACTTTGGCGCCGACTTTGTTGTGCTTGATCCCGCGTTGCCGTTAGGGCTTGTTGGGCCGCGCTTATCGGTTCCGTACATGGTGGTGTTGCATGGGGCAGAAGTAACAGTGCCAGGCAGATTGCCATTGTCTCGCCAGGTATTGGGTCACGTCTTACGCGGAGCAGAACACATCGTTGCTGCTGGTGGGTACCCAGCGATGGAAGGGGACCACGCTGCAGGTCGTGCATTGCCGTCGACCATTGTTCCCCCTGGTGTCGACACGGAACGTTTTGTGCCGTTGGATGCTGCTGGCAAAAAAGCCGCACGTGCGACATTTGGTTTTGATGTTGACGACGAAATTGTTCTTGGGTTTAGTCGTTTAGTTCCACGCAAGGGCTACGACACAGTGATCAGGGCTATTGCTCAGCTCGCACCGCATCGTCCAAAGCTTCGATTAGTGATTGCCAGTACTGGTCGAGATGAAGGTCGACTGCGAAAATTGGCAGACGAATTACATGCACCGGTGACATTTCTCGGTCGGGTGCAACACAATGATGTGCCAGCGTTGTACGGATGCGCAGATATTTTCTCCATGATGTGCCGCAACCGTTGGGGAGGCCTCGAGCAAGAAGGTTTTGGCATTGTCTTTGTTGAAGCTGCAGCCTGTGGTATTCCTCAAATCGCCGGCGACAGCGGAGGAGCAGCAGAAGCAGTCCTTGATGGGGTCACGGGTTTTGTGATGGCACATCCCACTGATGCATCTGGCTTGGCCGCTCGCATTGCCACCATTCTCGACGATGATTCATTGCGCGCGTCAATGGCTACTGCATCGAGACAGCGTGCAGTGTCAGAGTTTGAGTACTCCGTTCTTGCTGCACGTTTGGGAGAAGTACTGAAGGTCGGACAATGATGGAGGTCGTGCCTGGATCTTTTCTCATTAAATGCAACGTTGCTCTTACGGGCTTATTTGTCGCAGCGTCGGTGTGTGCAGCACTTGTGTTTTCCTCGCCATGGAAGTCAATTGGTGTGGCCGTCAGCTTGAGTTGCTTTGCAGTCGGAATCGTCACTTTTTTGTGGGGGTACTGGACCGCCGTACAACGGAGCCGAACAGACAATATTTCAGTGGCAGCTCTGTATTTCTTGGTCGACAAATGCGCGCCGCAATCAGTCGCGCGCCAGATGAATGGCGCTCTTGGAGTGCAGATTGTTGTTGCCATTGCAACTGCTGTTAGTCGGACAACAACAGACGGTCGGGCCGGAAGCACTCTGGCATTTGGCATCTTGGCGCCCATGATGGGCCTTGGTCTTAATGGGTTATGGGGGGCCACGTACGGCACTTTTGCCCCACGAGTTGTTGACAATTCTTCTGAGGTGCCACATCAGGAGCCCGCGAGCGGTCAAGATTAGAACCATGACTGACCGCGCTGCACAGACCACCCTCATCACGGCCCCAATCTCGAAGTGTTGGGACGTGGTGCTCGGATTCGAAAAGTACCCCGATTGGGCAAAGGACGTGAAGGAAGCATCTGTTCTTTCGCGTGACGATGAAGGACGCGGATTACGTGTGGAGTACCGCGCATCTGCACTTGGTCGCAGCACCCGTTACACGCTCGAGTACGACTATTCAGAACAACCAGCACGTTTGTCATGGCACTTGGTTGAAGGTGACATTATGCGAGCACTGAATGGTGCCTATTCATTTGTAGAAGTTGATGGCGGCACTCAAGTGTTTTATGAACTGGAACTAGAACTCGTTGTTCCATTGCCCGGATTCGTCAAGCGTCGTGCAGAAGCTCGCATTCTTATTGAGGCAGTCAAAGAACTGAAGGCTCGCGCCGAGTCGTGAGCTTCATCGGAATTGATGTTGGTGGCACAAAATGTCACGGCGTACGCGTTGACGAACAGGGACTAGTTCTCGAAGAAATTCGGTATCCAACTCCACATGCTTCTGAGTTGGTTGATTTGCTCGAATCAATGTTTCGCGAACTGTCCGGTACGCAAAGTCTGGGTGTCGGTGTGCCAGGCCTTATTACGCCAGAGGGGATAGTGCGCGCATCGCCGAACATGAAGGGTGCTCACAACATCGCGGTGGGACCAGAACTGCGCGATCGTCTTGGAATAGATGTGCATGTTGAGAACGACGCAACGATGGCTGCATATGGTGAATGGCAGGCCGGTGCGGCACGTGGTGCAAAAAATGCAGTGATTGTCACTCTTGGTACAGGAATTGGTGGCGGCATTGTGATGGGCGGTCAGTTGCAACGTGGGTCCAACGGGTTTGCTGGCGAAATCGGACACATGGTTGTACAACACGATGGTGAACAATGCGTGTGCGGTCGACGTGGATGTTGGGAACGATACGCATCAGGATCTGCGCTGCGAATGCTGAGTGGCGGAATGAGTGGAGAAGATGTCTTTGCTGCAGCCGACAAGGGCGATGCGCAGGCTCAGGCGGTTGTCGCTGTCTTTGCAAACTGGGTGGCTGTCGGCCTTGCGAGCCTGACCAATATTTGCGACCCTGAGGTCATCGTGATTGGGGGCGGTGTTGTTCAGTCGTTTTCTTCAGTGCTTGATTCGGTCTCAAAGAGTTTCTCTGAAGCGCTGTACTCATCAGCGTCGCGTCCCCATCCTGCGTTACATGTTGCGGCATTAGGAGAGCGCGCCGGGGCTATCGGGTGTGCTCTATTTTTGAATCAGGGCTAGCCCACTGGCGCGACCGTTCAACTGCGCGCAACCATTGAGCATGTGACGAGTCTGGCTCGCCAGGTTCAAATCGTTTGTCAAGAATCCACATCGATGCAATCTCATCAAGATT
The DNA here is from genome assembly GCA_037129095.1 of Actinomycetota bacterium. GTDB lineage: Bacteria > Actinomycetota > Acidimicrobiia > Acidimicrobiales > Ilumatobacteraceae > UBA2093. Next base: position 4,337 of record JBAXVL010000032.1, on the reverse strand, counting down.
TGCCCAAACACCTTCGGCAAGTCCTGCTAAATATGCTGCACCTAGTGCTGTGGTTTCGTGGTCTGTAGGCCGCAAGACCGGTACGCCGAGTGAATCTGATTGCCGCTGCAACATTGCGTCCATCACTGATGCGCCTCCATCAACCCGTAACTCTGCAAGCGTGACGCCACCTGCCCGTGTCATCGCATCAATGGCATCACGTGTCTGATGCACCATTGCATCTACAACTGCGCGCGCAATATGTGCTTTTGTTGTGCCGCGTGTGATGCCATTAATTGATCCGCGTGCATACGGATCCCACCACGGACTTCCTAATCCCGTGAACGCTGGTACGACACACACACCGTTTGAGTCAGGTACTGATTCAGCAAGCGGGCCCACCTCTGACGAGTCGTTAATGATGCCAAGACCGTCACGTAGCCATTGCACGGCTGCTCCGGTGACGAAAATGGCGCCTTCTAATGCGTACACCGGCGCGCCGTCGCCAAGATCCCATGCAACAGTTGTGAGCATTCCTTCAGAAGGGGCGGGACATGTTGTGCCAACATTCAAAAGAACAAAACTGCCAGTGCCGTAGGTGTTTTTTGCCATGCCGACTTGTGTGCATGCTTGACCAAACAGTGCAGCCTGTTGGTCTCCTGCGATTCCGGAAATTGCAATTCCGTTTGGTACGCCCGGCACACTCGTTGTGACACCAAAACGTCCACTTGATGGTTGCACTGTAGGAAGAACTGAGATGGGAACGCCGAGCAGTTCACACATTTCGTTGCTCCACTGCATGGAGTTGATGTCGAACAACATCGTGCGACTTGCATTAGATGGGTCCGTTACGAACGATGCTCCGGCAGTGAGTTTCCACACCAACCACGAGTCAATGGTTCCGATACACAGATGTTCTGTCGGCGGAACTGTGGCGTGTTGCAACAACCACGCGGCCTTAGTGCCTGAAAAATACGGATCAAGTACAAGGCCCGTTACTGCGCGAACGCGATCAAGGTGTGGGAGCAATTCGGTACAACGTTCTGCCGTGCGTCGGTCTTGCCACACAATGGCGTTCGCACATGGTTTTCCAGTCCGCTTGTCCCATGCCAGAACAGTTTCACGTTGGTTTGTAATTCCGATAGCAGCAATGGGTTGTGAGAGCCGACTGCACACTTCTTGCAACGTTGCAACAATGACATCCCAGATTTCCTCAGCATCATGTTCCACCCAGCCTGGGTGAGGAAAATGTTGCGTGAATTCGCGATAGGCCGAAAAAGACTGTTGACCATCGTCAAAGACGGCCCGCGTACGAACGCCTGTGGTGCCAGCATCGATTGCAAGCACCACGCTCATGGCGTGCTTGGTCCTGACGTTGCGATGAGATGAATGAGGTCTGCATGAATTCCAGGAGTTGCAGCCAGTACTTGTGCCGGCTCCACGGGGTTGCCAACGTAATCAGTAATAGTGGCGCCAGCTTCAGTGGCAATAACTTGGCCTGCAACAAGGTCCCATGAGTGAAGATGTTCCTCAAAATAGGCATCGAGTCGACCACAAGCGACAAAACACAAATCAACTGCTGCAGCACCAAAGCGACGAATATCTCGCACTTTCATTACGATGTCTGCAACTCGCTTGGCATGGACTTCGCGCTCACTGATGCGGTAGCTATACCCAGTGCATACAAGTGCATCTGAAATGTCATTGTTATTGCGAACCTTGATTGGTTCTCCATTCAATGTTGAACCCTCTCCGCGGGCGCCACTAAACATTTCACCGAGCGCAGGTACATACACCGCGCCTACAAGTGGCCCATGTTCGTCGACTGCGCCGATTGAAACAGCCCACATCGGAAGATCGAAATAAAAATTTGTTGTTCCATCAATGGGGTCAACGTGCCAGGTAATGCCAGAAGTTCCTTGTGTTGATGCTCCCTCTTCGCCGACAATGGCATCGTTAGGACGAATTTTGGCAAGTCCAGCGGTAATCATCGCTTCGCTTGCTTTGTCATATTTCGTCACCATGTCGATGGGTGACGACTTTGTCGTGGCGGTGAGCGGGCCACTCTTTCTTCCTGCAAGGGCCATATCGCCAGCCTCGCGTGCAAGCGATTCAGCAATCTGGCGTAGTTCAGTACCGAGCGAAACGTGTGTGCTCATGACGGATGTGCTGCCTCTCGCCATTCACCGTGCGCACGAAGGACAAGGACTGCAACGACTGCTGTTCCGCCGGCAATGAGAAGGCTTCCTGTCAACATTCCTGATCCTGTTGGAACGCTGCACGATCCTGTGCATTGGTTGTCAACAAGTCCGTAACCAAGCACACCGCCTGCAAGCCCGCCGAACAATATCGAAGTAAACGCGATGACTCGCGCAGTAACTGATGGCAGGGCAGAAAGTGAGGTGGTGGGGTCTGGCACCAGCCCATCGTAGGCGTCGAGGCGCGACGAGTGCAGTAGCGTTCGAACAAATGACCACTGACCGATCGATTCTCCACGTTGATATGGATGCGTTTTATGTGTCGGTCGAACTATTGCGCCACCCAGAACTTCATGGTCTGCCTGTGGTGGTGGGTGGAACTGGCGGACGGGGGGTAGTGGCAGCCGCATCGTATGAGGCAAGGCGATACGGCGTTCACTCGGCTTTATCGTCTGCTGTCGCGCGAAAATTATGCCCGGATGCTGTGTTTATCGCACCCGATATTTCCCACTACGTAGAAGTGAGCAACCAGTTACACACGTTGTTTGAAACGTTCACTCCACTTGTCGAGCAAATATCAATCGATGAAGCATTTCTTGATGTCACAGGCGCGTCGACATTGATGGGGGACGCGGTCTCAATCGCAAAAGCACTGCGTGAGAAGGTTTTGTCAGAAACGCAATTGACATGCAGCGTTGGTGTTGCGCCAAATAAATTTCTCGCCAAGCTGGCATCGGAACACGCCAAGCCGCGCGCAATGGCGGGCGGAGTGCAACGCGGATTTCAAGTATTTGAAGTTCGGCGCGGGCATGAACTGGAATTCCTCCTTCCATTACCCGTGCAGTCACTGTGGGGTGTTGGGCCCGCGACATTGTCAAAACTTGAAGCAATTGGTGTGCGTACTGTCGCTGATCTTGCCGAATTAGATGTGGCAATTGTGTGTGCTGCTGTTGGTGATGTCAACGGCCGACACCTTCATGCTTTGGCGCACGGTATTGATGATCGCATCGTTGAGCCTGAACGAATCGCAAAATCTATTGGTCATGAGGAGACATTTTCAGCTGACCTCACCACGCATGAAGAACTTCGCGTGCAGTTGGTGCGACTCTGTGACGCAGTCGCGCGCCGTACTCGAGATGCTGGAGTAGCTGCGGGGACTCTGCTGTTGAAGGTGAAGTTCTCGTCATTTGAATCGGTGACTCGATCTGTCACGCCAACTGTTCCATTGACAACTGGGCCATCGATGGTGGCAGCACTAGAGCCCCTCCTTGCGATGTTGGATTACTCACAAGGTGTGCGCCTGCTGGGGGTGCATGCTCAAAAATTGTCAGAGCAGAGCGAGGCAATTCCACGACTTTTCGACGATGGGGGTGAGACCCCTGAAGACATTGAAGAGCAATGGAAGCCTGCAAGTAAAGCCGTCGACCTCATTGTTGACCGATTTGGTGCCGGAGTGATTGGACCTGTGAGTGGGCTATACAAGAGAAAGCCGGGCGAGAGTCCTGCTGGTCCACTGCTCGACGAATGATTTGGTCGTAGGGCACACCGAGGCGCATTGCGTTTCGGTCTGTGAGGTGAGACAATCAGGTTGTGCCATTGTCAGACGAAGAACAAAGAATCCTGCGCGAGATTGAAGCTCAGCTCAAGACGGACGAAAAGTTCGCGACCGCAGTGTCGTCTTCAGGGCTCTATCGCCATTCGGCCCGTCGTGTGTGGTGGGCGCTTCTCGGAGTCATTGTGTCGCTCGTTGCAGTAGTTGCCAGCTTGCAAATTCATTTCCTCTTAGCATTTGCGGCCTTTGTGGTCATGATGGGGTTTGCCTTGGTCATTGAGCGCCAGGTGCGATTGATGGGGCGTGCAGGGGTGCAAGACCTTGCCCAAACGATTCGTAAACCTCGGGTCAAATTCCCACACAATTAGTCAACATTTGCCCACTACTGTTGGGTCTATGCAAACGTCAGATTCCTCGCCGAAAAGTGGCTCTGTCTTTTTGCCGGTTCTCGGAGCTGTCATTGTTCGGCCCACTCTCTGGCCCACCGCAATCGTTCAAGCGTTTCGGTTAGTGCCCCGCGGGTGGTGGCGCACGGCTCCGTTCCTTCCCATTGCGCCATCGGATTACCTTGAGTTTCGATTAGTCACTCAATATGGAGGCGGACACGG
>JBAXVL010000031.1:0-18517 GCA_037129095.1 Actinomycetota bacterium | reverse complement strand
GTCTCTGCTCGTTCCCATGATTTGATACGAGTGACTTCGCCAGCGGCCACATAGAACGTTTCACCGGTGAATTCACATGCTTCAGAAGATAGGTAGCAGACCAATGGTGAAATATTGGCTGGGTCCCACTCATCAAACTTTGCTGCATCTGTAGGTGCACCAATTCGGTCACCAAGACCAGGTGTTGCAAGCGTTAAACGTGTACGCGCACCTGGAGCAATTGAGTTGCTCTTCACGTTGTACCTACTGAGTTCCTTTGCCAGAATTTGCGAGAACGTAGCGATTCCGGTTTTCGCTGCGCCGTAGTTTGACTGCCCAGGGTTTGAGAACAAACCAGATGTTGACGAAGTGTGAACAATGTGGCGTTGCTTTGTAACACCAGCTTTGAACTGTTCGCGCCAATACGCAGCAGCCCAACGAGATGGTGCAAAGTGTCCCTTGAGATGAACGGCAATGACAGCATCCCATTCACTTTCTGTCATGTTGACCAATACACGGTCACGCAAAATGCCCGCATTGTTTACCAAGATGTCAAGGTCTCCGAAAGTTTCAACTGCGGCATTGATCATGCGCTGAGCGCCTTCCCAGTCAGCAACGTTGTCGAAGTTTGCAACAGCTTCGCCGCCCATTGCTGTGATTTCGTTGACCACTTGTTGTGCAGGTGCTGCGTCTTCGCCTGAGCCATCGTTTGCGCCACCTAAGTCATTGACAACAACTTTTGCGCCCTCGGCTGCAAAAAGAAGTGCATGCTCACGACCAATGCCACGACCTGCTCCGGTAATTATCGCTACGCGTCCGTCTAGTGCTCCCATGGAAACCCCCTCGTTGAGAATCGGCACAATGCCGACCGAGACGAGATTAGGGGAAGACGAGGTCGACGGTCTTACCGACGATCACGCGGGCATAGTTCTTGACGACCTTGCCATCAATGAGGGCGCTCTTTAGACCGCGCTTTGTGTTTCCAGTGACTTTGCCAATAACCATGCCGTACTTCAACAGACGCTCTTTCACAGCTGCGAGGTCTTTGCCATAGATCGTTGGAATCAAGGTGGTGGTTTGACCCTTCGACACAGTGACTGTGACGCTGCCACCCTTTGCCAACTTTTCAGCAGCTACAGGAAGTTGCACGGAAATCTGACCGGCAGGAACATCGGGGCTTCCTAACGCTGGTGCTTCAACAACAACGAGACCAAGTTCCGTGAGTTTTGCAGTTGCTGCTTCGAGCGTCATTCCGAGAAGATTTGGAACGTCGCGCAGTGCAGGTCCAGTAGAAATGTTGATTGCAATTGTTGTTCCCTTAACAACTGAATCGCCAACTTTGAGCGTTGGTTGATCTGGAACAGACCATGACACAACGGTTCCAATTGCAACAGCCTCATCTGCTGTGTCAACTGGTGCAGCTTCAAGACCAAGCTCGGCGAGTTTTGCTTTTGCAGCATCTGCAGTGAGTCCAGTGAGTTCAGTCAGAATCGACAACGTTGGTCCTTCAGAGACCACCATTGTGATTCCGTCACGCTTTGCAAGATTGGCACCAAGCACCGGATCGGTGCGGATGACTTGTCCGGCTTGCACGCTGTCGCTGCGCTCTTTCACGACGGTGATTCCCCAACCAAATGGTGACACTTGATTACGTGCTTCAGCTTCAGTAAGACCAACAAGTGCAGGCACAGGATTTTTCGGATTCAGAACCGTGAAATAGGCAGCAACGCTTGCGCCTGCAATAAGCGCAATAACTACCACACCTATTGCAATACGTCGACCCCAACGCTTCTTGGGCCGAACAACCTGCGAGGTGGGGTCTTCTGCGGCAAGAACACGCAGCGAATCTGCATCCATTGCAATTGGGCCAGTGTCATCGCCACCGATAGTGAGAGGCGTTCCGGCAGAGCCATCAGTAATGATCAACGGCGTCGGCGGATCAATAACTTCGCTACCGCCAAACTTTGGTGTTGTGCGAATAAGAATTGGTTCGTTAGGTGCAACGTTTTCAACGGGCGGCATCATTGAAATATCAGGGCGAACAATTGGTTGTGACGGATCTGACTCTGCAACTTCAACATCGAATAATCCGGTGCCCACAACATCAATCGGTGTGGGTCGTGGCAAATTCTCAGCAGACTGAACAAGAGCTTGTCCGAATTCGCGCGGAGAAAATCTCTCTGCAGCAGTTGGCCTTCCAGCATGTTCAAGTACTTGTGCAAGTGCTCCGAAATCTGCATTGACTGGCAACAACTTGCCTGAGCGATTTGCAAATGCTGCAGCAACTGTTTCACCAGCGAACGGAACTTCACCTGTCATTGATTCGACAAGTATGAGTGCGAGTGAATACACGTCAGACGAAGCACTGCGTGCTCCACCTTCTGCAAGTTCTGGTGCGCTGTATGTCGCTTGCTCGAGACCAAGAGCATCGAGCGGACGAAGCGGGGCTCCGAAGCCAACGAGGCGCACTCGACGGTCAAGACCAAAGACAAGCCGCGATGGACGCAGGTCGCTGTGGCTAATGCCCTGCTTGGCAGCTGCGTCAAGGGCACGACAAATATCGATTCCGACAATCAATGCCTGAGATGGTGTTAAACGACGGCCCCGGTCGAGGAACTCGCGCAGTGACCCGCCCGCAAGGCGTTCACCAACCACAAAGACATACCGTTCGCCTTCGAGGGTGACTTCGCCATGGTCAAGGACCGACTCAATGCAGGGATGGCGAAGGCTGGACGCGATATCAAACTGCTGCTCAAAGGCCGCCAGCGCGTCATCTGGGGTTGTGGACCCGAGAGCTGGGTCAATGAGTTGGCTGAGCGCAACGATGCGCACTGAGATTGCCTCAAGAGACGAGAGGTCCGTTGCGTCGTACTGGAGCGCACCTGTGGCTGATCCGGCCGACTCGACCCGTAGTTGATCGAGTTGGTATCTCCCGGATAGCACTGTGCCGGGCATGTTCTGTGGCTCGCTCATGACCCATAAAACCTACCGTGTATGCCGTGGAGAGGGGATTCGGAGCCGTTTTCAGGGAGAATAGAACCATGAAACGCCCGATAAATAAGGAAACCCTCATAATGAGCGTCGGGGTCGGAATCGGCCTCTTTGTCATCTTCATGGGTTTCAGTTCCGGGGCAACGGGCCGCGATGCCCAGCGCCTTCCCGATGTGATCGAGCGCATGTCACCAGGACCTGGTGATCAAGTGTTACAACAAAGTCAAATTCTTGTCGACTTTGTTGATGGGTACAACGCATCTCTTGTCATCGACGGCATTGCACTCAAGACGACTCGTCTCGATGAACTCAGCGATAACGGTGCAACTCCAAAACCAGGTGCGCAAGTTGAGATTCCACCAACCGCTATCTACGACCCTGGCAACTACACGATTAGTTTTTTGCCACAAGACGGTGCGCCCATCACAACCTTGTCGCAAGGTACACACACTGCAACAGTTCTCTTTTGGAAAAATACCGAAGGTGTTGAAAAAGCGCGATCGTTTACGTGGAAGTTTTCCGCTAACTAGGCAGGCAACTCGCCCGTCGCGAGCAATATTTCAAAACCAGCTTCATCAAGCACAGGAATTCCTAATTCTTCAGCTTTTGTTACCTTGCTGGCACCCGGGGATTCACCAAGAACGACAGCAAAGGTCTTAGCGCTAACACTTCCGGGGCTCTTCCCGCCACGTTTCTTAATTGCCTCTTCTGCCCCGTCTCGTGAATAGGCCGACAGCGAACCTGTGACAACCACTGCCTTGCCTACAAGAGTTTGAGGAAGCGAGCTGACTTCGACACGACCGAACTCAACTCCAGCCGTGCGCAACTTTTCGATGATTGCGGCATTTTCTGGAATCTCGAACCATGAAATGATTGATGCCGCAATCACGCCACCAACTCCGTCAACTGCAGATAACTGTTCTGCAGTTGCAACTGCGATTGCGTCAAGCGAACCAAATTGCGATGCAAGTGATTCAGCTGCAGCGGGTCCGAGATTTTTTATTCCAAGTGCGGTGAGCAATTTTGGTAGTGGTCGTGATCGCGACGCTTGAATTGATGCGACAAGATTTTGTGCACTGAGTTCGGCAAAACCTTCGAGAGTCAGCAATTGCTCAACGGTGACTGAATACAAATCACCAACATCTGTGACAAGACCTGCATCAGACAATGCAAACACTGTGCGGTCACCGAGACCTTCAATATCCATTGCGCCACGTGACGCGAAATACATAATGCGTTGATCGCGTTGAAACGGACAATTGGGCTCGACACACCGCGTGTCTGCGACATCATCAAGTTTGACGAGGGTCGATTTCACGGGGCAGGGGCATTGAGTGGGAAATACCCACGGTGTTGAGTTCTTGGGGCGCTTTGAAAGGACCGGCCCCACAACTTCAGGAATGACATCTCCCGCTTTTCGCACTACAACCGTGTCACCGGGACGCACGTCTTTGGCTGCCACCTGATCACGGTTGTGCAACGTGGCCATTCCTACTGTTGAGCCACCAACAAACACCGGTTCAAGAACAGCAAACGGGGTGGTGCGCCCTGTTCGACCCACAGACACCTGAATATCAAGCAGCAGAGTGTGTTTTTCTTCAGGAGGGAATTTAAAAGCAATTGCCCAACGTGGAGCGCGTGACGTGAAGCCCAATTGTTCACGCTGACTGAGGTCATCAACTTTGATAACGACACCGTCAATTTCATACGGCAATTCGTGACGGCGTTCTTTCCACTCATGGCAAAACTGCGTGACTGCTTCAACGGAATCAACAATGGTGATTGCCGGGTTGACCGGAAAACCAAGGGAGCGCAAAAATTCAAGGGTGTCGTGATGGCTTGTGAATTCAGGACCACCAATTACTTCACCCAATTGGTACGACCACAACGACATCTCTCGTTTTGCGGTAACGGTTGGATCTTTCTGTCGCAAACTGCCAGCACCAGCATTGCGTGGATTGACCGGCACAGGAAGTGGGGCGCGTCCGTTACTAATGCGTTCAAGGTTTTCTGCTTCACGTTCTGCTTTGAGTTTTTCAAATGCAGCAATTGACATAAAGATTTCGCCACGTACTTCAACAATCTCGGGCGCAGATGCGATGTGTTTTGGTAAGGACGAGATAGTTGCCACATTTGCTGTGACGTCTTCGCCAACTTTTCCGTCACCACGGGTTGCGGCTTGCACGAGTACACCATTTTCATAGCGAATACTGATTGCAAGTCCGTCAATCTTCAATTCACACACGAATCGCACAGGTTGATCGCCGAGACCTTTTGCGACACGATCACCCCATGCACGAAGTTCAGATTCGTCCATTGCATTATCAAGACTGGTCATGGGTACTCGATGAACCACCGGATCAAACGTTGTGATGGCAGCAGATCCGACAGACAGCGACGGTGACGACTCGTCGGCAAATTCGGGATGTTCAATTTCGAGCTGGCGAAGCTCGCGTACCAATTGATCGAACTCTGCATCGCTGATTTCAGGATTGTCGTGACCGTGGTATCGCGCGTTGTGATACTGCACCTGCTCGCGCAGTTCTTCCATACGTTTTTGAGGAGAAGGTGTGCGCGGCATCACCTACAAACTACTCAAGGGGTACAGCAATGGGCGATGCTACGACCCAAGGGTCAAACGAGATGCTGTGGCTTGCTGGCCCACCTTCATGGACACATTGCGCACATGAGAAAAAACTCGTTCGGCGACACCATCTGTATGGGACCCAAGTCCGCATGCCGGAGTGATGTAGCTCATGCGGCGAACAAGCAGTGGGTCTACGCCTGCCTTCACCAATGCGCACATCACTTCCATGAGCGATTTCCAAGGACGTTCAGCACTGATTGCGATAGGGCCATCTGTACGAATCGCCCCCCACGCAATACGGCCGCCGTGTTCAAGATGATCAGAAATGCGGCTAGCAGCGACAAGCATCTCGCTCATTTCTTCATCGCTGGCCGGAGACGGAACAGGAATAGACAAAACATTTGCCCCGGTAGCAAGCATGACGCCCCAGTCAGTTCTGCCACAACAATGCAAACCGCTGATGTTGTCGCCCGTTACCGCAGCTAACGCACCCGAAATAAAATCGATCACTTCTTCAGCTGAGATGGCAAACCCAGGCTCTAACGCCTCGTGCATCGACGGTTCGTCGAGCATGATGATCTGCGTGACGCCGGCACACACGCGGGCGACTTCATCTTGTAACGCGCTGACGTGAGCACGCACCGCTTGAAGTGCGAGGGGAAATGCAATTCGAGGTTCTAGTCCGATGCGCACTAACGCCATTCCCAAGGTGACGGGCCCAACAAACTGCCACTTCACCGTATTCACTCCGGGAGTACGGACAGGAAAACTTTCAAGGAATGCAAGGAAAGATCCGTATGCATCGGAATTCAAATCAGTGGTAATGAAATGGTCGATATCTAATGACGAGATATCAACGCTGATGCCGCCGTATTGTCCAACTGAGACGCCCTCGATTCCCACAAGAGCCTGGGCAATCATTCCTTCAGCTGGCGAGCGTCGTGGCAATGATGGAATGGTGACAACATCTGTCGAGCGCCATACAAAATCAAGCGCAGCCGACACACTGCGGTGCGGCAAACTGCCCACACCAAAGGTGGCACCAGGACGTGGCGAACGGCCGTTGTCTGAATTCACCTGTCCTCCTGTGGCTACCGAGCACATTGCTCTTTCCCATTGGTATCAGTAGTACTGACTGGGAAACGAACTGGGGAATTCTGTTTCTGGGCCGCACTCAGGCAAGGCTAGAGACATGGCAATTCTCCCCCGTCTTCGCCCAGACCGCTTGGTGGTCTCGGTTGTTGTTGTTGCATGGGTGGGCCTTGCATTGTCTTCGCCATGGCAGATCATTGCCGACGACGCATCTCGCTCAGTCAGTTGGGTACTCCTTACATGGAGTTGGTTGCTATGGACAAGTGTCGGAGCGTCGTTACTGGTTCCGTCCCCCATGTCACTCACCATCGTGCGAATAGTTGTGCCGTTATCGGTAGTCGTATCAATACATTCGACAGCGCCAGTCGCAATCTTTTGTGCAGTGGTGTCATTGATTGTTGCCTCATCGCCACTTTTTGTTGACTTCATGGTGCAAGGCGGTGCCTACGGTGACGAAACCCGATTCGCGTTACGAACGCCGCTTCCTTACATCGTGCCTGCGTGCATTGCATGGTTGTTGTTTACTACGTCATTAATTGGGGGAAGTCTCTTCCTGGCTGCACAGCAATATGTTCTAGGCGCAGTACTTGTAGCCGTTGGAATTCTTCTGTCACGATCAATTCCTCAGCGACTACACCGCCTTGCGCGACGATGGCTAGTAATAGTTCCTGTTGGCATTGTGGTGCACGACCATTTGGTACTACACGAAACAATCATGGCAACAACCGAGAAAATTCTTTCTGTTACGCGCACTTCTGATGTTGGTGAAGCAGCTGATCTGACAGGCGGGGTGCTTGGTCATCGCATTGCAATCACATTGACCGAAGCCGACAAGGTGGTGTTGTCGGCCATCACTGCAAAGACTTTAGGAACGACGGAAGCGTTGCACGTAAAGATGTTTTGTATTGCACCACGCAGAATTGACGCTGCGGTTGTAGCAATTACTCAGTAACTATTCCGCCACCAAGCACAACCATGTCGGCAGAATCATAAAAGACAACTGTTTGACCTGGCGAAATACGGCGAGTAGGCCGTGACCACGCAATAACAGCATTGTCGCCCGTGACGGTAATTGTGCCGGCGGAACGTTCGCCGTGGGCACTTCCCTGTACCAGAATTTCCTGCGAAGAAATTGTTGACACATCAGTTGTGTACGGCCATGACAACGTGCCGATTGATGTATGTGAAATAAACAATTCAGATTCGTCTCCAACAACCACACGACGCAACGGCACATCGACAGCCACTACGTAGCGCTTATCGCCACCTCCAAGCCCGAGACCGCGTCGCTGTCCGAGTGTTACTAACTCAACTGCTGGAACTTCACCTACTTGCGTGCCAGTTGCATCAACAACTGTTGCAGAGTTAAACGTGAGGCGCGGTTCTAGGAATCCGGCACGGCCAATGGTGGTGCCAATAAAGCACACGTCCTGACTGTCTGGCTTTGCTGCCGTACGTAAGCCGCCTGATGTTGCCAATTCACGCACATCAGATTTCTGCATATGACCAACAGGAAACATGACATATGCCAAATCTTCTGCAGACAACATGTGCACCACATAGCTCTGATCTTTGGCTGCATCGGCTCCGCGCGCTAAACGTAAAGTGCCATCAACATCAACTACGCGTGCATGGTGACCGGTAGCAACCGCATCAAAGCCCAATGCTCGACCACGTTCAATGAGTTTGTCAAATTTCAGATGCCGGTTGCATTCGATGCATGGGTTCGGCGTTGTGCCTTGTACATGAGATGCCACATATGGCTCAACAACATGTTCATTAAATTCTTCAGAGAAATTGAATACCAAATGATCAATGCCGACTTGTTGAGCCACTCTGCGCGCATCGTCAACATCTGACACTGAACAACAACCTGTGTCACTTTCGCCACCCCATAAGCGCATGGTGACTCCGACAACATCGTGGCCTTGATCACGCAGCACTAATGCAGCAGCAGATGAGTCAACGCCTCCAGACATAGCTAAGAGAACTTTCATGATGTCGTGGCCCCCAGTCGAGCAGCAGCAGCCACGGTTGCGTCGATGGCTACCGCAATGTCGTTTGCTGTTGTTGTGTGCCCGAGACTGAAACGCAACGAGCCCTTAATGCGTTCACGAGACACGCCCATAGCTGCCAACACATGCGACGGTTCCATAGCCCCACTTGCACACGCAGATGCAGCCGATACGCACACTTGTGCTTCATCTAAGAGATACAACAATGATTCGCTTTCCAGATTTTCTAGACACACATGCGCCGTACCGGCAATGCCAGTACCGGGAGCAAGAGTGGCTGTGGCGCATTCAATGCGTGATGTGATTCCGTTAATCAATTGGTCACGTAATGTGCCAAGCCGTGCAACTTCTGCAACACGATTCTGATCCGTTAGTGACAATGCAATTGACGTCCCGACGATTCCAGCAACGTTATGGGTACCACTACGACGATCACGTTCTTGTCCCCCACCCAAAATCAGTGGTTCCAATGTTGCACCTTCACGCAGAACCATGATTCCCATTCCTTTAGGTCCACCAAATTTGTGTGCTGACAACGTGAGCGCATCAACGTACGGCCACACTGTTCGCAAATCAATCCAACATGCTGCTTGCACGGCATCGGTATGAAATAACGCATCAGGAGCTTGACGTCGCACCGCATGCGAAATGTGCTCGATATCTGAAATCGCACCAGTCTCGTTATTCACTGTCATCACTGACACCACGGCAACATTGTCAAGTTCAGTAAGCACAGCGCGCATGACATCGGGTTCAACTGAACCAGCGGCAGTCACTGGTACAACGGTGCCATCAACGTGTTCAATGCAGTGCAACACAGCATGGTGTTCACTTGCGCCGCATACAGCTATTCCGCCGGTGCGGCGTGTTGCGCCAAGAACCGCAGCATTGGCACCCTCCGTGCCGCCGCTTGTGAAAATAACTTCGCCTGGTCGACATCCGATGACCTCGGCGACCACATCGCGTGCTTCGTCAATAACTTGGCGAGCCTCACGAGCAAATCGATGTGAGCCTGATGGGTTTGCATACATCACATCGCCGTACATGCCCATGGCATCACGGGCTTCGGGGCGCAAGGGTGATGTTGCAGCATGATCGAGATACACGTACGAACGTGGCGAATTGGTGATCTCGGTCATGTAGTCAGGCTACCGATGCGTCCCCTCGCACATGGTCGTGGTGGACTAGTACCTAATGAATAGCGACCACACGAACCCCTATGGCGTTGATGGATACAGCGCATCAACATATGGAGATTCCTTTGCTGAGGTCTACGACCAGTGGTACACACACCTCGATGACGCCGATTTTCTCGAGTTCATCGTCACCTGCCTACCCCCTGAGCCAGTGCGCGTTCTAGAGCTTGGTGTTGGCACAGGTCGACTAGTTGCGCAATGGCTGGCCCTGCGACCAACGTCGGGTGACATCATCGTAGGTATTGACTCGTCACCGGCGATGTTGCAGATTGCACACGACAAAGGCTTTCCTGATTCCGTCACTTTCGTTCAAGGCGACTTCGCCACAGACATTCCACCTGGCCCGTTTGATGTTGTATTCATCGGATACAACACTCTGTTCAACGTCCCAGACGAGGCAGCTCTGCATTCCTGCTTCAAAAACGTTGCGCACGTTCTTACTTCGACGGGATCTTTCTATATTGATGCAGTCATTCCGAGCACAACAGATGACTCAACTCGTGAATTCATGCAAACCATGGCCTCGGGGGAAGAAGTCCTCGCCAGCAGCCACCACGACCCCAACACTCAGCGCATCACGGGCACATTCACCCACATTGGCTCCGAGCATTATTCGCAAGTTCGCTCATGGGCTGTTCGTTACTTCACTCCGTCGCAACTTGATGCAATTGCTCAACAGTCTGGATTGGAATTGTTATCTCGGTACGCCGACGGGCGTCAGACTGCGTTTACTTCTGATTCACATCGGCACGTCAGTCGGTATTCACCTACCGTGTGACTCCTTCGTTCACTGATAATCCACCGAAATCAGGGCTTTTCGGCCTATCCTGAGTGAGTAATGAGTCAACTTCGTCTCAATCTTCTCACCGGCCGTTGGGTCACGGTGGTGCCATCTCGAGCTAAACGCACGAGTGACTTTGCTCCGCGCGCACAAAAAGTTGAAAACGATCCTGACCGTGAATGTCCTTTCTGTCCAGATAGCACACACGCTCATGCAGATGTCCCATTACTCGAGAATGTTGATGCGGCCGGCAATTGGCAATTACGCGTTATCGCAAACCGCTACCCCGCATTTGAAGGTGACGAGTCGCTTGCAGTTCGCAACCTTGGCCCCGTGCACGTGATGGCAGAAGCCAGCGGTACGCACGAAGTGTTTGTGTACTCACCAGAACATGAAGTGCGTCTCGACCAACTGTCTGATTCTCAAATCACACAACTCATGGCTGCACTCAAAGCTCGCTTCATTGCACATGCCAACACACCTAACATTCGTTACACACAAGCAATTGTGAATCATGGTCGTGAAGCAGGCGCATCACTTGCTCACCCGCACGGACAGTTGCTCGGACTTCCCTTTGTGCCTGGTGAAATTCTTGAAGAAGAACGTGCTTTCGAACGTTTCAAAGGTGGCTGCATTGTGTGCACCACCACTGAAGCAGAGTCGAACAACGAGCGTTTTGTGCTTGAGAACGATCACGCCATGGTGATCTGCCCGTTCTGGTCATCAAGCCCGTATGAATTGCTCATCATGCCAAAGGATCATCAGCAACATCTCACTGATTCTTCAGACGATGCACTCACCGGTGTTGGCATCGCAGTTCGCGATGCGCTGCAACATCTCGTTGCCACCCTTGGCGACATTGCCTTCAATCTTGTGTTCCACACGGCCCCTTCTCACCACGAGGGCACATACCACTGGCATGCTCACTTGTTCCCCAAGCTCACCACCACCGCTGGTTTTGAACGCGGTACAGGCGTCATGATCAACATCATCGCGCCTGAATTTGCAGCAGGCGAACTTCGCCGCGCCGCAGTGAGCGCATAATCCATGGGACACATTTGCGTAGCAATTGATATCAACGCAAGCACACAGCGAGTGTGGGACGTTGTTGAACCAATTGAACGACATGTTGACTGGATGGCAGATGCTGTCGCGATTCGATTCAGGACAGATCAAACACGTGGTACTGGCACTGAATTCTTCTGCGACACCAAGGTCGGCCCCATCAAACTTGTTGACGAAATGAAGATCACTTCATGGGTGCCTGAGAAGGCTATGGGCGTTACACACACCGGCGTTGTTACCGGAACTGGCGAATTCACGCTTGAAGCACTAACCCCAACCACAACTCGATTTGTGTGGACTGAAGTCTTGGTGTTTCCATGGTGGCTTGGCGGAAAACTTGGTGCACTTGTTGGCGGTCAGATAGTGATGAAAGCAATTTGGCGCAAAAACTTGCGCATTCTCAAAAAACTCGCTGAAGCACCTGCAGCTTAAACAAACAAGCGAATAACTGCGGTGGTTCCCACCCCAGCAACAATCACCACAACAAACGGCAATTTGCGCCATGTTGCAAGCACCGCAACTGCCAAACCGGCAGCTCGTGCATCAATGGCATAGTGCTGGCCAGTCGTAAAAGTGTCCTTTGCAATCAGCCCCGCAAGTAATGCTGCAGGAATAAGCAACAAACACCGCTGCACCACCAGCGGCATCTCGCGCTGACCAATAATTACAGCGCCCAGAAGCTTCAACCCATACGCACACGCAGCAAGCGCCAACACAAAGGTCCAACTCATGGTGCACCATCTGTCACAGATAGGGGTTCGCTTGAAGTCGGTGACATGCCGAACAACAGGCCAAGCGCAGACACAAGTATCGGTAAACCGATAGGCATAAACGGTGCAAGTGCAACTGCAGCCACAGCACCAAACAATGCGGCTTTGCGACCAGCAGATGTGCGCAGGTGCGGCGCGATCATTGCGGTGAACATCACGGGAAATGCTGCATCAAGCCCGAAATCACTGGGGTTAATGCTGGAACCCACTAACGCACCGAGCAATGTTCCGATATTCCAACTGGCGTAGAGAATGGCGCCAGAAATCCAGAACGCAGTTCTGCGAGTAGCCGGATCAGTTTCGGCAGACACCACTGCAGTTGTTTCATCAATCACCCATTGTGCACCCAGTAAACGCGACGCGAGATTGCCCTCTTTTAATACAGGCGACATTGCTAAGCCATACACAGCGTTGCGGCCAGACAACAACACTGCCCCACCAAATGCGCTTGCCACTGTTCCGCCAGATGCAAGAACACTGACCGCAGACATTTGTGAAGCACCAGTGAAAACAAGCAAAGACATTGCACAAGTCTGCGCAACTGACGCACCAGCAGAAACCGATAACACACCGAATGACGCACCAAAAATAATGAACGCAATGCCGATCATTAGTGAGGCAGAAATGAAGCGACGCGCATCAGGTGCACGGAAATGATGCATGAGTTATTTGCCAGTGAAGGTGGCTTTACCTGGTCCGTGTTCGAGGAAACTAGCCACACCGATTTGACTATCAGTTGAGTGAAATACATCTTCAAACAACTGCAGTTCCAGGGCTAGACCCGATGTCAGATCAGTCTCAATTCCTTGATCAACTGCTTGCTTAATTAGACGTGTGGCAACTGTTGCGCCCGAAGCAATCGTGGTTGCCAGTTCAAATGCGCGAGTCATGAGCGCATCGGGTTCCACCACTTCATTAGCTAGACCAATAGCAAGTGCTTCTTCGGCCTTTACTTGACGACCAGTCGCCATGATTTCCTTGGCCCTGCTTGCGCCCACCAACCGAGAAAGACGCTGCGTTCCGCCCCCGCCAGGAATAATGCCCAGAAGGATTTCTGGCTGACCAAACACTGCTTTTGTTGAGGCAATGCGATAGTCGCACGCCATCGACAATTCACACCCACCACCAAGCGCGTAACCACTAACGGCAGCAATAGTGAACGACGGAATAGCTGCGACTGCGTTCAATGCAGCATGAAAAGCTGCACCGATTGTTTTAGCTTCAGACGGGCCACCAAATTCGGAAATGTCGGCACCAGCAGCAAACAAACGATCGCCACCAGTAATAACAACTGCGCCTGCAGGGTTGCTAGTGAGTTCGCGTGCTACTTCATGCAGGCGGCCAAGTAGCGCCGTAGACAGTGCATTCACTTTGGGTGAGTTCAACGTAACGAGAGCAACCCCATCATTACGGCGATCAACTAGTACTAATGATTCATTCGACATGTCAGGCTCCTACCCCACGCAACATTTCATCAGCGGCAGACCATGGATCAAGTTGGTGATTCAGCACTTGCAATTGCAACCCATCCCATTGGTCACCACTAAGAATTTCACGAGCTTTCAGTTCGAGACGGCGTGCAACAATTTCACGCAGTTCGGCACGTAACCGAAATTCGCGGCGCGACTTCAGAACGCCTGATGATTCAATTGCAGCGCGATGTTCTAGTACCGCATCCCACATTTCTGGAACGCCTTCGCCGGAGTTGCCGATAGTGGCAACGATTGGCGGGTGCCACGCTTCGTGGGCTAGATCAGACAGTTCCAACATTTGTTCAATGTCGCGCTGAGTTTCTTGCACGCCTTTACGGTCTGCTTTGTTGATAACAAACACATCGGCAATTTCCATGAGGCCAGCTTTGTTTGCTTGCACCGAATCGCCCCAGCCTGGGTTCAACACCACAACAGTGGTGTCTGCCTTACCTGCAATCTCTACTTCTACTTGACCAACGCCAACTGTCTCCACCAAGATCCATTGACGGCCCACTGCGTCAAGCATGCGAATTGCTTCGGGTGTCGACAATGACAAACCGCCGAGATGACCACGCGTGGCCATAGAACGAATAAAAACTCCTGGGTCTGTCGCGTGGTCTTGCATGCGAACGCGGTCACCCAAGATTGCGCCACCAGTGAATGGTGACGAAGGGTCGATTGCGAGAACCGCAATTTCAAGATCTTGTTTGCGCAAGTGTGTGATGAGCGAACTTGTGAGCGTGCTCTTTCCGGCGCCAGGAGCTCCGGTGATACCTACTGTGTAGCCAGTGCCACTGCGCTTGTAGGCGAGCCTTCCCACTTCGCGGGCCACTGCGTCGCCGCGTTCGAGTAAGGACAACACACGAGCAAGAGCTGCGCGATCGCCATCACATGCGGCGGTAAAAAGTTGTTCGGGACTAAGAGTGCGGCGGCTCACTTAGATGACCTGCACGACCTCGGTGACTCCGTCGATGCGGTCTTTCATAATGCGTTCGATGCCGGCCTTGAGAGTTTGGTCTGAAGCTGGGCACGTGGTGCAGGCCCCCACAAGTTCTACAGAGATGACGCCGGTCTCTTCGTTGACATCATGGAGCACGATGTCGCCGCCGTCGGCCTGAAGAGCTGGCCTGATAACCACGATGGTTTCTTCTACCTGTTGGCGCATTGACATGGTTACAGCCTACGCTGACATGATGTTCGCTCATCAAGGTGGGTGGGACGAGATGCTCTACGCACTCGTACCTATCGGTCTCATTTTTGGTCTTTTACGGCTCGCCAACTCGCGTGCCAAGAAATTGACCCCACCTGAGGCTACGACTCAGGTCGAACCCGACTAATTGAGGCACCTAAAGCGCTGAGACGACCCACAATGTCGTCATAGCCGCGATCAATGTGGAACACGTCGCCTATTTCGGTAATTCCTGACGCTGCCAGTCCGGCCACCACAAGTGCAGCTCCGGCACGAATATCAGGGGCCACGACATTGGCGCCAGTGAGGTGCTCGACTCCCCGGACCACTGCGTGATGTCCATCGATCTCAATGTTGGCCCCAAGCGCGCGCAATTCGTCGACATAACGGAACCTGCCGGGATACAAATTTTCTGTGACGATTCCGATGCCATGCGCAATAGACAACATCGCTACCACCAATGGTTTGTAGTCAGTTGCAACGCCCGGATACGGCAATGTAGAGACATCAACTGAGTGCAATCTGTCAGGCGCAGTTGCGGTAATGCCCTCGTCGTCAACGTCAAAGATCATGCCCATATCGGTAAAGCGTGTCAACATCATGCCCATGTGTTGAGCATTTGCCCGTGCCACACGAATAGTGCCGCCACACATGCCAACGGCAGCAATGTACGTGGCTGACTGCACGCGGTCAGTTACCACTTCATGGGTAACGGCCTGCAGCGAAGACGAAGAAACTCCTGTAATCGTCAATATTGCAGAACCAATCCCCTCGATGCGACAGCCCATCTTGCGCAACATATTGCACAAGTCAGCAATTTCTGGTTCGCGTGCTGCATTACGAATAGTTGTAACACCATCGGCAACAACTGCAGCCATAAGAACATTTTCAGTTGCACCAACACTTGGGAAATCAAACACCACTTCAGCACCAACAAGTCGTGCACATCGTCCAACAATCCCCTCAGACGACGTTTCGAATTCTGCACCCATAGCTTCGAGACCGCGTAAGTGCATGTCGATAGGGCGGCCACCAAAGTCGTCGCCGCCAGGAAGTGCAATATCAACCTGTCCAAAACGTCCGAGTAGTGGACCAACAAGATTCACCGACGAGCGAATGCGATCTGCTAATTCAAACGGAGCAACCGGAGTAATTGCGCCAGAGTTATAAATAGACACGTGCTGACCGGTCTCGCCTGCAGGTGCCGGTGACATTGTGATCTCAAGCCCCACGGCACGCAACAGTTCCGCCATGATGACAACGTCCTCAATGACAGGAACATTTGTCAACGTGTATCGACCATCAGCCAACAACGCAGCTGCCATCAATTTGAGAACTGAGTTTTTGGCTCCCGGCACTACAACTTCTCCTGACAGCGGCCCGCTCTGGGCGACAACAATGACGTCGCCCTCGCGCTGATTCAAACCATCTGACATGACTATCAGTATGCTCCCGCGGTGGGCTTGAACGGAAAACCTCGGCTATTTCGCCTTCCCAGGTGGGCTACACCTACCGACGACCTCACCCCCAGACAGTGGCGAATTCTCGTCTTGGTGGGCCTTGCATCAATGTCGGCAGCGTTCATCAACACATTGTTCACCCAAACAGTTGCCTTTGCAGCCGATGAATTTCATGTCTCACAATCAGGTCAAGGAATCGGAGCATCTGTTGTGCGACTCGGCATTGTGATTTGTTTGCCTCTTGTTGCACTGGCAGACCGATACGGACGACGCCCCGTGATGATTGCAATGGCGTGGGCGGCACCAATTGTCTCTGCAATGGGAGCAATTGCACCGTCATATGTTTTCCTCGTCACAACTCAGGCAATCGGACGACCACTTGGTCTGACACTTGACATTCTCATTGCAGTGATTGCACTAGAAGAGATGCCACGAGACACTCGTGCATATGCAACAGGCCTCTTGGCAGTAGTCAGTGGAATCGGTGGCGGAGTTGCAGTGAGTTCACTTCCACTTGCAGACCGTGGCCCCACATCGTGGCGAATTATTTATGTCATCTCACTTGTATGGATACTTGTTGCTGTTGCTCTCACCAAATGGCTCCCCGAATCAGAACGATTTACTAGACACAAAAAACAGGCTACGGAATTTCGTATAAAACTTTCGTCTGTATTTCGTGGACATCTTGGTCGCATCTGTTCAGTCGTATTTCTCACAAACATGTACATCGCCACCGTTTCTATTTTTCAAAACAGATATTTGAAAGACGACCGTGGGTATTCAGCAGCACTCGTTGCACTGTTCACTATTGCAACCTCATCACCGGCTTCACTGGGGCTCATTATCGGTGGACATATCGCCGATGAAAAAGGTCGCCGCATTGTGGGTGCAACATTGGTTCCCATCGGTGCGTTTTTATTAGCTCTTTCCTTCTGTACGTCTGGAGCTGCCATGTGGTTAGTCGCCATCGCAGGTGGCCTTGCCTTTGGTATTTCCTACCCTGCACTTGCTGTCTACCGTGGCGAACTCTTCCCCACTGGGTCACGCGGAATGGCCGGCGGAATCATCATGACGTCAGCTTTATTTGGCGGAATTGTGGGGCTTGTTGGTGCGGGATTTGTCTTAGACAGCGGACTGTCGTATGGAACGGTGATGTTGTGCCTTGTCACAGGCCCTGTCATTGCGTCTCTCATCGTGTGGTTTCGCTACCCAGAAACAGCGCATCGTGATCTTGACGAGATCTCACACGATTCTTAGAGCGCTGTTACCCAAGCCGACACACGTTGCGCAACATCAGCATCAGCCTTTGCTAATTCATGGCGACCATTGTCAATCCAATTCCATGTGACGTCACCAGGGACAACAGCGAACGCATCTTCTAGTTCTTGTGGAGTTCCGAAATTATCTTTTGTTCCACTCACACACAGCGTGGGAACAGAGACTCGTGGCAAATGTTCAATGCGCAAAGTGTCAGGCTTCTTTGGCGGATGTAAGGGATACGACACCAGTATTAATCCGGCGACATCGAGTGGATCATTCTCATCTGCAACAGCCATTGAGCACATGCGGCCGCCCATGGAACGTCCACCAATGACAATCTTCGAAGAGGAGACTCCTAATGACTCAGCGAAAGAACGCACATATTCCTTCACACTTGCAATAAGGACAGGTGCTTTATCAGGGAATGGTTTTCCTGCAAGACGAAAAGGAAAGTCATGCCGAGCAACCGGAATCGGCGACAGTGCATCGTCCATGGCCACAAGAGAAGAATGAGTAGAGGATGACCCTGCGCCGGGAAACAATACGACTCCGGCAATCGATGTCATAACGACTCAAGCAACACGCGACGAGCTTCAGTGATGTCGATAATCAATTTGCTTGCATCGGTTTCATTACCGCCATGGTCAGGGTGCGCACGGC
>JBAXVL010000030.1:0-19903 GCA_037129095.1 Actinomycetota bacterium | reverse complement strand
GGTTTCCCTACCTATGCAGACAAATGTTCAGACGTTGCTGCAAAGGGTTACGAGGGATTCGTACTGGCATAAGCGTCGGGCTCGTTGTTACGCGTCCTTCTCGCCAAAAAGACTCCCGACCCCCTAGCGTCTATGTATCAGCCACACCGCGTGGCACACATAAGGGGTATGCACCATGAAGAACTACGACAAGATCTATATCAATGGCCAATGGGTGGCTTCAGAGGGTTCAAAGACCATTTCAGTCTTTGACTCAACTAATGAAGAAGTTATGGCCACTATTCCTGAAGGAACTGCCTCAGACGTCGCAAAAGCAGCTGCAGCAGCCAAGGCCGCGTTCCTTTCATGGAGCTCCTTGCCAAAGGCAGACCGCGCCAAGTACTTGAACGCAATTGGCGATGCACTGGTCGCTCGCATGGACGAAATTTCTTCTGCTATCTCACGTGAGACCGGAATGGCCAAGATGTTGTCGAACATGATTCAGGTGGGCCTTCCCATCAACTCGTTCAAGCAGGCAGCAGCTCTTGCTGAGTCGTTCGAATTCGACAAAGAGGTCGGTAGCTCGCTGATTGTTCGTGAGCCCATTGGCGTTGTCGGGTGCATAACACCCTGGAACTACCCATTGCACCAAATTGCCGCAAAAGTTGCATTCGCAATGGCTGCAGGTTGCACCGTTGTATTGAAGCCAAGTGAAGTTGCACCAATTGATGCGTTCATGCTTGCCGAAATCATTCACGAAGCAAAACTTCCTGCGGGCGTTTTCAACCTTGTTACAGGAACTGGCCCAGTTGTTGGTGAAGCGATTTCTGCAAGCCCAGACATCGACATGATTTCATTTACTGGTTCAACTCGCGCCGGAAAACTTGTGATGCAAACTGGCTCAGAGACAGTCAAGAAGGTTGCCCTTGAACTCGGCGGAAAGAGCGCCAACATCATTGGTGAAGACCTTGACGAAGCAACATTCGCCAAAGCAATCATGGGCGGTACTGGTCAGGCATTCCTGAACAGCGGTCAGACATGTTCACTTCTCAGCCGCATGCTGGTGCCACGCTCACGTCTTGCTGAAGCTGAAGGACTCGCAGCTGCAGTCGCAACCGGAATCAAGGTCGGAGACCCATTTGCGGAAGGTACAAACGTTGGACCACTCGCATCAGCTGCACAGCGTGACCGTGTAATTGGTTACATCAACAAGGGAATCGAAGATGGCGCAAAGCTCATTGCTGGCGGACTTGGTGCACCTGAAGGATGCGAAAAGGGCTACTACGTCAAGCCAACAGTGTTCTCTGAAGTCAACAACAAGATGACCATTGCTCAAGAAGAGATCTTCGGGCCAGTCCTTGTTCTTATTCCGTACGACGGCATCGACAACGCAGTGGAGATCGCCAACGATTCTCCGTACGGTCTCGCAGGTGCAGTGTTTGCAGCAGACAAGGAAACCGGCATTGCAATCGCACGTCGCATTCGCACTGGTCAAGTAACTGTTAACGGTGGAGCATTTAACCCCAATGCTCCATTCGGTGGATACAAGCAATCAGGTGTTGGTCGCGAACTTGGTGAATACGGCTTCGAAGAGTTCCTCGAGATCAAGAGCCTTCAGCTCTAAAAATTCAGCTACTTCATTTCTTGAATTAGCTGTGACAACTCAGAATCGCCCACAGTTCCAATGCGCGTTGTGGCATGGCCATCTTTGGCAATGAACACCCACGCAGGCTGATACGGCACTTTGTATTTGGCATAGATGTCGCCTGCTGTGTCGTCAAGATTGGTAAGCGTTAAACCGTGACGTTCTTCAAACGACTGGTACGACGACTGATTGCCAGCCCAAGCCACACCTACGACAGTGACTGAAGTTTCAAATTTCTTTCGTGTCTCCTCGACCGAGGGAGCTTCGCTATTACAAGTGCCTCAACCAGGCGCCCAAAACCACAACACCACTGGCTTTTGAGCAAGCGCGTTCGACAACACAAATGTTTCGCCGCTCACAGTCTTTGCAACGAAATTATTTATGTTCGCAGCAGGATTCGTGTTGCTGTCTTGTACTGGCGAACCTACTGTTGCCACTACATCCGTATTGGAAGACGGGTCTGCGCCACACGCCGATAGCGCAAAGGTTGCCACCACCAATGCCGCTGCACTTCTCGACTTCATGTCCTCAGCCTAATGAAGAGGCAAGCCGCGCCATGCACATCACTTCATCAAGCACGTCTGTTGGAGATTCATCTGCTGGCACATTCACGATCGCACGCAGATGTTCGAGATTCTTTGGAAGATCCAGCGTTTCAGGGCTACAGACTTCCCCACTCTTCACGGTCTCCACCAAGACTCCCTGGTCAATGCGGTACACAACGCCTTCATGCGTGATGTCTTGTAGTCCAGCGTCACGTAGTGCATTGGCCTGTGATTGTCGATGCAGCGCCTTACTCAAGGTTTCAATGCGATCTCGAACGAAAGCAGCTTCTTCAAATCGCTGATTCTGAGAATGCACATTCATTCGATTAGTGAGGAGGCCAACTACTTCTTCGGCATCTCCATTCAACGTGCGAACAACAACGTCAACGATGGCGCCGTACGTACTGGCATCAGCAGAGCCCGAACATGGACATTCTGCTAATCCCAGGCGAGCGGCTGAACATACCGGCGCATCGGTAGGCGCTACATAATTACGGCCCATTCGCACAGTGCACCGACGCAGCGGAACCACAGATTCAATAGCGTCAACCACGTCGCGCGCCATACCTCTTGTCCGTATCGGACCAAGAGTGATTCCTTTTGACGATGCCGTCTTTGTGACAACTAGACGAGGCCACTCTTCTTCTGTTGTGAAGCGTACATAGCAGTACTTTTCACTACGAGTTCCGGCGTAGTTATATCGAGGACGCAACCGTCGAATGATACGTAATTCAAACACTTCGGCCGTAACGGGATCGGGAGTCTCGATGCACTGGATGCTGTGCACCAACTTCAGCAGTGACCCAACTTTTTTGCGTGATTCACCAATACTGAAATAGCTACGGACACGTGCACGTACATTGGTTGCTTTCCCCACATACAACACCTCACCTGCGAGATCAAGAAACAAGTACACACCCGGCCCGCGTGGAAGATCTTCTGTCATTTTCAGTTTTCGCGATTCCGGATGAGAGCCGATGGAAGGCAATGCAACCAAATCTTCAATATCAAAAACACCAAAGGCGGCCGCACGTTCAATGAGGTAGTGCAATAAATCGCCTGTTGCTAACACATCATCCATTGCGCGGTGAATGGGCTGATGGGGAAAGTTGAAATGCGCAGCCAATGTCGACAACTTGCAATTCGGCACCTCGCTGCGCACCAAGCGGCGCGCCAGCGTGACAGTGTCGACAACAGCATTGGATAACGGGTCATACCCATGCCGCTCAAGAGCGGCATTCAAGAAGCCAACATCGAAACGTGCGTTGTGCGCCACCAACACCGTGCCCTGTACAAAATCAAGAAACATATCAAGCACATCTTCGATGCGAGGAGCATCAGCCACCATGGACGATGAGATGCCGGTCAACATAACTATGTTGGCTGGAATCGGTTGACCTGGGTTAATGAGAGTACTGAACCGCGACACTTCCTCGCCCCCTCGGTACTTCACGGCACCAATTTCAGTGATACCGCCAACGGCACTAGAGCTACCCGTGGTCTCGAGGTCGACCACACAGAACGTGACCTGGGACAGCAATGTGCTCTCTGAGGTAAAGGACCAGGACTTCTTCACCTGAATAACTGTAAACGACAGGTGCTTCACCCACATTCACTACGCTTGCTGTTACTACACAAAGGGACAATCATGATTCACGCAGTAATTGAACAATGGCATGCACATATGCGTGGGGAACTACAGAATGGCCTCGACATCTTGCTCGACGATGACTGCGTGTTCTACTCCCCCATTGTCTTTACGCCACAAGTAGGTAAAGAGATCACCAAGATGTATCTCATGGCTGCCGGACAAACTCTTCCTGGCGAGAAAACCAACTCTGGCGAAACGAAAGACGACTCAAAGAAATTCCGTTACACCAAAGAAGTTCTCGATGGCAACACCGCAGTATTGGAGTTTGAGACCAGTATCGAGGGCAAATATTGCAATGGAGTCGACATCATTACTTGCAATGACCAAGGAAAGATTGTGGAGTTTCGGGTCATGATGCGCCCCTTACAAGCCATCAATGCAGTTCACAGACAAATGGGTGAAGCTTTAGACCAGATGAAGTAGGAAACACCTCTCGCGTGTTCTAGAGTTATGGCTCCGTCTACAACGACTCCGAAAGAGTGATACTTCACAACACAACCGAGAGGATTTCCCATGAATGCCTTCGAACAATTCGAATCAAATGTCCGTTATTACTGTCGCCGCTGGCCCGTGGTCTTTGCGACATCACACGGTTCCACAATCTTTGATGAAGACTCCAAGGCATATCTAGATTTTTTCGCAGGTGCAGGTGTGTTGTCGTACGGTCACAACAACCCAGAACTCGTTGAAGTAGCCATCTCGCACTTACGTTCTGGAAAACTCCTCCACAGCCTCGACACCTTCACTGTCGAAAAACGTGAATTTCTCAACACGTTTGAAGAGCTCATCTTGAAGCCCCGCAATATGGACATGGTTGTTCAAACAGTCGGACCTACTGGCGCTACTGCTGTAGAGGCCGCTCTGCAGTTGGCCCAACGCCTCACAGGCAAACGCGCTGTCCTCGGTTTTGCTGGGGGTTACCACGGCATGTCATATCGCGCTGCGTCAGTGTCAGATTCAATGGCCGGCCGCGAGACAGTTGCTCATATCGGCGACTTTGCAGCACTTCCATTCGTGAAGCAGATGACCAACGATGATCTTGACCTCCTTGACCGCACCTTGCGTGCTGGTGTTGATGGCCAAAAATTCGGAGCCATCCTCATCGAAGCAACGCAAGGTGAAGGCGGTGCACGTGCATTCGACCCTGCATACCTTGCAGCACTTCGCACAAAAGCAACAGAACTCGGAATCATGGTTATTGCAGATGAAGTGCAAGCTGGCGTCGGTCGTACAGGTGCCTTCTTTTCATTCGAAGGATCGGGCCTTAACCCAGACATCGTGTGCTTGTCGAAAGCAATCAGTGGCCTTGGTCTCCCAATGGCCATCAACCTGATCAGGCGCGATCTTGATACCTGGAACGCCGGTGAATTCACCGGCACGTTCCGTGGCAACAACCTTGCATTCGCTACGTCTACGAAGATGATGCAGACCTACTGGAGCGACAACTTGTTCGAACAAGACACTAAGTACAAAGGCATCTTTGTACGCGACGCATTGCAAACAATCGCCGACACGTATGAATCTCTTAATTTCACCGTCAATGGCAACGGACTTCTGTGCGGACTTGATGTGAAAAATACTGAACTTGCTGACCGTGTGGCGCGTGCAGCTTTTGCCCGTCAGCTCATTGTTGAAACATGCGGCGCGGGCGATCAAGTAGTCAAGCTCTTGCCACCTCTCACCACTACAGACGAGGAACTAGGCATAGGTCTTGAACGCCTTAGCGACGCCTTTGCCGAGGTGTGTGTGGCCTCAGTGGCATGACCGCCACACCATGGCGCGACATTTTTGTCTCGCTTGATGAACAAGGCCGACAGCAACTAACTGACGCTGCACAGGTAGCAGTTGAAAGCATCCAACGTCCGGCAGGACCACGTAGCGCACTGTCACCGACTGAACTGCACGACCTCATTTGGGCTACCGGTGTATGCCCCGACAAAGGAACTCCCTTAACCGAGGTTCTTCAGGAGTTCGGAACTTCGGTGTGGGCCAACAGTGTGGTGCCGTTTGACCCTGCGTGCGTTGCTCACCTTCATCCGCCAACCATGATTCCAAGTGTTGTTACAGAGATGTCCATTGCTGTGATGAACCAGTCAATGGATAGTTGGGATCAAGCGCCTGCAGCAACAGAAGTAGAACTTCATCTCACAAGTTGGCTCGCCAACCTCATGGGCATGCCATCAACCGGTTCAGGTGTAATGACTTCAGGCGGAACAGCATCAAACGTTCTCGGAATCACACTGGCTCGTTCGTGGGCCGCGTCTCTCATCGGTGTTGATGTTCTCAAAACAGGACTTCCACCGCAAGCGGCAACGTGGCGCATTCTCTGCTCCGATCAAGCACATTTTTCTATTCAACGCGCAGCAGCACAACTTGGTCTCGGCCGCGATTCTGTAGTCACTGTCGCCAGTACACCCAGTGGCGCTATGGACATCAACGCTCTTGATTCAACCATTGCAGAACAGATCAAAGCGAAGCACACCATCATTGCAATCGTCGGTACAGGCGGAACCACAGACCTTGGGGTCATTGACCCACTTGATGACATTGCGACACGATGTGAACAAATCAACGCCTGGTTTCATATTGATGCTGCAGTCGCTGGTTCATACTTAATGTCGCCACAACTAGCCCCCATGTTGCACGGAATCGCTCGTGCAGATTCAGTCACCATCGACTTTCACAAACTGTGGTTTCAACCATTCAACGCCAGTGCACTCATTGTCAAAGATGTCGAGAGGTTTGACCTCTTACGCGTGAAATCTAAATACCTTGACCGTGGTGATGAAGTACCCGGCATGATCAACCTTGTCGGACGATCTCTCGATACGTCTCGTCGCTTTGATGCGGCAAAGGTTGTTGTATCGCTGCGAACAATTGGGCGCACTGCATTCACCGAAATGCTTCATCGTGTTGTTGAACTCAGTGCCTACGCCGCCGACCAGATCAACAAATCCCCTGTTCTCACTCTTCTCACCCAACCGACCGGACCAATGTGTGTGTTTGATGCTGTCGGTTGCGATGCAGACGACCTACGACATGCTCAACAGAACCTGCTGATGGCCGGAGACATGGTCCTTGGCCGCACAGAGATCAATGGGCGCGCCGCCCTGAAGTTCACGTTCATGAACCCACTCATCAGTTTCTCGGATGTTGACAACCTGATCTCAATGGTGGAACACACCCTCCAGAAGTAGTCCACCGCTGCTGGCGGTTTCTACACAACGTGAATCATGATTGAGTGAAGCCCCGTGGCTCCGCTTGGTTCGACAGGGCGAATAGTTTCGTCTTGTGCGTTTCCGTTGGCATCAATACAACGCACTTCAAGTTGATGTTGACCCGACGTTGGTGCCCAATCAAATGACCATTCGGCCCATGCATCACCTGTGTCATGTTGGCCAATGACGGCATCTTTCCATTCGCCCCCATCAACGCGCACTTGCACGGTGCGCACTCCGCTTCGCGGCGCCCAAGCAAAACCGCCAACTCGCGTAACAGCCTGATTCTTTACAGTTGAATTATTGCGTGGCACGTCGATACGACTCGATGACAACATCGGTGCCTGTTTGGCCCATCCGGTTGTAACCCAGTATGCATCAAATGCATCCCACGTGGTGAGTTCCATCTCTGTTAGCCACTTTGTTGCTGAGACATATCCAAACAACCCTGGCACCAACATACGTACCGGGAACCCGTGCTTTGCAGACAGTGGAGCGTCGTTCATACTGGTGACCAACATTGCAGGTCTGCCATCCATCAACGCATTGACCGGGGAACCACACGTCCAACCATCCTGACTTCTGCTTACAAGTTGCTGAGCGTTTCCGTGCACTCCAGAAAGTCGAAGAACATCTGCCAACAAAACTCCTCCCCATTTCGCAGTGCCAATCAAATCACCACCGACTTCGTTGGAGACGCAACCCAATGAGATGACATGTTCTACCTGAGGCATCGCAGCTAGGTCAGCCATGGTGAGTGTCACTTCCTTGTCCACCATGCCATGAATACGCAACGTCCAAGTGCTTGCATCAATGTTTGGAATCGAATCGAATGCTGTATCGATTCTGAAGAACTGCTCGGTGGGAGTAATAAACGTCGAAGGAACAAAGTCCGTCGTTAATGGTCCGGTACCCAGATTGAGATTCTCTCGGGGCGTAGTCCCCGGCATCAACCGGCTTAATTCGTATCCCGCGCCACCAACGGCTAACGCGCCAACGGCGGAGAGAAAGGTGCGTCGAGACAGTGCCACGACTGAAGGATATACAACGGCCCCTTGTGGTGGGACTGTGACTTCTAGTGGGCGTTGAGGGACTCGAACCCCCGACCCTCTCCTTGTAAGGGAGATGCTCTAGCCAACTGAGCTAAACGCCCGAATGTTTCGGAGACAACAGCATATCGGCGTCCTGGGCTCCCCCCTACATTGTTATGACGCCCGAGGGCACCCAACTTCCGTGCGCACCATAGGGCACTCGCTGCGGCAAGTGAATTGTTGCAAGTGGAGGGGCTGTGAAATTCTGCGCATCAATGATGATCAATCGTGATTTTTCAGTAGCTGTGTCATGAACAATTGCCATGACATACCCATCGTCTTCTGCACCATCTTTAGAGGATGCCGCAAACACTGGTTCTCCTCCGCGAGTCGTTGCACCGAGGTGATGTTCCCAACACTGGCCGGTTGACAAGTCGTATTTCCACAAGGAGGAGCCATAGATGGGCTCTTCAGAGTTCCCTTCTCCGCCTAAAGACATAAGATAGGCGAACTGAGCTTTCGAGCCAACGTACGCGTCGTTCACACGACCAAAATCTCCGGGACGATCATCAACCATTTCTTCGGTGACTTTTCCAGAGATGGGGTCAATGGTCCACTTGTAGAGACGACCCACTTCTGCGTAGTCGTCAGAGCTTGAACCGAATGCTTCGTTCTGCCGCGACACATGAATCACGATGTTCTCACCGTCGTCATAAGCATTCACCGGATGAAACACGTAACACGGATCAATATCAAACCAGCGAGTGTCACTACCTCGACCATCACGTGGCATCACACCAAGTCGTGCGCCGGCATCGCGATTGAACTTGAACGGAATACCAGATGCAATCTCTCCCAGGTCAAATTGCAAAGGCAAATCCATAAAGATGACGTTCTTTTGCGTGATGTTGAAGTCATGCATCATCACCATATTCGGCACATCAATGGGATCAAGTTGTTTCAGTTTTCCATCTGCGCCAATACGGATGTAGTGAACGTACGGCGGCTGAAACGAGAAATAACTAAATGCAAGCAAGTCGCCGGTGACAGGACAAATCTTCGGGTGTGCAGTCATTGAGCACGTCAATGCACCGTCATAGTTTTCATATCCAAGCGTTTGCAGATTGCCATCAATCTTGAATGGCCAATGCCCTTCTTCAAGTGCCAGCAAAGATCCGTTGTGAGGCAACACGTGTGTGTTACCAGTACCTCGTGCGAGTTCAGGCACGCGGTCATACGGGAGTTTTCTTGCTGATGAGGAACTTGCAGTATTTACATACTGATTGCGATACCACTCGGCTCTGCCATCTCTGATGCGAACGCCATGCAGCATTCCGTCTCCAAAGAACCAGTGAGGCGATGTCCCACTTGCCGGGTTTGGACCCGTACGAACATACAGACCGTCAAGTTCGGGAGGAATTACTCCTTCAACATGCATATCTGTGCTGGTGATTTCCACCTGCATGGGCTCCCAGTTATCACGAAGATGCCACGGCGTGCGGGCGAAGTTCTCAGCAGTTTCTATTCGACTCATACGGAGAGACTAATTCACCCAAAATGGAGCCTGAACAACTACAGACAGTCGTCAACCAGGGGGCCGCGTAGTAGTCGTGGTCGTAGAACTTGTCGAGGTGGTAGCAGGAGCAACCGTTGTGGTCGTCGTAGATGTCGTCGTAGATGTTGAGGACGTCACGGTGGTGGCCGTTGGGGCGACAGTTGTATTAGTGGGTGGCGACACAGTTGTCGTAGTGGTCGTCGTAGAAGTGGTTGTTGTTGTTGGTGTCGGAATGACAAACCCGTTCGCCCAACCCCACCGAATATCCATTGGGGCACCGACTGGCGTACCAGCAGTTGCAGGAATTGCATCGAGAGCTCGTCGCAATTGCGCCCACGCATCCCATGCCGAGATGCCAGTTGTTGGACAACCGCCTCTGACTTGTGAACACGCCGCAGTTTGTACCGTCAAAGCCGCAATCCGTAGTGGCATTTTCATTTCTAATGCACGAGCTGCAAGTACTGCCCACTGCTTCGACAACGCACCACTTTTCGTATGAATTTGTGGCATGGCATAAATGTTTGGGCCAGCATGAGCTGATACCCACAACACATCATCAATTGTCCATCCGTTGTTACATGTGAGGTCTGCACTGATTGTTTGTGGGCAACCATCAGCAGAACCAAAGTTCCACAAGCGCGCGTTCGTTGTTCGCACATACCCGTCAGCCCATGCACGAGCCTGACCAGGTGGCCCCCAACCGGGTTCTAAGTCAACAGAACCCGACACCACCGTGCGAGGATCAGCCCCTGCTTGAGCAGCCGCAACCACCTTTGCCCAGGCAATACCACCCAAGAAACCGTTGTACCGAGTGACTCCGCCTGAGTTGCTTGTACCAAGCGATACTTCCCATTGTCCGGTTCCGCATTCAGCAAGCCCTGTGGCCCACGCAGAAGCTGTTGCAACAATCTGTTCAGTTGTTATTGCTTTTCCAAACCCATTAGTTCCGGTTGCGGTTTGCGCACCAAACGACAACATGACCACTCCGCGAGGAACTTTTTTTGCTTGATCACATGCAGCAGCTCGAATGACTGGCACTGCAATATCAATCGGTGTCACGTCTTGTCCGCGTACGTAACTGCCTATTGCTACGACCCATTCAGGTGATGTTGTTGCTGGCACAGCAGAGGGATACCACACTTGGTCCGTTCCAGAGATCTCTACCATTCCTGGTACCGAATGCGGAACAGGGGTTTTGACACAACCTTTTGAACAACGCGAGGCATTGGGAGAGAAGGCGTCAACTGTAACTTTTTTGCCTTTTGACTTCTTATTCCTTGTAGCCAACGCAACAACCATCACGGTGTTCGATGACTGCGCACGAGTGACAACGACCGCACGCCGAATGGTCTTAGGCGAATACTGGTCAATAATTCGAGATTGCTTTCCATTCACATACACGGCCACTTTGCCACTCTTTGGTCCAGCCGTGAACCACATAGCAAATGACTTGCCCTTAACCGTGAAGGACAATGCCGCACCAGTGGTTGAAGTGGACCACACAGAGCCACCATATGCAACCTTGGTAGGAGCCTGAATCCATGGCGCAGCAACACTTATTGCATGTACCGATGACGATGTCAGCACACCTGCGAAAAACAGTGCCGCAATTGCAAATGCGCGCTTCGAAAAATTCATAACCTCACCGTACTTGCGGCTGATGAACAGAAGGGGTCACACGTCAGCCGAATGCTCGGATTGCTCGCACCCGCTGGGCTTTCACACCATTAATTGTGTCCGGTAATAACCATTTTTCTCTATCAAATTGCTGGCCATCTTTGAAATTCACAGTCCATGCATTATTGAAGTCGTACTCACTAGACGACCAATAAAAACTATTTGCGTACGCGCCAATCTTGGGCTTTGCAGTGCCAAGAACTGAATACATCACATTGAGTTCGTTTTTTGATGGTAAGAACCAGTCGTCGAATCCGTTGTAGACCAATCCGTCTGCGTAGCGGGCCGCGTACCTACCCCGACCGTAAATTTTTACGATTCTGTCTGTGTTCACTTTTCCCATTCCTACTTGCGTTGATAGAACTCGCTGGGTCTGCGCTTTCACTTTCAATACGTTGCGATAAATAGGTCTCTTCGCATCATTAGCGGTCAGCCGTTTCCATGGCACACCAACACCTTCAGTTTCCACTGGAGCTGCTTCCAGATACCGACCCCATGAGGTATGCATTCCGGCGTCGTAAAAAACCACTCCTCCAGCAGGACCGATGTCTCCTATGCGGCATGGACCTTCGACAGTGCACGTTGTGCCAGTTAACGCAGGTGCAGATAGCGGTGGAACAATTCCTGACCCCGTAGGAAATGCACGCATGGCAACAAGCCCGAATGGCAACGATGGAAAACCTGACCCGCGATGTAAACGACTACGTGTGAGTTGTTTGATCCCCGTTATTGCTCCGACACCACTCTCATCTGTGAATTGTGTGCCATCTTGAAATAATTGGTACCACGCGTAGTTGGCAGAATTTTCACTTGATGACCAATACGGAACTGGTGCCATTTTTGGCACCCCTTTTATGGCGCGTGCGAAATAGACAGCGTTTAATTCATCGACGGATGGCAAAAACCAATCGTCGTATTTATTAACGACAAAATTATCTACGACAGCTGCCGCGTATTGCCCTGGTCCGCTTTGCGCAACAATGTTTGCCGTATTTGTGCGACCCATTCCAATTGCCTTTGCATCAATGTGCATCCGTTGTGATGGGTCATTCGGGTACAACGACTCGGTGGGCTTCAATGACCACGGAATTTCACCCGCACTAAGGATCGGCCTTGCTTCCAGATATTGACCCCACCACTTCACGGAACCCGCATCAAACACAATGGTGCCGCCTGCTGGGCCAGTATCACCAATCGAGCATGAACCCCCATGCGAACACGATGCGGCATGTGCGGGCTGCTGCGACACCACACTAGAGATCAGACCCAAGGCAATGACGAGAAGAATTTTTCGCATTCCCCTTTTTAGCCCATGGGGGCGGCATTACACCCTCGGTTAGAGTTGGTCATGGCTTCTCAAGCATTTACTAATGACCGTAAACATGTTTTTCATTCATGGTCGGCACAATCCCTCATCACCCCCCTTGTCGTAGCGCGCACAGAAGGTTCTTGTTTCTGGGATGAAGACGGAAAGCGTTTCCTTGACTTCTCGAGCCAATTGATAAATGTGAACATCGGCCATCAACACCCGAAAATGCTGGAGGCCATCAAGGCACAAGTAGACAAGATGTGCACCATTGCGCCTTTTCATGCAAACGAAGAGCGCGGTGAAGCAGCGCGATTGATAGCAGAGCTTGCTCCTGGCGATCTCAATATGGTGTTCTTCACAAATGGCGGAGCTGAAGCAACAGAGAATGCAATGCGCATGGCGCGGCTGCATACAGGCCGTAACAAAGTTCTCACCACGTACCGCAGCTACCACGGCGCAACGGGCGGTGCTATTCAACTCACTGGCGATCCACGTCGTTGGCCAGCAGAACCTGCAATGCCAGGCATCATTAAATTTTGGGGACCATACACCTACCGTTCCGCGTTTCACGCCCAGAACGAAGCCGAAGAATGTGAGCGCGCGTTGCAACACTTGCGCGACACCATCATGGTGGAAGGTGGCAATTACATCGCTGCCATCATTTTGGAAACAGTTGTCGGCACAAACGGCATCTTGGTTCCACCCGCCGGATACCTACAAGGCGTACGCGACATTTGTGACCAACACGGAATCGTGATGATTTGTGATGAAGTGATGGCGGGCTTTGGCCGCTGCGGCGAATGGTTTGCTGTCGACCATTGGAACGTCACCCCGGACCTCATCTGTTTTGCCAAGGGAATCAACTCTGGCTATGTCCCTCTTGGTGGCGTAATCATTTCTGATCGCATTGCAGATTCATTCCGCGAACGCCAGTTCCCTGGTGGTCTTACTTATTCAGGTCACCCACTGGCATGTGCCTCAGCGATTGCCTCGATCAATATCTATAAAGAAGAAAAGATCATTGAGAAGGCTCGCCGCCTCGGCTCCGATGTCATTGCGCCCGGCTTAGCTGCAATTCAAGCAAAGCACCCAAGCGTTGGTGACATACGGGGGCTCGGATGCTTTTGGGCGATCGAACTAGTGCGTGACCGTGACACGCGTGAACCGCTCGTGCCGTTCAACGCAACAGGTGCAGACGCAAAGCCGATGGGTGAAGTTCTTGCCGCTGCAAAAGCCAAAGGCTTGTGGCCGTTTACTCATTTCAACCGAATCCACGTCACTCCTCCTCTTACGACGAGCGATGCAGAGATAGCTGAAGGCTTGGCCATCATCGACCAAGTTCTTGACATCGCCGACACGTATTACACGGGCAAATAAGTCTTAGCGGTTCTGCGGGAACCCAAGATCAACACTTGATGTACGCGGGTCTGGCCAGCGAGACGTCACCACTTTGCTGCGTGTGAAGAAGTTAATTCCTTCAGGACCATACATGTGGTGGTCTCCGAACAAACTGTTCTTCCATCCGCCGAATGAGTAATACGACACAGGAACGGGAATAGGCACGTTAATGCCGACCATTCCTACACTGACGTCGAATTGGAATTCGCGCGCCACTCCGCCATCGCGAGTGAACAAAGCAACACCGTTACCGAACTGGTTGGCATTGATCAGTGCCACACCTTCGGCATATGACTTGACACGTACGACATTTAATACTGGGCCAAAGATTTCTTCGTCGTAGCAACGCATGCCCGGCTTCACACCATCAATAATGCTGGGGCGAATAAAGAAACCATCTGCTGGCACATTGCTACGCCCGTCTACGACAACTGTTGCACCTTCTGCTGCAGCACCAGCGAGATAACCAGCCACTTTGTCGCGATGTTCTGCAGTTATTAGCGGTCCCATTTCATTGGCAGAGTCACTGGCCGGCCCAACGGAAATTGCAGGAATTCGTTCTTGCACTTTTTTGATCAATGCGTCTGCAACTGAATCAACAGCAAGCAGTACAGAGATGGCCATACAACGCTCTCCTGCTGAACCGTATGCCGCACTCACTGCTGCATCGGCTGCCATATCAAGGTCAGCATCTGGCAGTACCAACATGTGGTTCTTGGCGCCACCTAGTGCTTGCACACGCTTTCCATTTCTTGTGCCGGTCTCGTAGATGTACTTCGCGATGGGGGTAGAGCCAACAAATGAGATGGCAGCAACATCAGGATGTTCAAGCAAACGATCAACGGCAACTTTGTCGCCATTAATAACGTTGAACACACCATCAGGAACGCCGGCTTGCTTCAATAAATCTGCAAGGAACAACGCAACAGATGGATCCTTCTCACTGGGTTTCAAGATAAAGGTATTGCCACATGCAATCGCACTTGCAAACATCCACATCGGAACCATTGCTGGAAAGTTGAATGGCGTAATGCCTGCAACAACACCAAGTGGTTGGCGAATGCTGTAGACGTCAACACCAGTTGCTGCCTGTTCGCTATAACTGCCCTTGAGAAGGTGCGGAATTCCACAGGCAAACTCAACATTCTCCAGACCGCGAGCAATTTCGCCAAGAGCATCTGTGATGACTTTGCCATGCTCAGCGCTCAACAGTGCAGCAATTTCATTTCGATTGCTCTGCACCAAGTTGCGAACATTGAACATAATCTCAGCGCGACGTGACAAGTTTGTTGCACGCCATGCAGGAAAAGCAGCCGTTGCCGCCGCAACAGCAGCATCTATTTCTTGCACAGATGCGAAATCAACAATTGAGCTTTGAACACCGGTAGCGGGATTAAAGACTGCACCGCTTCGGCCAGATGTGCCAGCAACAGGGGCGCCGTTGATCCAATGTGAGATGTGATTCAGCCCTTCACATTAGGGGCGCCACGCGATGCGACCGTAATGGCTAATGGCGATTAGCGCGAGCGGTATCAAGCAGAGAGTCAAAAAGGGCTTGAGAGGAGGCAACGACGGGGCTGCGGCGCGCAAGAGGATCAATAGTGAGCAAGTCCCTGCCGTCTACCTCGCCAACAATGGCGCCAGCCTCCTGACAAATCAGAACAGCTGCCAAGTAATCCCAGACACCATGGTCATGGAAATCGACGTAACCGTCAAGACCACCTGTCGCTACGAGCGAGATATCAAGAGCTGCTGCTCCAAGAGTGCGGAACTGCCACCACCCGTGCGGATATGGCGGTGCGCCATTAGTTCCAACGACGGCTTGCGACACATTGGCAAGTGGGTTAACGCGCACAGGTATTCCATCGCGATTAGCGCCACCACCGCGCGATGCGCCATATCGTGTTTCACTACCCGACTGCTCTGCCACCAAAGCCGCACGTAAACCGTGACGGTCAACGACACACAATGATGTTGCAAACCATGGAAGACCTTTACTTGCATTTGTTGAACCATCTAATGGGTCAACAACAACGAGCAATCTGTCGTCTGTAATTGGCCACACAATGTCGGCGATTCCACTCTCTTCCGACAGAACTTCAAAACCCGATGCTTGCAACAAATCAACAATGACATCGTCGATCACGACATCAGCCGAATATTGACCCTCGCGCTCACCCGACATTGACCAGTCGGCAATCTCGTCCAAGGTGTCGGCGGCAGCATCAGCCACGTCGTGGAGAAACCCCAAGAGATCGCGGTCCTCAGAGTTGTAATCGAAATGGGGCACAACTGAACGGTAGTGTCCATGACGTGGCCGTTATTGACATTGCCGGATTTGTCACCGATCTAAAGAGTCATGCCGTCGACCATGGGTTTCATGTCCATGACGAGCGTCACTTTGTAGAGACGTACTCACTGCGTCAACTCTGGGAAGTAGACCTGCACCCCGAAGAGGCATGTAACGGCCCTATCGACCTTCATGTCAGCCTAGAAATTGACCCTCGCACACTGCTGAGTTTTGAAGATGCCGTGCTTGCCATGGATGACCCCGACGATGAGCCGCCAGAAGGCTTTACCTTTCCGCTTGTCTTCACTTGGGCCTTCCCTCCGCTCGTCCACCCACCTGATTTACTGGTGCTTGCTACTGAGGTCGCAGGACTTGGCGGTGTCGAACTGCCGCTAGAAATTTCTGCAATCGATTCGTTTCACCAGGTCACTGATGCACCAGAACGCAGCCTCACCGTGGTGAGTCGCGTGCCAGTGTCATTGGCAAATGTTTACAAGGGCGACAACGACCCAGTGTGCGCAGTTCTTGATACATGCCGAAACGTCAGTTTGAATTTGTTAGAACGTGTGCCATTTTGGATTGGCGACATCCTCTAGTACGCGTTAGCGCGCCAGCAATGAGATTCGAGCGATTAACCCGCGCTCACCATTGGCACGAGGCAGTAACTCAGCAACACCACCACTAGCAACGGCGAGCTGGCGAACAATAGACAAACCGAGTCCGGTTCCTGGTGCGTTTTCAATGTCAGTGCCACGCCAAAAACGTTCAAACGCAAGAGTTCGTTTCTCTTCTGACAACCCCGGGCCTTCGTCAATGACATCAATATGAATATGACGATGAACACGATGCACTTCGATTGTGATGGTGGAATTATCAGGCGCGGCAGTCAACGCGTTGTCAATGTAGTTATCAACAATTTGTTCAAGAGCACCATCTAGAGCAACGCACGGTGCAGTTTCAAGTCCCACTATTTTGAGAGTGATGTTGTGTTCATGAGCTAGTGGCTCCCACATCGCGACTCTGCTGCGAACAATCACTGATGCATTGACTTTTACAGTGACAGTTGAACCACCTTCCAAGCGAGACAATGCCAATAGTTGTTCAATCATCTCCTGCAAACGATCGGTTTCTAGTCGTGATGCCTCAAGTGCCATAGCTACAGGTGACGTACTATCCCCTACGGCTTCTTGTGCCTGGTCTAGACGCAAACGTAAAGCAGTCAATGGCGTGCGCAACTGATGAGACACAGCCCCTGAGAAATGTTGCTGG
Organism: Actinomycetota bacterium; assembly: GCA_037129095.1. GTDB lineage: Bacteria > Actinomycetota > Acidimicrobiia > Acidimicrobiales > Ilumatobacteraceae > UBA2093. The sequence goes on along the minus strand of JBAXVL010000030.1, from coordinate 2,336 downwards.
CTTTCAAGCATCAGACCGATTCGCCCAGCCATGGCATTAAACGAACGGGATAGTTCGCGCACCTCTGGCGGACCCTTCGTATCGTCAGCATGAACGGAGAAATCGCCATCAGCAAGGCTTTCGGTACTGGTCTTGAGGCGACTAATCGGGCGAGCAATAGTGAGCGCAAGCGGAATTGCAACGCACGCTGCAGCAAGCAATGTGATCAGACCAGCAGCGACAATGCCCATTACGTGATCTTGTACTTCTTTATCAACGTGTGATTTCGGGTGGGAAAGACGCACCACGCCAAGCACCTTGTCACCAAGCAACACCGGCACAGCCACATAGAGCATTCGTTCGCCAAGCGTTGCGGAGTTGCGCTCGCCTACTGCGGGCATACCTTTCAATGCGCCAGCCACTTCAGGTCGGTTGGAAAAGTCAGTGCCAAACAAAATAGTTGGATCGCTGGTGGAGACAACTAACCCGGTTGAGTTTGTAACAACGATGCGTGCATCACTTGCCTTGCTGTAGCTGTCAACGTACGGCTGCAACGATGGGAGAACCGCACCCACCGTGATGTTCAAGGTTTCTTTTGCGTGACCAGCCAAAATAAAGGCATCACGTTCAAGTGCTGTCACTAAACGTTCGCGCTCTACTCGCGCAACAAACGACGCTAACGGAATGCTGAAGACAAGAAGAATCAGAACCGCGACTGTCACCAATGCGCCAATAAGTCGCATCTTCATTTTGGAACCTCTACAAATTTGAAACCGACGCCACGAACGGCTTGAATCCAATCTGGACTGCCTAGCTTCTTGCGAATTGATGCAATGTGAGCGTCAAGAGTTTTTGTCGTGCCGTACCAATTGGTATCCCACACATGTTCCAAGATGTCATTACGGCGAAAAACAACACCAGGTTCTGATGACAAGAATGCAAGCAAATCAAATTCCTTCGCAGTGAGTACAACTTCTTCACCATCAAGAGTTGCACTATGTGTTCTTTCATCAATAACAACACGAGTCGATAGAACTACAACATCTGATGCATGCGTGTCGTGTCCACGTCGAGTCACGGCCTTTATGCGAGCAAGTAGCTCTCTCTGGCTAAATGGTTTAACAACATAATCGTCTGCACCTAGTTCAAGTCCAAGAACACGATCTAGTTCATCTCCACGCGCACTGACAATGATTATTGGCGTAGTAGAAAATTCACGGATGCTTTTGGAAACATCAAGGCCGTCCATGTCCGGTAATCCGAGATCCATCAGAATAACTTCAGGCAAAAACTCTTTTGCGGCCACGATTGCATCAGCCCCTGTTGCCGAATGGTGAACGCTCATTCCTGCATTAACAAGTGATGCCGATACTGACTCTGCGATTGCCACATCGTCTTCCACAAGCAATACCTTCACAACCCCATTGTGCCTCTTTCTCGACACGTGACCTAACGCTCGACTTTGGATTTGGATGAATCTTGGATAATCCCACACCGTTCTCATCATTTTTAGCGCCTACTGTGATGAACAAGGGCTATCGGCCCACAAAGGAGCACATCATGAAGGCAGGACTAACAACCGCCCTCTCCATCGCGGGAGTACTGGCCGCCGGAGCAGCCGCCTACGCAGTCAATTCCAGCGTTCTCAGCACCACATCGTCGACACAATCAGCCGTCGTTGATTCCCCGGCATCCCCAGTGGTCGATGCAGTCTCCACAATCCCTGGCCAAGTAGTTCAACAATCGATACCGGTTCAGTCATCTGTTCTGAACAACACCACCACGACATACCAGGTTGGTTCGTCAGGTTCAGTTGTAATCGACATGAGTTCAGGAGGAATCGCTGTCAGCAATGTTGTGCCGTCAGCTGGCTGGTCATCTGAACCAGCCCAACTTCAACCAAATGGTGATGTGAAAGTTCATTTCGTGTCAGCTAACGCACGGATTGAATTTCTCTCACACCTTGCAGACGGGAAAGTTTCTGTCAGTGTTACGTCAGAACCCGTAGCTCCGCTCACTACTGTTAAGCCAACCAGCAACTCAACCAAGCCAAGCGTTCCCTTCTCAGGTGATGATGATCACCAAGACAACGGCGACCAAAACAAAAGAGACGATGATTAATCATGAATGATCCACTACTGAACCAAGCTGACGTTGTGCCCCCAGCACCACAGGTGACTCGCACAAAAAAAATTGGTACTCGCAAAAAACACCCAGCCATGTCGGCTCGCATATTGGCCGCCGGCCTTTCAGCTACAGCCCTTATTGGTTTGACTACTGGTTACACACTTTCTCAGAAGGTGGCAGCGACTCAACCAGCCGTAGCCAGCAACAACATCGTCAGCGCTTCCCTGAAC
>JBAXVL010000003.1:0-97179 GCA_037129095.1 Actinomycetota bacterium | reverse complement strand
CGCAATGCAATTGGGCAACGAGTTGCAGAAATCACAACTGACACAGTGGTATTCAGTCATTTCATTGCCATCAATGCCGTCATTGGTGTTGCGACGGACAATGATGCAATGGTTATTGCCAGTCTTGACAATTGTTCAGTCACAACCTTTGAAGTTGTTGACGGAAAACTTGTCCTTATTGAGTCCGGCAACGAAGCCGACACGCTTATTCGCTAGATAGATTTGGTCACGTGCTTTCTTTGCTAATTCTCGACATTCATAAAGCGTGGGCCTGGGTTGCAATCATCAGCAATGGTCTTGCGGGTGTGTGGGCACTTGCAGCGCACAAGATCACGCCACTACGCACTCGTGCACTCTGGTGGTACACAGGTGTTGCTCAGTTCACCATTTTTGTTCAGGTCACTCTTGGCGTCATCATGGTCAACAAGAACAAACTTGAGTTTCCTGCATTCCACGCGTTTTATGGTTTTGTTGCCATCATGTCGGTAGCAATCATCTACAGCTATCGCCATCAGCTCAAGAACAAGACGTACTTGTTATATGGCTTCGGCGGCTTGTTCCTAATGGGGCTCGGTATTCGGGCCATGTTGGTTGGCCGCGCCTAATTATTTGAGCGACGACTCAAGTTCGTTCAGTGCAGTAGTCAACGGCGCAGGAAGTTTTGCTCCGAACTGGGCGTAATGATCGCGCATTTGCGGCAAAGCTGATTTCCAGCCTTCAGAGTCAATTGACAACAAAGCATTCATGTCTGCGTCTGTGACGTTGAGGCCAGTGACATCAATATCTGACGGGGATGGCAAGTAGCCAATTGCAGTCTTGGTTGCGTTTGCGTTTCCGTCAACACGGTCAAAGATCCATTTGAGTACGCGGCTGTTTTCGCCGTATCCCGGCCACATGAAGCGACCATCTTCGTCACGACGGAACCAGTTCACAAAGAAAATCTTTGGAAGGTTTTCGCTCTTGGTGGCAGCGCCAACCTTGAGCCAATGTCCGAAGTAGTCGGCCATGTTGTATCCGCAGAAAGGAAGCATCGCCATTGGGTCAAAGCGCAAGTTGCCAACAGCGCCACCGGCTGCTGCAGTTGTCTCAGACGCCATGATGCTGCCGAGGAATACGCCGTGGTCCCAGTCGAATGCTTCGGTGACCAATGGGACTGTGGTGCGACGACGTCCACCGAACAAGATGGCTGAAATTGGCACACCAGCTGGGTCTTGCCACTCAGGTGCGATACATGGGCACTGTGATGCAGGTGCTGTGAAGCGAGCATTCGGATGAGCAGCAGGAGTTTCCACTTCTGGGTTCCACGCATTGCCTTTCCAGTCGGTTGCACGTGCAGGTGCTTCTTCGCTCATGCCTTCCCACCACACATCACCAGCAGGTGTCAGTGCAGTGTTCGTAAAAATCGAGTTGCTAGTCATGGTTTCCATGGCATTGGCGTTCGTGTCGTAACCAGTTCCTGGTGCAACACCAAAGAACCCTGCTTCTGGATTGATGGCATACAAGCGGCCATCGGCGCCGTACTTCATCCAACAAATGTCGTCACCAATTGTTTCGGCTTTCCAGCCTGGAATTGTTGGCACAAGCATTGCGAGGTTTGTTTTTCCGCATGCAGATGGAAATGCAGCTGCGATGTACTTGAATGCGCCAGCTGGATTTGTGAGCTTCAAAATCAGCATGTGCTCTGCAAGCCAGCCAGCATCACGTGCCATCACTGAAGCAATGCGCAGTGCGAAGCACTTCTTGCCGAGCAACGCGTTGCCGCCGTACCCGGAACCGTACGACATGATTTCGCGAGTCTCGGGGAAGTGAACTATGTATTTGTTGTCAGGGTTGCATGGCCACGCAGAATCTTTTTGGCCAGGTGTAAGTGGTGCACCAACGGAATGAACACACGGCACCCAATCGTTGTCGCCGAGTACATCGAGAGCTCCTTGACCCATACGGGTCATGATGCGCATGTTGACAGCAACGTATGCGCTGTCTGACAATTGAACACCAATGTGTGCAATCGGTGATCCGAGTGGTCCCATTGAGAATGGAACCACATACATGGTGCGGCCTTTCATGGCGCCCTTGTACAGATCCATCATCTCGGCGCGCATTCCGGATGGTTCACGCCAGTTGTTGTTTGGGCCTGCATCAGATTCGTTTGTTGAACAAATGAATGTGCGATCTTCGACACGAGCAACGTCGCCTGGATCAGAATGTGCCCAGTAACTGTTCGGGCGTTTTGCTTCATCAAGTTTTGTGAAAATGCCAGCGTCAACTAATACTTGGCAGAGACGTTCGTACTCATCTGCTGAACCATCACACCAATAGATGGCATCAGGTTGAAGAACCTCTGCCCAATCTTTTACCCACTGAGTGAGCCGTGCGTTGCCAGTAGTTGCAGCCATGAGCGATCCTTGGGGTACGTGAAGGTTCGGGGGGAACCGGTGAATAGAAAGAGTCTAAGAACTAAACAGCGGGGGTGCCCATATCAGACTCTGAACCGAGGCTGAGACGTGTGGCACGCCCAGAGGCATCGAGAGTGAATACGACGCGTTGGCCTTGGCGCAACATACGAAAGATGGAGCCCTCGAGCGCATTGGGCGCAAGGGTGTAATCAGTTAGGTCGGTGTCACACACAACGACACCGTCTCCGCTTGTTGGATCGAATGCCTTGATAACACCTTGCATGGCAATGGCCTTAGCGGCCGACCTTGGTGATCTTTCCGGACTTAATGCAGCCGGTGCAGACGTGTACACGTCGTGGAGCGCCGTTGATCATGGCACGAACGCGCTGGATATTTGGGCTCCAACGGCGCTTGGTGCGCACGTGTGAGTGAGACACTGACATACCCCACGATGGGCCTTTGCCACACACTTCGCATACTGCAGCCATTTTGGTTTCCTCTTCGGTTATGGGAAGGCGATGTACGTCTTCCGAACGCAGTTTCTTAATGTATCAGCCAGATCAAAGACCCCCCAACTAGGAATGGCAGAGAATCAGGGGAAAGTGGCAAATATCTGGCCATTTCGTCATGAGATACGCAAAGGGCATGCCCTCTTTACTAGCCTCAACTCTGTGGCAGCCATGGAACTCTTCGGTGCAGACGAGATCCGCCAAACGGTCGTGACCTTCCGCGATGCGATGAAAGCTCATGCCCCTGGCATCAACCGGATGAACGTCTATCCCGTTCCCGATGGCGACACAGGCACAAATATGGCCCGCACGCTTGATGCGGTGGTGGCAGAACTTGAAGGTGCCGACCACGCCATGGCTCCGACGTGTCAAGCAATAAGTCATGGGTCGCTCATGGGGGCGCGCGGAAATAGTGGCGTCATTCTCAGTCAAATCTTGCGAGGCCTTGCAAGCACGATCAGTGAATCAACTGACGGCAAGGTCACTGCATCACGAATGGCAGAGGCGTTGAAGCGTGCGTCTGCTGCTGCATATGAAGCGGTACTCAAGCCAATCGAAGGAACAATTCTTACTGTTGTGCGCGAATCGGCTGATGCAGCTGCCATTGCAGTCAGCAATGGCGCAACGCTGACAGCAACGTTGCAAGCTGCTCGCACTGCTGGTCGTGACGCTCTCGCTCGCACGCCTGACATGTTGCCTGTGTTGAAAGATGCCGGCGTTGTCGATGCTGGTGGTGCTGGTTTCTTGTTGCTCCTTGATTCTGCAATTCATATTGCAGATGGTGAAGCAATGCCAGAGCCTGATAATTCTGATGGCCCATCAGTCGAGCAACTAGAGGCCGTGTCTCTGCGTCATGCAGGTGATGGAAGTGTTGACGTCAGCGAGTTGCGCTATGAAGTGATGTATTTCCTCGATCTAGATGATTCTCGGCTTTCAGAATTCAAAAAGGCGTGGGGCTCAATTGGAGATTCCATTGTTGTAGTTGGTGGTGAAGGCCTATACAACTGCCACATCCACACCAATGACATTGGAGCCGCAATTGAAGCTCCGTTGTTGTTGTCGGGTCGTCCACGTCAGATTCGCGTCACAGATTTGTTTGAAGAGGTGGCCGATGAACATGCGGCACGGGAAGCTGCATTGGGCGCACCAGTGCAGTCACGACCAGCGTCATCAACTCTTCCGCCCGTGACGTGTGCGGTTGTAGCTGTTGCTAGTGGTGATGGCATTGCAGAACTGTTTGGTCAATTAGGAGTGCAAGGCGTTATCTCAGGTGGGCAAACATCGAACCCGTCGACGGCGGAGCTTTTAGACGCAGTTGAACATATGAATGCTCGACAAGTCATTATTTTGCCGAACAATAAAAATATTATTCCCGTTGCACAGCAAGTTAATTCGCTCACTACAAAAGAAGTGCATGTCGTGCCAACGTGCTCAATGCCAGAAGCCCTCGCTGCATTGGTGTCATATGACCCAGAAGCATCTGCTGAATCAAATGCTCGATCAATGGCTTCTGTTGCTGAATCCGTGGCTACAGGTGAAATCACTCAGGCAGTGCGAGACACTCACACAGATGCAGGTCACGTGACATCAGGAGATTGGATTGGCATTGTTCGCGGCGATGGCATTGTTGCAATTGCTGGAACATTGGTGACGGCTGCGTCACAATTATTGGACCACCTCATCGATGATCAACGTGAATTGCTGACAATTATCACCGGTGTTGACGCCACTGCGGCACAGACGGACCAAATTGTCGCATGGGTCTCGCAACATCGCCCCGACGTTGCGATTGAAATTCATAGCGGTGACCAGCCCTTGTACCCGTACCTTTTCGGCGTTGAGTAATCCTCCACTTACTCTTCGTGACCTTGATCAATTAGGTCTTGAGCGCATCAAAGGTGTTGGTCCGAAAACTCTCGTAGCCCTTGAAGCTTTTGAAGTGCGCAGCATCCTGGATTTACTAGAGACGTATCCACGTCGATATATCGATCGTACGAATATGGCGATGATTGCCGACCTAGTGGAAGGTGTACCAGCGTTAGTAGTTGTCACTGTTGAATCAACGTCGGCTTTTACGACACGCAATAACAAAAAGATGGTGAAGGTCTCCGTTTCGGACGGGTCAAAACGTCTCAACATCACGTTCTTTAATCAGGGGTGGCGCGAGAAACAGTTGTACAAAGGTCTTGAAGTTGCGGTCTTTGGAAAGCCGGAGTTATTCAATGGCACATTACAAATGACGAACCCATTAGTTGATCCTGTCGGAAAAGCAACTGGGCGCATTGTTCCCATATATCCGCAGAGCGAGAAGGTGCGCATCTCATCTTCAGATCTTGCGACATGGATTGAAGATGCATTGAATAAATGTGCGCCGCGTGGTTTTGCAGACACGGTGCCACAAGCACTTCTTGATCAGCATGGTTTCATTAGTCGCGGTCAAGCAATGAGGGCTATTCATGTTCCTGAATCGCTCGAGGCGCATCAGAATGCACGTAAGCGACTTGCGTTTGATGAGGTACTGCGCGTACAGCTCATGTTGGTGGGCAAAAAGGCGCAGTGGGAACGAGAGTCTGCTGGGTTTAGCCACGAAACATCTGGTCATCTCATCGATGGATTTCTGAACGCACTTCCATTTCCTCTTACCGGCGCACAGAAGCGCACTATTGCGGAGATCTACAAAGACCTCGCGTCGGGAACTCCGATGCACCGCCTGTTGCAAGGGGATGTTGGATCAGGAAAAACACTGGTGGCAGTGGCAACGATGTTGGCTTCTGTGCAAGGCGGACATCAGGCAGCGATTATGGCGCCTACTGAAGTTTTGGCGGACCAGCACGCGTTAGGAATACGTGCACTTCTTGCGTCACTGAAAGTGTCTGACGCATTGAATCTCTTTGGTGACCGCACGTTGCGCATTGAATTGCTCACCAACAAAGTGACGGGGGAGCAGAGGCGTTCGATTTTGGCCGGAATTGCAGATGGCTCAGTCGACATTGCAATTGGCACCCACGCGCTGATTCAAGACTCGGTGTCTTTCAAAAGCCTCGGTGTTGTTGTAGTCGACGAACAACATCGCTTCGGCGTGGAACAGCGTTCGCGCTTGCGCGACAAAGCACAAGAATCTGAACACGGTCTCGTACCAGACGTACTAGTCATGACAGCAACACCAATCCCGCGCACTGCGGCGATGACTGTGTACGGCGATCTTGATGTCAGTGTGCTTGATGAGTTACCGCCAGGTCGTACGCCCATCTCCACGTCGTGGGTGCATGCTCCGATTGAGATTGAATCAATGTGGGCAGATGTGCGCAGCAGGCTTGACGCAGGTGAACAGGCATACGTGGTGTGTCCTCTCATCGAAGAGAGTGAAAAATTAGAAGTTGCCTCAGCGCAAGAAACGTTTGACCAACTGTCAGTTCAAGATTTGGCTGGTTACACCATTGGTTTGCTGCATGGTCGGATGTCATCGGCTGACAAAGAATCGGTGATGAATTCTTTTCGCTCAGGCGCTACCCAAGTTCTTGTGGCAACAACGGTTATTGAAGTGGGTGTCGATGTTCCGAACGCCACGTGCATGGTGGTCCTTGATGCAAATCGATTTGGTATCGCGCAGTTACATCAGTTGCGCGGACGAGTGGGGCGCGGAAAATTACTGTCGCAGTGTTATCTCATGACACAAAATGGAGATCCATCTCCTCGTATCGAAGCTCTTGTGGCTTCAACCGACGGATTTGTCCTGGCAGAAGAAGATTTGAAGTTGCGCGGTGAAGGAACCATTATGAGTGTGAACCAAAAAGGCCAGAGCGATCTCACGCTTGCTTCATTGCAACGAGATCTTGAACTCATCCAATGGGCTCGCGAAGCAGCAGTCGCCATTATTCAAAAAGACCCGACGCTGTCAGAGCTGCCGCTGTTGCGCGACGAGCTTGATCTGTTGTTCTCTGATACCGATGAAGAGTTTTTGTTCAAGTCATAGTTCTGACGCACTACGGTTAGGGCATAACGAGGGGGAATCAGATGGAACTCACAGGGAAACATGTCGTTGTTACGGGTGGTTCACGTGGAATTGGCGAACAACTTGCTCGACAGTTTGCGTCTCGCGGCGCCCAAGTCACAGTTGTGGCCCGCAGTGTTGATGCACTTAATGCAGTAGCCACGGCAATTGGCGGTAATGCAGTGGTGGCAGATCTGTCTGATGACCTCGAAGTCGATGGGCTTATTCAACACATCGAAAAATTGCACGGGCACATTGACATCTTGGTCAACAACGCGGGTCTTGAAACGTCAACAGCATTTGCTGTGGAAGATGAACGTGAAATTCGCACCGTTGCCCGAGTCAATCTTGAAGTACCCATGATGCTTACTCGTCATGCACTGCCCGGCATGATTGCGCGAAATTCCGGACACATTGTTTTTGTGTCATCGCTTGCGGGTACTGCAGGTTTTCCCGGCATGTCTGTGTACGGTGCCACGAAGGCAGGCATTCTTAATTTTGTAAACGGTCTGAGTCGCGAATTGAAATCTACAAAGGTGAATATCACCGTGTTGTCACCTGGACCAGTTGACACGGGTATGTGGGATGTCATTGAAGACAAGACATCAACAATCAGAAATGTTGTGCGTCGTTTTCAGCGGTTGCAATTAATTCCTACGGCCGACCCAATCAAACTTGCAATGCGCACAGTTGACGCAGTTGCAGCGAACAAACAATTTGTTCGTGATCCGAAGCGACTCAGTATCAATTTTTGGCTCAATCATGCGCCAACTCGCATTGCGAACTTCGCAATATTCGGAGTGAAGTTTGATCCACTCGACAAGGGTTAATGCCTAGAAGTCCGATTGGTCATCGGTGTCGTCGTCGGTCAGCGGGAAATACCAGACGTCTCTGCAGTCACGACAGCGATACGAAACCACATCATCAACCTCCCAGGCCCCATCTTCTGGCGCGTGGGAGAGCAAATGGCACGGCCCTCCGCAGTCGATACAGATAATGGACTCTTTCGGACTAATCACCGCCGTAGTCTGCCTTGCGTGAGAGTTGTTGCAGGTGACCTTCGAGGTCGACGAATAGAAGCCCCAACGTCAGAGTCCACTCGGCCGACGACAGACATGGTGCGAGAAGCAGTATTTAATGCTCTTGGGAGCCTTGATGTAGTGCAGGGAGCACGGGTCCTGGACCTATTTGCCGGCACAGGTGCAATGGGCATTGAGGCAATTTCGCGGGGTGCCGAGCATTGTGTTTTTGTGGAAAATGATCGTGCCGCACTGGCCGTTCTTCGCAGCAATATCGCGACCCTGGGTATCTCTGAGAAATCCACTGTGATCGCAGGAGACGCAGTGGGGACTGCGGCGCACCAGCAAGGAATTGATCTACTCATCGCCGACCCACCATATGGGTTCGACGCATGGGGCAGTCTGCTGGCATCGGTGACTGCGGCGCTAGTTGTTCTTGAATCAGGACGACCCATTGGTCCAATTGCGGGCTTTGAGACAGTGCGCGAGAAGAAATATGGCAGAACTCATGTGGCCTTTCTCAGCCCCGGCAGTGCGCCAGACGGTACGGTAGAGGTGCAATGAGCACTGTGTTATACCCCGGCAGTTTTGATCCGTTTCATCTGGGTCATCTAGACGTCGTCGAGCAGGCAACTGCCTTGTTCGGAGAAGTTGTGGTTGCAGTCATGCATAACCCCGACAAGCCATCAGGCGTCCTGTCTACAGATCAGCGCGTTTCACTGATCGCCGCATCGTGTGCCCACTTGCCGAACGTCTCTGTTCGTAGCTTTCCCGGACTTGCGGTTGATGCAGCCCTTTCCGTCAAGGCATTGTGCATTGTCAAAGGACTTCGCACGTCAGGTGACTTTGAAGTCGAACAACAAATGGCTCATACAAACTTCGTGGTCTCAGGTGTGCGCACTGTGTATGTACCATGCCAGCCACGTTTTGGTTTTGTGAGCAGTCGCTTTATTCGCGACATCGCAGCCCACGGTGGTGATGTGTCGGCGATGGTGCCTTCAGCAGTTTCAGATGCGCTTGCATCTCTCTTTCCCTCACGGAGCAAATAATGAGTTTTGACGATTTTGATGACACTTCAGACGATTCGTATCCGCAACCAATGCCAGTGCAGGCACGACTAGGTGAGAGCGAAGTTATTCTTCGTCGCACCATCGACATTGTGGCCACAGCACCGAGCATGCCACTGTCCAGCACTCCGCGCATTGACCGCGACGAAGTCATTGAACTTTTGGAAGATGCACTTGTTCGGTTGCCCGACGAGATTCGCCAAGCACGTTGGATGTTGAAAGAACGCCAAGAATTCCTCGACAAAACGAAGCGTGAAGCCGACGAACTACTGGGAGCTGCACGTCAGCAGGCCGAACGTATGGTGCAACGAACTGAAGTCGTTCGTGCTGCTGAAATGCGAGCACGCCAAGTCATCGACGCCGCAGAAGAAGAAACTCGTCGCCTAAAAAATGAAACAGAAGATTTCCTTGATCAGCGTCTCGGAAGTTTTGAAATTCTTCTCGATCGTTTGTCAAAGACTGTCGCAAATGGTCGAAATCGTTTGTCGATTGGATCCGAGCCACCACCGCCAGAGTCCGAAGAACCTATCGAGCAACAAGATGCCGCAGGTTTTTTTAATCAAGACGATCTCTAAGTAGGTATTGCCTTGGCTAAGCCACTGATTGTCAATGCAGTCGAATTACTGCGTCGCCCCGGAACCACAAAAGACATCGACGTTGCTGTTGCCATCATCGATTTCGAATTTGATGATGCACGCATTGTTGATACGCCCATAGATATTTCGGTTCATTTGGAATCACTGTCGACGGGTATTCATGTCTCTGGTACCGCATTTGCAACATGGGCCGGAGCGTGTCGTCGTTGTCTTGCTCCTCTCGTCGAACGAATGGGCGTTGACCTTGATGAGATGTATCAGAAGGGGACCCATGACCCCGACGCCTACGAAATAGAAAACGATCAGATCAATTTGTTGCCCATGGTGAGAGAGGGACTCTTGCTTGCAGTGCCCCTGTCGCCCTTATGCCGCGAGGACTGCCCAGGGTTTTGCCCCCAGTGCGGCACCGACCTCTCAGAATCCGATTGTGACTGTGAGTCTGTGGCCCCAGACCCTCGCTGGTCGGCCCTCGAAAACCTCAAGGGCGTATTTCCTGACGACGCCCCGTAAGTTTTTGGCGTTGTCGGGCTATCATTACAAAGCCCCCAACCGGGCATTTGCCGCTAACAAGGGAGACCACGGTGGCCGTTCCCAAGAGAAAAATGTCGAAGTCGAAGACTCGTATGCGTCGCGCCTCAAACTGGCGCCTCGATGCACCTTCACGTAGCACCTGCCCACGTTGCAGTGCTGTCAAGCTGCCCCACACAGTGTGTGGTGCGTGCGGATGGTACAAAGGCCGCGTGGCAATCGCCGTCGACTAACAGACCAGTTACCGCACATGTTGCCAATCGCAGTAGACGCGATGGGTGGCGACAATGCTCCTTCCGCAATTCTTGCCGGAGCACTTGAAGCTGCCGCTCTCGGTATTCCTATTCTCCTCGTCGGACCAGATGGTCTAGAAGGAACTGGCGATCTTCCTTTGCTTGTCGCAAGCGAAGTCATCGAAATGGATGATGACCCTGCTCAATCAGTTCGTCGTAAACGCGACTCCACACTTGTTCGTGCAGCCGAAGCCGTCCGTGACGGCAAAGCCAGTGCAATGATCTCTGCCGGTAACACCGGCGCCACTATGGCAAGTGCTTTGTTGCGTATGGGCCGCATCTCGGGTGTCTCTCGCCCTGCCATTGCGACACCTGTTCCCGTTCCTGGTGGTCATCCCACAGTTCTTCTTGATGCTGGTGCAAATGCAGAAGTGCAACCTGAATGGTTGGTGCAGTTCGCTCTGATGGGTTCTGTGTACTCACAACGTCGCTTCGGTGTAGAAAATCCACGCGTTGGTTTGTTGTCCATCGGTGAAGAGCCAGGCAAAGGCGACACCCTGCGCAAAGAAACCTATGAATTGCTGAAGGTTGCGCCAGGTATCAATTTCATTGGCAATGTCGAAGGTCGCGATCTGATGACTGGCGTTGTTGACGTAGTTGTTACAGATGGGTTCACAGGGAATGTTGTTCTCAAAACTCTTGAAGGAAGTTTGCGCACGGTCGTCAAAGCTTTGTTCGCTGCTTTTGGTCAGCCTGAATATGCCGATGCTGCAAATGCATTAATGCCCGCACTTCTTCCGTTGTACGAGACGCTCGATCCAGACTCATATGGCGGAGCAATTTTGCTTGGCGTTGATGGTGTGTGCATTATTTCGCATGGGTCAAGCAGTGCGCGAGCAATGGTAAATGGCATCAAGTGCGCTCAAGAAATGGTGGAGTCAGGCATGGTCGAAGCGATTCGAGTTGCAATCTCCACTACTGTTGCTGAGTAAGCACCTATAAAAGGAGACATTTGATGGCAACTATTGAACGCAGCGAAGTTCTTGCAACTGTGTGTCGTCAACTTGCAGAAATCCTTGAGATTTCCGCAACTGAAATTTCTGAAACACAATCCTTAGCCGATGATCTTGGTGCAGACTCCATAGCCCTCATTGAACTTGTTGATTCACTTGAGCAAGAATTTTCAGACATCATTCCTGATTTCCAATTCCAAGATGATGATCTGTCAGGTCTTCGTACTGTTGCTGACGCGGTGAACTACATCGTGCTCGCGCTTGGCAAATAGCTACCGCACATGTCAGATGTGGAGGCCTCGGCTCTTTTAGAGTGTGCGTCACGTATCGGATATGTATTTCAGAACCCTGCGTTGTTGCGACAGGCGCTGATTCATCGCTCCTGGCAGGCCGAAAACAGCGATCCACTCACAAACGAACGTTTCGAATTTCTTGGTGATGCTGTGCTTGGTTGGGTCATTGCCGATGTGGCATTTCATCGCCTTGCTGACATGCCGGAAGGCAAACTGACAGACCTGCGACGCAGTGTGGTCAACATGCACGCATTGTCTGACATTGCACGGCAATTAGGAATCGGAGAATTTCTTTTGCTTGGCAAAGGTGAAGATGCAGCAGGTGGCCGCGATAAGTCATCCATTCTTGCTGACGCTCTTGAAGCGCTAATAGGGGCTGTGTACCTAGATGGTGGAGCGCCATCTGCCTATGAAATGGTCAAGCGCTTGCTTGCTGATTCAGTAGAAGAAGCGATTCCACATCTCGAGATGTTTGATGCAAAGACACGGTTACAAGAGCTGTGTGCACGATTGTCAATTGGCATTCCTACCTATGACGTGGAGGGTGAAGGCCCTGATCATGAGCGGATATTTACTGCGGTTTTGTATGTTGACGGCCGCGCGTATGGTTCTGGCAACGGACGAACCAAAAAAGCAGCTGAACAAATTGCCGCCGTAGGTGCATACGACGCTCTCGTCGAACAGCACAATGCCTGAACTGCCAGAAGTAGAAACCGTTCGGCGGGGGATTGAGGCCAGAGTTGTTGGTCGGAAAATCATTTCAGTCGAAATTGGTCGCGAACGATCAGTGCGCCGAGTTGGTCGAGAAGCAGTAATCCATGGCTTAACAGGGGCAACAATTACAACGGCTCGACGGCGAGGCAAGTACTTGTTGTGCGATCTTGATTCCGGTGAAGAGATGATGATTCATCTACGAATGAGTGGTCGCGTCTTGGTAGAACCAGTCGGCACAAAGCGCCCCGCTCATACTCACGTGGTGTTGTCATTGTCCGAGCGTGATGGTGTCAGCGATGAAATGTGGTTTGTTGATCCGCGTACGTTTGGCGAAGTGGTGGTGTTCGACCCCGTTCACACCGCGCAAGTACTGCCAGAACTCATCAGGCTTGGCGTTGATCCCATCTGTGAACATTTCGACAGTGCGGTACTTACCGCTGGTCTTGCAGGAAAGCGTGGCGCAATAAAACCGCTGTTACTGAGCCAGCACGTGGTGGCAGGAATTGGCAATATCTATGCCGATGAGATTTTGCATCGCGCAGGACTTCGATGGAATCGTTCTGCGGATTCGTTGAGCACCGCGCAGGTTCGTCGCCTTGCTCAGCACATTTTTGAGGTGCTGACAGATGCAATTGCCGCAGGGGGATCAACCCTTGATGATTCCCAATATGTGGATATTGAAGGTAAAACTGGTTCATTTCAAGCAGAACATCGTGTTTATGGACGTGATGGCAAGAGATGTGTCACCTGTGGAAAAGCTGACATTGTCCGAGTAGTAGCGGCGGGCCGAGCGACGGCATATTGCCCTCGCTGTCAGAAATAGAGCGCCATTCCCTGAACGCGGTGCCCGTCTATTACTGTTGTTATCGCCGTGTTCCTTAAATCTCTCACCCTCAAAGGCTTTAAGTCCTTCGCTGATTCCACCGTCCTTGAAATGGAACCAGGTGTCACCGTTGTTGTCGGTCCAAACGGGTCGGGTAAGTCAAACGTTGTTGATGCCATTGCGTGGGTATTGGGTGCGCAAGCTCCGAGTGCAGTGCGAAGTCAAAAGATGGAAGACGTCATCTTCAGCGGAACCAATAAGCGCGCAGCTTTAGGTCGTGCTGAAGTAACCCTCACGCTTGACAACTCTGCTGGTCTTTTGCCTCTTGACTTTTCTGAAATCAGCGTGTCGCGAATTTTGTTCCGTAATGGCGACAGTGAATATTCCATCAACGGCGTTGAGTGTCGTTTGCTTGATGTGCAGGAACTGTTATCTGATGCAGGTGTAGGGCGCCAGCAGCATGTCATTATCAGTCAGGGTCAAATCGATGCGGTGCTGACAGCTCGTGCAGAAGATCGTCGCGCCATCATCGAAGAAGCCGCGGGAATCTTGAAGTACCGCAAGCGCAAGGAAAAAGCTGAGCGTCGCTTAGAAGCAACAGAAGTCAACTTATTGCGTGTTCAAGACCTCATTCGCGAGGTACGCCGCCAGTTGCGCCCTCTAGAGCGTCAAGCTGAAGCTGCACGTCGACATGGTGAAATTGTCGGCGAACTGCGTGCATTGCGTCTCTTTCTCTCTGGTCGTGAAGTTGCATCTTTGCGCGCGCGCCTCACTGCTCTTGCTGGTGAAAAACTTGCTGGGGACTCAGGTGAAAAAGAGATTCGTCAAAAACTTGCAGCGCTAGATACTGAGGTATTGGCTGCTGAAGCAGAACTGTCTGCGCGTGGTGAATCCGGCGTGAACGATGAATTGATGCGTGTCGAGCAATTGCGAGAACGTGCACGTGGACTCGCTGCTGTTATCGCAGAGCGCCGCCGTTCCATGGAACGCGATCAGGGCCAACTCATCGCAGATGACGTGGTGGCCGCGCTCGAAGCTGATGCTGCGCAAATGCGTGAGGAACTAATCGAAGTGGAACGCAGTCTTGCAATAGCTATGCAAGAAAATGATTCATTACTGGAAGAAGAAGAGACATTCGAGCGCGAGCGCACCGAACAGGGCCTCTTCCATATGGTGCAGAGCAATGAAGCCTCTAATGCGGCAGCAGAAGTACGAGGCGAACTTCGTACGTTGCGCAACACTGTGGAACAAGGCGCTGGTGAAGCACAGAAAATGCAGTCGCGTACAGAACAATTAGTGGCTCATGATGCTCAGGTTGCCGCTGGAATTGATCGTCTGCAGTCGGAATTGGCTGATGCTGAAACTGAAGTGGGATCTCTACGAGCTCAACTGGTTGACGTCACGTCCACCCGTGAACACATTGAATTACTAGGTGACGAAGCACAAGTTGCTCGCGCTGCCGCTGAACGTCGTAGCGCACGTGCTGCAGCAAAGCTGGAAGCACTCGAAGAAGCGGTCGCTTCGTCGCGCGCTCGAATCGGTGCCGAGCATCTCGCCAATGTTTCCGGAGTTGTCGGTGCACTTGTTGATCTTCTCAATGTTGAAGCAGGCTGGGATGCTGCAGTCAAAGCGTCACTGGGTGAAGCACTCGCTTCAATCGTCGTATCCGACTCCGCGTCTGCACGCCGTGCAATTCAAGCACTGCAAGCCGTGGACCATAACGGAGCAGTTCTTGCGCTCGGTCTGGCTCGTACTACGACGTCTGGTCTGCCAGCAGGTGTGCAGTCGGTTCGTTCGCATGTTCAGCCAGCATCTGGTGCTCCGGCAGCTGTCAGTGCGCTGCTTGATTCGTTGTTATCTCACATTGGATGTGCTGATGATCTTGATGCCGCAATTGCGGTAGTAGAAAATGCATCATCTGCCACTGTTGTCACGCGTCGAGGTGACCGACTGTCGCCGTCTGGCTGGCGCCTTGGTGCTGCCGATGATCTTGGTTCTCAAGAAGTTATTGAACGCACTCGAGTTGAAGCGGAATCCGCAGTCGCAGAACTTGCTCGCCTCGCCAGCGAAGTGGAATCAGCTAAGACTCGCCTTGTCGCAGCTCGTCAGCAAGCAACTCAACTTCAATCACAGATTGATCGTCAATTGGCAGTGGTTGAAAGTGCTTCCGACAAACTGACCACCGCCATCAATGATCGCCGCGCAAATGCGGCCGAACAGCAGATCACTCGTGACTCCGCAAATGAGACCCGTGCTCGTTTGACGCAATACCAACAGCGCGTAGTGGAATTAGAAGAGATTCTGCCTGGTCTTGAAGAGTCTGAAGCCGCAGAGGTTGCAGCTGCCCGAGCACAAACCGAAGAGCGTGCAACTATCGATGCAAAGTCTGCACACCTAGTTTTACGCCGTAAAGACCTTGATGTACGTGTTGCTGGTTTGCGCGAGCGCGAGCAATTCCTGAAACAGCGAGCTACTGATACAGAACGTCGTCTTGAAGTTGACTCGGCTGCTCGCCTTGAGGCTGGTGCCCGTCGTCAGAAAATTGAAGCAGCACTCGTTGCCGTTGGTCGTCTGTCTGATCTTGTCGAATTACATAAGTCAGCAACTGAAGCGCGACTTGCAGAATTGCATGAAATGCGTCGTCGCCAAAGTGATGAGGTACGTGCAGTTGCAACACGTCTTGATAACGCACGTCGCGGTCGTCACGAAGCAGAAACAGAGTTAGAGGAACTGCGCGAGCGCGTTCGTCGGGTTGACGTTGAAGAAGCAGAAGCACGCATGCGCTTGGAAGCCGCAGTTGAAATGATTCGTCGTGATCTTGAAGTAGAGCCTGAAGTGGCCGAAGCTGCACCGATGCCAGAAGCGATTGAAGGCGTGACTCATGCAGATCGCGCACGCGTTCTTGAGCGCGATATTCGTCTCATGGGTCCCATTAATCCTCTCGCGTTGCAAGAGTTCACTGAATTGCAAGAGCGTCACCAATTCCTTGAAGAACAACTGAACGACGTTCGCGCGTCGCGCAGAGAACTCGCTCAAGTAATTGCAGCAGTTGACGTAGAAATTCAGTCTGTGTTTGCAGAAGCATTTGCTGATGTCAGTGTGAACTTCACGAACCTCTTTACGCTGTTGTTCCCAGGCGGTAAGGGCAAGCTAGTCCTCACTAATCCTGATGACATGCTGAACACTGGTATTGAAGTGGAAGCACAACCACCCGGCAAGACTTTTAAGAAATTGTCATTGCTGTCAGGTGGTGAACGTTCACTCACTGCTCTTGCGTACTTGTTTGCGGTGTTCCGCAGTCGCCCGTCTCCGTTCTATGTAATGGACGAAGTCGAAGCAGCGCTCGACGATGTCAACCTGCATCGTTTCCTCGGTCTTGTTGCCGAATTCCGTCGCGATGCACAACTCATCATTGTCAGTCACCAAAAACGCACAATGGAAGCTGCTGATTGTCTGATGGGCGTGTCGATGCAGCCAGGTGGCTCTTCAAAGGTCATCACCGAACGCTCCACTGACGCATTGACGCGCTAGGGATTCTGATGCTCGCCTCGGCTTCAGCAAATATTGCCATTGCTCTTGGTGCAAGCGGCACCGGTGTCGCACTACTTGTTTTTTTACGTAATCGCCCCAAGCGATCTAGCGCTCCTGTGGCGCCTTCGGGTCAGACAACTGGGCCTGTTGTTGACGCGGTATCACCCGCCACCCCCGATTCCGAAAACGTTCCTGCGGAAGTCACGTCAGTCGAGAGAGCTCCGGAAGTTCTTACTGCGCCAAATGTGCGTGAGCGTGCAGGTCGCACTCGTTCATTGTTTGCTTCGGCCTTTCAATCCATTCGTGGTCGCGGCATAGATGCAGCAACGTGGGATGAGTTAGAAGAAACATTGTTGCTTGCCGATATTGGTATCGGATTAGCAACACGTTTGCTTGATCCGTTGCGTGCCGCAGTGAAAGATGGAACATTGCGTACACCAGATGAAGTGATTGCTGCTCTGCGTGCTGGCATGACTGCTCAATTGGCATCGACCAATAGATCGCTGCATCTCGATGCGGTTGGCGCACCAAACGTCTGGCTATTTGTTGGTGTCAATGGCGTTGGTAAAACAACGACCATTGGCAAAATTGCTACTGCTCAAGTGGCTCTCGGCACATCTGTTCTGATGGCAGCAGGCGATACTTTTCGTGCTGCTGCAGCAGAACAATTGCAAGTGTGGGCAGAGCGTTCTGGTGCTTCATTTGTGCGCGGCGCCGAAGGGGGAGACCCTGCATCAGTGATCTTCGATGGCATTCAAAGTGCTTCAGCAAAGGGAATTGTTTTAGTTCTCGGCGATACAGCGGGACGTTTGCAAAACAAGTCCAACCTGATGGAAGAACTGAAGAAGGTACGGCGAGTTGCGGACAAAGCCGAAGGTGTCGTCAATGAAGTGTTGCTAGTCATCGATGCGACAACTGGTCAAAATGGCCTGGCGCAAGCTCGTGAATTTACGGCAGCAACTGATGTCACTGGCATTGTGTTGACGAAACTTGATGGTTCAGCGAAGGGCGGAATCGTTTTTGCTATCGAAACTGAACTGGGAATTCCTGTGAAACTCGTTGGATTAGGTGAAACTGCGGTTGATTTGATTGCATTTGACCCGTCTGAGTTTGTTTCTGCGTTATTTGAATAATCTCGATGGCGGGAACTTTTATGCAATCGGTGTCGTCAGATACAAAACCCTCTCTAGAAAAAGGCTCACATGTTTCGTAACAAATCGATTCTCGTAACTACCATCATCGGATTATCGGCACTAGTGCTCGCGAGCTGCAGTTCGCCTGGTCCGGTAGTTCTTTCGTTGCAATCATCGCAAGTGAATTCAGGGTTTAATCGTGCCAGTCCATCTTTTGAACAAAATACTGCGGATGCATCATTGGCATATTCCGAAGACGTCACGTATTCAGTTCTGAATGATTTGCCGAATCTTGGTGCTACCGGAACCGCGTGGTCAGTCAGTCCGTCGACATCTAACAAAGCGACTCTGAAGAAGTTGGCACTCGGTCTTGGTGTCTCTGGCGACATCGTGCAGCACAGCAATAACTCATTTTCCATTGGACAAGATGACAAGACAGGTGTCGGCTTGTGGTTGTACGTCGATGTGTCAAGCGCATGGTGGAATTATTCTTCAGGGTCAGTGGGTGGTGGCTCCGCGTCATCTCCACCGTGTGCTCCAGATGCGACATCGACAACATGTGCGTCGGCTGGACCATGGATTGTTGCGCCCACTCCGCCTGCAAATCTTCCAGACGAAGCAACCGCAATTGCTCGTGTCACGCAGTTACTGAAAGATTCCGGATTGAGTGTCAATGCGTATTCACTGACTGCAGTGAAATCTGAATGGTCGACTGACGTTGTCGGGGTCATGAAGGCTGGCGATCTGTCTAGCAACATCTCGGTAACTGCTTCATTTGGTGCAAACGGTGTCATCACGTATGCGTCAGGGCCACTGATTGAACTGAAAGATGCGGGTTCGTACCCATTGATTGCGCCGAAAGATGCAGTGAAACGTTTAAGCCACTTGCAATATGGATTGATGGGCTCTACTGCTCGTTTGGCAATTGACACGGCAGTGTCGTCGCCGGCAACCAATAATTCGACTCCTACGACAGTTGATGTTCCAATCACTGGAGCGCGATTGGCTCTCATGCAAGTAACAATGACTAATAACTCGAGTATTTTGTTGCCCGCTTACACGTTCACAAATGCCAACGGCGATGTTGGCACTGTTCTTGCAGTTGAAGACAAATATCTGTCATACGGGGACAGCCCTGTCACTGATGGTTCAGATTCGATTCCTGCTCCGACTCCTGTTCCGGTCGATCCGGGTTCATCGGGCGGTTCCCCAGGTGCTGTTCCTGCTTCGACTGTGACACCACCTAAACCTGTGGTGGCGCCAAATAAAGCATCAATACAAAAATTGATCGGCCTGCCTGAGGCAGAAGCACAAAAAGTCGCAACCTCCTTGGGTTGGAAAGTACGAATCGCTATGCGCGACGGCACAGAATTTATATTGACCTCTGATTACCAGACCAACCGCGTGAATCTCGCGGTGACAAAGGGTCTGGTCGCTGCTGTCGTCGTTGGCTGACGTTCAATTCCAACACCTTTGCGCCGATAACCTCAAGAACGCATGTTTGATTCGTTAGGCGACCGGTTACAAGGAATAGCAAAGCGCCTTCGTGGCAAAGGCCGCCTCACCGAGGCTGATGTCGACGAAGTCCTCGCCGAAATTCGCACCGCACTTTTAGTAGCAGACGTCAACGTTGGTGTTGTGCGCGACGTTGTTGCACGTATTCGTGAGCAAACAATCGGCGTCACGGTCTCTGAAGCGCTTGACCCCAGTCAGCAAATCATCAAAATCGTTAATGCTGAATTGGTGGCAATGCTTGGTGGGGAAACTCTCAAGATTGCTTACAGCAGCATTCCGCCCACCGTGATTCTTATGGCCGGTCTGCAAGGGTCGGGTAAAACCACCAGTGCAGCAAAGTTGGCACGTTGGTTTAAGTCTCAGGGCCGTCAACCACTTCTTGTCGGTGCTGACTTACAACGCCCCGCAGCTGTTGATCAGTTGCGCACGCTCGGAGCACAAGTTGGTGTGCCAGTGTTCTCAGAACCAGGTGACCCAGTTAATACGGCCCGTCGCGGTCTTGAAGAAGCGCGCCGGCTTGGCAAAGACATTCTTATTGTCGACACAGCTGGTCGTTTAGCAATTGATGAAGAAATGATGCAGCAAGTTGCAGACATTTCTCGCGCAGTCATTCCGAAGTACACATTCCTCGTTGTCGATGCGATGACTGGCCAAGATGCCGTCAGTGTTGCTAAAGCATTTGATGAGCGTCTCGCAATTGACGGAGTCATTCTCAGCAAACTTGATGGCGATGCGCGCGGTGGTGCTGCGCTGTCCGTAAAGACCGTCATTGGAAAACCAATTGCATTTGCTGCAACAGGCGAGCGCATTGATGCGTTCGAACAGTTTCACCCAGACCGTATGGCTGGGCGCATCCTCGGCATGGGTGATGTGCTCACACTTATCGAGCAAGCAGAAAAAGTTTTTGAAGCAGACAAAGCCGAAGAAACTGCCGCTCGCATGCTGGAAGGCCAGTTCACGCTGGAAGATTTTCTCGAGCAATTACAACAACTGAAAAAAATGGGTCCGTTGTCCGGGATTATGGGAATGCTTCCCGGCATGCCAAAGGAAATGAAGGACGCCCAGATTGGCGATGACCAGGTCAAACTCACCGAGGCAATTATTCGTTCGATGACCCCGCACGAGCGTCGTGCGCCAGAAATTATTAACGGCAGCCGACGGACCCGTATTGCCACCGGCAGCGGAACACAGGTAGCTGACGTCAACAAACTCATCAAGCAGTTCACCGAAATGCAAAAGATGATGAAGAAAATGGGCGGCCTCGCAAAGCCGCAAGGCAAGCAGGGCAAGGGAAAGAACAAGGTCAGCACCAAGCAGGCCATGCGCGAGCTTGGTGACATGTTCGGTGGCCCTGGTGGCCCTGGTGGGTTCCCAGGCATGCCAGGCGCCGGCGGACCTGGCCAATTTCCTCCGTTTTCGCGGTAGGGATTTCGTTGGACGAGGGCTTTGCACCGCTAGCCTTACCTAGTCCCGAACTGGGTCCTTTCAGGAGAAAATCGCACCATGGCAGTGAAATTGCGCCTAACACGAGTTGGCAAGACTAAACAACCTCAGTACCGCGTTATCGCGGCCGATTCTCGTCGTGCCCGTGATGGCCGATTCATCGAGATCCTCGGTCAGTACAACCCTCGTACCGAACCATCAACAATCACGATCGACAACGACAAAGCTGTCAAGTGGCTCATGGAAGGCGCACAGCCAACCGAGCGCGTTCGCAAACTTCTTGAAATCAGTGGAGCGTGGGCTCAGTTCACCGCTGCACGAGCTAAGTAATCCCGTGTCTGAATTCGACGACGCAAACGCTCTTGAAGCTCCCATCGCAACAGCGGTGCTCGCACACATCGTGCGCAGCATTGTTGATGACGCTGATGCAGTGAATGTCACTTCTGGTCCTGGCAAAGGCGACAAGATCCTCCTTGAGGTTCGTGTTGGTCCTGGCGATCTTGGTCGCGTTATCGGCCGTCGCGGTCGCACTGCACAAAGCATTCGCACAGTTGTTCGCGCTGCGGCAACAAACGACGACGTTGATGTCGACGTCGACTTTGTCGACGCCTGAGCAATTTGCTCCCTAACTCTGCGCCTGAAGGCCTTTTAGAGGTCGGTCGCATTGGAAAGCCCCACGGCGTTCGTGGTGATGTTTTTCTTTCTCTTACATCTGATTTAGAAGAGCGCCGTTCAGTTGGTTCTGAACTGATCATTGTTGAAAGTGGCGCGCAACGTACGTTGACCATTGCAACAGTGCGCCCACAACAAGATCGTTGGGTTGTTCACTTCGAAGGCATCGATGATCGCAACGCAGTGGAGAAACTCACGAACAAGTACTTGTATGCAGAACCGATTGAAGGTGCCGAAGGTCTTTGGGTGCATCAGCTCATTGGCTCAGACGTTGTTGATATGGCTGGCACGTCGTGGGGTGAGTGCACAGGCGTTTTACATAACCCAGCTCATGATTTGTTAGAGCTGGAATCTGGTGTCTTAGTGCCCATTCCCTTTGTGGAGTCATGCATTGATGGCGTCACGGTCATTAACCCACCAGCGGGACTTCGTGAAGCGCTTCTATCGGACGCTTCTGACGACGAAGAATAGGTAGCGTCGCACGTAATGCGTATTGATGTCTTCACTCTTTTCCCCGACATTGTCGACGGATTCTGCACGCACAGCTTGTTGGGTCGCGCCCGCGAAACTGGCGCTATTGATGTTCGTAGCCACAACATTCGTGATTACGCAACAGACATTCACAAAACTGTCGACGACAATCCGTTCGGCGGTGGCGCCGGAATGCTGATGCGCCCCGAACCAATTTTCGCAGCAGTGGAAGCAATTCAACCTCCTCGTCCGTTGTTGCTACTTGGCCCGGGTGGTCAGCAGTTCAATCAGCAGATGGCTCAGACATTGGCAGCAGCAGGTGGGTTCAGCATGTTGTGCGGCAGGTATGAAGGCGTTGATCAACGCGTGCGTGAACATCTAGTTGACCATGAAGTGTCTGTCGGAGATGTAGTGCTGGCTGGCGGGGAAGTGGCCGCTTGTCTCATTATCGAAGCTGTCACCCGGCTGATTCCTGGCGTCATGGGTAATGCTGTCTCGCCCGTTACCGAGAGTTTTGGGGCTGAAGGCCTTCTTGAAGAACCCCAATACACACGCCCAGCAGAGTTCCGTGGCTTTGAGGTTCCTGAGGTCCTGCGCGGGGGAGATCATGGCCGTGTGGCCGCCTGGAGGCATGCCCAAGCCCTCTGGCGAACCCTTCAACAGCGCCCCGACCTCATTGAAGCTCGTGGTGGCCTGACGAAAGATGAAGTCGCCTTGTTGGAAGGGGTGGCCTTTGCCTCGTATCCTTCAATGTTCCCTACGGAATGACCTTTTCTTTCGGTCACCCGCACACATCACAGTTTGAAAGCACGCAATCATGAAGATCACAGACATCGTTGACAACCAAAACAAGCGTGATGACATCCCGAGCTTCGGCCCCGGAGATGAAGTCAAAGTGCACGTACGCGTTATCGAGTCGGGCAAAGAGCGCGTTCAGATCTTTCAGGGCAACATCCTTCGTATTCAGGGCTCAGGAATTTCCGAGACCTACACAGTTCGTAAAGTCAGCTACGGCGTTGGCGTCGAGCGCACCTTCCCTATGCATGCTCCTTCAGTAGCAAAGATTGAGGTAATTCGTCGCGGTGATGTTCGTCGCGCGAAGTTGTACTACCTCCGTGATCGCGTTGGTAAGGCCGCCAAGATTCGTGAGAAGCGCGAGGCGTAAGCCTCTTGCTTCAAGAGACACGGAATCATTCTTATGAATACCGATGATCTCGACAACTTTGAAGCGGACCGCGAGTACAAACTCGCCCAGGAATACCAAGACGTCGTCGGCATGTTCAAATATGCCGTCGAAACAGAACGCCGGTTTTATTTGGCCAACGAAGTCAAGGTGAATGTCACCGGTGACAGCGCGCGGCCGCTTATCGAAGTGGAAATGACCGACGCATGGGTATGGGATATGTACCGCAAGACCCGATTCATCCCCACAGTACGGGTGCTCAGTTTCAAAGACGTGAACGTGGAAGAACTCCCGTCAACAGATCTTCTGAATCCGAACGAGATCTAGCCACAATTCGCCTGGCCCGGGCTCGATGGGCAGAACAACGCGCAGCCGATTGGTACGTGGCTCAGGGGTTCGACATCATCGCACGCAATTGGACCATGCGTGGTGGAGAACTTGACGTTGTTGCTAGGCGCGCACATCTCATCGTTGTCTGTGAAGTGAAAGCACGCGCTTCAAATACTTTTGGGTCTCCGTTAGAAGCAATGACAGAACTGAAACAGCAACGAGTGCGTCGCGCCGGTTTTGCCTTTGTTCGCACACTCGATGAATCTGGCCTACATGTGCGATTTGATGTGGCAGCAGTGCTTGGAACGCAATTAGAGATCTACGAAAACATCTTTTAAATCAGCGTGTCGCGCCGGTATCACGACGTTGCCAACATGCATGATGCCAATGTCGGCGCAAGTCAGGCGCCTCACGTGGCACGGCAACGGTGTGACCCATTCCGACAGGTATCTCTTGATTGCACCCGGGGCACACATATTCCTTGAGTGCTTGATATGGCTGCACTCGTCGCGTGTCAACCTCGCCGTACAGGTCTTGCCAAATATCACGAGCCATGCTGGTTACCCGAGAAATGCCCACGCCACGAGCGCTACAGCAACACAAAAAGCCATAGCGACAAACCACACATCACTTTTGCGGGCCACTTGTTTGCGCGTCGGATTAAATCCCATTCATTCAGTATCGCTGCACAACCGCCGTTCTGCACGGACTCTCGGTGAGTAGCGTGGAGCCAATGCGCCGTACCTTCATTGCCACCACACTCGTGGTGTTGTTTTTCGGGGTTGGTGCGCCCGCATTAGTCAGCGCAGAAACAACGACCAGCACAACTGTCGTGTCAGAGACAAGTTCGACCAGTACCAGTTCGAGCACAACTTCATCGACGACAACCTCGGTGCCCACTGCAGTTACCACCGTGCCAGAAGGTTGTGCGCTGCCGCCTGTGGCCCAAGCTGTCTTTGTAGGAACAGTTACTTCGCTTGACCCGGTCTCGGCAGTGTTCATCGTGTCGCAGGTGCGTGCCGGGTCACTTGATGGCTATATCAATGGCAATTCTGTAGAAGTTCGATACGGCCGTGACGTGAAGTATCTACACAAGAACATCACATACATCGTGGGGGTTGCTCTTGACAGTGTGACTTCAAAACTGTCCTCAACAATTCGAGATTCAAACGAACTCTTTGGGGGTGCCGAGGTCGTGGGTTCTAACACACGGTGTCCAAAGTTTGAAGCTGCAGCGCGAACCTTGCACAACGATGGTTCCAGTATTAACTCCGGTTTATTCGTGACAATCCTTGACCAACCAGTGCGACTGCTTGCGGCACTCGTGTTACCAACCCTGCTTGTTTTTCTTGCATTGCTGGCTTTGGTGTGGTTCCGTCGCGGATTGCGTCGCTAAAAACTTTTACGCGGTAAATGCTGCAGTAGCTAAGGCGCGCAGCTCAGTAACGGCATGTGCAAGACCCTGTGGGTCGCGATACAACGCACTGCCTGCAATCAAAACGTTTGCTCCGGCTTTCGCTGCGCCTGCAATGGTGGTGGGCGAGATGCCGCCGTCGACTTCAAGATGCACAGAGTCACCGAGACCACGAGCCGTGATCATGTCGCGTACTTGTCGAATCTTTGGCTCCATTGTTTTGATGTAGCTCTGACCACCAAAGCCCGGGTTCACTGTCATTACTAACACCATGTCAACAAGGTCGAGAACATTTTCAACAGTGCTCGCTGGCGTATGGGGGTTCAACGCAACAGCTGCTGTTGCTCCCATACTGCGAATGTTTTCGAGAGTGCGATGCAAGTGTGTGCACGCTTCAGCATGAACGATGAGGCGTTGACAACCCGCTTCTACATAGCGTTGCGCCATTACATCTGGAGTGAGCACCATGAGGTGAGCCTCAAATGGCTTCGTGCTGTATGAACGGGCAGAAGCAATCACATCAGGACCAAAGGTGAGATTTGGCACGAACTGGCCGTCCATGACGTCCCATTGAATAATGTCGACGCCGGCCTCATCGAGAGCACGAACCTCTTCACCGATCTTCGAAAAGTCGGCAGGAAGGACTGATGGGGCAATAAGAACAGGCAATGTCACGCCTCTCACACTAGCGAAACGACTTTCACTCGGACTTGCGCCGTATCCTGTCACGGTGACAACACCCCATTCTGTTCGTATTGAAAAGCTCGTTGCAGGCGGCGAGGGCATTACCCGCCTTGAAGATGGCCGCGTTGTATTCGTTCCTGGCGTCCTTGCGGGCGAATTAGTTGAAATCTCATTATCCGAAGAAAAGAAAGACTTTGGCCGTGGTCAATTGATCTCCGTTCTTGAACCGTCGGCTAATCGTCGTGTCCCGCCCTGCCTTCACGTGGCAGAAGGTTGCGGTGGTTGCGATTTCCAACACATCGAACGGCGCATTCAAGGCCAAGCAAAACTTGCCATCGTGGCCGAGGCATATGCCCGCACCGCTCGCATGGAAATCGACCCACAATTGCGTCGCCTCACGGAAGACGCTCGTCGCACCACAGTGCGTATGGTCGCAGGTGAAGACGGCATCATCGGCTTTCGTGCTCATGATTCACACGACATTGTTCCTGTCACTAATTGCATGATCGCTCATCCACTCATTAACGACTTCATTGCGAACCCTGTTCTTGAAGGTGCTGGTGAAGTCACCATTCGTGTTGGCGCACGAACCAACAACATCGGTGTGTGGTGTCATGAAGGCAAACTTGCAAATGGTCTTCCTGCTGGTTTGAAAACAGGCGAGCGCGCATCAATTTCTGAAGTAGTCGGCGAGCACACATACAAAGTGTCAATGGGCTCGTTCTTTCAGTCATCACCAGAGGCTGCCGAACTCATTATCGATTCTGTGTCGCGTCGTCTCGACAAACTCGGCATTGAAGGCGGATACATGGTTGATGCGTACGGTGGCATTGGCCTTTTTAGCCTTGCTTTTTCGCAGCGTTTCGATGAGCTGATGTTGGTGGAATCTTCTGAATCCGCATGCAAAGACGCAGTACGCAACTTGGCTGAATGTGCCGCAACTATCGAGCAAGCAAACATGGATCAGTGGGATGCCATGGAAGCAGACGTAGTTATCGCAGACCCTTCACGCCATGGTCTTGGCAAAATGGGCGCAGCGTCAGTTATTGCTACTGATGCTCACACCGTCATCTTGGTTAGTTGTGACCCTGTTGCTGGTGCGCGCGACGCAAAGTACCTCTGCGACGCCGGCTACAAGCTTGGCGAAGTAGAAGTGTTAGACATTTTCCCAGAGACACACCACGTCGAAGTGGTTGCAGCCTTCAGCCGATAGGAGAACAAAATGACGAACGAATGGGCTCGCCCGGTTGTGTATTTTCAGATTGAAGCGCTGAATATTGATGTGCTCGAGCCGTTTTATCGCCAGATGTTTAATTGGGATATCAGTGAAGGTTTCCTTCGTCAGATTCCTACAGGCATTGGTGGCCCGGAAAATGGCATCGGTGGCCACATGAGTCAAGGCACTCGAGGTGGAGTCACGCTTTTTATTCAGGTAAAAAACGTTGAAGCGTCACGCGCGATGGCAGTGTCACTTGGTGGCACGTTGACATCGGAACCGTTTCAGATTCCTGGCCGTGCGTTAATTGCAGGTATTGAAGACCCTGAAGGCAACCCAATTACGTTGGTGCAGCAGTAATTACAGCAGTGAATACACCGCAACACTGCGGCTTGATTCAGTAATTGCAGCACTCCACGTAGCAACAACAGCATCGGTATTTTTGTAATACGTGCTGCCAGCTTGTGATGCTTCTCCAAACAAAGTGATTACAACAAATGTGCCGTCTTCTGCCCGGGCAGTAGTGCGTCGGGCAAGACCCGGACGATTGACGTAGCACCATTCCTGCATCTGTTCGTCAAGTGCGCGAAACGCAACGGCGTCAACGCCTGCCGCCAAGGTGAACGTTTCTACTTCAAGAACAGCCATGAGAATCTCCGATGAAAGTGGTGCGCCCTCTGGGGATCGAACCCAGGACCTGCGGATTAAGAGTCCGTTGCTCTACCAGCTGAGCTAAAGGCGCGTTACGAGGTTCAACACTAGGCGACAAGGCCATGTGTTCCCCAATGAGGAATTCGTGCCGCCGGTATCGAAATTGATACCGGCCCACGATTTGGGGTGAACGAGGGGATTCGAACCCCCGGCCTCTAGGACCACAACCTAGCGCTCTAACCAACTGAGCTACGCCCACCATGCGTGGCATAAGTGTGCCATGTAGAGAGCACAGTCCCAACTTCATTAGGGAAACAAGCTTTCCTCGCCGCCTCTTAGAAAGCCGAGTAGCATGGGGTCAACCGCTAATCGGGGTGATACCAATGTCAGCAACGAATCCCACGTTGCACCACAACTTGGCAGACAGAGCCAAGCAAATAACGCAGCGTGAGTTGCGTACATACGTCGAAAAAACGCCTGGTTCCCAGGCGGCTAACGCGAGGGCAAAGAAGGTGCTTCCCCTCGGTGTGCCATCAAGTTTGCAGGCGTATGACCCACATCCAATCGTGATCGCCAAGGCACAAGGTGCCTGGATGACCGACGTTGATGGAAACAAACTTATTGACTTCAGCATGGGCTTTGGTGCGCTCTTTTCTGGTCATGTGAACCCACTTGTTCGAAAGACAATCGAGACTCAACTCGACAGCGGAACATTGTTTGTTTCGCCAGCTGAAATAACTGCAGAAGTTGCAGAGCTGTTGCGTGATCGTTTTGGTGTACCGATGTGGCGATTCACGAACTCCGGAACTGAATCCACCATGGATGCCATTCGTGTTGCGCGTGGAGTTACTGGTCGCGACAAGATTGTCAAAGTTGAAGGTGGTTACCACGGTCACCACGACGTCGTCATGGTGTCGCAAAAGCCTGATCTTCGTTTTGCAGGACCTGCAGAAAACCCAATCTCTGTTCCTTCAAGTGCAGGTGTCACCGATGCTGTTGTTCGCGACACCATTGTGATTCCGTTTAATGATGCTGAAGCGTTAGAACGTGCATTGTCGCGAAACGACGTTGCATGTTTCATTGTTGAGCCAGTGATGGAAAACATTGGAATTTGTTTGCCGCAGCCTGGCTACTTGGAAGATGTTCGGCGCATTACGCGCGAACACGGCACCATGTTGATTTTTGACGAAGTAAAAACCGGCATTACTGCTGGTTGGGGCGGAGCAACGGGGGCACTTAACGTGCAACCAGACATGGTGTGTTTGGCAAAGAGCATCGGTGGTGGTTTGCCAGTTGGTGCATTTGGCGGAACGCTTGAATGCATGGGGCAGATTGAAAGCGGCAAGGTCGTTCATGTGGGCACGTACAACGGAAACCCGTTAGTAATGGCTGTTGCTCGCACTGTTCTTGCGGACGTATGCACACAAGAAGTCACAGCAGCAACAGTTGCTCGAAACGCACTCTTGGTTGAAGAATGTGGATCCATCATCGACAACGCAGGTTTGCCGGCGCACACTGTGCAGTTCGGTGCCAAAGGTTGCATCACATGGTCAACAGATGTTGTGAAGAATTATCGCGATTACAAAGCAACAGATTTTGATATTGCATATGCGCAATGGATTCACGGTATTAATCGCGGAATCATCCTGCCTCCAGGACTTGATGAACAGTGGCTAATCTCTGTAGTGCATACCGAAGAAGAAGCTCTTCAATACGCCACTATTTTCGGAGAATTTGTTGACGAACTCACTGCATAGTCAAAAGACACCCGCACTACTGAAGAAGATTCTTCGTGGACTGTTGCGCCAATGCGCATGGTGTGGTGGCAACGGTGCGTTCTTCACGTCGTGGTATTCAAAAGCAGATCATTGCCAAACGTGTGGTCTGAGTCGTGAACGTGGTTATGAAGGTTTTGAATTGGGTGCAGCCACCATGGGTGTATTCATGACCTTTGGTTCGATCATTTTGTGGATGATTATCTCTGTTGCGACCGGTGTTGCTTTGGTGCCACTTCTTCTCGTTGCTGGGGCAACGGCCGTCTGTGTTCCAAGCCTTGGGTACCCAATGACCTATACGGTCTGGTTCGCCATTGACATCACCTTTCGGCCACCAACTGCCGAAGATTTCGCGCAAGCCCAAGCCTGGCTTGACAATCGAACCCTGGCGTAGTCCGCTTTTGAGGGGTTTCGCCCTTGCCAACGGGGGGACAGACCCGTACACATGAAATCGAGCGACAATGCTTGACCGAACAGGTGTTCGTAGTTACAGTGTTGTTGTTCGAACACACCCATTACGTACAGTCCGTCATTCCACCAGCAACCGCTAGCGGAAAACCCGAAAGGCACTCACATGACCACTCCAAGCCCAGAACGCGATAAAGCCCTTGATGCGGCTCTCGCCCAGATCGATAAGCAATACGGAAAAGGCTCCATCATGCGCATGGGGGAAAAGAGCTCGATGACCATCGAAGCCATCCCCACCGGTGCATTGCCCCTAGACCTCGCACTCGGCGTTGGCGGTTTGCCCCGCGGCCGTGTTGTTGAAATCTACGGACCAGAATCCTCTGGTAAATCAACCCTTGCTATGCACGTTGTTGCAGAGGCCCAGCGCAATGGCGGCATCTGTGCCTACATCGACGCCGAGCATGCAATGGACCCTGTGTACGCAAAAGCTATTGGCGTTGACATTGATCAGTTGCTCATCTCACAACCAGACACTGGTGAACAAGCTCTCGAAATTGTCGACATGCTGATTCGCTCAGGTGCGCTTGATGTTGTTGTTATCGACTCGGTTGCTGCACTTACACCGCGTGCTGAAATTGAAGGTGACATGGGCGATAGCCACATGGGACTTCAGGCACGTCTGATGAGTCAGGCGTTGCGCAAGCTCACTGCGAACCTCAACAAGTCAAACACTGTGTGTATTTTCATCAACCAGTTGCGCGAAAAGATTGGCGTTATGTTCGGATCTCCCGAAACAACTCCTGGTGGTCGCGCACTCAAGTTCTACTCATCAGTTCGCCTTGACATTCGTCGTATCGAATCAATCAAAGATGGTGCCGAAGTTGTTGGTTCACGCACGCGCGTCAAAGTGGTGAAGAACAAAGTTGCACCGCCATTTCGTCAAGCTGAATTCGACATCATGTATGGTCACGGCATCAGCCGCGAAGGTGCATTGCTCGACCTTGCAGTCGAAATGGCAATCGCCAAGAAGTCCGGCGCATGGTTCACCTACGAAGGTGAACAAATGGGCCAGGGACGTGAGAACGCAAAGAACTTCTTGCATGATCATCCTGAGATCATGATGGACATGGAACAAAAAATCCGTGCCATCGCCGGTCTCAATGGTCAAGAAGACGCGGAGTTCTCTGCCAAAGACGAAGAGCCAATCGAACTCGATTAGTTCTTCGCACAACCGAGCTGCCGCTTTCTCACAAGGGCCGAGTCCTCTCCCAGGGGCTCGGCCCTTTGGGATGTACGGGTCGGTAGCCTTCGTGACGTGACCGGGGTACAGCCAACTTCATATGTAGTGCACACGTTTGGGTGCCAGATGAACGCACACGACTCCGAACGTATTTCAGGCCTGCTTGAGGCTGACGGCATGGAGCGCGTCGAGACCGACGATGAGGCCGATGTCGTTGTTTTGAATACGTGCTGCATCCGTGAGAACGCTGACAACAAGTTGTACGGAACTCTTGGCCATTTGCGCAAATGGAAAGCCGCCAAAGAAGGACGCCGCATTGTGATCGGCGGATGCTTATCGCAAAAAGATAAAGATGTCGTAGCGGAGAAAGCTCCGTGGGTTGATGTGGTGATGGGCACGCACAACGTGCATCGCACCACTGAATTGTTGAACCATTCAATCGAGCATGGACCAATCACAGAGATTCTTGACGAAGCAGTACTGGACGATTACACGCTGTTCCCTAGTGCACTTCCTGTTCGCCGTGAGACTACATATAACGCATGGGTAACTATTCAAATTGGTTGCGATAATTCGTGTGCCTATTGCATCGTTCCGGCAGTGCGTGGCCGTGAAATTAGTCGGCCATTTGCTGATGTCATTGGGGAAGTGGCGCAACTGGCTTCAACCGGAGTGACGGAAGTGA
The DNA here is from genome assembly GCA_037129095.1 of Actinomycetota bacterium. GTDB lineage: Bacteria > Actinomycetota > Acidimicrobiia > Acidimicrobiales > Ilumatobacteraceae > UBA2093. Next base: position 65,646 of record JBAXVL010000003.1, on the reverse strand, counting down.
CATTGCTTGGTCAGAACGTCAATAGTTACGGACGTGACATCACATTGGCTGAACGTCAGGCTGGTTCTGATGCGCGAGTACAGCCGTTGTTTGCAGACTTGTTGCGTGCGGCAGGAGATGTTGAAGGTATTCGCCGGGTTCGATATGTCAGTCCGCATCCGAAAGACATGCGTGTTGATGTTTTAGAAGCGATGGCGAACACGCCAGCAGTATGTGAACACTTGCATTATCCATTGCAGTCAGGTTCAGATCGTGTGCTCTCTCTGATGCATCGCGGATACACAGCCGACCGTTACATGGAGCGTCTTGCTGACGCACGCCGACTCATTCCGGACTTGTCGGTGACCACCGACATCATTGTTGGGTTCCCCGGGGAGACAGAAGCAGATTTCCAGTGCACTTTAGAGATTGCTGCTGAAGCAATGTTTGACAACACGTTTGAATACATCTTTTCGCCCCGTGAAGGCACACAGGCTGCTGACATGACTGAACATTTCATCGACCCAGCAATCGTGTCTGATCGATTTGATCGTCTGAAGATTGTTGTCGAGCATTCCGCTCTGATTAAGCACGAAGCACGAATTGGCCGCGTTGAAGAAGTGGTGGTGCAAGGGCCCAGTCGCCGTAACCCCAATGTGTATTCGGGGCGTACTCGTCAATACAAACTGGTGCACTTCAGTTCAGATGTTGCGCTTCGCCCTGGCACATACGCCACAGTTGAAATCACTAAGGCTGCTCCACATTTTCTCACTGGTTTTTTAGTTGAAGTTCTGCAAATGGCCACACACAAGATCCGTATTCCTGTGGTGTCGGGCTAACTGCATGACTATTCGTAAGTCGGTCGTTGTGCTTGGACCAACGGCGAGCGGGAAAAGCGATGCCGCTATGACAGCGGCATCGTTGCAACCCAAGGGTTCAGTGCAGATTATTGCTGCTGATTCCATGCAGGTGTACAAGCGAATGGATATTGGTACTGCTAAACCATCAGAAACAGACCAGGCATTGATCACGCATCATTGTCTTGATATTGCTGAACCAAGTGAGCGATACACGGTGGCGCGATACGTGGAAGATGTGAATACGGCTCGCACGTCAATTGCTCATGCTGGTGCTGCCGAATTAATTGTTGGTGGAACAGGCCTTTATGTCACCGCACTCGTTGACGGATTAGACATGCCAGGTGAATGGCCAGAGATTCGCGCCGAGTTAGAAGCGAATGAAGACACGGAGGCATTATTTGCACAGTTGTTGTCGCTTGACGCTGAGGCAACAACAAAAATGGAATCAAATAATCGTCGCCGCATTATTCGAGCTCTTGAAGTGTGTCTCGGCAGTGGTGAGAAGTTCAGTTCGTTTGGCGAGGGGATTGGTTCGTTTAGTCCGACATCGACCACCTTGATCGGATTGCGTTGGGATCGCGATGCTTTGCGTGCCCGAATTGCTGAACGGGTCAACATCATGATGGAACGAGGGCTCGTTGAAGAAGTTCGCGCCCTCTTGGCTGAACCTAATGGATTGGCGTTTACTGCTCGCCAGGCTCTTGGGTACAAGGAAATGATCGAACACCTCGAAGGACGCTGGTCTCTCGACGAAGCAGTCGCGGCCACCATTTTGCGCACCCAACAGTTTGCAATCCGCCAAGATCGCTGGTTTCGTCGTGACCCTCGAATCCAGTGGGTTGACGTGCATGAGGATCCCATTGAAGAAGTCACCCCTGTGGTGACTGCTGCCTTGGAATAGTGTTTGTGCCAATGCACGTTTCGCTTTCCAAACATCATGGCCTTGGCAATGACTTTCTTGTGTACGACATGGCACAAGGCGATCAGCCGAATTGGCCAGAACTGGCACAGCAATGGTGTGAGCGCTCAACCGGAGTCGGAGCCGATGGATTGTTGTTATTAACTATTGTTGACAACACAACACTTGGTATGCGTTTGTATAACGCAGACGGAAGCATCGCTGAAATGAGTGGCAATGGAATTCGTTGCTTGGTACAAGCTGCACACTTCACGGTGAAGGGTGTAGCCGGAACCGTGTATGACGTGTCCACAGATGCAGGTCCGCGCGAAGCAGTTGTGATGAGTGAATGGGACAACGACACTATTCACATCAGTGTTGATATGGGATTTGTCGAAGATCTTGAAGAGCCACATAATTGGGCATCATTGCAATGCGACCCGATGCGCCCAGTGCGTCATGTGTCTCTTGGTAACCCGCATTCAGTGGTAGGCGTTGAGGAAGTTGCTGCAGTTGATTTGGTTCATCTCGGGTCGCTCGTACCGCACATCAACTTGGAAATCATTGAGCCCGGCCCAGAGACAAATGCAGTCACAATGCGGGTACACGAGCGCGGTGCAGGCATTACACGTGCATGCGGAACTGGTGCATGCGCAGCAGCTGATGCAGCGTTGGCATGGGGACTTGTGCCGCAATCAGTTGAACATGTCATTGTGCATATGGATGGCGGAGACGCTCGTGTGCGTATCTCAGATGACCGTCGCGTCACTCTGATTGGCCCAGCTGTGTTCATTGGCAGCATCACGGTTCATGCATGAGTAATCCGTACCAGGAGGCGCTCGGCGCAACTCTGATCGAGCGCACATTTCGCGAACGCATTGTGTTAGTTGGCGTAACAATGGGCGGACAAACAGACGACGAGACTGAAGAAGGTCTTGACGAATTGTCATTGTTGATTGATACAGCCGGTGCAGATGAAGCAGCTCGGTTAACACAACGCCGTGATTCTCCTGATTCAACGTTTTACATCGGCAAGGGAAAAGTTGATGAACTAAAAGAAGTCTGTATGGCCATTGACGCAGACACCGTCGTGTTTGATAACGAACTGACCCCTGGTCAGCAGTACAACCTAGAAAAAACATTGGGACGAACAGCGCTCGACCGTACTGCAGTAATTCTTGACATTTTTGCACAGAACGCGCACACACTCGAAGGTAAAGCACAAGTGGAATTAGCCATGTTGCGGTACCGATTACCGCGTTTGCGTCGTGGCGCAAAGGCAGGCCTCTCGCAGCAAGGTGGTGGAATTGGTACTCGAGGTCCTGGTGAAACTCGTCTCGAGGTTGACCGTCGTCGCATCATGCGCCGCATCACGAAGTTGGAACAAGATTTGGTTGCACTGCGTCACACACGACAGACGCAACGAAAAAGCAGGGGCCGTAGTGGTCTTGCTTCAGTTGTAATCGTTGGGTACACAAACGCTGGTAAATCAACGTTATTGAATTCACTCACACGAGCTGGCGTGTTAGTGGAAGACCGATTGTTTGCAACACTTGACCCCACCACGCGCAGATTGTCATTGCCAGGTGGAGAGCCAGTACTTCTCACTGACACGGTGGGGTTCATACGTCAATTGCCACACGGACTCATTGAGTCGTTTAAGAGCACCTTAGAAATTGCAGCTGAAGCTGACATGTTGGTGCACGTTGTTGATGCAAGTGCCGTGCATCCTGATCAGCAAATCACAGCCGTACGCGAAGTTCTTGCAGAAATTGGCGCCGATCAAGTTCCTGAATTCATTGTCTTTAATAAGGCTGATTTGTTGGACGATTGGGGAGCTTCGTTGGTGGAAGATCATCAGGGAGCAGTTGCGGTGTCAGCATTGCGTAACGAAGGCCTAGAAGTCATGATGCGCCGCTTGGCAGACCGCATGCGGGCCATTACTCAAGTCACCGAGTTGTTAGTGCCGTATGACCGAGGTGACATCCTTGCGTCCATTCATCGTGAAGGCGAAGTCGTGATGTCGGAACTAGAAGACGAGGGAATGCGCATTCGTGCCCGTTTGTCGAGTGCGTCAGAGGGTCGATTGCGTGAGTTCGTTGTACCGCTCACGAATCAGCGAAACTAGGTCACCATGACTGATCGCGACACCGTTGGCTTTGTGCCACCTCCATACCCATATGACCGCCTCGATGCGTATCAAAAACTCGCTGCAGCACATGACGGCGGAATAGTCGATCTATCTATCGGTACGCCGTGTGATCCGCCACCAGCAGCAGTCATTGAAGCTCTTTCTCATTCAAATGCCGAGCGTGGCTACCCAGCCTCGATTGGTTCTGAAGCACTGCGTCGCTCCATTGCACGGTGGATGGCCCGCAGGTTTGAAATCGATGTTCCCATCTCTCGCATTGGCGCCTGTATCGGCACGAAAGAATTTGTGGCTACAACGCCTCAATACATGAAATTACGTCGCCCAGAACGCGACACAGTGCTGTATCCGGCAGTGTCGTACCCCACCTATGAGATGGGCGCCGTACTTGCTGGCCTGCGCGCAGTTGCTGTTGGTGTGGACGCTGCTGGCCGTATGGATCTTGGCTCTGTCTCAGGTGACGACAGACAACGCGCACTGATGTTGTGGGTCAATAGCCCCAGTAATCCCACTGGCGCACTAGAGGATTTGAAAGCAGCAGCAGTCTGGGGACGCACGCACAACATTCCGGTGTTCTCCGATGAGTGCTACACCGAATTCATTTGGACAACATCGGCTCAATCAATTTTGCAACACGGACTCGAGGGTGTGATTGCGGTGCATTCATTGTCGAAGAGATCCAACCTTGCAGGTGTACGCGTTGGCTTTTATGCAGGCGATGCAGACATTGTCGAATACCTGCAAGAAGTACGTAAACACGCAGGTTTTATGGTGCCAGGCCCAGCTCAAGCAGCGGGCGTTGCAGCATTAGATGACGATGAACATGTGCGCCTACAACGTGATCGTTATCGCTCGCGTCTTGAATTCATGGCCTCGACATTGTCGAAATGGTCAGGAATCGACATTGCAATGCCTGATGGTGGTTTTTACTTGTGGTTCAACGCGCAAGACGCATGGAGCTTCACAGAGAAATTGGCCCGAGAAGGCGGAGCGCTAGTAAGTCCTGGAGACTTCTATGGTGCTGGTGGATCACACAATGTTCGCGTTGCGGTAGTGCAACCAGATGCCAAATTGCATCTCGTTGCTCAACGTCTAGGTGTGTAACCCGAAATTACATAATGAAGCGAAGTTATAACCGTCGCATGACGGTGACAACTTTTCCGAAGACATTGACTTCGTCGGACGTGAAGACCATTGGTTCCATTGTGGGATTTGATGGAACCAGTGTGATCTTGTTGCCAGACTTCTTGAATGTCTTAACAGTTGCTTCGTCTCCGGGAATTCCTGCAACAACGATGTCGCCATTGTCTGCAGTGAGCTGTTGACGAGCAACAACAAAGTCACCATCAAGAATTCCGGCATCGATCATTGAATCACCGCGAACGCGCAACATGAACAGTTCACCTTCGCCTGTGAAGTCGGTAGGAAGCGGAATGAGATCTTCCACATTCTGTTGGGCCAAGAGACCAGTTCCGGCTGCAACTTCACCAATGAGAGGAACGTGACGCGATGGACGACGTTCCATGGCGACTTCTGAGTTGGTGTCGAAGCGCACTTCGAGTGCACGAGGCTTTGTTGGGTCACGACGCAGGAAACCCATTTTCTGAAGCGTGTTGAGATGGTTGTGCACGGTGGAGGGGGAGTTGAGGCCAACAGCCTCACCAATTTCACGCACGGACGGCGGATAGCCCCGTTCTTGCATGCTGGTGGAAATGACGTTCAGAATTTCGCGTTGGCGGGGTGTGAGTGCTTCAGACATGGTGATGAGCGTACAGGTGTTCGCTCCTCAGGTCAAACACCTGTTCGTAGAACATTTGTTCGGATTAGTACTTGACTACGAACACTTGTTCGGGCAAACTATCGAACACCCGTTCGTTACGGTACTCACTACATAGACCCCCCGGTCCTTAACCCCTTACCCCGAAAGGAAATCACCATGGCAACCACCATCGATCCACTCTTGTTCACAGGTTCATACAGCTCAGAAGCCGTCGCCCGCCGCCGGCCGAGCGCTCGTACCTTCCAGCGCCGCCGCCGCACCTTGGGTGCCATTGTGGTGTTTGGTTTGGCCTCTGGCCTGGTCTCAACTGGTGCATTTGCATCCGACCCAGCACCAGCCGATCAAATCATTCCTCGTTCAGTTGTTGCTCAGTCAGGCGACACCTTGTGGGACATCGCTCGCACCATTGCCCCTACCGGAGATATCTCTGAATTGGTGCACGAATTGGTGCGCGCAAATGGTTCCCACATCGAAGCTGGTCAGGTAGTACGCATTCCATAAATGCTTTATTCCTTGCTAAAAATAACCAAAATCCCCACATGGGGAACTCACGGTCATTTAGAGTTAGGAAAGTGCATTGCCCCGTTTGCCCACACGACGACACCAAGGTGATCGACTCTCGCTCCGCCGATGATGGCGCGGCAATTCGTCGTCGTCGTGCATGTCCTGAATGCTCCTACAGATTTACAACGTATGAACGTTTGGAAGAGGCGCCATTGCTGGTGATGAAACGTTCGGGGTCTCCGGAACCATTCGACCGAGCAAAAGTCATGTTCGGTGTGCGTTCTGCCTGCAAGGGCCGCCCGGTCGATGACGCAGCAATCGAAACATTGGCTGAGGCAGTGGAAGACGACATGCGGCTTGCACTGACATCGGGTTCTGAAATCACGTCGTCAACTGTTGGTCACGCAGTGCTCGAGCGATTGAAAGCTCTAGATGAAGTTGCCTACATGCGATTTGCAAGTGTGTACAAAAACTTTGACGACGCAGCTGCCTTCCGTCGCGAACTCGCACTGCTTAAACAGTCGTAATTTTTTCGTAGCGTGCGAAAATAAATTCATCGACTGTCTCCATTGAGACAAGTGAGAAACGTCGCAACTCGTGAGGTGCCCGACTCATTGCGGGCCCACGAAATCCGCCAATACGTGGAGACATCGTGAGATTAATAGCGTCGACGCAATCTGCGTCAAATAGTGCGGCATTCAACATGGGGCCACCTTCAACGTGGACCACGCCGTGAGGTAACTGAGTAATGATTCCCGCCATGTCGACATCGGTGTCGCCAGCGCGCACAGTATCGACATTGAGGGCGGGCGCCGACACGGTGGTCGCCACAAGTCCAGCCCCTGAGGAAAACAGAGGAGATGAAAAATCAAGCGCACATGTCTTTGTGACAACCGCAATGCGCAAGCCGGGTGTGCTTGGCGGTCCGTAGTTCTCAGTTCGTGCAGTTCCAGCGCCCACCATGACGATTGCAGCAGCTCCTCGCAGCGCAATCAGGCGTGCTTGGTCTGCTGGTCCACCGAGTGGTCGAGAGCGCCCGTTGACGTCAATCACGCCGTCTGGGGTGGAGATCATGCAGATCTCGACTCTATGCAACGGACTAGGCATGTCCACAGTGTACGAACACTGCGAGTTGGACGTTGCTGGCGTGGCAATCTATGGAATGACCGATACCGCTAATCGCACTGTATTTCGCACCTGTCCGCTCTGTGAGGCCACATGTGGCCTAGAGATTTCAGTGAATCCACAAGAACAAATTGTGCGCATTCGCGGCGACCAAAAAGATGTGTTTAGTCATGGTTTCATTTGTCCGAAGGGCAGCACCCTGAAGCAGTTGCACGAAGACCCAGACCGGTTGCGGATGCCGATGGTGAAGCGCGACGGGAAACTTGTCGAAGTGTCATGGGATGAAGCGTGGAAAGTTGTAGCCGACGGATTTGCTGGCGTTATTGAACGTCACGGACGTGGTGCGTTGTCTGCGTATCTCGGAAATCCGAACGCACATAACTTGGGACCACAATTGTTTAGTGCCACAATGCTGCGCTCGATGGGCACACGCAATGTGTTTAGTGCTTCAACTGTTGATCAAGTGCCAAAGCATGTGACAGGTGGGTACATGTTCGGTACTGCGCAAAGTATTTCTGTGCCAGACCTTGACCACACGGATTACCTCATGATGCTGGGCGCAAATCCGCACGCATCAAATGGAAGTTTGTGTACCGCGCCAGATTTTCCTGGTCGCATGGAGCGTATTCGCGAGCGTGGTGGAAAAATTGTTGTGGTCGATCCGCGTCGCACGCGCACGGTGGAAGCATCTGACGAATGGGTATCTATTCGTCCAGGCACCGACGGTTTGTTCTTGGCTGCAATGGCCAACGTGATGTTTACAGAGAACTTGGTGAAGATTGAACCACGCATCATGTCAATGCTGAATGGGCTCGATGAATTTGCAGCTGCAATCGCACCGTTTACTCCTGAATCAGTCGCATTGGCAACGGGTGTTCCTGCTGAAACCACAGCACGTCTTGCTCGTGAATTGGCTGGCGCAAAAACTGCTGCCGTGTACGGACGCATTGGTGTGAACACAGTGGAATTTGGCACCACATGTGCATGGTTGATCGAAGCAATCAATGTGATTACCGGCAACATCGACAAGCGCGGTGGATCAATGTTCACTATGCCCGCAACTGGCGGCGCCACAACGCGCGGACAAGGCGGCAAAGGCAAGGGTTTTGCCATGGGTCGCGGTCATAGCCGCGTCAGCAAAAGAGCAGAAGTGCTAGGTGAATACCCCGTTGCTGCGATGGCAGAAGAGATCATCACACCGGGGGAGAACCAAATTCGTGGAATGGTCACAGTTGCAGGAAACCCAGTGCTGTCGACCCCACACTCACAACAACTTGATGAGGCTCTAGCTGAACTTGAGTTCATGGTGTCAATTGACATCTACGTCAATGAAACAACGCGTCATGCCGATGTCATTCTTCCTGCGCCGTCTTCATTAGAGAAAGATCATTACGACGTTGGTTTGTATCTGTATGCAGTGCGCAACGTTGCGAACTACAGCGAGCCTGTGTTGAAGCGTGATCCTTCTACTCCTGATGAAGCAGGCATTTTGCTGAAGATGGCGGGAATATTCCAAGGCCTTGGTCCTGATTGCGATGTCGAAGAATTAGACGATCAATCAATAAATGCAGCAGTGTTAGCAGCTGTTGCTAATTCTTCGTCACCAATCTTTGGTCGCGATGCTGGCGAAATTCTTGATGCACTGAATGCCAAGGGTCGACGAGGAACTGCACGCAGTCTTGATTTAGTCATTCAAACAGGACCATACGGCGCAGCGTTTGGCAGTGTGCCAGATGGTTTGTCTCTTGATGTTCTGATTGATAACCCACACGGCATTGATCTTGGCGCACTAGAGCCACGCTTGCCAGAAATGTTGCGCACACCGAGTGGTCTTATTGAGTTATCACCACAAGTATTCATTGATGATTTGCAGCGCCTCGAAGCATCAATTGCATCAGTAAACATTGATCAAATGTTGTTAGTAGGTCGTCGTGAATTGAAGTCAAATAATTCGTGGATGCACAACATCAAAGTTCTCACGAAAGGTTCGCTTGCGTGCACAGCTCAGATTCATCCGGATGATGCTGCACGTCTTGGTGTCATCACTGGTTCGCCGTTGCGCATCGCAAGTCGTGTTGGTGAAATTGTCGTGCCTGCCGAAGTGACAGATGCAGTGCGGCCAGGTGTTGTCAGTGTTCCGCATGGTTGGGGTCACGGCGTTCCCGGAACTCACATGGCTGTTGCAGCAGAAAAAGCCGGCGTGAACTCAAACATTCTCACAGACGATCAGTTGCTGGATCCGTTGTCTGGTAACGCAATTCTGAGTGGTATTCCTGTCACCGTGGAATTAGTGCCCGCATAAGCGACTTTGTCCACAAGTCGTTGATGGTTGTGCACAGTAAGCCCACAGCTTCATCCCCTGAAAAATAGGGACTTTCCCCAGAAAGAATCGGAAATTCACACCCCTGTCCACTTCCAATCCACAGGGTGAGACCCGTAGGTTCAAGGGGTGGTCGGTGGCGGCGATTCGCGGGCGGATGAGGGCTGTATCTACGGATACAGCTCAGAGATCTCTGGGTCTCAGACCTTCTCGTGAACGCCGCAACCGTACTGCAGCAAGGTTTTCCCGAGGGTCGTTGACACGGGGGTAATTACAGTGCTGTAATCTCACAACCACTTGTGGCTATACCGCTTGTGGGAGGGGGTCACCCACAACATCTAGTGGTGTGGGCTATTCTCAACAGACCTCATCTTTCGACACATACATACACACAGGAGTAACCATGTCACTTGCACCAGATCGACTTTCTATAGGAATCGGCCGATTTTTCACTACTCCAGGGGTGCACCCTTATGACGAGGTGGCATGGGAAGTGCGTGATTCACGTATTACCAACTGGCGTGATGGCACTGTCGCCTTCGAGCAATTGGGCGTTGAGTTCCCAATGGACTGGTCATTGAACTCGACCAACATCGTGACCCAGAAGTACTTCCGCGGCACACCAGGCACACCAGAGCGTGAGCACTCAGTTCGCCAGGTCATCGACCGCGTGGCAGACACGATCTCTACGTGGGGAATCGAAGGCGGATACTTCGCAGATCAAGAAGAAGCAGAAGCATTCCGTGCAGAACTGAAGTTCATTCTCGTTACACAGCGTGCTGCATTTAACAGCCCCGTCTGGTTCAACATTGGCGTGAAGGGTGTTCCTCAACAAGCAAGCGCATGTTTCATCCTTGCGGTTGAAGACAAGATGTCAGCGATCCTTAACTGGTACCGCGAAGAAGGAACAATTTTCAAGGGTGGTTCTGGTTCAGGAATCAACTTGTCAAAGATTCGTTCAAGCGCCGAACACCTGGAAGGTGGCGGCACAGCTTCTGGCCCAGTGTCATTCATGCGCGGTGCCGATGCGTCTGCCGGAACAATCAAGTCAGGTGGCAAGACTCGTCGCGCCGCAAAGATGGTCATCTTGAACGCCGATCACCCAGACGTTGAAGAATTCATCTGGTGCAAAGTGAAAGAAGAGCGTAAGGCTCGTGTACTTCGCGATGCTGGTTTCGACATGGACCTTGACGGAGCAGATTCATTCAGTGTTCAGTACCAAAATGCAAACAACTCAGTACGTGTTACTGATGAGTTCATGCACGCAGTGAAAGAAGACCGTGATTGGAACTTTAACGCAGTTACAGACGGCACTCCAATCCGCACAATTCGTGCACGTGATCTGTGGCGCCAAATTGCGGAGGCTTCATGGGAATGTGCAGACCCTGGTCTTCAGTTCGATACCACCATCAACAAGTGGCACACAGCAACTGCAACAGGTCGTATCAATGGTTCGAACCCATGTTCTGAATACATGCACATCGACAACTCAGCGTGCAACTTGTCATCGCTCAACTTGTTGAAGTTCCTTGACGACAACGACCGCTTCGACGTTGAGGCATACCGCCACGCAATCGAAGTCATGTTCACCGCACAGGAAATCCTTGTCGGTCGCGCTGACTACCCAACAGAAATGATTGGTGAAAACAGCCGCAAGTTCCGTCAGCTTGGTCTTGGTTATGCAAACCTCGGCGCATTGCTCATGGCTCTTGGTATGGCATACGACTCCGATGGTGGTCGTGCATGGGCAGCAGGTCTTACATCACTCATGACTGGTCATGCGTATGCAACAAGTGCTCGCACTGCAAGCCGTATGGGGCCATTCTCTGGCTTTGCTGAGAACGAAAAGTACATGCTCAACGTATTGCGTATGCATCGTGATGCACACGGCGAAATCTTGAACATGTCCGATGTACAAGAAGATCTTTTGTACGCAGGTATGGAGTCATGGGAAGCAGCTGTTCGCGACGGCGAAGAGTACGGCGTTCGTAACTCACAGGCCACAGTGCTTGCACCAACCGGAACAATCGGTCTCATGATGGACTGCGACACCACTGGTGTTGAGCCAGACCTTGGTCTTGTGAAGTTCAAGAAGATGGTTGGCGGTGGCTCAATGAGCATCGTGAACCAAACCATTCCTCGTGCGCTTCGCCGTTTGGGCTACAACACCCAGCAAGTAGACGACATCGTTGCTTATATCGATGTAAACAAGTCCATCTTGGGCGCTCCACACATCGAGTCAAACCACCTCAGCGTGTTTGCGTGTTCAATGGGTGACAACACCATCCATTACGAAGGTCACGTACGCATGATGGGTGCTGTGCAGCCGTTCCTTTCAGGTGCAATTTCAAAGACCGTCAACATGCCTGAAGAGGCAACAGTTGAAGACATTGAGAAGCTGCACATGTTGTCATGGGAATTGGGCATCAAAGCAGTAGCTATCTACCGCGACAACTGCAAGGTGGGCCAGCCACTCAGCACCGCAAAGAAAGATGATGACTCGACTGATGCTGAAAAAGCAGAAGCAGCCACCACCGTTATTGAGCGCCTTGTAGAAAAGATTGTTACTCAGCCAGTACGTCAGAAGTTGCCACGTTCACGTCGTGGTCGCACATTCGAGTTCCGCGTTGCTGATTGCAAGGGTTTTGCAAACATCGGTGAATACGAAGATGGTCGCCCAGGCGAACTGTTCCTCACAGTGTCGAAGCAGGGTTCAACCTTGTCAGGCATCATGGACGCCTTTGCAAAGTCAATCTCGTATGGCCTTCAGTACGGCGTTCCAATGCGTGCCTTCGTTGAAGCATTCACAAACATGCGCTTCGAGCCTGCAGGCATGACAGATGATCCAGACATTCGTATGGCTTCATCAATCATGGACTACTTGTTCCGTCGCTTGGCTCTTGAATACATGACATACGACGAGCGTGCCGAACTTGGCATCTTCAGCCGTGATGAGCGCATTCAGCCAACACTTCCTGGTGTTGAAGAATCAGTTATCGAAACCACCAATGGCACTGAACTTGCAACTGATCCAAAGTCAGTTCAGTCAGTTTCAGAGTTGGTGACTCAAATCGAGATGGGAATCGCTCCAACAGCGCCCTTGTCTGATCACTCAAATCCAAACGGAATCGCCCGTCATAGTGATGCACCAATGTGCATGATGTGCGGCGTACAGATGCAGCGCGCCGGTTCATGCCACGCGTGCCCATCATGTGGTTCCACCAGCGGTTGTAGCTGATGTAGCGCGACGCTTGCGTCGCAAGAGCATTAAAAGGACCCCGAGCAATTGCTCGGGGTCCTTTTGCATTCTTGAAGAACTTCAACAGTTGGGGTAGTAGTCGGCAATCTGTCTTACTATTGGCTCACTATGACTCGCAGCTTTGATACTTCAGATACCAACGTCGTTACCACCCCAGGTGGTCAACGCGTCCATAAGTGGCATGCAGCCCAAAGCGATGTTGTGCGAGCAGATTTCTATGAAGTGCGCTCAGGTGTGTGGTGTTTGGTAGGCAATGGCCTGTCAAACCAAACATTTATTGAAGCGCCAGAAGGAATCATTGCGGTTGATACCGGTGAATCAATTGAAGAGATGCGCGAAGCATTGCGCAGACTGCGTGAATTCACGTCAGCACCAATTGCTGCAGTTATCTACACGCACTTCCATTACGTAGAAGGTACGAAAGCGATCTTTGAAGAAAGAAACCATGCATTGCCGTTGCCAATTTATGGGCATGAAAAACTCGCCTTTAACAAAGAACGAACGTTGGGCGAAATTTCACCTGCGTATGCGCGTGGGTTGGTTGAACAGTTTGCAATTGTGATGCCACTTGAGGGGCCTGATGCAACAGTCAATGTTGGTCTTGGTTTCTTTTACAAAAATCCAGCACATGCTCCGTATACCCCTGGGCATATTCCTGTTACTGAAGTATTACGCGACAAGGGCTCAATTACGGTTGCTGGCTTGCCAGTTCAGTATCTACATTCGCCGAGTGATTCAGATGACTCAATTAACTTTTATTTCCCAACTATTGGCACCTGTGTTCATAACTCTGTGTGGCCAGTGCTGTTCAATGTGTTTGCGATTCGCGGCGAGGAATACCGCGACCCTCGCGTTCTGATTCCCGGAATCGACAACATCATCAAATGGGCGCCTGAATACTTGGTAGCTACTCATGGGCCGGCACTTACGGGTCAGGACAATATTCGTGAGAAGTCAACGCGATATCGAGACTCGATTCAATTCATGTGGGACCAATCAGTTCGAGGCATCAACAAGGGTTGGACAGCAGACGAACTGTCATCGCGCATCACGTTGCCAGAGATGTACGACGTGGATTACCTCACCAACGAGCGCTACGGCGTCACTGAACATCACTTGCGCCAGATCTTTATGGGTCTTCGTGGATGGTTTGACGGCGATGAGGCCAAGCTGTTCCCTGAGGAACCTCAATCTCGATATGAAAAGCTCATTGCTGGGTTTGGTGGTCGTGAGGTCGTAGCGCAACAGTGTGCTGCAGCACTTAAGGCTGACGATATTCGTTGGGCAACTGAACTAGGCACATGGCTTGCAAAGTCTGAAGGTGCAACTCAAGACGAGCGCAACCTATTGGCGTCGTGTCTTCGCGTAATCGCGCAGCGCACGCCAGCTGCCAACATTCGCAACTGGGCAATCACTCGTGCGCGTCATCTTGATGGGTCATTCCCGATGGAACGCTTTATGAAGCACGGCTTTAATCCGAAATTCCTCGGGGAAGCTTCTGCAGTCGGTCTCATTCACACACTGCGGGTCATTGTTGACCCCGACAAGATTTCCGGCATCAATCATCACATTGCATTTGTTGTTGGCGACGAAACTGCTGGTCTTCACGTTCGAAATTCTGTGGCAGTGCCAACAGACGGTTGGGGTGCCACCACTATGGTGAAGATGTCGCGAGCAACATTGCTTCTTCTTCTGTCAGAACGGTCCACTTGGAGCAAGGAGCTTGCAGATGGCGCAATTGTTGTATCGGGTGATGCTGCAATTGTTGATCGCGTTCGTGCATCATTTGAGAACAAAGGTTTTGCCGGCTGATGACAACGTCATTGCCGCAACCAACAGCACCCTTTGAAGGTACGCAGGGGTACATAGTTGCTGACTCAACTCCGAGTCCATTGACAATTACGAAGGCACCCAAAGGTGCGCCGAATATTGTGCTGATTCTTTTGGATGATGTGGGTTTCGGAACATGCGGAACGTTTGGTGGCCCAGTGCCAACGCCCGCTCTTGACCGAGTTGCAAAGAATGGATTGCGATTCAATCAATTTCATACGACTGCATTGTGTTCACCCACGCGCGCAGCAATGTTGACCGGGCGTAACCACCACACAGTGCACATGGGCGGCATTCCAGAGGGCGCAAATGTTTTTCCTGGGTACGACAGCATTATTCCGAAAGAAGCGGCGAGTGTTGCGGAGATTTTGAAACAGTCTGGATATTCCACTGGAGCATTCGGCAAGTGGCACTTGGCCCCATTATGGGAACAAACGCTTGCAGGCCCATTTGATCGTTGGCCTACAGGGCTTGGGTTTGAACGCTTCTACGGCATCTTGAATGCAGAAGCGTCGCAGTGGGAACCACCAATGTTTGACCAAACAACGCCTGTGATGCCGTATGAAGGTCGCGACGATTACCACATGACAGAAGACATCGCAGACAAAGCAATCTCGTGGATGCGTGTGCAGAAGGCATCGCAACCAGCGAAACCCTTCTTTACGTACATCGCAACTGGTGCGATGCATTGCCCACATCATGTAGCGCCCGAGTGGATTGAAAAGTTCAAGGGTCAGTTTGATCAAGGGTGGGATGTTCTTCGTCGAGAGATCTATGAGCGCCAACTAGCACTGGGAGTGATTCCTGCGGGCACAAAGCTCACTGAACGGCCAGATGAAGTTCCGTCATGGGATGAATACCCGGATCGTTATAAGCCAGTCGCTTCCCGTCTGATGGAAGTGTTCGCAGGGTTCCTTGCGCACACCGATGCGCAAATTGGCCGAGTGCTTGATGCTGTCGAAGCAATGGGTGAAGCCGACAACACATTGTTTATGTACATCACTGGCGACAACGGCGCATCAGCAGAAGGCACAGTGCACGGAGCATGGAGTGCGCCGTCATTCCAGAATGGAATCCCCGAAGACCCAGAGTGGCTGCTTGAACACATGGATGACTTTGGAACCGCGCGATGTGAGAACCATTACAACTTGTCGTGGGCATGGGCTCTTGATTCGCCGTTTCAATGGATGAAACAAGTGGCGTCACATTTTGGTGGCACACGCAATGCAATGGCAGTGCAATGGCCAGAGCGTTTCACTGATGCTGGCGGACTACGTACGCAGTTTCATCATGTGGTGGATGTAATGCCCACTCTTCTTGCTGCTGCTGGCGTAGAGATTCCATCAGTTGTCAATGGACTGCAGCAGCTGCCTATTGATGGCGTATCAATGTTGTACGCGATGGATGGCAATGATGGGCCGTCAACTCGTACGACTCAATATTTTGAGATGTTCGGTAACCGTGCGATTTACCACGACGGCTGGATTGCTTCGTGTTTCCATGGGCGAGTGCCGTGGAATCGCTTTGGCATGGTTCCGTTTGATGGGCCGCAGGAAAAGTGGGAGCTGTACAACATTGCAGACGATTTCTCGCAGGGTGTTGATCTCTCTGCTGAGTTTCCCGACAAGCTCGCTGAATTACTCGAGCTGTTTGATTCGGAGGCAAAGCGCAACAATGTGTATCCACTGCGCGAGCCCGGCTCAACATTGGGCATGACAGTAGTCCCGCCGGAAAATCTCGGTGGACTGAAGAAAATGACATATTCCCCTGATCACATACGTATGCCAGAACGTTCAGTAGTGAACTTAAAGAATTGCTCATTTCGCATTACGGCTGAAGTAGTTGTCCCTACAGCCGGATCACGTGGAGTCATTGTGTGTCAGGGCGGCAATATGGCCGGCTGGACTTTGTATATCAATGACGCCGGTTGTCCTGTGTATCACTACAACTGGATGGGTCATGATCACTTTGTTGCTACGTCTGCAACACCATTGACACCAGGCCAGCACGAAATCATTGTGGACTTTGTCTATGACGGTGGTTTCGGCGCAGGCGGTCATGCAGTGTTGTTGGTTGATAGTTCGCCAGCGGCACACACGTATGTAGAACGAAGTGTTCCCATTGTTTTTTCAATGAGTGGTGAATCATTTGATGTCGGCATGGACACCGGGGCTCCTGTGGGGTTCTACCCACATGTGTATCGATTTGAAGGCGACATTATTGGTGTCACGCTTGAACGACTGAGTGAACCGTCACCTGAAATTGCCGCACTAATTGTTGAAGGCGAATTTCGCGCCAGCCTTGCAACGCAATAGTTGTCACTATTTATGAAAACGTGAGGTCGAGTGTTTTGGCTTCTTCGAGACCCAAGTGGTACGCCTCAATTGCGCGGGCTTTGTCAAATAAGTGCACTGGGTTTCGTGCAATGGAAGCAGCTATGTTGTGTGGAGTAAATATCAACACTTTGCCACCAGTGCGCTCTTTCCACAGTTCAATTTCCTTGTGCATGCCTTTGTCGACGAACCGAGCAAACGGTCCCCACATCGCTCCCGCTAATGGTGCAATGACAACAAGATTCTTCGCGACAGGACCGTAATCAACACTGGTGCCAGAGCGCACTCCGCCGTCTACGTAACGGGTGCCATCAATGACATGGGGAGACAACAGTGCGGGTACCGCAGATGATGCAGCAACTAATTCGCTAAGTGGATATTTCCCGCCATCAAGGATGGTGCGTTTCAGTCGCGGTAACGAACATGCCATGACATGAATAAGTGGATCTGTTTGGTCCCCAAATATTTCACTGGCGATACCGGCGAGCAGTCCTGGCTTCGGATTGGGGAATGATGGCACGTGCATGTCGGCCAATACCTGGAATGGCACTTCAAGGGCCGTCGCTGCAGCCGCCCACGAACCTGCAGATGTTCCAAGCAATGGCACCTCGGAAAGGTCTATTCCTCGCGGCTTGAGGCCTTCAAGTACTCCCATCGCAAATCCGATACCAAACAGACCCCCGCCGCCAAATACGCCAGCGAGAGAGGGAACACGGGAAGTTGACACGTCTCCAGTCTCGCCCATGTGGTTGTACCGTATGCGCCATGGAGGCACGTATTCTCACTTGGAACCTATGGTGGCAATTTGGCCCGTGGCGTGATCGCCAGGAGGCCATTCTCACTACGTTGCGCAACGAGAACGCTGACATCATCTTCTTGCAAGAGGTATGGGCCCAAGAAGGCGGCCTTGACCAGGTGCAATGGCTAGCCGATGAACTGAACATGCATGTGGCTCGTACGGAAGGCCCGTGGTACGACAACGGCGTCAGTCTTGGCAATGCAATTCTGTCGCGATGGCCAATCGTGTCATGGGAAGTGCATCGTCTTCCCGACGTCACGGGTGCGCCAAGTTATCGTCGCGCTGTTGTTGCACAACTTGAGACTCCGTACGGTCGATGGTGGACTGTATGTACGCATCTTGATCACAAATTTGATGCGTCAGCAACGCGTATTGCTCAATGTGAAGCACTCAGTGGCATTGTGGATCAACTTCGCAACGACCCTGAAGTTGATGTTCCGGTTCTCATGGCAGGAGACTTCAACTCGGTGCCTGACTCGGATGAAATTCGCATGTTGACCGGACGCAGTGCGCCTGCAGTACCAGGACTTGTCTTTACAGACCTGTGGGAAATTGCTGGCGAAGGAGATGGGTTCACATGGCGTCGTGATAACCCGTACATTGGCGATTCAACATGGCCGAATCGGCGACTCGATTACATCTTCGTGTCGTGGCCACGTCCTCGACCTATCGGTAACCCATCACGAATTTGGCTTGCAGGCGTCGACACAGTTGGTGGTATTCAGCCAAGTGATCACGCTGCAGTTGTTGCTGATATCCGCATGATCGCTGAGTAGCGTTCGGTTTTTCCTACTACGCGTTGAGCTAGTTACCAGGAGCACTGCAGGCGCTTGATGCCGTTGATAAACGAACTCTGCAGGTAGGCAGGTTCACCCTCTGCGCGCAAGGTCGGCATACGTCGTGCGATTTCGCCGAACATTACGGATACTTCACGACGAGCGAGGTTTGCACCCAGACAGAAGTGCGGGCCACCAGCACCAAAACCTATTTGCGCAGGTGCAATTTCACGCGTGACATCGAATTGGTGAGGGTTAGCAAATATGCGTTCGTCACGGTTTCCCGATGAGTAGAACATGACAACTTTCTCGCCTTCAAGAATTTTTTGCCCGTTGATTTCGGTGTCTTGCAGTGCAGTGCGACGGAAGTGAATCACTGGAGTAGCCATGCGAACAATTTCCTCAACAGCGGTGCGGTTGTGTGTATCAAAGTCGTCGAACCAAATCTTCTTTTGGTCTGGGTTATCAGTGAGCAATTTCATGCCGTGGCTGATTGCGTTTCGAGTTGTCTCGTTTCCGGCAACAACCAACAAAATAAAGAATGAGCCAAACTCTTGAGCGGTGAGTGATTCGCCGTCCACTTCAGCTGCCATCATGACGCTCGTGATGTCATCGCGTGGGTTTGCCTTGCGGTCTTCACCAAGTGCTTGTGCATACGCAAAGATTTCCATTCCGACAGTGATGAGGTCTTCATATGACGTTACGAACTCTGGGTCGCCAACGCCAAGGATGGTGTTGGTCCAGCGGAAAATTTCTGAATGGTCTGACTCTGGAACGCCCATCATGTCGCAAATGATTTCCAATGGCATTGGAGCTGCTACTTGCTCAACGAAGTCACATGTGCGCTCAGAAAACTCTGACAGCAAACGGTCAACAACTTTTGCGGCACGGATTTTGACTTGGTCTTCAACGCGACCAATTTCACGAGGTCCGAATCCTTTTGCCACGATGCTGCGAAGGCGGAAGTGTTTTGGGTCGTCCATATTGATCATGGAGCCGAAGAACTCATTGAGTTCGACTGGTAGGTCGCCGATGTTCGATCCTTGGCCACTGCAGAACTGCGATGCATTGCGACTGACATGCCAGATGTCGTCATGGCGGGTCAGTGCTCGGTATCCGCGGCCCGGAGGGAACGGTGAATCTTCCATGACGTATTCATCAAAGAACTGAAATGGTGCTTCGTCGCGCAAGGTCTTGAAGGCACCTTCACGCCAGTCACGGGGCATGGCCCAGAACTCTTGCGAGGAAAGGTTGATATCGGCAAGTGAGACAACGGGGAAATCCATAATCGCTGACCTTAATAGGCAGAAATAGCCTGTGCTCAGTTCGAGGACTGATTTTGGCTGCACATTGACTACTCTCGTGGGGTCGGTTCGATACGCGAACCACAAACAAGGGAGACCCCATGCCTGAAGCAGTTATTGTCGCCACAGCCCGCAGCCCAATTGGCCGCGCCAACAAGGGTTCGCTCAAGGACATGCGTCCTGATGATCTTGCAGCCCAAATTGTGCGTGCACTAATGGCCAAGGTTCCTCAAGTGAAGGGTTCCGACGTCGAAGACCTCATGATGGGAATCGGTCAGCCTGCAGGTGAAGGTGGATTCAACATCGGTCGCATGGTCGCAATTCTTGCTGGCCTTGACGATGTACCTGGTGTCACCGTTAACCGTTACTGCTCATCGTCATTGCAGACAATCCGTATGGCTGCTCATGCCATTCGCGCCGGAGAGGGCGATTGTTTCATCGCTGCAGGTGTTGAGACAGTCAGTCGCTATGCATCAGGTGCAAGTGACTCAGCTCCAAACGCAATCTTCAAAGACCCTTCAGTGCGCACACGTGCGCGCGCCGAGGGTGGAGCTGCTGTATGGACACCACCAACTGGTTTGCCAGATGCATACATCGCTATGGGTCAGACCGCTGAGAACGTTGTTCAAATCGAAGGCGTCAGCCGCGAAGACATGGATCACTTCGGTGTTCGTTCACACAACTTGGCTGTTGCTCACCAAGAGAATGGTTTCTTCGAGCGCGAGATCACGCCAATCACGCTTCCAGACGGCACAGTTGTTTCAAAAGATGACGGTCCTCGTGCCGGAACAACATACGAAGCAACATCACAGTTGAAGCCAGTGTTCCGTCCAGACGGTTCAGTCACAGCAGGAAACGCATGCCCACTCAACGACGGTGCTGCTGCAGTACTTGTTATGAGCGACACACGCGCAAAGCAACTTGGCCTCACCCCACTTGCTCGCATCGTGTCTTCAGGTGTTTCTGGTTTGAACCCAGAGATCATGGGCCTTGGTCCAATCGAAGCATGCCGCCAAGCTCTCAAGCGCGCAGGTATGACAATTGATCAAATCGATCTTGTTGAAATCAACGAAGCATTTGCTGCACAGGTCCTTCCTTCAGCAAAGCACCTCGGAATTTCAATGGACAAGCTCAATATTCACGGTGGTGGAATTGCGCTTGGTCACCCATTCGGTATGACCGGTGCACGCATCATGACAACCCTCATCAATGGACTTCAGTGGGAAGACAAGACCTACGGCATGGAATCCATGTGTGTCGGTGGTGGCCAGGGTATGGCAATGATCATTGAGCGTCTCAGCTAAATAATCAATAGCTAAATAATCAAAAAAGAATTGCGACTTAGGTCGCTGAACGCGAGTCGGCGGTGGTTCTCAACATGAGGGCCACCGCCGTTCCACATATCACCATCAATACGGCCGCGAAAGTAAACGTTGCGCCCGGGCCATGGGAGCCGTAAATCATGGGAGCAATTAGGGCCATGATGGAGCCAGCAATCAGGTCGCCGGTTCCGTTTAAACCTTGCGCTGCACTAGCTCGACCAAGCGGTGCCACTTGTGCCATTAGTGATTGAGTTGCTGGAATAGACAGTGAACCAATGACGCCCTCTACCAGGCTGAAACTCACGAGAAGAAAAGCACTGGGCAAGAATCCGTACAGCATCACTAGTGGTGCTGTCAGAAAAATGCCAATCACGGTCATGCGCGCAGCACCTTTCGTATCGGCAATGCGTCCGCCTTTTGCACCCAAGAAAATAAATGGAATGGTGTACAACAGAAATGTCATTCCCACCATGAAGTTATTTCCACCCCGGTCAGTGATGTATCGATCCCATAGTGCGTCGTAGATACCTACAGGAATGAACAACGTGAGTGATGCAAGTGCTGCTGCGCGAATAGGTCGGTGCTTCAGTAATTCGATGCTCAATCGCTTCGAATCCTCGGTCGAGGGAAGGGATGGCAATTCGCGCGGCACGACAATGACGAATGCAATTGCGGCAAATATCGCAAAGATGAGAAATGCTCCGCGTAGCCCGAACGGCGAGATAAGAGTTGCCCCTATCAGCGGTCCACCGGTAAAACCCGCAAGTTCAACGCCGCGCAAGCGACCCAATCGTTCTGCTGCACGTGCCTTATCAATATTGGCAGCGATCGCTTTAATAGCTGGACCACTGGTTCCTAATGCAGCACCAGAAATTGCGCGTGCAATGACAAACATCCACAACGAACTGCCGAATGCGAACAGTGTGGAACCGAGCGACGCTAAAACCAATGCGGCCAGAACCAACTTTTTTGGCTTGCCTCGGTCTGCGAATGGCGCGACAAACAATGACACCAAGAGAGACGCCATGAATCCGGCAGCGGCAATGAAACCAAGACCAGCATCAGAGAAGTGATATTTGTCTTGCAGGTCGCTCAACGCAGGAAAGATCATGCTTACTGACATCGGCACACTGAATCCGCAGATGAGGAGTGGGCCAATGCCCATAGTGAAAGTGGCGAGTTTGCCTGTTTTCTCAGTCGTCATGGTTATCGGCCAAGACAACTGAGAACAGTGTCATTGAATGCGGGCCAATGGTCCATGCCCCACTCATCAAATTCACGTTCCGCAATCATGACGCATGCGACATCTGCAACTGGGTCAACCCACATGAACGTGCCGATGCCACCAAAGTGGCCAAAGGTTGAAGAAGAGTTGCGTGTGCCTGTCCAGTGTGGTGTTTTGTGTCCGCGTATTTCAACGCCAAGACCCCACGGACACGGATCAAAACTTCCGATGCCTGGCACAACTCCTGCAAGATCGGGAAAGGTGGGAGAAATCGCACGCGTGTATGTTTCAGGGGCAATCAATGTAGGGGAACGAAGTTCTTCGAGGAAAAGCACCAAGTCACTAGTAGTTGAGAGCACATCTTTTGCACATGAGCCCTCGAGTGCGGTGTTATGCATTCCGAGCGGAGCAAATACGGCGTCGTCGAGGTATTCAACAAAGGCAATTCCGGTCGAGTGTTCAACGTGTTCTGCCAACATCTCAAACCCGGTGTTGGAATAGATGCGTTTAGTTCCAGGTCGACTAAGAGGTTTCACCCCGTCAAATCCGTAACCGCCAGCGTGAGCAAGAAGATGCTCCACTGTGCAGGTCGTTTGTCCTACGGCATCAGATAACGAGATGCTTCCTTCTTCTACCGCAATGAGTACCGCCCATGCAGCGAGAGGCTTGCTGACCGAAGCGATACGTTGGCGACGATGTGGGTCGCCGTGAAATTCGGTTCCACCTGCATGAATAACCGCAATGGACGATTCTGAAACGGGCCACGCATCAGCAAGGCCAAAGGCCTGGTCTAGGACTGACATGTCAGACGTTGGCGCGAATAAGTTCGGCTACTCGGAATGCAAGGTCGAGTGATTGACGCGCATTCAGGCGTGGGTCACAAATTGTCTCATAACGATCATCAAGGTCGTCGTGTGTGAGATCATCAGTACCTCCGGTGCATTCGGTGACGTCATCTCCCGTGAGTTCAATATGAATTCCACCTGGCCATGTGCCCTCAGCTTTGTGGGCGCGAACAAAACCAGAAATCTCATCAACGATTGATTCAAAGTGGCGAGTCTTGCGGCCGTTTGGTGCAGTGAACGTATTGCCATGCATTGGGTCACATGCCCACACAACAGGATGCCCTGCATCACGTACTGCATGAAGAAGGGGACGAAGTGAATCTTCCACTTTGTCCGCACCCATTCGACTAATCAGTGTGAGGCGACCAGGTACTTGTGCTGGGTTCAGTGCTTCGCATAATTCAAGTACAAATTCAGGAGAAGTGGTGGGGCCAACTTTGCAACCAATGGGATTGCCAACGCCACGAAGGAATTCAACATGTGCGCCATCTAGTTGACGGGTGCGCTCACCAATCCACAACATGTGCGCTGAACAGTCATACCACTGACCAGTCAGTGAGTCTTGACGTGTCAATGCTTCTTCGTAGCCGAGCAACAACGCTTCGTGGCTTGTGTAGACATCAACCTCATGAAGCGACGAGTAGTTCTCTGTATCAATGCCGCATGCACGCATGAAATCAAGCGCGCGTTCAATTTCTGCTGACAGCTCTACGTAGCGCTGACCTTCGGGGCTTGATGCAACAAATTCTTGCGTCCAGGCATTCACACGATTCAGGTCTGCAAATCCGCCCTTTGTAAAAGCACGAAGTAGGTTCAGCGTGCTTGCTGACTGGTGGTAGGCCTGCACCATGCGTTGCGGGTCGGGGATACGTGCTTCGGCGTTTGGATGTACGTCATTCACAATGTGGCCGCGGAATGATGGCAATTCAAGGTCACCAATTTTTTCAAACGGTGATGAGCGAGGCTTTGCAAACTGCCCAGCCATACGGCCAACTTTTACAACGGGAACTCCCATTGAGTACGTGAGTACAACTGCCATCTGCAAGATGACGCGCAATTTTTCACGAATGTTGTTGGCAGAAAACTCGTCGAAACTCTCAGCACAGTCGCCGGCTTGCAACAGGAAAGCATTTCCTACAGCGACTTGAGCGAGTGATGCCTGTAATGAACGGGCCTCACCAGCAAACACCAACGGTGGATAGCCGGCAATTAGTGCAAGGGCGCGATCGCGCGCAACAGAATCTGGCCATTGCGGCTGTTGTTCGGCAACACATGATTGCCATGAAGAAGGTGTCCAGCTACGAGCCATAGTTTCCTAGCCTTGCGCTAAATGAGGGGTCAGCGCAATGGGAATTAATAAGTAATTACTGATCAGACTGCGAGGATGCGCTCGGCATCATCACGCAAGCCTTCAACAGCACGGCTCACGAGGCGGCGAGCAGCTTCGGCTGTAACGCCCAAGTCTTCGCCGACTTCGCGGAAGCTCTTGCGCTCGCCGTCGAGAAGTCCGAAACGGGCTTCAACGGCATAACGGGCGCGGTCATCGAGCGTGCCAAGAAGTTCGTCGAGAAGTTCGGTATCAACCATTGCCATGACGGCATCTTCAGGAGTTCCTTGACCATTAGCCATGAGGTCACCAAGAGTTGCATCGCCATCGTCACCCACTGTCTTGTCTAGTGAGACAGGAGTGGTGAGACGGTGCAGTTCGGCGTTACCGGCATCGAGAGTTTCGCCATCGCCTGAAGCCTGGCGCAATGCTGCACGAAGGCTGGCAGAACGATCGCCAGGAATTCGGATGAGGCTTGCCTTCTGGTCAAGCGCACGACCGATGGCTTGACGGATCCAGAATGTCGCATACGTTGAGAACTTGAAACCACGGCGCCAGTCGAACTTGTCAACTGCATGCTCGAGTCCAAGGTTTCCTTCTTGAATGAGATCAAGAAGGTCCATGCCTTGTGGCAATGGGTAACGACGTGCAATAGATACAACAAGTCGAAGGTTCGAACGAATGAAGCGATCCTTTGCGGTGGCTGCATTGCGTAGGTCGCGACGAAGTGCTGCTCCGCGCTCGCCAGCCTCGAGGCGTGTGGCAGCATCGCGACCAGCTTCGATGGCTTTAGAGAGCTCGCGCTCGTCTTCGGCGGTGAGAAGGGCAACTTTGCCGATGTCGTTTAGATAGAGACCAATAGAGTCATTCATGATGCAGTGTTCAACCGTGTCTTCGTAGGGCTTGTTCCCATGTGTTCCGTGTTATCGGACACATGAGACCAACAAGGAGGGGCTCCTAGTCGGGGGGATTGGAGACATTACCAGTCTTAGTTGCCCTTTGCTAGAGCCAAAGCAAGAAATTTCTTTTCTGCGGACAAGCGGCCCCGGATTGCTCCTACACTCGCCACGTGACTAGTGCTACGCCCCGCCGATTGGGCATCCTCGGGGGGACCTTTGATCCGCCACATGTGGGGCATGTTGCCGCAGCACAAGCGGCTCTCACCCAAGCGGGGCTTGATGAAGTGGTTCTGATGGTGGCAAATGAGCCCTGGCAAAAAGTGGATGACCGCGAAGTGACTGCGGCAAAGGTGCGCTGGGAGATGACCGATGCCCTCGTTGCTGGAATCTCTGGGTTGCGGGCTGATGACCGAGAAATTCGTCGTGGGGGACCAACATTCACGGTTGACACCCTGGAAGAAATAATTGCCGAGCAACCAGAAACTCAAATCTTCCTCATCGTGGGTGCAGACACCGCCGAACGCCTCGATACATGGCATCGTGCGCGTGACGTAGTCCGGCTCTCTACGATCGTCATAGTGAATCGAGACAACTCCACACATACGGCACCAGAGTTTCTTCGTGATTCACGAGTGCAATTCGTCACTATGAATCCAGTTGATGTTTCGAGCAGTGCTCTTCGTGAGGCTGTTGGTCGTCATGAATTGATTGAAGAATCAACATCGCCATCGGTCGTGTCAATTATTCGCGACCATTCGTTGTATGCAGGTCTACGATGACTGCAATACCTGCGCGTCGACGTAGGCGCATGATTGCGGCCATGGTCACTTCTGGCTTATCGGTCATTGCGTTACCAAGTGGGTTATTTGTCGGAGCAAATTCATTGCTTCATGCGTCGGGCGGCAACAGTATTGACAGTCGCGGCAGCGTTGATATTCCAACCACAGCTGTTGAGTTATTAGCAGTGATGAATTCTCGAAATGAAGTTGCCACTCTCGCCTTGCTTGCAATCACCCCAGAAGGCAAGGGTGGAACGATTATTTCTATTCCAGTTGGAGCGATGACCGACGTGGCAAAGACTGAACAACCACACCGACTTGCCGATTCATACGCAACTGGCGGGCTAGTAGCGCTGAAGACTGATGTTGAAAATCTCATGAACATTACTGTTGATTTTGCTGACGATATGACTGCAACAGAATTTGCAAGTGCGATCGCCGCTGTAGGGACTCAACCTGTGGTGTTGCAACAACCTGTTACTGATGTTGCAGCTGACGGAACGTCGATTGTGCTTCTGAAGAATGGTTCTTCAACGGCAACGCCAGACCTTCTTGCAGCGGGTCTTGCCACGTCGCAACCCGGAACGCCAGAATCGGCCCGCTTGCCACAGGTGAAAGCATTGTGGAACTCAATTGCACGTGCGGGAGTTGTAGCCCCTGCAGGTGATGCCACGGGGATCACATCGTCATCGCGTCTCGATGCGAGTGCGTTCACTTCGACCGATGTGTTTATCAAAGCACTCTTGTTGGGTGAAATTGACGTGTGGCAATTCTCGGCAACACTTTTCACTGATGCAGTGCGCAACCCAAACAATATTGATTTGTATGGTCTTGATGGTGGCGAGATATTGATGGTGATGGCCAGCGTGGTTCCTAGCGCTCTCTCGGTGACGACGAACAATATTGCTGTCATGGTAGATATTCCGTTTGCGAGCGCAGTAGTTGCTAAGGAAGTGGTCACTCGTTTGGCGTATTTGGGGGCAAATGTCGTTTTGATTCGTCAGACCTCAGAGGTGGCGACCGAGATGACAACTGTGTATTACAACGATTCGCTTGCAAAATCTGAAGCCGAAACGTATTCAACTCTTCTCGGACCTATTCAGTTCTCTCAGAGCAAAGATGTCATCTCTGGGGTGAACCTCCGTATCGTCTTAGGTAACGATTTTGTTGCGTTCCTTGGCCAAGGGTCAGGGACCAGCACATCAACCACCAGTACAACGGAGCCCAAGTGACCGACACCACCAATTCAGATGCAGCGGCAGCTGACCTCAACTCACTTGAATTGGCCGTCTTTATTGCCAGAGTGATTGATGAAAAGCAGGGCGAAAACACCATAGTTATTCCGGTGGGTCCAGTCGTTGGAATCACCGAATACTTCATCGTGACCAGTGCTTCAAACCCACGGCTTGTTCGTGCTATTACCGACTCAGTGCTCAACAACGTGCGCGAAGCAGTGGGCAAAGGCCCGCTTCGCTCGGAAGGGACCCGCGAACAGCAATGGGTATTGATTGATTACGGCGATGTCGTCGTACATATTTTTATCGATGAAATGCGTAGGTTTTACGAAATCGAGCGCCTGTATAAGGACATTGTCCCAACGCCCTGGGCCTAACGGTGTGTAGAGTTATGAGTTCCGGATACGGGGCTGTAGCTCAGTTGGCAGAGCGCTTGCATGGCATGCAAGAGGTCAGGGGTTCAATTCCCCTCAGCTCCACAAGATGACAATGATTACCGTTGTAATGAGGACGTACGAACGTCCAGTGCTGCTTGCGAGAGCTATTGCCAGCGTGCAGGTACAAACTTTCACCGACTGGGAACTAGTTATTGTGAATAATGGAGGCGAATCATCCGTAGTGGATGGCGTTGTCCGTACCGCAATGAATGCCACACCAAGCGGCACAATTCGTGTCCTTCACTTGCCCGATCGAGTCGGCATGGAAGAGGCATCAAACCGAGGCCTTTTAGATTCTGAATCAGAATTCTTTGTCATCCACGATGACGATGATTCATGGGACGAACGTTTCTTAGACACGGCAATTCGTGCTTTGCGCAGCTCTTCGTCAGCTGTTGCGGCAGTGACTGGCGTGACCCGTATTTATGAAACGTTTCGCGGTGGAAAAGTATGGCCCGTTTCTCATGAAGACTTTCCGTTGTCACAAGGTCTGCTTACGTATCGGGGCATGATTGGTGGAAATACATTCCCGCCAATCGCTGCAGTATTTCGCAGAACAGTTTTAGCCACGGTTGGGAATTTTGACGCGTCGTTACCAGTGCTCGGTGATTGGGAATTTAACTTGCGGGCGGTGACTGCCGGTGAGTTTTATTTTATTCCAGACCGCCTAGCGCACTATCACACACGCACTCCCGAAAGTGATGCAGTGTCGGGCAACTCAATCATCATTGGCGAAGAATTGCATCGCAGTGTGAAATTGCAATTGCAGGACAAATGGTTAACTGAACCGCCAGTGAATGGGGTCAACAAAGGCGAGTTGTCTGTTGTGGCGGCTACTGAAGTTCTCTTGGGTGAGATTCGAAACAATCGCTCGGATGCTCTCCTGAATCTTGAACGTATAGCTAGTCAAATAATGAGACTTCAGCCGATGGTGCGTCGTATTGCGCACAATGTGCGTCATCCAGTTCATGGCATCCGCGCTGTTGGCAGGGCACTTCGTCGTACTATTAGCAGATGACCGTGCAGCTCTCCGCCGAGCAAGTCCTCGATGAGCACTCGCTGGCATCTGTTCTCAGCATTGATTTCTTTGACACGCTGATTACGC
This sequence comes from Actinomycetota bacterium, assembly GCA_037129095.1. Lineage (GTDB taxonomy): Bacteria > Actinomycetota > Acidimicrobiia > Acidimicrobiales > Ilumatobacteraceae > UBA2093. The sequence continues at coordinate 36,556 of JBAXVL010000003.1, read as the reverse complement.
GTTCCGTTGCCCAACCCACGCACGTATTTGCAGTGATGGAGCAAGAGCTCGTTGCAACGCGAGGCACGGCGTGGCGTGGATTTGCTGTTGCCAGAGTGGAATCTGAACTTCTCGCCCGGCAAGGAATCGAAAGCGCTAACGAACATCGCGATGTGACCTTTGATGAAATTGGATATCAATTAACAAAACAATTGGAGTTGACGAGAGCTGATCGTGACATGGTGATGGCACTTGAACGCGACATTGAAATTCGTCTGGTGCAGTCTGTTCCATTTGGAGTAGCAATCACGGAAGCGGCGCGGTCTCGAGGATTACGAGTGGTCGTAGTGAGTGATAACTACATGCCGGCTGAACATTTATTGAATATGGCTCATGCTGCTGGGTACGTCTGGCTTAGTGCATCCGACATTTTTGTAAGTTGCGAACACGGGGGCATGAAGCACAACGGCATGTTATGGCCGGTAGTTCTTTCGGCGTTGAATGTGCCCACTCATTCGGTTCTCCACGTAGGTGATGATGAACATGCAGATGGAAATGTGCCAGCGTCGCTCGGAATATTTACGCACGTGAGAGACACCATGCGCAGATCGCATCGAGACATGATTAATACGTCTCCAGCAGTACTTGCGCTTTCGCGTATTGAGTCGTGTTATCGCGATGCGATGGATGAGACAGGCTGGGACAGCGCTGAAGTGATCGGCGGGGGATTGATCGCCATGATTGTGGCAGCCCAGGTAATTGATGCTCGCAGTGTTCTTGAACAACGTTCAGTGGCTGGTGTTCATTTTGCAGCTCGTGATGGGTACTTGGCACACCGCGTATGGAATATCTTGAAGTCTCACGATTGGGGTTTGCCCAATGCTACGTACACGGCATTTTCACGGTCGGTTGTGTGGCGTGCATGTTTGACAGAGATAACGCGAGAGAATGTGGGTCGATTTGTTGGAGACGATGAAGTTCTCACTGTCGCTCGTTTGGAGCGTCGCGTAGGTAGTGCACTGGCATCTGATTTAGATCGAGAAAAACCAATTGATGCAGCGACTGCTCGAGACGTTGTCCTAGTAAATGCCGATGCCGTACTGTCTGCAAGCAAGACATTACGCACCCGTCTATTGACGTATTTGCAGTCTCATGGTGTTCTTGTACCGGGTCATCACATCGTTGTGGACCTAGGTTGGACGGGGTCGACTATTGCAGATCTTGCTGAGTTGGTAGCTGGTGAATCTGGTGATCTCGGAACTCTTGAGGGTCGTTTGACGGGCTTGTATTGGGATGCATCACCACAACGAATGCGCATTGCTATGCATGGATTTGCGATGGATGAGTTCGGATCAATTACTGACAACCTTCGTTTATTGGGGGTCATCAAGTTGTTAGAAGCACTTGTCACCGCACCCCACGGATCAGTTGTTGGCTATGAAGATGATGGCACGCCAATATTTGTTGAGACTGCTCCAGAATTGGCGGCGTACGACGTGGTCATGCGCCAAGTTGGTGACGCTGCCGTGCGCGGAGCGATTGCCATTCTTGAAGGCACACATCCTTCAGGTGTGACAGCAGCAGACATCACGAAGGAATCATTGTGGGCGGCAATTATGCAAGTTGGACATTCACCTCGCATAGATGAGATCAACCTATTGTCTCGTGTCAATCATGTGACATCGATTGATCATGAAGGGAACGGGCGCCCACTGATTGCAGTAACACCAAAGGACCCCTCCTCAGTTGAACTGAGAGATTTGCCTGGCATGTACGACACACTGATTCATCGTCATTGGATGCAGGGAAGTTTGCGTGCCTTGTGGAGCAAGCCCGAGAGTGCTTGGATTGCGGACGAAGTGTACAAACGTTGGCCGATGACAGCGCCGAGGTGGGTGCCATGATTATCGACCTTCAGTTAAACCAGGGCTCAGCGCCTTGGCCGTTAATGCGTGATGCCGGCATTGCTGCTGAAGAAGCTGGGTTCGGCACACTGTGGAACCTTGATCATTTTTCTGGATCTGCATTTGATTCTGATTCCATGATGGAGTGTTTTACAAGCCTGACAGCGTGGGCAACAACGACAACATCGATTGGTCTGGGAACGTTGGTAACGAACGTGATGAATCGTGAACCAGGCTTATTAGCAAACATCGTTTCATCAATACAACAGATTTCGCAGAACAGATTGATCTTTGGAATTGGGGCCGGAGCTGCACCGAATACCAATTTCAGTGCAGAGCAAGACGCTCTCGGAATTTCACTGTTACCGAAAATGGCGGATCGTCATAATCGCCTGGTTGAAGTAGTCAACATCATGCGTTCGATGTGGGCCGACAACAGAGATGAGCGTTTTGCAGGGTTCCCACGTCCGGCGCAACAACCGCCAATCATTGTTGGCGTCAATAGCATGGCGTTGGCGATTCGGGCAGGACAAACAACTGACGGAGTGAATACTCGGTTCAATCACCCAGAGCGTGCTGCTTTGTTTGCCGCTGCACGTGAGGCAAGTGGTAACCGATCTGATTTTGATTCGTCAGTGTGGTCGTGGTTCGAGCCAGAGTATGCAGATGCGGATCATCCATTCCATAAAGAGCTAGTGGCTGAAGGCGTGACTCGCCTGATCATGTTTGAACGTGGCGCACCTGAAGTTGCAGCTATTGCATCAGTCGTAAAATATTTGCATTAAATAGCAGTCGTTACGTAATCAGGATTGGCAGAGCGCCACCGATATGCCTTCACCGTGATGTACACAAAAATGGGAATTGCAAAGAAGTTCTGTGCCGACACCATGGGGTCATGTACGTAGAAGCCATACAACAACCACGATGAGCAGTTGACAATAGTCAACAGGTAACTCGAAATTGAGATGCCATGAAGGTTTTCTGTACGGATGACATGTATGAGTTGTGGAACTATTGAGCTTCCACTAATGGCGATTGCTACGAAGCCAACTGGCGTGGCAGAGATCTGTGTCAGTAGCAATGCAAGGGCGGCGAGCGCCACTCCGACTCGAATGAGAACATGGCGAGGAATTTTCCCGTGGCGGTACACAACTGAAATGATTATTGATTGAGCAATGATGAAAGAAACATTGGCGAACCAGATTGCAACATCACCCTGTAAGAGACCGTATGTCAACCACAAGGAAGATCCCACAAGGCCGTGCATGAGACCAAAGGGGGAAATGCCGTGAGATGTGTCGTGGCGAACTGCACGCCACACCTGTGGCCAGATAAATGCAAGACCAAAGGTGATGCACCAGATTTGAAAAAAGACTTTCACTAGTTACCGATCGTGTGAAGGGACTCGTCGAACGTAGGCAATGTCCATATGTGGAGACGACATGATGAAATCTGCAGATGCTCTATTGCATGCAACTGGAATATTCCAGACAACCGCAATACGCAAGAGGGCTTTGATATCAGGGTCGTGCGGTTGCGGCTCTAGCGGGTCCCAAAAGAACAACAGCACGTCAACTTCGCCTTCAGAAATGCGAGCACCAATTTGTTGATCTCCACCAAGGGGTCCACTACGAAGTCGTTCTACGGCAAGGCCAGTCTGTTCATTCACGAGACGACCAGTGGTACCGGTTCCGACAAGGGTGTGATGGGCGAGTGCATCCTTGTGGGCAGACACCCACTCGAGCAACTCATCTTTCATGTTGTCGTGAGCCACTAATGCGATGGTTTTCTTGGCAGGCACGGCCATCTCTACTTTGCTAACAGCCATGTGTTTAGTCTTGCCGATTACTTGACAACAATGTTGACAGTTCGGCCCGGAACCACAATTGTTTTCAGTGGAGTACGTCCATCAAGGGCGGCAATGATTGCATCGAGTGCCATCGCGGCGGCTAGATGTTCATCTTCTGTTGCGGTGGGCGACATCTGGATGCGTGCCCGTACTTTTCCGTTTACTTGCACGGGAACTTCAATGCTGTCTTCTACAAGAAGTGCGGGGTCAGCAATAGGGAAGGGGATATAGGTGACGGTGGAGTCATGGCCAAGTCGGAACCACAATTCATCAGCAAGGTGAGGGCATAACGGTGACAGCATTTGCACAAGTGGTTCGACCAATTCCCGCGGTGCAACGCGGGTTGAATTGACGAGGCCGGTCAGTGCGTTATTGAACTCGATCAGTTTGGCAATAGCGGTGTTGAAACGAAGGTGTTGAAGGTCTGCGTCAACACCCGCAATTGTGCGGTGTAGGTGACGCATGAGTTCTTCCGGGGCTTCGTCTTCGGTGACAACAGTGTCGCCGGTGTCTTCATTAATGACATTGCGCCATAAACGTTGCAGGAAGCGCTGCATACCGACAACATCTCGTGTATTCCATGGACGGCTGGCATCAAGGGGACCCATTGCCATTTCGTATAAGCGGAAAGTGTCTGCACCGAACTCTTCGTACATCTCGTCAGGAGTCACGATGTTTTTTAAGCTCTTACCCATTTTGCCGTACTCGCGGGCAACTGTTTCGCCTTCCCATGAATACACGCCATCAGTTTCAGTTACTTCTGCTGCTGGAACTGTTTGGCCACGGTCATCACGGTATGCATATGCCTGGATATAGCCCTGGTTGAACAAACGATGGAAAGGCTCTTCACTAGACACATGTCCGAGGTCGTGCAACACCTTGTGCCAGAAACGTGCGTACAACAAATGCAAAACGGCATGCTCAACACCGCCGACATACAAGTCAGCACCACCTGTGTGTCCGTCGCCTTGTGGTCCCATCCAATAGCGCTCAACTTCATGGTTGATGAAGGCATCTGAATTAGTGGGGTCGAGGTAACGCATTTCATACCAGCAGGAACCTGCCCATTGCGGCATCACGTTGACTTCGCGGCGATATTCGCGCATACCGTCACCTAGGTCAAGGGTGACTGTGGTCCAATCCTTGACCCGTGCGAGCGGTGGAATGGGGTCGCTGTTGGCATCATTCGGGTCAAGAGCAGTTGGTTTAAAGTCTGCAAGTTCTGGCAACAGCACAGGCAATGATGAAGTAGGGACTGCATGCGCGCGTCCGTCTTCGTCGTAGACAATAGGAAACGGTTCGCCCCAATAGCGTTGACGCGAGAACAACCAATCGCGCAGGCGATAGGTGATGGTGGGCTCGCCAAAAGCGTTTTCAGCTAGCCAAGCGTTGATCACGGTGGTTGCTTCGCTAATTGACGTGAGCCCATTCAGGCTGAGCGAACCATTTTCAGAGTTGATGTAGACGCCATCGCCAACAAATGCGCTGGGCCATGTTGAGCAATCTGCAGACGAAGGAATTGCCAACTGATCAAACCATGCAACGGGGGGCATCTGAATTGCAGTGATGGGCAAGTTGTAGGTGCGCGCAAAATCAAAGTCGCGTTGGTCACCAGCAGGAACAGCCATGATGGCGCCAGTTCCGTAGCCCATCAAAACGTAATCGGCAATATAGATAGGGATGTCTTTGCCTGAAACTGGGTTTGTGGCAGTTGCGCCTGTGAACACACCGGTCTTTTGTTTTGAATCGTCTTGACGTTCGTTGTCTTGTTTTGCTGCTGCCTCTGCTTGGTATGCAGCAACAGCAGATTTCTGTGATGCAGTTGTCACAGTGTCAACAAGTGGATGTTCAGGAGACAACACAAGAAATGTTGCGCCGAATAATGTGTCTGGCCGAGTTGTAAATACTTCGACAGGGCCGCCAGATGTTGCGAACCGAACGCGTGCACCTTCGCTACGGCCGATCCAGTTGCGTTGCATCAACTTGATTGGCTCTGGCCAGTCAAGGCGGTCAAGGTCTGAGATCAATCTGTCCGCATATGCAGTGATGCGCATGACCCACTGACGCATGTTGCGTTTGAACACGGGGTAGTTACCAATATCACTGCGGCCTTCAGCTGTTACTTCTTCGTTAGCCAAGATGGTTCCGAGACCTGGACACCAGTTCACCGGAGCGTCAGACAAATACACAAGACGGTATGAATCGATGATGTCGTGTTTCTCGCCCGACGAAAGTGATGACCACGATGCGCCGGTCGGCGTATCACGCACGCCTGATTCGAATTCGTCAACAAGTTCTTCGATACGACGTGCGCGACCAGTTGATGGATCACACCATGCGCCATGAATTTGCAAGAAAATCCATTGTGTCCACTTGTAGAACTCTTCGTCTGTGGTGCTGATGCTGCGACGTGGATCATGACCAAGGCCAAGACGACGCAATTGACGTCGCATGTTGACAATGTTTGACTCGGTATTTACGCGCGGGTGAATACCGGTGGTGATGGCGTGCTGTTCAGCTGGAAGTCCAAAACTGTCATATCCGAGAGCATGAAGAACATTGAAGCCCTTCATTCGTTTGTATCGCGCAAACACATCTGTTCCGATGTACCCAAGCGGATGTCCCACATGAAGACCCGCACCAGATGGGTACGGGAACATGTCGAGAATAAAAAGTTTTTCTCGACCAGCAACTTTTGCCGGATCACCAAGAGGTCCAGCTGGGTTTGGTGCCTCAAACGTGCCGTTCTGCTCCCATGCGTCTTGCCAGCGAGCCTCAAGCTCTGCTGCGAGATGGGCAGAGTAGCGAAACGGGGGCACTGACGATGTGCGTGAATTGGGCGGCGTCGTGGTGTCACTCATTGAAGCACCTATCGTATAGGTCGTGTCAAAGCAGCGCCCAAGGCCGGGAAAACGTCAGTCCAAGGGAGGCTCCTCAAAGGGGTATCCCCGTACCGCCCGATTGTCTGAGGTGTTGCGTGAAGTCATTGCTGATGAACTCACCCTCATTGACGATGAGCGACTCGATCTCGTGACAATCACCGCTATTGATGTGGACCCTGAAATGAACAGGGCGATTGTGTATTTCGATTCAATGTTTGGCGAAGAAGGCGACGAGGGAGTGGTTGAGGCTCTGAACGAGTTCCGACCCCGCATGCAGGCTTCAATCAACCGCCAAATGCATGCTCGTAAAACTCCGATCTTGTCGTTCCGACCAGATGAAGTAATTCGTAGTGCGGCACGCATTGAAGAGTTGTTGCGCAAACAACCTGATACGTCTCCCATCTCGTCACACGACGACTCCGAGTAGCGCATGGCCCGAAAGAAGCCATCAACGGCTCATGGGCTAGTCCTTATTGATAAGCCAGCGGGTCTCACGAGTCATGACGTGGTGTACAAGTTGCGTGGCCACCTTGGTGAAAAAAGAATTGGCCATGCTGGCACCCTTGACCCTGATGCCACTGGGCTGCTCGTCATTGGCGTTGGCAACGCCACTCGGCTATTTCGTTTCATGGCCGACATGGATAAGACATATTCATGTGAAATCGTTTTTGGAGTGGAGACCGATTCATTAGATGACTCGGGTGCAGTAACTGCAACTCACGCAATGACACCGCCGAGTTTGGACGAAGTGCGCCGAATCATTGCTGAACAATTCCTAGGCGAGATTATGCAGGTTCCTCCCATGGTGTCAGCGTTGAAAGTTGACGGTGTGCGGTTGCACAAACTGGCACGAGAAGGAATTGAAGTGGAACGTCCTGCGCGTCCCATCACAATTCATTCTTTCGAAGTCGAAGCAACGGAGAACCCCATGGTCATTCGTGCAACAGTTCGTAGTGGCGCGGGAACTTATATTCGTTCTCTTGGCGCAGACTTAGGTACAGCGCTTGGTGGTGGCGCACATATTCGTACTTTGCGTCGTTTTTCAGTCGGCCCGTTTTCGGTTGATGAAGCAAGCACTATTGCTGAACCGACTCTTTTGCCAATTCGCGAGGCTGTGCGACATTTAGCCGTACAAGTACTAGATGACTCTGAAGTAGTTGATTGTCATTTTGGCCGCACACGAATTGCGTGGGAAGGTGATGGGCCGTGGGCTGCTGTTGACAGTGCCGGTGAATTGGTTGGTGTGTTTGAAGTGTGGCGCGAACGAATTGCGAAACCCACAGTGGTCTTTCAAGCGAGATAGCGTTATTCCTTGTGCAAGTAGTGACTGATCTCTCCACGTGGCCATGGCCAGATGAGCGCACGGTCATCACTATTGGTGCATATGACGGTGTACATCTTGGTCACCAGGCAGTGATTGCTCAGGTTCGCGAGCAAGCAGCACGAGTTGGTGCGAAAAGTGTCGTGGTTACGTTTGACCGTCACCCTGCGAGCGTTGTGCGTCCCGATGCAGCACCACGCTTATTGACCAACACAGCACAGAAATTGGAACTTCTTGCATCTACTGGTGTTGACGCAGTGGTCGTCTTGTCGTTTACGCCCGAACAATCAAAAGAAATTCCTTCTGATTTTGTGCAACGTGTCATTGTTGATGGTCTTCATGCCAGCACTGTGATTGTTGGCTCGGATTTTCACTTTGGTCACATGCGGCAAGGCAATGTCACGTTGTTGCGTGAGATGGGCGAGAGGCACGACTTCGCGTGCGAACCCGTTGTTCTGATTGCTCGCGCAGATGACATTGATGAACCAGTGAGTTCTACAGCTATCCGTCGCGCCTTAGCGGGTGGAGAAATTGCAACAGCTGCAAAGATGCTCGGCCACTCGTACGAAGTGGTCGGCACAGTGGTGACTGGTGACCAGCGCGGTCGCACCATTGGTTTTCCCACAGCGAATGTTGAAATACCAAACGGCATGTGCGTGCCAAGTGACGGCGTGTATGCAGGTATTTATCGTCGACCAGATGGCAGTGAACATCCGTGTGCCATCAACCTGGGTCGTCGTCCAACGTTTTATGTGAACGCCGAGCATTCATTGCTTGAGGCGTACCTCATGGACTTCAGCGGTGACTTGTATGGAGAAGTAGCCGAGGTGCAGTTTGTTGCATTCCTTCGCAGTGAACGTCAGTTTGCCGGTATCGATGAATTGAAAGATCAATTACAAGTTGATATCGCTCACGCCCGTGCAGCAGTTGCTACGCACCTGCAGTAGGGCTGAGAAACTTATAGGCAGTATTGCGCTGCACCAATGTGCGGCGCATCGGCGCCACAATTTCACCGAAGCGACCTTCAGTCATCATCTGACCATGGTTGGCACCTGCAGCACGAGAAATATTCTCATCCATCAATGTTCCGCCAAGGTCGTTGCAGCCGGCTTGCAACAATTGCGCTGCGCCTGCTGTGCCGATCTTGACCCAACTGACTTGCACGTTGTCGATGTGACCATGGTAGAAAATGCGACCAATGGCGTGCATCAGAACGTTTTCACGGAATGTTGGTCCGCGACGAGCCTTACGTTGTAAGTAAATCGGCGACGCCATGTGAACAAACGGGAGCGGAATGAATTCGGTGAAGCCACCGGTTTCCTTTTGCAGCTCGCGCGTAACAACCATGTGTTTCGCCCATGAACGAGGATGCTCAACACTGCCAAACATGATGGTGATGTTTGAGTGCAAACCAATGGAATGCGCTTGGCGATGACACTCAAGCCATTCTTCGGTGTTCACCTTGTCTGAACAGATGATGGCACGAATGTCGTCATCCAAAATTTCAGCGGCCGTGCCAGGAAGCGATGCAAGGCCTGCTTCTTTCAAACGAAGAAGGTATTCACGAAGAGATTCGCCGTTTCGATGTGCGCCTTCAGTTACTTCAAGCGCAGTGAAACCGTGCACGTGCATGTCGGGAACTGCAGACTTCACAGCCTTCGTAACGTCGATGTAATAGTCACCGTCAAAGTCGGGGTGTATTCCACCCTGAAGTGTTACTTCAGTGGCACCCATGGCTGCTGCTTCCACTGCGCGGTCTGCAATGTCATCGAGTGTCAAGAGATACGGCGTGCCGCGCAAGTTGAGGCTGAGTGGGCCTTTGGAAAAACCGCAGAACTTACATTTATATGTACACACGTTTGTGTAGTTGATGTTGCGATTGTGAACCCAGGTGACATTGTTGCCAACGGTCTTGAAACGCAATTCGTCTGCGTAGTCAGCGAGGAATCCCACTTCTGGTCCGCGCGCTGCGAACAATGCAACTACTTCGTCTTCGCCAAGTTCTTGTCCGTTGCGATGACCTTCGATGATTTCTGCAATGCGTCCTTTTGCTGATGGGCGAGGATGTGGCACCAGCATCATGGGCTTCACGTTTGATCCGGAATACCACTGAGTTGATTTGTGCCCCACAAGAACAACTTCAGCACCGTCATGAACAACGTCAGCTGCTGTTACTTTTTCTGGCCAGAATGCGCCTGGGTCATCACGACCAAGACCTTCTGCATCGGTGCGATCCATGACAGGGAAGTGCAACGCAGGGTCTAGCCACTTTTCTGGAGCAGTTGCATACTCGGGGTAAATAGTGAGACGAGGAGCGAGCACCATGCCGCGATCCTCAGTGACATCGCGCAATCGATCAAGCGCTGGCCACGGACGTTCTGGGTTTACATGATCTGCAGTAACAGGCGAGACGCCGCCCCAGTCGTCGATTCCGGCATCAAGCAAGATGCCAAAGTCGTCTGACAAGTTTGGTGGAGCTTGCAAGTGAATAGATGAAGGCAGAATCAGGCGTGCAACAGCAATTGACCACAGGTACTCATCTTCCGGGCATGGCTTAGCTTTGTGCATTGCAGTGCCTGCCTTTGGCAAGAAGTTCTGAACAATGACTTCTTGTACATGGCCATACTTGGCGTGTGCTGCAGCGATGAGCGCGAGTGCTTCAATACGGTCGCGACGTTCTTCACCAATGCCAACCAAAATTCCACTTGTGAAAGGGATTGCGAGTTCACCTGCTTCACACAATGTGTTGATGCGGCGCTGCGGTTCTTTATCTGGAGCACCACGATGACATTCCAGATCATCACGCAATGATTCAAGCATCATTCCTTGAGAAGGGGAGACGCCGCGCAACATTGCCAACTCGTCGTTATACAAAGCTCCAGCATTTGCATGTGGCAACAGGCCAGTCTCGTCCAGGACAAGTTTTGCCATGTCGTGTAAGTAATGCACGGTGGAGTCGTATCCGTTGTCGCGCAACCAATTGGCTGCAATGTCGTAACGCTCTTCAGGGCGTTCGCCAAGAGTGAACAACGCTTCTTGGCAACCGGTGCGTGCACCTTGACGGGCGATGGCCAACACATCTTCTGCAGTCATGTACGGCTTCTCCAAACGCGCAGGCGGCTGGGCAAATGTGCAGTAGCCACATTTGTCGCGGCACAACATAGTGAGCGGAATGAATACCTTTGGCGAAAAAGTGACACGTGTTCCGTGGGCTGCATCACGCACGCCACGTGCCCGCAACATCAACTCATCAAGAGGCAATGTCAAAAGGTCATCAATAAAGGATTGATCGATGGGGAGAGCAGACATGACGTCTTCTCGGGAAAACTGGCGCGACAAGGCAGCACCTTTCAGGTGGATTCGGTGGAATATGTGCCAGTGGCGGTCGAACCCCATCAGACGAGCAAGAAATGTCTGGTGGCGCCCATTTGGCCGCGCACTCAAATAGTACCGCCGTTATTGGTCGGTAGCGGTGTTGGAGATGGCCTCAAACATGGCAGACACGTTGTGGCTGCTCATTGGCACGCGATGGCCGGTGCGGCTAATGAAACTGAGCTGGACTCCGGTGATGGGGTCGAGGGCTGTGAACACTTGCTCGTGGCCTTCTGCATCAACAACAACGTCGGTCAGTAGCGGTACGCCTGCAGCATCAAGTGCGTCGCGAGTAAAGCCAGCGTTAAGAACTTCAATGGCGATGTGTTGTACGCCTGAGCCATGTTCTGCGAGTCGCTGGTGAACTGCAGGGTTATGGTCCGCACCCACAAGGACAACGGTGACTCCACCTGCTTCGGCGGTGACAACAGAAGCGTCATCGGTGACACTGGTGGAGAAACCCATTCCGTCAAAAAACTTTCGGGCAGCTGCAATGTCGGCGACTGCTACGACAACATGATCAATACGACACGCAACGGTGTCGAGTTCGCTGCGTTGTGTATTGCCAGCAAGTTTGATTGGCGCTGATTCGTCACGGGACTCTGCACCTTCGATGCGGTGAGTCTCTGACAACAATGTTCGAAACAACTGTTCTGCGAAGTCAGCATCAACACCTGCATCAATGGCCCATTGGCGACGACTAGACAACACGTCGCGCACACGTTGTGGCTGAATAACGGCTGCGCCAGTAGTTTCCTTTATCTCTGCAACTTCACGGCAAACATTCATACGATCCGCAAGCAGGTTCACGATTGCGGCGTCAATGGCATCAATTCGCTGACGAAGATCTCCGAGGTCAGCCATTTCTAATTCCTGTGCTCGAGCAATCGTTCAACATGTTTTGCCAAGACATCAATTTCAATATTGACTTTATGTCCGGGTTTGCGGTGACCAAGGGTGGTGACATCAGCAGTGTGCGGAATTACTGCAACTTCGAATGTGTCATCGGTGAGATTGAAAACGGTGAGACTGATGCCATCAACGGTGCAGCTTCCTTTTTCTACGATGTATCGCATCAAGTCGCGAGGGACGCGCACAACCAATTGCGGAGCAGGGGAGACGATTTCACCCACAGCGTCAACATGGCCGAGAACAATGTGGCCGCCAAAGCGACCGTTGGCCACCATGGGGCGCTCAAGGTTTACGGGGTCGCCAGGCTGCAGATTGCCAAGATTGGTGCGGGAATAGGTTTCGTCCGATACGTCGGCAATCCACCAATCGGCGCCCTTTTCTACAAGGGTGAGGCAGCAGCCATTGACGGCAATAGATGCTCCAAGGCCAGAATCCTCAAGTACGGCACGGGCCCCAATAGTGAGTTTTGCTCCATCGCGGGCCAAAACGGAGCCTTTTTCTTCAATAATTCCTGTGAACACTCTTTCAATCTAATCAGGACAGGGGGTTGTGGGCACTAGGAAAAGGCTCATAACCTAACAAGGTCCTCGTGGGCTCTGGCGCGCGTGTGATGCTCGGCCCAAATTCTTGGGATGAGCGCCCTCTCTCAATAAGGAATATGAGGCCTTTATTATGTTGCCGAAGATCGACACCATCTCGACGTACCGCAAGCACGGAACGGACACCGGTTCACCCGAAGTACAGATTGCACTTCTTACCGACCGCATCAATCACCTCACGGAGCACCTCAAAACGCACCACAAGGACCACCACTCACGTCGTGGATTGTTGATGTTGGTAGGCCGCCGTCGCCGCATGCTTGATTACGTTCGCGATCGCGATATTGCTGGCTACCGCGAGCTCATCGCACAACTCGGCCTTCGCCGATAACAAAACCTTCCGCCAACACCATTTTTATTGTTGTCGGTTGTCAGTCGATTATCCCGCGCCATGGGGCGGGGTTGCCGACTGGGAACCGGCTGGTTGTAGGCGGAAATACAACAACACACAAACAAGGGAGTTCCCATGGCTGACGCCATTCGTGTTTCAACACAGGTTACTGGTTCCGAAAAAACCATGTCATTCGAGACTGGAAAGCTTGCGACACAATCGCAGGGCGCCGTTCTCGCCTCAATCGACGGCACCACCGTTCTCGTTACAGCCAATGCGGCTCGTGGCGTACGCGACGGCATCGATTTCTTCCCACTCACCGTGGATGTCGAAGAGCGTGCATACGCTGCCGGCAAAATTCCAGGTGCGTTCTTTCGTCGTGAAGGTCGTCCATCAGAGCAGGCAATTCTTACCTGCCGTCTGATTGACCGCCCACTTCGTCCTGCATTCCCAGACGGTTACCGCAACGAGACACAAATTGTTGTCAACGTTGTTGGCGTCGACATGGAAAACCCACATGACGTCATTGCAATCAATGCATCGTCAGCTGCTCTCATGATCAGCGGAATTCCATTCGAAGGCCCAATTGGCGCAGTTCGTTTGGCGTATTCGCAAGATGGTGATTGGGTGCCTCACCCAACATACGCAGAAGGTAACAACGGAACATTCGAAATCGTTGTTGCTGGGCGCGAGCTTGACAATGGCGATGTAGCCATCATGATGGTGGAAGCAGGCGGCACAGAGAAGTCATTCGAGTTCTATGCAGACGGCGCTCCAAAAGTGTCAGAGCAAACAATCGCAGATGGTCTTGAAGCATCAAAGGTATGGATCAAAGAGTCCATCAAGCTTCAGCGCCAACTCGTTGCAAGTGTTATTGCTACTAAGGGTGCAATTACACCTCTTGAGTACACACCAGTTCTTGACTACACACCGGAAGTTTTCGCAGCAGTCGAGCACACAGCCACTCCTAAATTGGCAAAGGCAATCACAATTGCTCTGAAGGCTGACCGCAATGCGGCCACCGATGCAGCGGCAGCTGAAACTGTTGCTGAATTGTGCGGACCTGAAGGTGCATTTGCTGGCCAAAGCGGCGCAGTAAAAGAAGCAGTTCGTAGCCTCACAAAGAAGCTTGTTCGTAAGCGCGTTGTAGAAGAAGGAATTCGTATTGACGGTCGCGGTCCTCGCGATCTTCGTGCAGTGACTTCAGAAGTTGGCACATTGCCAAGCGCACACGGCACTGGCTTGTTCCAGCGCGGTGAGACTCAGGTTATGAACGTCTGCACATTGGCCATGCCTCGCATGAACCAGATGCTCGACACACTCGGTCCTGACAATTCAAAGCGTTACATCCACCACTACAACATGGCTCCTTGGGCTAATGGTGAAACTGGTCGTGTAGGTACACCAAAGCGTCGCGAAATCGGACACGGTGCTCTTGCAGAGCGTGCGTTGTTGCCAGTCGTTCCTAGCCAAGAAGAATTTGCATACGCAATTCGCTTGGTCAGCGAAGTTCTGTCGTCAAACGGTTCGACATCAATGGCATCTGTTTGTGCATCAAGCTTGTCGCTGATGGATGCGGGTGTGCCCATCAAGGCTCCAGTATCTGGAATCGCTATGGGTCTCATCTACGCAGAAGGTAAATACCTGACGCTCACCGACATCCTCGGTGCAGAAGATGCATTCGGAGACATGGACTTCAAAGTTGCCGGAACAGTTGATTGCGTCACCGCATTGCAGCTTGACACCAAGATCGACGGAATTCCTGCCGATGTATTGTCAGCAGCTTTGCAACAAGCACGTGATGCTCGTATGACAATTCTTGACAGCATGAACGCAGCGCTCAATGCGCCTCGTTCAACTGTTGCTGATACCGCACCAAAAATTGTGTCCTTCACAATTCCTTTGGACAAAGTCGGCGAAGTCATCGGGCCGAAGGGCAAGGTCATCAACACCATCCAGCAAGAGACTGGTGCAGACATTGCAGTTGATGATGACGGTGCAACCGGCATCGTCACAATCGGCTCGCCAGATAACCATCGCGTTGAAGAAGCAAAGGCTCGCATTCTTGCGATTGTTGATCCTCCAACCGCTGAACTCAACGCCATCTACGATGGTCGCGTTGTCAGCATCACGAAGTTCGGTGCATTCGTCAACATCCTTCCCGGACGCGATGGCCTTGTGCACATCAGCAAGTTGGGTAACGGCGAGCGCGTGAACAACGTTGAAGATGTGCTCACCCTCGGTGACGTCATCAAGGTTCGTGTTGAAGATGTAGACGACAAGGGCAAGGTCAGCCTGACCCCTGTCGATGCAGACGGCAACGACCTTCCTGGTGGCGGCGGTGGCGGCGGCGGAGAACGTCGTGTACGCAGGGACCGGGGACCTCGCGAAGATGGCGGAGACCGTGGTTCTCGTGACCGTAACGACCGTGGTGGTCGTGATCGTAATGATCGCGGACCTCGCGAAGACCGTGGACCTCGTCAAGATCGTGCACCTCGTGCAGATGGTCCAGTCGAAGTCTCTTTCGAAGCAGAATTTGATAGCGAAATCCGCTCGGAACTCGGTGACCTTGGTCCCGATACCCGTGGTGGAGACGACCGTGGTGGAGACCGCGGTAATCGTCGCCGTCGATAACCATTGCCAGCGACTACGGTCTTTCACATGATTCGTGTGGGAGTAGTCGGAGCCGCTGGGAAAATGGGATCTACAGTCTGTGATGCAATAGTCGCAGCTGATGGTCTAGAACTAGCAGCCGCTGTCGACGTTGTCGGCAGCGGCGGTTCTATACATGGGCTCACCATTGCTGCTGATTTGAAAGCGCTGGCCGATGCAAAATGCGACGTGGTGGTTGATTTCACTGTTGCAGCATCTGCACGCACCACGTTGCCGTGGTTGGCACTACATGGCATGCACGCCGTTGTGGGTACTACTGGCTTTTCAGATGATGACCTTGCAGCTTTTGGCAAAGCGTTCACCGGAAGCAATTGCCTCATTGCAGCCAACTTCGCAATCGGCGCTGTGCTGATGATGAAGTTCGCTGAACAAGCTGCTCCGTATTTTGAAACTGCAGAGATCATCGAGTTCCATCACAACGCAAAAGCTGATGCACCGAGCGGTACCGCAATGGTTACGGCCCAACGCATGGCAGCAGCAAGTGATGAATGGGCTGCTGACCCCACAAAGCACGAAGTAATCCCTGGTGCTCGCGGTGGTGTTGGTCCTGGAGGTATTCACGTACATGGCGTTCGTATGGTTGGCATGACTGCGTCACAAGAAGTGATTCTGGGTACTGCTGGTCAGACCCTGGTGATACGTCACGATTCGAATGATCGTGTCAGTTTTATGCCAGGAGTTGTCTTGGCGTGTCGCAAAGTGAGCAACCTCAAGGGTCTCACGATGGGAATAGATTCGCTGCTGTAATTACTTCAGCGCAGCAATTGCTGCGTCGTAATTAGGTTCGTTTGCAATGTCGGACACAAGTTCTGTGTGAAGAACTTTTCCATTTTCATCAACTACAACAACGGCACGAGCAAGAAGTCCGGCAAATGCGCCTTCGTTCAGACCAACGCCAAACACTGAGCCAAAGTCAGTACGAAATGATGATGCATTTTGTACGTTGCTGAGACCTTCAGAACCACAGAAGCGACCTTGTGCGAATGGCAAGTCTGCTGACACGCAATACACGACTGTGTTGTCAAGAGATGAGGCCAACTCATTGAATGTGCGAACGCTTGTCGCGCATGTTGGCGTGTCAACGCTTGGAAAGATGTTGAACACAACACGCTTGCCTGCAAGTGCATCGTTGCTGAACTCTTGCAAGTTTCCAGCTGTGAGTGTGAATGAGGGAAGTGATTTTCCTGCAACAGGAAGATCGCCAACGGTGTTGACGGGAGTGCCGCCGAATGATGTCTGAGCCATGAAGGGAAGCCTAACCAAACGGGCAGGCTCAGCCCACAGGAGCGCCAGGGGACTTCTTGCGTGCGGTTTGAAACAAGGTGATGCCGAACAGTGAGCCCACCACCCACCATTGGTATTTGTCGATATACGTGAGGCTGGATCGGATTTGGGACTCGAAGGCTTTTCCGCCAAACCACATAATGATCAGTCGCAACACAATTCCCGACGTGATGCACGCGAAGAATTTGGCACGTGCCATTCCGAGGTGGCCAACGAGAAGGCACACAATGTTTGACCCAGGCATTAGCAGGACTGCTAACCAGCCGGCGCGCACCGTGGCCCGCTCGGTCCAGCGATAAATACGTGGCATCTCGCCGACCTGGGCTTCGGTCCATCGCAGGGCGCGGTGACCGTAAATTTGTCCCACGAAATACAACGCAACAGCTGCTGCCATCAGGCGTAGAAAGCCAACGATGAAAAAAGGAAGCGGGTCCATATAGGGCACTGAGGCAAAGAGGACTCTGTTGCGAGCGCTGAGGATGAGGACCAGTAGCGGATGATTGTCAACAAGGGCTGGGCCGATATTGGTGCCAATGGTGCCTGCGGCAAATAACAACGACGTAAAAGCAATGAGTAGTTTGCGCATCTCGGCAACCGTAGTGCCTGTGGGCTTTCATGGTGCGCCACAGCATTGCTACGGTTCACTATGTCGTGGCGTAAGCCACTGAACTACAGGGGGACACTATGAAGGGTTTAATGCAGCCGACACCTTTGTCGATTAGCTACCTATTTGATCGCGCGGAAAAGTACCACCGCAACAAGCAGATCATCACTGCAACTGCTACCGGCCGTGAGCGCATTACCTATGGTGAATGGGCAGACCGCACACGTCGCCTTGGTGGAGCACTAGACGCACTTGGAATTTCAGCAACAGGTCGTGTTGGCACGTTTGCCTGGAACACGCAACGTCACCTTGAGTTGTATTTTGCAGCCCCATGTTCTGGCCGCATCTTGCACACATTGAATATCCGCCTGTTTCCAGAGCAGATCACGTACATCGTGAACCATGCTGAAGATGAAGTGATCTTTATTGATACATCGATCTATCCGTTGATTGAACCATTGTTGTCAACATTCACAACGGTGAAACATCTTGTGTTTATGTATGACGGCAAGGGTGAAGTACCAACGTCTGTTCCTGGTTTCCAAGTGCATGAGTACGAAGCATTGATTGCAGCTGCTGCTCCGGTGCAATGGCCAGTTGTTGATGAAAATCAAGCAGCAAGCATGTGTTACACCAGCGGCACCACCGGCAACCCGAAGGGTGTTGTGTACAGCCACCGCAGTACGTATCTGCACACGATGGGCACAATGATGGCTGACTCAGTTGGTATCAGTGAATCAGACATCATTCTTCCTGTGGTTCCAATGTTCCATGCCAACTCATGGGGTCTTGCACATGCAGGTGTTGCAAGTGGCGCAACGTTGGTGATGCCGGGGCCAGATTTGTCAGGTCCAGCAGTTGCCAATTTGATCGTCGAAGAAAAAGTCACGGTTCCAGCAGGAGTGCCAACAATTTGGATGGCAGTGCTACCGGAATTGAAAGGGCGCGACACGTCGAACATTCGCGTGATTCCGTGCGGTGGATCTGCAGTACCAAAAGCACTCAGTGAGGCCTACCGCGAACAAACCGGAAAGCCCATCTTGCAAGCATGGGGCATGACAGAGACCAGCCCCATTGCTGCAGTGTGCACGTTGTCATCAGAAGACTTGTTGCTGTCTGATGCTGAACAGGCAGAACTACGTACAACTGTTGGACTCATTAGTTTCGGCGTAGAAATGCGTGTTGTTGAACCAGGCACAACGACTCCGTTGCCATGGGATGGCGAGTCTCAAGGTGAATTGCAGTGCGCAGGCGCATGGATTGCTTCTGATTATTACAACGACCCTCGTTCGCGCGAAAGTTTCACAACCGATGGTTGGTTGCGCACTGGCGACGTTGCTGTAGTTGATGCCAAAGGCCGCATTCGTTTAGTCGACCGCACCAAAGACCTCATTAAGTCCGGTGGTGAATGGATCTCATCAGTTGATGTTGAAAACGAACTCATGTCGCATCCAAAGATTGCTGAAGCAGCAGTTATTGGAGTGCCTCACCCCAAGTGGAGCGAACGTCCTCTTGCGTGTGTTGTTATCAAACCAGGCGAGACACTGACTGAAGCAGAAGTTATTGAACATCTTGTGCCACGTTTGGCTAAGTGGCAGTTGCCCGATGCAGTGGTGTTCATTCCTGAAGTACCAAAGACATCAGTGGGCAAGTTCTCGAAAAAGACTTTGCGCGATCAGTTCGCTGATTACGTATTGCCAGACGCTTAAAGACGGCCGGCGCGAATAATGCGCTCGAGAAATTGTTGAGCACGTTCTGATTGGGGAGCACTAAAGACTTGACCCGGTAGACCTTGTTCTATGATGTGTCCGCCATCGAGGACGCACACCAGGTCACTAATGTCGCGGGCAAAGCCCATTTCATGAGTGGCAAGAACCAATGTCATGCCTGATGTTTTTAGTTCGCGTACGACATCAAGAACTTCGCCGACCAATTCAGGGTCAAGCGAGCTTGTGATTTCATCAAGCAACAAAACCTCTGGCTCAATGGCAAGTGCGCGAATGATTGCGACACGTTGTTGCTGTCCGCCTGACAATTGATCAGGGAATGCATTGACTTTGTCAGCTAAACCAAAACGTTCGAGAAGTTCTGCAGCCTTTGTGCGGGCAATTGCCTTATCGACACCAAGTGTGCGAACGGGGGAAAGTGTGATGTTGTCTTGCACGGACATGTGGGGGAACAGATTGAAGTTCTGAAACACCATGCCGATGCGGCGGCGCACTGGGTTTGCATCAAATCCAGGCACTGAAATGTCTGTGCCGTCGAGAAGAATCTCACCATCATCAATCGGTTCAAGAAGGTTGATGCAACGCAAGAGTGTGCTCTTGCCTGACCCGCTTGGACCAATGAGGGACACAACAGTTCCCTCAGCGATATCTATATCAATGCCATTAAGAACTGAATGGGTTCCGAATGATTTGCGGACACCACGTAATGAAATCTTTGCTGTGCTCATGAGATGCGCGTTCCTGTGGTGCGGCGTCGCTCACGTTCAATTAAAAAGTCTGTTGTGCGTGTAAGAGGAATGGTGATGAGAAGAAACACGGCCGCTGCAGCAATGTAGGGAGTGAAGTTTGCGAACTTTGATTTGTCGATGCCTGCTTGGCGCAGAATTTCAATAGGACCAATCAAGCTGACTAGGGCGACATCTTTTTGCAGACTCACCATGTCGTTCATTAATGGCGGAATGACCCGACGAATGGCTTGAGGCAAGACAACATGACGCATGGTCTGCCAACTGGATAATCCGAGCGAGCGAGCAGCTGCTCGTTGAGATTCGTGAACGCTTTCAATTCCGGCACGAAATACTTCAGCGATGTATGACGCATACGTCAAGACCAATGCAACAGAACCCCAAATCAGTGGGCTGTTCCATGGCCTATCAATACCAAGTCCAGGCACGCCAAAACCAATGAGATAGATCCACAAGATGATGGGGACGCCACGCATGATGTCTGTGTACGCAATGGTGAGAATGCGTAAAGGAAACAACGCAGCTGAACGTGAGTTTCGAGTGATGGCAACCAACAGTGCAAGCGCAACAATCGCCGGCATTGACCACGCAAAAATTTTGATGTCAAGAACAAAAGCGTCAAGGAGACGGGGGAGTGAATTGGCAAATCGCTCACCGTTGAAGAACGATTCATGCACGCGATCCCAACGCGGCATTTTGGGAACCAAGACAACAATCGCAGTCACTACCGCCAGCGAACTGACGGTAGCAACTACGGTGCTGCGGCGTTTGCGCGCGCGTTCATACGCAGCGCGACGACCTGTAATGGTTCCCATAAGTAATGGGTGTGAACTGTTTAGGAAACCGCGATGACAGGTGCGTTGGTCTTGTCGGCCAACCAGGTCTTTTCAATGGCGGCAAGAGTGCCGGCGTCCTTCAATGCAGCAAGGGCGGTATCAACACAAGAGACAAGTGGGTTATCAAGGTCAAAGACCAGACCAAAGTTGTCAGGAGTTGTGCTTGCGCTTGCTGGGAATTGTCCGACAACTGATGCTCCGGTGAGTTCAACTGCTGCAATGTAGAAAGCGGTAGGAAGGTCAACAACGATTGCGTCAATTTGCTTTGCTTCAAGAGCTGCTTTTGCACCGGCGTTGTCGTCGTATGCAAATGGCTCGGCTGTTGGCTTGATCACGTTAGTGATGAACTCGAGGCTTGTTGTTCCGGCCTGTGCGCCGAACTTGACGTCCTTCAAATCTGCAACAGTTTTTGCACCAATTGCTGGCGAACCTGCAAGTGCCACCACTGCTTGATTTGTTGAGTAGTACGACGCACTGAATGACACTGTCTTTTTGCGCTCGTCGTTGATTGAGAACTGTTGAAGGTTGAAGTCAAAGTTCTTCTTTCCAGGTTGTACTGCTTCGTCGAAACCGGTGCGCACCCACTTGACTGCTGCATCGCTGAAACCAAGCTCGGCTGCTACGGCGTATGCAACGGCGGCCTCAAAGCCTTCCTTTGATTCGGGCTTGTCGTTCTCTACCCATGGTGAATAGGCAGGGTTGCCAGTACCAATGGTGAGTGTGTCTGCGGTGAGGGTCTTTCCGGCGGTGCATTCATTGCCCGTTCCGGCCCCGGCTGCGGCCGTCGTGTCTGACGATGAGCTGCTGCCACCGCACGCGGCGAGCAGAAGAGTGCCAGTGACGGCAAGAGAGATAGTGATTTTGCGCATGATGGTTCCTTTCACGGAATTTCGTTGGGGCGCTACGACTCTACAAGTTGTTAATACCTGACCCAACTAGTCGGGTTTTGGTGCGGCTCTTGACAGTGAGACAGTTTCCGTCTTAATGTCTCAATGTGACCCACGCCACAAGCACTCAAGCCCGCGACGTTGAGGCTGCCATCTTTTCTGCGGTTGATTCGTGCGTAGCGCAATGGGGTTGGGACAAAGTCACGATGGACGACATCTGTGTAACAGCAGGCGTTTCGCGAGCCACTGTGTATCGACTTTTCCCTGGTGGACGCGATGTTTTGTTCGAGGCAGTGCGTCTCAGCAAATTGGAAGATTTCTTTACCGCCATGCGTGCACATGTTGAAGGTTCTGAATCATTGGAAGAACTCTTGGTGCGCTGCATCGTTATTGCTTCAAGTGAATTGCAGCATGACGAACACTTGGCAATGATGCTGGCAACTGCACCCGGCGAAACTTTGGGTGATCTCACGGTCAGCGGTCTCGACCGCATTGTGCGTGTGGCTACTGCGTTCATCACACCGCTTACTGATGATTTTATTCCTGCCGCTGAAGCTGCCCACATTGTGGATGTCATGTGCCGACTCGTGATTTCGTATTACTTGTCGCCGTCACTCACCCTTGATTTTGCGAACGAAGATGCCACACGCACTTTTGTTCGCACGTTTCTTCTGCCGAGCACATCGTCAGTTGTCGTAACCCAATAACCCAAAAGAGAGAATCATGAGCATCCTTGACAAATCAAATGAAGAATTGATCGGCCGCGCCGAACTCAATGACATCGAGGCAATCCTTGCCATCACCAACACGGACGTTGATGAAGTCGAGCACATTGTGAAGAACAATGCCGACACTCTCTTTACATGGGACTATTCATTGGCCCGCCCTCACTTACGCAAGTTGTATGAAAAGGCAAAGGTGGGGCAGTGGAACGGCACAACCGATCTTGACTGGAGTATCGGCGTCGACATCGAAAAGACCATTGCAGAAGATGCAGCGCTTATTGGTAACGGCATGGAGCGCGAGATGTACGCAGATACCAAGATCGGTATCTGGGGTGACAAAGAGTGGCTTGAGTTTGGTATCGAAGGTCGCCGCTGGCAGCTCAGTCAGTTCCTTCATGGTGAACAGGGTGCGCTGATCTGCACTTCGAAGATTGTTGAAACTGTGCCGTGGTACGACGCAAAGTTGTACGCAAGTACACAGGTAGTCGACGAGGCACGTCACGTTGAAGTATTCGCTCGTTATCTCGACGAAAAACTCGGTGGCGGCTACCAGGTCAATACACACCTTCGGTTGCTTCTCGATGACATCGTCAATGACAGCCGTTGGGACATGACATACCTCGGTATGCAAATCATGGTGGAAGGGTTGGCGCTTGCTGCGTTCGGTTTCCTTCATGCCACAACAAACGAGCCTCTTTTGAAGAAGTTGTTGCGCTACGTCATGAGCGACGAAGCGCGCCACGTTGCGTTCGGCGTTCTCAGTCTGAAAGAGGTCTATGACGGTATGTCAGACGCTGAAATGAAAGACCGTCAGGAATTTGCATACGAGGCAAGTGTTCGTATGCGCGACCGCTTTCTGCAACAAGAAGTATGGGATCGCATGGGCGTCAGCACCAAGGAACTTGCCCCCATCATGTTGCAAGACCCTGCTCGCCAATTGTTCCAGCAGATGTTGTTCGCCAAGATCGTGCCGAACTGTAAGAAGCTTGGCCTTCTTGACCGTAATGACAAATGGCTACGCCATAAGTTCGAAGAAATGGGTGTTATCCAGTTCGAGGATTGGCAAGACACCACTGACGAAGTTGATGATTTCGAAATCGGCAAGGAACTTCGCCCAATCGGACAATGATTCGGGGCGGTGCCACCGCCTCTCATCAGCCATAATGGTGCATGGCCATTTTCGGACAAGTTCTCACGGCGATGATTACGCCCTTCGACGCATCGGGCGCGCTCGACCTCAATGAGGCCGTACGCCTGGCGAAATGGCTACAAGACAACGGCAATGACGGTCTTGTTATTTCCGGAACAACTGGCGAGTCGTCAACGCTGACCGATCCCGAGAAATTGTCATTGTGGGAAGCAGTCATCAACGCAGTCACCATTCCGGTAATTGCTGGTTCTGGTTCTAACGACACTGCGCATTCCGTACACATGACCAAAGAAGTCACCAAGTTGGGTGCTGCTGGCATCTTGGCTGTTGGGCCGTATTACAACCGTCCCCCACAGAGCGGACTTGCCGGTCACATCACTGCGATGGCAAATGCAACAACATTGCCTGTCGTGATTTATGACATTCCGGTTCGCACTGGCCGAAAAATCTCAACACAAACTCTTGCGATGTTGGCAAACACAGTGCCGAACATTAAGGCACTGAAAGATGCCGCAGGGGCGCCAACCGAAACTGCAAACCTCATGGCGCAGGTGCCGAAAGATTTCGAACTGTATTCCGGTGATGATGGCCTCACGCTTGCGTTTCTTGCCTATGGCGCAAGCGGAGTCATAGGTGTTGCAACACATTGGAGCGCACCGGAACATCAAGCCATGATTACTGCATTCAAGAACGGTGATGTCGCATTGGCACGCAAGTACAACGACATTCTTCTTGAGAGTTATGCATTTGAAACCGGTGATGACAATCCGAACCCAATTCCAAGCAAAGTGATGATGAAGCACCTCG
The DNA here is from genome assembly GCA_037129095.1 of Actinomycetota bacterium. Taxonomy (GTDB): domain Bacteria; phylum Actinomycetota; class Acidimicrobiia; order Acidimicrobiales; family Ilumatobacteraceae; genus UBA2093. Next base: position 11,968 of record JBAXVL010000003.1, on the reverse strand, counting down.
GATTCAACGTAGGTGACTGTCGTTTGCCAATGGGGCCACCACCTGCAGGTCTTGCTGAACGTGCTGCAGTCGTGCATGCCAATTTGCAAAAAGCGCGCGAAGCGCTGAGCAAGTAACTCATGGCGCAACCAGTACGTATTTATTTCCTCGGCGGTCTCGGCGAGATCGGGCGAAACTGCATGGTGCTCGAGCAAGACAACAAGTTGATGCTGATCGACTGCGGTCTCATGTTTCCCGATGCAGACATGCACGGTATTGACTTAGTCCTGCCGGACTTCACATTTCTTCGCGAGAACGCAGACCGTATTGTTGGCTGCGTAGCAACACATGGTCATGAAGATCATGTGGGCGGTTTGCAGTTTTTGTTGCGCGAGCTGTCATTTCCGATTTACGGATCAATGGTCACGTTGGGTCTTGCTCGTAATCGCATTGAAGAAGCGGGGCTACTCAAAAAGACTGACCTGATTACTGTGAGCGATGGTGAGCGAATCAATATTGGTCCGTTTGACGTGGAGTTTTTGCCCGTAACTCACTCTGTTCCGCACGCTCATGCAGTCATCGTTCATACACCTCAAGGGGTCATAGTGCATTCCGGTGACTTCAAGCTTGACCTCACACCAGTTGATGATCGCAGAACAGACCTTGCGCGGTTGGGTGAACTGTCAAAGACCGTGGGCATTCGCTTATTGATGTGTGACTCCACCAATGCTGAAGAGCACGGTCACGCACCAAGTGAGAAGAGCGTTGGCGCTGTATTGCACCAGTTGTTCCATGAGCATCGTGATCGTCGAATTATCACGGCCAGTTTTGCAAGCCATATTCACCGTGTGCAGCAGATTATTGAAGCTGCAATCGACAATGGCCGCAAGGTGTGTCTGATGGGGCGCTCAATGCAAAAGAACATTGGTCTTGCAATTGATTTGAAGCTCATCAATGTGCCTGCAAGCGTCTTTGTTGATGTTGAAAAGGTTGATGACTTTGCACCTGAAGATATCTGCATCATCTCTACTGGGTCTCAAGGTGAGCCAATGGCTGCACTGTCGTTGTTGTCACGAGGAGAAAGTCGCTGGTTCAAAGTGGGCGATCGCGACACAATTATTTTGTCTAGCCACGCAATCCCCGGCAATGAAGGCAACGTCAATCGTGTGATTGATGGGCTTGTTCGTGCTGGTGCAAAGGTTGTTCACTCCGGTATCGCCGATGTGCACGCAACCGGCCATGCTCAAGCTGATGAATTGAAGACGTACCACTCCATCTTGCAGCCAGAGTGGTTTGTGCCAGTGCATGGCGAGTATCGCCATATGCGCGCGCATGCTGAATTGGCAGTCGTCATGGGTGCTGCACCTGATCATGTTCTTCAAGCAACCGATGGTGATGTGTTGGAACTATCTGATGACGGACTTGCATTCCACAGCACGGTGCCTGCTAGCTACTTATTTGTCGACGGAATTGTTGGCGATGTTGGTCATGGAGTTTTGCGAGATCGCAAGGTATTGGCTGAAGAAGGCGTAGTAGTAATTGTTGCGACAGTAGACAGTGCATTGCACAAGGTGATTAATGGGCCAGAAGTTATTACGCGCGGCTGGGTCTATGCACCAGAAGCAGACGCATTACTAGACGAAGCAGAGGCCCATATTGAGAAAGCTCTTGTAAAGGCCCTCGATGATGGGATCAACGATGTCGATGGGCTCGAGCGTGTGGTGCGCAAAGCCGCAGGCAAATTTGTGAGCGATCGCACCAAACGACGGCCAATGATTGTGCCCGTCGTGATGACCACATAAGAAGGCCGTTTCGCTAACTGCCAGCCGCCTATGGAGTATCCCGTAGGCAGGAACACCTCATTGGTACCCTTTCTTCATGTCTGCCAAGGGTTCTCGTCCATCGTCTCGCGGCACAAAGGCGCCTTCTGGTTCTCGTGCAGCAGTCAAAACCCCTCCCAAGGGCAGTAAGCGCCCTTCCGCCAAGCCTGATTCAGCAGCGCGCGAAGTGGTGCGCGGCCGCGAAGTTGAGTTCTGGGGAGTCGGTTGCATCAGCCTCGGCATCGTCCTCGTATTGTCGATGTATCTCCATATGGCCGGGCCGCTTGGCCGTGCCATCGACACAACCTTTGGTTGGTTGCTCGGGCTTGGTCGGTTTGCATTGCCAATGGTGATCACCGGAATTGGCGTAGCGATGGTGCGCCGCCGCAGTATTCAACATCGTCTCCGTCTCACTATGGGCTGGACCATCGTGGTGTTGGCGATTCTTGGCTTCCTGCACCTCATTAATGGCGCAGACAAAATTGTGGCCAGTGTTGATGCCATGTCACAAGCAGGCGGATGGTTTGGTGCCATCATGGCCGAGCCATTGCGCTCAACAATTAGTTGGGCTGGTGCATTAGTTGTTCTGTTTGCAATTGCTGTTGGCGGCACAATGCTGATTACCGACACGACGATTCCTGAATTGATTGTTGCTATTCGCACGTGGACCGCGAAGCAATCGGGTTCAGCTGCAACCATGGCGCGGGGTGTGTCGTCACGCGATGATGCATCAAAGCCATACGACGAATTCAGCATTGATGATTCCAATTTTGCGCCGGCGCCTTCTGTGAGAGAACGTCCGCAAACTATTTACGATGCAGATTCAGACCCAGACCTTGTTCAGAAAAAGGAACGTGCGAAACGTCGCCCGGAACCAGGCCGAGTCGAACCAGTCACTCCTGAATTTGTTGGTAAACCAGGCACAAAACGTCCTGCAGGATCATCGGACGAATCGGCAGTCGGTGCACCCGCAGTGCCAGGTGTATGGGTACTTCCATCAACAGATTTACTCGGACTTACCGAAGTGCAAGAAGTCAACAAGGCGCGTGTTGCTGAACGCGGTCGTCTGTTGGAAGAGTCTCTTGCTTCTCATGGTGTTGAAACTCGTCTTGTCGGCATGACTGTTGGTCCCACTGTTACGCGCTTCGAGCTTGAACTTGGTTCAGGAGTCAAAGTTGCAAAAGTCACCAGTCTCAACCGTGACATTGCGTATTCAATGGCCGCAACTGACGTGCGTATCTTGGCGCCAATTCCTGGCAAGTCTGCAGTTGGTGTTGAAGTACCGAACGAAGTTCGTCAACTGGTTTCACTTGGTGACCTCATCTCTTCACCTGAAGCTCGTGCAGCAACTCATCCTTTAGATGTAGCAGTTGGTAAAGATATTGCTGGACGTGCAGTGTTCTTGAACCTTGCAGCCACCCCTCACATGCTTATTGCTGGTGCAACTGGTGCCGGTAAATCAAGTGGTATCAACTCAATCTTGACGTCGTTGTTGATGCGCAGCACGCCAGACGAAGTGCGTCTTATTCTCATTGACCCTAAGCAAGTGGAAATGGGCCAATATGCGCGCCTTCCGCATTTGCTCACTGCTCCTGTTACTAATCCGAAGAAAGCAGCCAATGCTTTGGGTTGGGCTGTGAAAGAAATGGAACGTCGCTACGACCTTTTGGTTGAAGTGGGCTTCCGTGACATTGGCGGCTACAACGCCGCGTTCGATAAGGGTGAAGTAAACGACAACACCGACGAGAACGCAAAGAAATATGAACGCTTGCCGTTCATTGTGGTGGTTGTTGACGAGTTAAATGACCTCATGATGGTTGCGGCGCGCGACGTTGAAGAATCGATCACGCGTATTGCCCAGAAAGCGCGTGCTGTTGGTATTCACCTCATCGTTGCAACACAGCGACCTTCAGTAAACGTCATCACAGGTGTTATCAAAGCCAACATCCCAGCGCGAATGGCGTTTGCAGTCAGCAGTCTCACCGATAGTCGAGTCATTCTTGATCAGCCCGGCGCAGAAAAACTTGTGGGTAAGGGTGACATGTTGTTGATGCCCGGAAACACCAACGTGCCGAACCGTATTCAGGGTTCATGGGTTGATGAAGATGAAGTGCGCAAGATTGTTGCGCACTGGCGTCGTCAATCGCCTGAAGTTGTCTACGTCTCTGGTATCGAAGGCGAAGAATCTAGTGGCAGTGGCGCAGGTGGTCTCTTTGGTGGCGGGAGTGGCGGTGTTGATGACGAACTCATCAAGGCAGCTATCGAGATTGTTGTCCGCTCGGGGCTTGGATCTACTTCGCTTTTGCAGCGCAAACTGAAAGTGGGCTTTGCGCGAGCTGGCCGACTAATGGACGAACTCGAAGAGCGTGGCATAGTAGGGCCAAGCGAAGGTTCTAAAGCGCGCGCCGTCATGATGAGCGTCGAAGAACTCGAATCAATGGGGGAGTAACACAATGGCCGCAACGGCATTCACCGAAATCACTACTGGACTTCAGTTTCCAGAAGGGCCGGTGGCGATGCCAGACGGCAGTGTTATTCTCACCGAAATGTTTGCCTCGCGCCTCACGCGAGTTGCGCCAGATGGCACCAAAACAACTGTTGCTGAAATCAATGGTGCACCAAACGGTTTAGCGGTCGGTCCTGATGGTGCTTTGTATCTCTGCAACAACGGCAATGCATTTACTCCGCTCAATATGGGCGGGCTGATGTATCCGGGGCCATTCGATGAATCTCGATACATCGGTGGACGTATTCAGCGAGTTGATATCGCAACCGGAACTGTGACTGATCTCTACACACATTGCGGTGCTACACAGTTGCGTGCTCCAAACGACATCGTGTTCGATAAACAGGGCGGTTTCTATTTCACTGATCACGGAACTCGTACAGAACGAAGTGCAGACCGCACCGGTATTTATTACGCAAAGCCCGATGGTTCATTTATTGAAGAAGTTGCGTTTCCAACTGATGGTCCGAATGGCATCGGTTTATCACCTGATGAGAAAACGGTTTATTGGGCAGAGACTCACACGGGTCGCGTGTATCAACGAGCAATAACCTCACCTGGAAAATTGGCACCACCTGATTCATCCACCGTGCTGTGCGGGTTACCCGGATACCAATTGTTTGATTCGCTCGCAGTCGACGGTGACGGCAACGTCTGCGTCGCAACCATTATCAACGGCGGCATCACGGTTATCTCACCAACTGGTGAGGTGCTGCAACACATAGCTGTTGATGACCGCATCACGACCAATATCTGCTTTGGTGGGCCTAATTATCAAACTGCGTACATCACGGCGTCGACTACGGGCCGTCTGTTGGCTATGAAGTGGCCATACAAAGGACTCAAACTGAACTACTAGTAGGCTCTGACGGATGGTTCAGCGCTACTACATCGAGACTTTGGGGTGCCCAAAGAACCAAGTCGACTCAGACAAAATTGCCGGCAAACTCATTGCCGATGGCTTAGTAGCCACTGAAGATGCTTCGAAGGCTGATGTTGTTGTAGTCAACACGTGTGCGTTCATTGAAGAGGCACGCAAAGAAAGCATCGACACGATGCTGGCGCTTGACGACACTCGTAAGCGTTCGTCTCGTCTCATCGTTACTGGTTGCATGGCCGAGCGATACGGCAACGAACTTGCTGAGGCTCTTCCAGAAGCAGATCAGGTCGCAGGTTTCGGTGTTCCTCTGCAGCTCACTCGTAAACCAATTGCTGTGACAGGTGAAATACCAAAGTTCGACCTGCTGAACTTGCCTCGTCCGAAATCAACATCGCCGTGGGCCTACGTAAAGATCGCTGAAGGCTGCGACCGCAGTTGTGGCTTCTGCGCCATTCCAAGTTTCCGTGGTCCACAACGCAGTCGCGATGTTTCTTCAATTCTCACAGAAGTTGAACAACTTGAAGTGCGCGAAATTGTGCTGATTGCGCAAGACCTTGCAAGTTATGGCAAAGACCGCCCCGATGAATTGGGTGCAGGCTCCATCGTGCAGTTGGTTCGTGACATTGCAGCAATGGCCGACTGGGTTCGTCTGTTGTATCTGTATCCGAGCGATCTTTCCGACGAATTGATTGACGCAATTTTGGATACGGGAGTGCCGTATTTCGACTTGTCGCTTCAACATGCAAGCAAAGAGCATCTTCGTCGAATGAAGCGCTGGGGCGATGGCCCTCGCTTTCTTGAACGCATTGCCCGTATTCGCACGTTGTCACCCGAAGCCGCGTTCCGCAGCAACTTTATTGTTGGGTACCCGGGTGAAACTGAAGAAGATCACGACCAACTACTGTCGTTTGTTCGCAACGCTCAACTCGACTGGTGTGGTTTCTTTGCCTTCAGTCCTGAAGAGGGGACACACGCACTCACTCTTCCTAATCGCGTTGAAGAGGGCCTCATGAATGAGCGCCTGGCCGAACTGCGCGAATTGCAGGACAATATCTCGGCTGAGCGTCGTGACCTTTTGCTTGGCGAGACCATTGAGGTACTTGTTGATGAACCTGGCATCGCACGTTCATTCCGTGAGGCGCCTGAAATTGACGGTGTTGTCCAAGTGCCAGAACATCTTGAAGTCGGTCGCTTTCATACAGTTGTCGTTGAACAAGTCTTTGGCCCTGACCTCATTGCTGTTGAAGTAGCAGGGAAGTAGCTCATGGCTTTCGACGAAACAGCAATTGTGACTTGGGCAAACATGGTCACTGTTGGTCGAGTGCTTGCGTCACCATTTCTGTTCATGCTCATCCCTGATGATGGACGCGGTTCGTATGTTGCTCTCGTTGTATGGATTGTGCTGTGCAGCAGTGATGGCTTTGATGGCTATTTGGCTCGTAAGCATGGAATCACTCGTAGTGGCGCATTCCTTGATCCGTTAGCCGACAAGATTTTGGTGTTGGGCGCCATGTTTACGCTTGTCAGCCGCGATGTGTTCTGGGTATTACCAGTTCTCATTATTGCGGCGCGAGAAATTATTGTCAGTTTGTATCGAGTCTTTGTGGGTTCAAAAGGTGTCTCAATGCCTGCTAGTAAGACGGCAAAAGTAAAGACGTTTAGCCAGCAGTTAGCTGTCGGTTTTGCTCTAGCTCCGTTCACTGTTGTGGATCAAACGTGGACATTCACTATTTTCATGTGGATTGCGGTTGCTCTGACTTTGTTAAGTGCCGTGCAATATGCGGTGAAAGCCCTGCGCTAGTGGTTCTTGCGGCATTGAGCCCGGAAGACCGCGCGGCATTACAAAAACGCACACTGCGCACCTTGATGGTGGGCCAAATTATCGGCGCTGCTGCTCTTGCCTCATCGGTCACTGTTGGTGCCTACGTTGTGCAAGACATTCTGGGAGACACGACTGCTTGGGGCGGCATAGCAACGGCCACTGCAACCACAGGTACGGCAGTCATGGCTCAAGTCTTGTCGCGCGTCATGATGCGCCGTGGTCGCCGTCCCGGATTGCAATTGGGATATTCCCTAGCGACGGTTGGAGCAATCCTCGCTGCTCTCGGTGCTCAGCATCGATCTCTTGCGTTGTTCATGATCGGCCTCTTTCTCTTCGGTAATGGCCAAGCTTCTAACTTGCTTGCCCGCTATGCGGCAACTGACTTAGCGGAACCACATAACCGCGCTAGTTCGATGAGCCGCATTATTTTTGCTTCAACATTTGGCGCGGTCTTTGGACCGCTGCTCATTAGCCCCGCTGAAATTGCCGGTCAAGACTGGTTCGGTTGGGCCAAGTACACAGGCCCGTGGGTCTTTTCCAGCATTGTTTTACTTGGTGCATTCCTCAATACTTCGATTCGGCTGCGTCCTGATCCGCTGGTTATCGCTGGTGGCATTAGCCCGAAGGGCTCAGTAAAACTTCCGAGCATTACGGAAGCATTAACAATTGTTGTAGCAACGCAAAAAGGCCGGCTCGCTCTTGCATCAATGGTGATCTCGCAAGTCACCATGGTTGCCGTTATGGCGATGACACCAGTGCATATGAAATTGCATGGGCACGAGTCTTTAAGTCAATTTGTAGTGTCGTTACACGTGGCAGGCATGTATGCATTCAGCCCCTTAGTCGGACGCTATGCAGATAAGAAAGGAACACATCACGCGGTTCTTGCTGGGGCTTTAATTTTGGTATTGGCAACTGTGATGTCTGCTCTCAGCGGGGAAGCTGCGCTCATGTTGTTTCCGGCGTTGTGGTTGCTTGGTCTCGGATGGAACTTTGGACTCATAGGCGGATCTGCCATGTTGTTGGAATCAGTTCCCGATGACAAACGTGTCACGGTGCAAGGGTCTGCAGATTTGATGATGAGTTTTTGTGGGGGAATGGCCGGGCTATCTTCTGGCTTTATCCGTAAGGCAGTCGGGTATCACTTGCTGTCTGCATCTGCATCGATGGCGGCTGGCGTTCTGCTTGTGTGGGCGTTTTACGCATTTCGGCGCATGCAATCGTTGTCTTCTGTGGCAGGCTAAATGTCATGAAGTGCAATGTTGTTGCCGTCGGTACAGAGCTGCTGCTCGGCCAAATAGTTGATACGAACTCTTCATACATTGGCGAGCAATTAGCAGCAGTTGGCATTGGATCCCATTTGCAACTCAAAGTGGGTGACAACTTGGCCCGCGTTGTCGCAGCTATTCGCTTGGCACTTGAAGATGCCGACGCGGTCATTATCTGTGGCGGCCTTGGTCCAACACATGATGATCTCACTCGCGATGCGCTTGCTGAAATCATGGGTGTTCCGCTTGAGCACAATGATCACATTGCAACATTGATTACGAATTTGTTTGCCGCGCGTAATCGCTATATGGCCCCAAACAATTTGAATCAAGCACAAGTTCCGCGTGGGGCAACAATTATTGAACAGACTCGTGGTACAGCGCCTGGTCTCATGTGTCCTGTTGGCAACAAGGTCATGTACGCAATGCCTGGCGTGCCGCATGAAATGTACGACATGATGAGTCGTGCCGTATTGCCGGACCTTCTGCAGCGCAGTGGGGAAGCGAGCGTTATTAAGAGCTTGGTATTGCGCACCTGGGGTGAAAGTGAATCAGCCCTGAACGAACGACTTGACCCAATCATTGATGAACTTGAAACGCTGGGAAATCCCACGCTCGCTTTTCTCGCAAGCGGTTGGGAAGGAATCAAGGTTCGTCTCACTGTGAAGTCGTCAACCGATGCTGAAGCCAATGCGTTGCTTGCAACATGGGAACAAAGGGTTCGTGATCTCACTGATGATCTTGTATTCGGAACAAACTCTGACACCATGGAATCGGTAGTGCTTAACTTGCTCGAACAACGCAGTTGGTCACTTGGTCTTGCTGAATCAGTGACTGGTGGTTTAGTCGGAGGACGCATCACATCGATTCCTGGCGCATCGCGTACTTTCCGCGGTGGCATCATTAGCTACGCAAGTGACGTGAAGTTTGATGTGCTCGGAGTCGACCCTGGCCCCGTTGTGTCAGAACAAGCAGCAATACAGATGGCGCTCGGCGCACAACGAACATTGAACGCAAGTGTGGGGCTCGCCCTCACCGGGGTCGCTGGTCCTGACGAACAAGATGGACAACCGGTCGGCACCCTGTGTGTTGGTGTTGTATTCCCTGATGGCAGAACCTTTTCCAGCATCTCGCAACTGCCAGGCCAGCGCGATCAGATGCGCCAATTCAGCGTGATCAATGCACTGTCGTTCCTACGCAAGCTTCTGCTCGCCGAGCCTCGGTAGAGTTGTATTCAATGCCCTCGTAGCTCAGTCGGATAGAGCAACGGACTTCTAATCCGCAGGTCGCAGGTTCGATTCCTGCCGAGGGCGCCAAGGAGCATCTCATTCCATGTGGCAGGTACTGTGACCTCATGCCTTTAGTAGTCACAGCTCTGTATGACTTGGCTCGATTAGAGAACGAACCGCGCCGCAGAAGCGTGGCGGAATATTTGACATTTGGAAAGTCACTATTTTCTGGAAATTTTGACCTCCATATTTTTTGTGACCCAGAACTTGTTGACCGCTGTAGAGAGTTGCTTTCTGTGCGTCCAGATGGAGTATCCACAGTCATTGAGGCGTTGGCATTTGAAGAACTACCCGCCTGGAAGTTTGGTGTTGAGGCTCGGTTGGGCTTGGCTAATGGCGACATTGTTCGATCTTCATCCACCAGTAACAGAGTGAAAGACAGTGATTCGGCGACAACTCTATGGTGGTCAAAGTTGGGTCTCATTGAGAGAGTTACGAAGAATCCCCAATATGTCAACAACAAGACGTTTTGGTGGGTTGATTTTGGAATTTCACATGTCTCGCAATCCCGAATGACGGAAGTATTTGATGTAGATCAGCCACGGTTTTGTGTGTTGAGATCAACTGAACCGATCGCAGATGATGACCAAGAGTTCTTTCAGAGTGGTATCCCGAACGTTGTGGGGGGAATTTTTGCTTTGCCTCGCTCTCAAATTGTTCGATTGCGAGAACGATTTGATGAGCAGCTTTCACGAGTTCTGGATATGGGACTTTTGGTCAATGACGAGTCGTTGTTGTCATGGCTATGTGCGGCAACATCATGTGACTGTATCGTCACCACTTTTGATCACAGCGTGGAAGCTATCTCTAGCGCAGAGGCTCCGACTTCAAGAATGACTATTCCTGATGAACCCATATCTCGGAGTGATTCCCTCATTGACATCAGTGAATTCATTTCCCGCCGTATTCGATTGCCTGATCCTGAACGAAGTGATCGCAGGGCAACAAATCCGTCAATAGTGCCGCATCCCGACGGTGGTTTTTTTTGCCTTATTCGTCATGTGAACTATGAGTACGACCATGGGGTGTACCGACAACTTGATGGCAGTGATGTCATTCGAACTGAGAACTATCTTTATTTTTTAGATGATGACTATGTGACTAAATGGTTTTCGCTCATCGATGATCACAATTTATGCGGCCATGCTGAATTGTTTCCCGTATTTGGGTTGGAGGATGCACGAATTGTTCAACGTGAAGGCGGATGGTGGATGAGTGGAACTTGCCGTGAACATCGCACAGATGGTCGCTGCCAAATTCTGATGTGCAAACTTGAGATCAATACACAACATGAATGTCGAATCGATTTCTCGATCCAATTGCCATTTCTTTCAGAACTTCGACATGAGAAGAACTGGATGCCCATTAATGGTGATGCACATGAATGGGTGTGGGGCGTACAGCCCACAGTGCGATGCCGGTTTGATATTGTGACGAATTCGTTAGTGCCCACTCGATCCGCAAAAGGTGACTTGTCGATTCGGGGTGGTTCTCAAGTTGTTCCTTGGAGACAAGGTTGGTTGGCGGTAGTACACGATGTGGAAACATCGAATGTGTCGCGAACCTATCGACATCGATTTGTTCGGTGGGATGCGAATTGGAATCTTGTCCAGGTCAGTGAGCCTTTTCGTCTGGGTGATGATGAATTTGGTCTCGAGTTTTGTGCCGGTCTCGCTGTTCTCGGCAGTGAAGAACGGCTGCTTCTCTCCGTGGGAATTGGAGACTGTCGAGCTGAACTAATCGAATTGAAGATTCCAACATGGCTCTGAAATAAATTCAGGTCTGAATCACCCATGAATACCTCTACTGGGTTAGATTTGGGCAATGTCTAATGACGATTTCTCCCGACACATGAGTCGTCGAACGTTACTGATTACGTCAATGTTCTCGGTAATCGGTGGTGCAATCGGCGGTGGTTTAATTACCTCTTTCGTGTCAGGAAAGCAAGGCGATCCCGGTGCTTCAGGAGTCGACGGTGTAGCTGGTTCGACGGGCCCGAACGGAGTCGATGGCGCTACTGGTGCATCGGGCGCAATAGGAGCGACTGGTTCATCGGGCACAAAAGGCGCCACTGGGTCAGCTGGTGCGACTGGTTCATCTGGTTCTACTGGTTCAGCTGGTGCAACAGGGTCGTCAGGTGCAAACGGTTCTACTGGTTCGGCTGGTGCAACTGGGCCGACTGGTGCCTCTGGTCCTGCTGGTGGACCAACCGGAGCGCAAGGCGTTCAAGGTGCAACTGGGCCGACTGGTGCTGGTGGATTTGGCGCGACTGGGCCGACCGGTGCATATGGCCCTACTGGTTACTTTGGCGCAACTGGCCCAACTGGTGCATACGGCGCGACTGGTGCTTTTGGTGCAACTGGTCCAACTGGTGCGTATGGCCCTACTGGTTACTTTGGTGCAA
>JBAXVL010000029.1:0-20437 GCA_037129095.1 Actinomycetota bacterium | reverse complement strand
CGTCGGAGACCGGCGTGCGCTAACGAATAATGATGATCGCGACAGCTGTGCCGACGAGGCGGCGAGAAGTGCTGGCGATTGACATACATACAGTCTTGCGCCCAATCTGGGCTTCCGTCAACCCCGCGAAAGAGAAATATGCAGAATTCTGGCCATTTCGACCAAAGGGCAATCTGACAACGGCGCGAGGGGCCGCTATTTGTTGCGGTCTTGGAATTCTTTCAATGAAGCCATCCCGAACAAGGTGGCTCCGGTGAACACAATGACGAAGATCACTGCACCGAACGAAAAGAGCGTTGCTTCGGACATTTAGAGTTCCTTCTTGCCAGCAAGAATAAAAGCGCCAAGAGCCAAGATTGATGGCACCCAGACTCCCACGTAAATTCCGTTTAGTTTGTCGCTCTGGTCATTACCGGCGAAATACAACGAAATACTTAAGGCGAGGCTTGCTGCAGCAGCGACAAGTACCGAGACTTGCAGAATTACTTTTGGTTTCATTGCTGAGACCTTAACGCCCCACAATGAACGCGTCGGGTACCCCGACTACTAAGCCAGTTCGCACCAATGCTTGTACTGAGGCACCTGGCCACGCACTGCCTTGGCATAGAGCCCGGCAATTGCTGTGGTGATTGGCCCTGGGCACGGCACGTCGCGGTCATCAACGGAGTTGATGGCACTGACTTCAGCAGCCGTTCCACAGCAGAAAATCTCTTCTGCGATGTACAGGTCTGAACGAACAATGTTCTCGACGCGCATTTCATAACCAAGTTCGGCAGCAATTTGTGCCACGCAGTTCTGCGTGATGCCTTCAAGCGCGCCTGCAGAAAGTGGCGGCGTCAAGATGACGCCATTGCGCACAACGAAGATGTTTTCTCCGGTGCATTCGCTAACAAATCCCTGCGGGTTCAACATGATCGCTTCGTCATAGCCAGCCTTCAACGCCTCAACTTTGGCGAGAGAGGAGTTCACGTAGTTGCCGACAGTTTTTGCTGCTGGAGGCATGGTGTTGTGATCAAGACGTGTCCACGAAGAGATTTTCATGCGAACACCTTTTGTTAACGCATCTTCACCCAAGTATGCACCCCATGGCCAGCATGCAATTGCAACATCAACAACACAAGGAAGAGGGTTAAGCCCCATCTCGCCGTATCCGTAATACGCAAGCGGACGTACGTAGCAAGACGGAAGACCGGTTGAACGAACTACTTCTTTAGTCGCAGCAATCAATTCCTCGGGTGTGTAGGGAATGTCCATTCCAAGAATTTTTGCGCTTTTAAACAAACGATTGATGTGTTCGGTCAGACGGAACACAGCTGGGCCTTCAGAGGTTTCATATGCACGAATACCTTCAAATACGCCTGTGCCGTAGTGAAGGGTGTGAGTAAGGACATGCACTTGGGCTTTATCCCAATCGACAAGTGTTCCGTTCATCCAGATTTTCGGTGTTGGTACGAGAGTAGGCATATTGCTCCTAAGTGATGTGGTGAAAGATTACTTGCCTGCAACGATTGCTGCGATGGCATTTCCAATGTCGACAGTTGAGCCTGTGGGCGCAGTGTCACATGCTGCACGAATGCGGTCAGCAGCAGCTGATTCATTCAGGAAATCAAGCATGAGAGCTGCGGACAGGATTGCCGCAGTGGGGTTTGCTTTACCAGTGCCCACGATGTCAGGAGCCGAGCCATGAGATGGTTCAAACATTGACGGGCCGGTTCGTGCGGGGTTCAAGTTGGCCGATGACGCAAGTCCAATACCACCACTGACTGCGCCACCGAGGTCGGTGAGAATGTCGCCAAACAAGTTGTCAGTCACGATGACGTCGTAGCGATGTGGATCTTCAACAAAGTAGATACAGGCAGCATCAACATGGTTGTACGCGGTTCCAACCTGAGGAAACTGTGCTGCAACATCGTTGAATGCGCGCTGCCATAAATCGCCAGCAAATGTAAGAACATTTGTTTTGTGCACCAACGTGACGTGTTTGCGCTCGCGCTTTGCAGCAAGTTCGAATGCGTAACGAATACACCGCTCAACGCCGTGTCGCGTATTTACGCTGCCTTGTGTAGCAATTTCATGTTGCGTACCGCGTCGCAATACGCCACCTTCACCAACGTACGGCCCTTCAGTATTTTCACGAATGACAACAAAATCATGAGGAGTCACGTGGCCTGGCGCTGTACCAACAAACGGACGCTGATTGACATAGAGGTCAAGGTCAAAGCGCATTTTCAAAAGAAGTCCGCGCTCGATGATGCCGGGGGGAACATCGGGGGTACCGACAGCACCCAACAAAATGGCGTCAAAATTTCGGAGCTGATTCAAGACATCATCGGACAAGATTTCGCCGTCACGCAGGTAACGCATGCCACCCAGATCAAAGTCCGTAGTGTCAATTGCCACCCCAGTGGCGCGCACCACTTTTACGGCCTCAGCCGTGACTTCGGGACCAATTCCGTCTCCGCCAATGAGTGCGATGCGATGTGCCATAAGGAGACCATCGTAGAAGGCACAGGTAGCCTTCTCCTCATGGCAAAGCACCTACTCTCTCAAGCGACATATGCCCGGCTCGAGGCCGAAATAGCCCATCTTGAACATGAAGTCCTGCCAGAAGTGGCTGACAAAATTGGTCGGGCCCGCGAAATGGGCGACCTCAAGGAAAATGGCGACTATCACGCCGCCAAAGATGAGTACGGCATGTTCAACGACCGCAAGAACCTTTTGTTGTCCATCTTGGAAGATTCTGAACTTGCAACTCCCCCTGCAGATGGCGAAGTCGGAGTCCTTTCAACTGTCACCATTTTGTTTGATGGCGATGACGAAGATGATGCCGAGACCTACCTCATTGGACACATCGAAGAAAAACGTACCGAGCAAGGCGTTGAAGTCATGAGTCCTGTTTCTCCTATTGGATCTGCATTACTTGGTCACAAACAAGGCGACACCGTCAGCATCACTCTTGAAAACGGCGCCAAAATATCGGTAGCCGTTGTGAAGGTTGCCAACTGAGCGAACATTCCATTCCATTGTTGCCCCCCGGCCACACATTGTCTCTTCCCGGAAGAGGAACAACGTTTTATCGAGAGATAGTTGGACCAGTCGGAGCACCCACCGTCGTGTTGTTGCATGGCTGGACCGCCACCGCCGATTTGAATTTCTACATGTGTTTCGAGGAACTCGGTAAACACTTTCGCGTCATTGCTCTTGATCATCGCGGTCATGGCCGCGGTATCAGATCGTCTCAACCCTTCCGACTTGCAGATTGTGCCGACGATGTCGCTGCGCTCATGGATCAATTAGGAATTGAAACATTCATTCCTGTCGGCTACTCCATGGGCGGCACTGTTGCGCAACTGATGTGGAAACGTCATGAACACCGAGTGCGTGGTCTAGTACTTGCAGCAACTGCCGGCCACTGGGTGACCTCGCCCCAAGAGCGATTCATGTTTTCTTTGCTCACGGGTCTTGGTGGTGTCGCGCGCATCACACCACATTCCATTCAACAAGCAATCAGCGACCGAATGTATTTGTCTCGAAAAACAATGACATGGGAACCATGGGCTGCGCAACAAATTGCAAGCCATGACTGGCGCAACATTCTTGAAGCTGGTTCTGCTCTGGGTCGATTTGATTCGCGCAAATGGCTTCCAGACGTTGATGTACCGACATCTGTTGTGATTACAACTGAAGATCAGGTAGTTGCCCCGCGACGACAACGCGTACTCGCGAATCTGATTCCTCGCACCCATGTGTTTGAAATATCTGGAAACCACGATGCCGTCTATGCCCGAGCGTCTGAATTTGTACCACTACTCGTTAAAGCTTGTCTTGCGGTACATCACGACGCTCTCAACAGACCAGAAATTCAGGGATATAAATGAGTTCTAAAGCAATCCGTCTACGTTCGCGGTGGCGCCGCAACAGTCGACTACTTCGTCTTGGTGCTCGCGTAGGGCTCGGTCACGCGGGTACGTCTGCGCGCAAAGTCTTTGCAGGCGCTGAGCGCAAGGAACAGTTGTCACGTTCACGAGAATTGAAATCAGCACAACAAGTTGCAGATGAACTTGGCAACATGAAAGGCGCATTAATGAAGGTGGGCCAGATGGCCAGCTATCTCGACGATGGACTTCCTGAACCGATGCGCATTGCATTGTCACAATTGCAATCAAATGCACCTCCTATGGCTGTCGAGTTGGTCCGCATTGAAATTGAACGTGAACTTGGACGTTCTATTAGTGACATCTTTGTTGAGTTTGATGATGAGCCAATTGCCTCAGCCTCTATCGGACAAGTGCATCGAGCAATTATTCGCTTGGCCGATGGCACTGAAAAGGCCGTTGCAGTCAAGGTGCAATACCCCGGAATCGGAGAAGCAATTGATTCTGATCTGCGCACTGCAGACCTTTTGGGCGCAATGCTCGCATTTGGGTTTAAGTCTTTGAACCCTGAAGACATGGTGGCTGAGATCAAGGACCGCTTACGCGAAGAACTTGACTACAAAAACGAAGCTGCAAACCAGCAAATGTTCGCAGACTTCTATAGGAACCATCCGTTCATTCATGTCCCCGAAGTACTTCATGACTATTCCACGAAAAATATTCTGATCACTGAACTAGTCACCGGTCATACGTTTGCCGAAGTGTGCGAGTGGTCTCAAGAGCAGCGCGACATGGCGGGCGAAGCAATCTTTCGATTTGTATTTCGCAGTTTGTATCGCTTCCGCGCGTTCAACGGAGATCCCCACCCTGGCAATTACATCTTTCACGGAGATGGCAGAGTGACATTTCTTGACTTCGGACTGATAAAGCATTTCACACAAGATGAAATGTTGATGTTCCAATCAATGGTGAAGGCTGCCGTTATTGATGATGACATGGACGAATACCGCCGAGTCATTGAAGATGCAGGCATGTTGCAACTTGATGCGCCATTCACAACGGCTGAATGCGGAGAATACTTCTCTCATTTCTACGAGCCAGTACGTGAATCACGCGTCATGGAGTGGTCGGGCGCCTATGCAACCTCTATTGTGCGTCATACATTTGATCGCACGTCAGCAATTGCTCAATATGCGACAGTGCCGAAGTCTTTCGTGTTTATTCAACGCATCAACTTGGGTCTCTATGCACTTCTTGGCCAACTTCGCTCCAGCGGAAATTATCGGCGCATCTCAGAAGAGTTGTGGCCTATGACCAACGCGTCGGCTTCCACGCCAATGGGTGAAGCGGAAGCCAAATGGCTTGCTTCGCGCGATTAGATAATTGTTTCTAGGTCGAGCCCGATATCGAGAATTGGTGATGAGTGCGTTAACCCGCCGACACTGATGAAATGAACACCTGTTTCAGCTACTGATCGTGCATTCGCAATCGTGAGTCCGCCACTTGCTTCAAGCAACACATCGTGCCCTGTGCTTGCAGTGTGACGTTGAGAGATGGCCACAGCCTCTTTCATCACGTCTGGCGGCATGTTGTCTAACAACACAACGTTTGCCCCTGCGTCAAGCGCGACCTGCAATTGCTCAAGTGTGTCTACTTCAATTTCAATGGGCAACGAGTCGGCAAGCGCACGTACTTTTGCAAACGCTTCTGCAACTCCCCCGGCGGCAACTATGTGGTTGTCCTTCACTAAGGCAGCATCACTCAGGCTCATACGGTGATTCTGTCCGCCACCACAACGCACGGCATATTTCTCGATCGCTCGTAAGCCTGGTGTTGTCTTGCGCGTATCGCGAATAATTGCACCCGTGCCAGATACTGCATCTACCCAAGCGGCGGTTGCCGTTGCGATACCCGACAAATGACACAGCAAATTCAATGCGGTGCGTTCGGCCGTAAGCATGAGCTGCGTGGGCGCTGTGACTCGCATCAGAACTTCACCTGCGTTCACCCGCTCACCATCATTATGGAAATAATCAATGGAACTCGCGTGAGGGCCGCACACCATCTCAATCACTGCAGCAGCAACCACTAAGCCTGAGACACAGCCGTCAGCTCGTGTTCCGAAGGTGGCAATACTGCGCTGTTCAAAAGGAACAGTTGCCACAGATGTGATATCTATGCCGCCATCTAAATCTTCCAAGATTGTGTTTTCAATAACATCTTCGATGTACAAAGGATTCAGCCCGCCAGCGACTAACAAATCACCAGTTTCAGTTGTAAGCGAATACATGTCCATTATTTCACCTCAATGTGGCCATCAATAATGCGGCACGACAAATGATGATTCCATGATTCGCTTGGTGCATCAAAATCTGTGCGCCTATGACACCCACGACTTTCCGTTCGTGTCTTTGCAGCTTCAACAACCGCCATTGCAATAGTGAGCATGTTTGTCGCCTCAAATGCTTTGCGTGTCGGAACAACAGTGCCAGACATATTTGATGACAATGTATTCAAAATTCGAGATGCAGAATTCAAACCCTCAGGAGTGCGCAAAACACCCACGTACTTCGACATTGCTGAACGAAGTGCAGTGCGGTGATACGAATCAATCAATGCGCCTGGCGTCTCAACGTCGTCAGGGGTGGCAACTGGCGGTAACGACCAACTCAGTGCGCGACCAACGCGCGTTCCGGCAACGACACCTTCAGTCAGACTGTTGGAGGCAAGCCTATTTGCGCCGTGCACACCAGTACATGCCGCTTCACCAACTACGTACAAGCCTTGCAGTGCAGTTGTGCCATTGAGTGTTGCCCGCACTCCACCGCAGACGTAGTGAGCCGCAGGTGCAACAGGAATCAATTCAGTTCGTGGGTCGATACCTGCATCTAGACACGAAGCAGTAATAGATGGAAATCGTTCTTCAAATTTTTCAATGTGTCGAGCATCGAGATACACGTGGTCATCAACACCCGCAGGAGCCTGAGCCATGCGTTCACTAATTGCCGCCGCCACAATGTCACGCGGCGCCAAGTCTTCTTGCGGGTGCACGCCTTTCATCACTCGCTGTCCAGCAGCATCGAGAAGAATGCCTCCTTCACCACGCACGGCTTCGCTTATCAGTGCTTGTTGACCAGTGGCCTTATTGCTACGCCACAACACAGTGGGATGAAACTGAATGAACTCAAGATCGCTTGCCTCTAATCCTGCGCGCAGTGCAAGCGCAATGCCGTCTCCGGTCACTGCAGCCGGATTAGAGGTTGATGCATAGACCTGCCCGTATCCACCGGTAGCAATGATGACTGCGCGGGCGTTCACAATGCCAACACTTTGTACTCCGCCACTGCTGTCCAACATGGCCACTTTCACACCAGTCACCGCACGGGTGCCCTCTGATGTATGACCAATCACTAGGTCGAGTCCGAAAGCGCGTTCCACCACGTGCACGCCTGCCAGACGGACAGATTCATCAAGTGTGCGTTGCACCTCGGCACCTGATTGATCACCACCAGCATGAACAATGCGTCGGTGCGAGTGACCACCTTCGCGTGTCAGCGCAACACCTTCGTGAAGGCCCGGATCAAAAGATGCACCTAATTCCATGAGATAACGAATGGCAGTGGGTGCTTCGGTCGCCAACGTGCGCACTGCTTGTTCATCACATAATCCGGCGCCAGCATCAAGCGTGTCTTGCACGTGGTTCTCTATGGAGTCGTTCGGGTCAAGAACGGCAGCAAGCCCACCTTGAGCCCAGTTAGTACTTCCAGCGTCGAGAGTGTCTTTTGTTATGAGAAGAACATCACGTACCGGACGCATAGCGAGCGCCGCTGATAACCCGGCAGCACCAGAGCCAAGAACGACAACATCAGTCTCTACCGACCATGTTGGTTCGGGAGCGGCCAGTTGACTGGGAACGCGATTATTCGCCGACACGAGACGGTGTGCCAATTGCAATCATGCGCTCTACAGACAAACGTGCTTTGTCCGCTATGTCACGCGGAATGTCAACAACATCATTTCCGTGCATTAATGAATGCTCAAGTTTCTCCGGCGTGATCATCTTCATGTACTTGCACACTGCAGCACGATTCACTGCTTGAAACTCTGTAGCGACATTGACCTTGCGCAATTGGTGAAGCATTCCGGTCTCTGTTGCTACAAGAACTTTTCGGGCTTTTGTAGTCCGCGCTGCATCCAACATTGCCCCAGTTGACAAAATGTGCGTGCGTTCTGCTGGCACAACACCTTCGCTTGCCAAGTACAAAGCACTAGTAGCGCATCCGCATTCAGGGTGAACATATAGCTCGGCATCTGGCTCGGCTTCCACCATTGCCTTCAGGTCTTGACCGTTTATTCCGGCGTGCACATGGCACTCGCCCATCCAAATATGCATATTGGATCGCTGTGTCTGGCGCTGCACGTGCGCGCCTAAGAATTGATCAGGGCAGAACAGAATTGGTGTATCGGCAGGAATCGATGCAACTACTTCCACTGCGTTTGAACTGGTGCAACAAATATCAGTTTCAGCTTTTACTGCTGCCGTGGTGTTGACGTAACTCACGACAACAGCACCTGGGTGCTGTGCTTTCCA
This sequence comes from Actinomycetota bacterium, assembly GCA_037129095.1. Classification (GTDB taxonomy): domain Bacteria; phylum Actinomycetota; class Acidimicrobiia; order Acidimicrobiales; family Ilumatobacteraceae; genus UBA2093. The sequence goes on along the minus strand of JBAXVL010000029.1, from coordinate 11,971 downwards.
TTCGCGCAATTGATCAGCAGTAATTGTGTCTGCCAAAGAGCAACCTGCGCGCTCGTCGGGAATCAAAATTGTTTTGTCATATGACAAAATTTTTGCGGTCTCTGCCATGAAATGAACACCGCAGAAAATAATTGTTGACTCAGGAACAGTTGCAGCGATGCGAGATAGTGCAAGAGAGTCACCAACATGGTGAGCGACATCTTGAATCTCTGGCACTTGATAGTTATGCGCGAGAATGACTGCGTCCTTTTCAGCCGCCAATTCCCTGATTCGTTTGGCCCACGCCGTGCTGTACTCGGTCACACATAAAGGTTATGAGGCACTTGACGGATTTGCGCCCTTGTGAATTGGCGCACGTACGCTACGAACCGGCCGCCAAGGTGACGGGCGGATCAAACCAAAATCTGGTGATTGCTTCTGCGAGCGACCCAGTGGCCGACCCTGGATCTGTGACCACTTCGTCTGGTTCGTCGGCAAACCGCAACACACTTGCTACTCCGTTATCTGCAACGACAACTACAAGTCGCACACGACGACGTTGCGCATGTTCACTGGGAGCTCCTTCAATGGTGCCATCAGCACGCAGTGGTGCTGCCCATCCAGTTGTAACAACAGCAGCGGCATCAAACATGCGTGCAAGCGCACTGGACGGAGCATCGAGCAAGTCGTACACATCAGGATGTTGTGCCAAGAGACACATATTCGGTTCAGTAGTGGGACGCGATGCGCAGTTCACGCCATACAAACGGGCACCAGGCAATTCAAATGAATCAATCTTGGTGTGTAATTTTTCTTCCACCCCAACAGCAATGTTCGTGATATCAGGAAGGATGTAAATAGGTTCTGTTTTTTCTGAGTCCATAGCTGCAATGTGTGACACCTCGGCCACACGTTGGCAATTACGACGCCAAGAAATCAGACAGTGTTTTCGCGCCTCGAACAGTAAGAGCACCGAACTTTGCCCCCGGGCCTGCGCTCATCCGTTCTAATGGACCAGAGACAGAGAGTGCAGCGATGATCGCGCCATCAACATCGACAATGGGAGCACTGACAGATGCAACACCCTTCACGCGTTCTTCTACTGACTCAACCCACCCTGCATTGCTCAATCGTGAGCCGGTCAATACACGACCTGCAGAACCTCGCGACAATGGGAACAATGCTCCCTCTGGCACAATCCATCGCAATCCGTTTGGTGATTCGAGCGAGACAACACAGCGTCGACCATCAGTTTCTGGCACAAATACTTGAACGCTTTCTCCGGTGCGGTCACGAAGTTCAGTTGCAACTTCGCGAGCTCGTTCGAGAAATGGAAACTGCACAGCAGCACCGCGACCAAGACCAAGCAACGTCGGTCCTAAGCAATACAACCCATCGTTATTGCGTCGCACGGCGCCGTGATGCTCCAGAGCAGAAAGCAAACGGTGGCTAGTTGCACGCGGGATCTGTGTTGCGTCAATCACTTCAGCCAAGGTCAATGGACGCATGACAAGTGCATTCAACACCACAAAGGCCTTGTCGAGAACTCCGACTCCTGATACGCTGTCCATTAGTTGGGAAGTGTATCCCATATATTGAGATTCTGAAAGGAAGCCCTATGTCGAATCCAATGACCCTCGCGCAAAAAGTATGGGACCAACATGTAGTGCACAGCGCTGCAGGAGACGCAGACCTGCTCTACATCGACCTTCACCTTGTTCATGAAGTAACAAGCCCACAGGCGTTTGATGGCTTGCGTCTCACTGGTCGCCCACTGCGCCGACCTGACCTCACGATTGCAACTGAAGACCACAACGTCCCAACAGCTGATATTCATCTACCCATCGCAGATCCCATCTCAGCAAAGCAAGTTCAAGTGCTTCGCGACAATGCTGCAGAGTACGGATTCACATTGTTTCCAATGGGTGACCCGAATCAGGGCATCGTTCATGTCATTGGTCCAGAACAAGGTCGCACACTTCCCGGCATGACAATTGTGTGTGGAGACAGCCATACAGCAACACATGGCGCATTCGGAGCACTTGCATTCGGAATCGGCACGAGCGAAGTAGAACACGTGCTTGCAACACAAACACTTCCTCAATCACGTCCGAAGTGGATGTCCATCACTGTTGAAGGCAATGCACCAGAGGGTGTGACTGCTAAAGACATCATTCTTGCCATCATTGGAAAAATCGGAACTGGCGGCGGCATTGGCCACGTCATCGAATATCGCGGTTCTGCAATTCGTGCACTTTCAATGGAAGGCCGCATGACTGTGTGCAACATGAGCATCGAAGCCGGAGCAAAAGCTGGTCTTATTGCACCTGATGACACCACATTTGAATACCTCAAAGGCCGCGAACATGCACCAAAGGGTGCCGATTGGGATGCAGCAGTAGCAGCATGGAAGAACCTTCGAACAGATGATGGTGCACAGTTTGATGTTGAAGTCGTTATCGATGCAACAACATTGTCGCCACATGTCAGTTGGGGAACAAACCCAGCTCAAGTTCTTCCGATCAACGGAATCATTCCATCGCCAGCAGACGCACCCGATGAAACAAGTGCAAACACAATCAGCCGCGCACTTGAATACATGGGTCTCACTGCCGGCATGAACATGCGTGATGTCGCAGTTGACACAGTGTTCATTGGTTCATGCACCAACGGTCGCATTGAAGACATTCGTGCAGCAGCCGCTGTGTTCAAAGGACGCAAGGTCACAGTGAAGCGCGCCATGGTGGTTCCTGGCAGTCACGCAGTTCGTAATCAAGCCATTGCTGAAGGTCTCGACAAGATTCTGATCGAAGCTGGTGTCGATTTTCGTGAGCCCGGATGCAGCATGTGTCTCGCAATGAACCCTGACAAGTTGGCACCTGGCGAGCGCGCCGCCAGCACTAGCAACAGAAACTTTGAAGGACGTCAAGGTCGCGGTGGCCGCACACACCTTGTCTCTCCCGCCGTCGCAGCAGCAACCGCTGTTGCCGGACACTTCGCAAGCCCAGGAGATTTGAAATGAAATCAGTACACATCGTGACCGGTCGTGCAGTGCCGTTGAAGCGCAGCGACGTTGACACAGACCAAATCATTCCTGCAGAGTGGCTAAAGCGCGTCGAGCGCACAGGCTTTGAAGCAGGTCTGTTTTCTACGTGGCGTGATGATCGCAGTTTCGTATTGAACGACGAAAAGTATTCGGGCGCAACGATCCTTGTCGCTGGGCCAAGCTTTGGTGTTGGCTCTTCACGTGAACATGCTGTGTGGGCAATTCAGCAATATGGATTTGATGCAGTGATTGCGCCAAGCTTTTCTGACATTTTCCGCAACAACTGCACAAAGAATGGTCTTGCGCCAGTGATCTTGCCTCAGGCCGCAGTAGAAAAGCTGTGGGAGCTCATCGAAGCTGACTCCACAACGGAAATCACTGTTGATATGGAACGTCTTACTGTTGAAGTTCCAGCAGCAGGTTTCAAAGAGAGCTTCCCAATGGATGCCCCAACACAGCACCGCTTCTTGAACGGTCTTGATGACATTGGCATCACCATGACACATGCAGATGACATCACGTCATACGAAAAAAATCGCCCAGCCTGGCTGAACAGATAACTTTCAATATGTACTTCTCACCGCCAATAGGACGATGAGAAAGGACTACAGGAAGGAATCGAGGGTTTTGAGACGATGGTCGTTCGAGAAGATCTCGATCGGTGGATTCGTTTCTAAACGCAATGCACGTTGAATAATGCGGCACGTGGTGTGCTGGTTGTATTCAGCAAGAGTGACTGCCCAACCATCACGCCCAGCGCGCGCAGTACGACCAGAGCGATGCAGATACGTCTTTGAATCAATGGGCGGCACGTAATGAATAACTACCGCAACATCATCAATATCGATTCCGCGAGCTGCAACATCTGTTGCAACAAGAACTAATAGTTCATTGTTGGTAAAACGAACAATCGCCTTTTCGCGCGCTGCCTGAGTGAGGTCGCCGTGAATTGCGAGCGCGTTAATTCCCAGATCTTGAAGATGTTCTGTCACGCGATCGCATAAACGCTTTGTATCGCAGAACACCACAGTTTTTCCTGCGGACGTTGCAATTGCCGCAACAACTTTGTCTTTGTCAAGTTTGTGAACTCCGAGGAACAAGTGATGCATTGTGCCAACAGTGTCTGTCGGTGAATCAATAGACACTTCTTCGGGCGACTTCATGTAACGCTTTACAAGATTGCCAACCTGGCCATCAAGAGTTGCTGAGAACAACATCGTCTGATGCTCACCAGTGACGTGACGAAGAATCCACTCAACTTGTGGCGTAAACCCATCGTCTGCCATACGGTCAGCTTCATCAAGAGTGACTACTTGAATATCGTCAAGGACTAATTCGCCAGCCTTCATAAGGTCAATCAAACGCAATGGCGTTGCAACAATCATGTCGACGCCTTTTTCTAACGCATCGATTTGGTCGTCGCGTGAAGCGCCACCGTAGACGGGCAAGATGACTCGGTCGCACTCTTTGCCAATTGGTTGCAACACTTCTGCAACCTGCAATGCAAGTTCACGTGTAGGAACCAATACAAGACCACGGGGTGCACGCACTCGCGCATATTTGTCGGCACGCGCCAACATCGGAACACCAAACGCGAGGGTCTTACCTGAACCAGTTCGGGCACGGCCGCACACATCAAGCCCACGCATTGCTACGGGGATGGCTTCGGTTTGGATGGCAAAGGGAGCGGAGAAACCGGCTGCCGCTAAACCCTGATCCACATTGTCTGGCACGCCGAGTGCGGCAAAGCCTGTGGGGGTTGAGATACGGGATTGGGTCGTGGGGGATGTCGACATGTTGCGGTCACAGTACTCGCGATATGCCCAATTGAGGCGGTTACTCGCCAGTAGAGCGAAATTGCTTAGAAAGAATCTTTATTTTTCTGTCAATAACGGTGTGAGAAAGCCACATATGCGTTAGTTTTTCCATTCCTGATGCGAGAAATACTCGTACAGAAAGGACCAACCACTAACGGATAGCACCGAGCAAAGTCGTACGAACCGAGTCACTGACAACGGCGTGCGCCACCCGCCACGGGCGAACCCCCAACCCTCACGGGAGGAGTTCTCATGGACGCACAACCAAACGGCATGCAAACGCATGGACGTAAAGGATTTTCATACGACTGGCAGTCACTGCTCGTGCCAGCCGAACCGGAGTTCAGCAAACAGCTGGACGAGCTCATTAGCGACGACACCGTCTCTGCTGATCTTGGTTCCTAACACAGTCTTTTCTCAGACGTCGTAGCTCCCCTTCAGGTCGAGCACCATTACATGGCCCCTTTGGGGGTAGCGCACGCCCCGACATCGGGCTAACCTTTGCCGTAATGACTTGCACGAACCTGCTCCTCCTTATGTAACGGCAGCAGCCGCATATCGTTGCTGTCGAAACCTCCTGCCTCTGGTCAGGGGGTTTTTTCTTTGTCCAGAACAGTTCTCTCCTCTTCCACCTCTATCCAAGGAACCCACAATGCCTCCACAAAATGTGACACCAAAACAAATGGCCTTTGCCAAATACACGCCATTCATTCCGGTTGTTCTCACGGATCGCACATGGCCAAATGCAACCATTACCAAGGCGCCACTGTGGTGCAGTGTTGACTTGCGCGACGGCAACCAAGCCTTGATCGACCCAATGGACCCCGAGCGCAAGATGCGCATGTTTAAGACTCTCGTGAACATGGGCTTCAAAGAAATCGAAGTCGGATTCCCTGCAGCGAGCCAACCCGACTTTGATTTCGTTCGTCAAATTATTGAAGAAGACCTGATTCCTGATGATGTAACTATTCAAGTGTTGGTGCAATGTCGAGCAGAGTTGATTCAGCGCACGTACGAATGTCTGAAAGGCGCCAAGAACGCCATCGTGCATTTCTATAACTCGACAAACCCGTTGCAGCGTGACGTTGTATTCGGATTAGACAAAGCCGGAATCACACAGATTGCAGTTGACGCCGCAAAATTGTGTCGGGAATTTGAACCCATGTTGGCTGGCACCAATGTGCGATATGAGTATTCGCCCGAGAGCTTTACGTTGACGGAACCTGAATACGCAATTGAAATCTGTACCGCTGTTATGGATGTACTGAAGCCAACAAAAGAGAACCCGTTGGTGTTGAACTTGCCAGCAACAGTTGAGTGCTACACATCTAATGTGTATGGCGATGTCATTGAGTGGTTTATTCGCAACATTCCACGTCGCGAGACCGTTGTGATTTCACTGCATCCTCACAATGACCGTGGTACTGCCACAGCTGCAGCCGAATTTGGCATCATGGCCGGCGCAGACCGCGTGGAAGGCACATTGTTCGGAAACGGTGAGCGCACCGGCAACGTTGACATCATCAATATTGCAATGAACATGTTTATGAATGGCGTTGATCCTGAACTTGATATCACTGATATCGACTCACTGCGTCGTGTTGCCGAATATTGCAACCGCCTGGACGTATCTGCACGACATCCGTATGTTGGCGACCTGGTGTACACGTCATTCTCTGGCAGCCATCAAGATGCAATCAAGAAGGGTCTCACTGCCTTGTCAAAGGACTATGACAAATGGGGTGTTCCCTACTTGCCCATAGATCCGAAGCATGTCGGTCGCAGTTACGAAGCAGTCATTCGCGTCAACAGCCAGTCAGGCAAAGGTGGCGTTGCATACATCATGAAAGAAGAACACGGTTTCGACTTGCCGCGTCGGCTTCAGATTGAATTCTCTCAAACCATCCAGCACATCACGGAAGATTCCGGAACAGTGGTGAGCCCCACAGCAATTTGGGATGCATTTAGCGCAGAGTATTTGCCAACAGAGCCACGTATCAGACTTGATAGCCACGAGATGCGCAGCGACTCTGCAACCTCACGCACCACCATCACCGCCCAACTTGTCATTGATGGCGTGCACACAACAGTGTCAGGTGAAGGAAACGGGCCAGTTGATGCATTTGTCCACGCCGTGAACACCGGCCTGAACGCCCACATCGATGTGGTTGACTACAGCGAGCATGCGATGGGCCAAGGCTCTGAGGCCACTGCCGTTGCATACGTGGAAATGAAGAACGGCAACAGCGACGCATTGTGGGGTCTCGGCACAGATCCAAACACCACATCAGCAGTTCTGCGCGCGGTGCTTGCCGCCTACGAACGTCACTTAAAGGACTCATAAGCCCTCTGTTCCGACTAAGTTCGGTACGGAACAAAGGAGCCCAATATGAAAGTCGTCGTTGACTATGACATTTGCGCATCGACAGGTGCCTGCACACAAGTCTGCCCCGAAGTATTTGAAGTCCGTTCAGATGGCTATCTCTACGTGTTAATCGAATCACCTGGTGAAGAGTTGCGGGAAAAGCTCACACAAGCAGCCGACCTCTGCCCCACAGCCGCAATCACCATCGAAGGCTGACTTTGTCGTTCACGTCGCTTCTCACTGCGCGTTGGCAAGAAGTTGATTCGTTATTGTGCGTGGGCTTAGATCCTGATCCGCATCGTCTCACGCATCACTACTCACCTGATGCTGATGGCATTGAGTACTTTTGCATCGACATCATTGACGCAACCGCACAATATGCGTGTGCCTTCAAACCACAGATTGCATACTTTGCTGCGGCTCGCGCTGAAGCGCAACTAGAACGCATCTGTGAATACATTCGCAGCAACTACCCCACTATCCCCATCATTCTTGATGCAAAACGAGGCGACATTGGCGACACCGCAACTATGTATGCGCACGAAGCGTTTGATCGTTACGGCGCACACGCTGTCACGGTGAACCCGTACATGGGTGGCGACACCATTGAGCCGTACTTGGTGCATCCGAAAGGTGCAGCAATCGTCTTGTGCCGCACATCGAATGCTGGCAGTGGTGAATTTCAATCCCAACTCATCGATGGAAAACCGTTGTATCAACATGTGGCACAACGTGCTGCAAACGAATGGTCTCACAAGGGTGAAGTTGCATTAGTGGTGGGCGCTACATACCCGACAGAACTTGCTGAAGTACGCGCAATCGTTGGCGATATGCCATTGCTGGTTCCCGGAGTTGGCGCACAAGGTGGAAGCCCCGAAGACGTGGTGAAGAACGGTGCCAATTCACACAGCACTGGCCTCATTGTGAATTCATCACGCGCCATTTTGTATGCCGATGCGGTTGACCCAATGCCAGCGGCTGCTCGCGTCGCTCGCGACACTCGTGACGCACTGCGCGCCGCCCGGTAAACGCCTAACTGTGTAGGGCAGTTACTTCAATAATTCCGGGCTTTGCACGCAATTCTTCAATAACTGCATCTGGTGTTTCTGCCGTTGTTGCAATAACCATCAACGCAGTTCCGGGTGTGAGAGCACGACCCACATCCATGTCAGCAATGTTTACGTTGTGGGCACCCAAGAGAGTTCCGACAAGTCCGATAACTCCAGGACGGTCATCGTTACGCACTACGAGCATGTGGTCAGACGGAGGAACGTCTGTCATGTGGTCATCGACCATGACTAGGCGTGCTTGGCGACGGGGCCCAACAAGTGTTGCAGCAATGCTGTGTGTTCCGGCGCGCAAGGTGATGAGGTTGACATAGTCACTGTTTGAACCCGAATTGGTGACCTTGTTTTCCTTGATCGTTACGTTTTGTGCCGCAGCGATTTGCGGAGCGTTCACGTACGTGACTGCATCATCGTGGCGAGCCGAGAAGAAGCCCTTCAACGCACTCAGAGTGAGAATGCGTGTGTCATATCCAGCGATTTCACCAGTGGCAATGATTTCGAGTTCAGAAATGTTTGCACTGGCAGCCGATGAAAAGAGACGACCCAAACGTTCTGCCAGTGGCAAGTACGGCTTCAATGTCTCGTTCGCGTCAGCGGCTGAGATATTCACCGCATAGGGCACAAAATCACCGGCGAGTGCAAGAAGAATTTGGTCAGCTATGTGATCGCCCGCACGGTCTTGTGCTTCAGTTGTGCTTGCACCAAGGTGCGGCGTAACAACAATGCCAGGCACTTGAAACAACGGTGATTCGGTAGTTGGCTCTTTGTCGAATACGTCAAGGGCAGCGCCAGCAATAACGCCATTCTTCACTGCTTCAGCCAAATCTGCTTCATTAATGATTCCACCGCGTGCAACGTTGATGATGCGCAATGATGGTTTTGCAGTTGCAAGCATTTTTGCGTCAAACAAGTTGATGGTGTCTTTGTTCTTTGGCAAGTGCACCGTGATGAAATCAGAGCGTTTCACTAAGTCATTTAATTCAGCCAGTTCAATGTTCATGGCGCGTGCACGCTCTTCAGAAACAAACGGATCGAACGCAATTACTTTCATGCCAAATGCTGCGGCACGTTGCGCGACTAATTTGCCAATGCGACCAAGGCCAACGACTCCGAGAGTCTTGTCGAACAATTCGACGCCTTCCCATTTGCTGCGCTCCCAACGACCTTGCACCAAAGCTGCATGTGCCTGCGGCACGTTGCGCGCAACAGCTAACAACATAGCCATGGTGTGTTCGGCGGCAGACACGATGTTTGACTCGGGCGCATTTGACACCATGACGCCACGACGGGTAGCAGATTCGACGTCCACATTGTCAAGACCAACGCCGGCACGTCCGACAACGACAAGGTCATCTGCAGCGGCCAGAAGCGCGTCATCCACCTGAGTAGCAGAGCGCACAATAAGGGCATGAGCGCCTTTGATTGCCACTTGAAGTTGCTCAGGGGTAAGACCCACCTGCACATCGACTTCGTGACCAGCGGCGCGCAATTTGCTGAGTCCGCTTTCGGCTAATTCTTCTGACACCAAGATTCTGGACATTTGTCAATTCTTATCGCTAGCGTCGTGGTTTATGACATGGATTGAACAATCCGTAAAGTTTCTTCCCCGATAGGACCCAATATGAGCCATCAATTTCTCTCAGAATCATGGATTGAGGCTGCTCGCGACATCCGTCACAGGTATTCAGGTGATGTTCCCGTCATTGACGTCGTCGTACGCATCAATGTGATCACCACCAAAGTCCCATTTGGCGAGGGATCTATCTCGGCATATATCGACACGTCGAACGGCAGTTTGGAAATGGAATTGGGCTCTATCGAAGAATCAGATCTCACGGTCACCACTGATTACGAAACTGCACGCAAACTATTTGTTGAGCAAGACCCCACTGCAAGCATGCAGGCGTTTATGGCTGGTCGTATCAAGGTTGAAGGTGACATCACACGTTTAATGGTGATGCAAACTTCATTGCCACAAACAGATACCACTGCAGCTGTTGCAGCAGAAATAAAAGCAATTACTACTTAAGCAGCAGCCATCGCTTCGGCCGACCTGTCGGTGGGCGTCAGACGAGATGCGAGCAGCGCAGCAATCGTTGCTGTACCAGCGCCGAATAATAACGCGATGCCGTAACTACGAACCACCGTGGTTGATGCAGCAGTCATTTCGTGCACGGAAATCATGACCGTGGAACCAAGAACAGCTCCCATTTGCGACAACAACTGTTGCATTGCACCTGCAACACCGATTGTTTCGTCATCGACTGCGTTTGCAACAAGTGCAGTAAGAGCCGGACCAGCAATGCCAAAACCGATTCCAGATAACCCAAGACCAAGAACTACAAGCAAGTCAGATGAACCACGCGCCATGCTCGACAAAACAAGCATCGAAGCAATGACACCGCAGGCACCAATCACACCAGATTTTCGCTCTCCTGCACGCATCGTGAAAAAACTTGCAAGCGGTGCAGTAATGGAGAACGACAATGGTCGCGCAATGATCAGCCAGCCCACATGCGAGGCACTGTAACCAAGACCCGTCTCTAACATTTGCGGCACCACAATGAAGCCGCCCATATACGCAAAGTTCAAGAGCGCTTGAATTGAGATTGGCAAAATAATGTTGGGGGTGCGAAGCCACTTCAGTGGCATGAGCGGTGCTTCGGCAGCACGTTCACATCGAACAAACGACCACAGCGATACAAGTGATGCGATTCCAAAGAAAATAATCGCTGGCGATGTCCATCCCCATGAATGGCCCCTGTTGATTGCCAGCAAGAACAGCGTTGCCCCAAGGCCAAGAGTGATGGAGCCCTTGACATCAAACTTCACATTCTTCATTCGTGTTGTTTGTGGCAACAAGTTCCAGGCAAGCACCGCGGCGCCCAACAACAACGGAGCTTGAATAACAAAGATCATGCGCCACCCAATGGCCGAAATGATTGGCCCTCCGATGACAACACCCAACACGGGTGCACCGGCAGTGACAAAACTCCAGAGCCCTAGTGGACGAACGCGTTCGTTTGGCTCAAACAATCTGTTGACATACGCCATTGCAGCCGGACCAGTAGCTGAACCCGCAGTCGCGGACAACAGTCGGAAGATCACCATCGACATGGCATTCCATGAAAACACCGTTAGGCCAGCAAACAGACCCGCAAACAACAGACCGTATACATACACGCGTTTGTGTCCATACAGGTCACCAATTTTTCCGTAGGCCGGACCAACAACACCAAAAGCCAACATGGGGCCAGTAATTGACCAGTTCAGAACACTGACTGACGAATGTAAATCTTTCGCAATGGTGTCTAACGACACCACCAAAATTGTGATGGTGGAACTAGTGGTGAATAGACCAGCGAGTACCACAAAGAGAGTTGCCCATTTTCTCGTGAGGCCAACTTTCCGCGCAATTTTACGTGGAATCATCAACGTCCATGGCACGATAGATACTTCATCAACACCACCTTGTTCAAAGGTGATTGTTGCTTTCCCGTGAGGGGCTAGTTCTTCGTTCTTGTCGTCGCGGGAATTCATGGCAGGAATTCCATCGTAGTTCGTTACTTCTTCACCTCAGCGGCCATCGCATTCAACGCCTCTGTGAGTTTGGACACTTCCCAGCGATCATTTTGATTCACAGTCTCTGCTCGTTCCCATGATTTGATACGAGTGACTTCGCCAGCGGCCACATAGA
>JBAXVL010000028.1:0-20693 GCA_037129095.1 Actinomycetota bacterium | reverse complement strand
ATATGCGCCTGCATCGGTACTGGTGTGTGCAATCACAGTGTCGTAGCGCCAATTGCCAAGGTCATCTGAAAAGACTGCTTTGAACTCGAGATGTTGAGGTTCGATTCCTGCTTCTTCGTGTGCCTCGCGAGCAGCTGCCGTGACTGAATCTTCATGAGAATCAAGCGCGCCCCCCGGCAAAGCCCACGTGCCGCCGCCATGAGTCCACGCCGCACGCAATTGGAGTAGCACGCAGGGAATCTCTAGGTCTGTGCGCACCAGCAATAATCCGGCTGCACCATGAAGTCCCCAATGGCGAGATTGACACTTGGTGCACAGCACCCATCCGTCTCCATCTCTAAACGCCACGTCTTGATGTTGCCACAAATCACCATGCTGATTCTCTATTGGTCTCTCGTGCTCTACGGTAGAGCTATGCGGGTTGAGCGTTTAACAGGAGTTCTGGGGGCCACGGTGTACGTGGACGATGTGAAAGTTCTCTCTGATTCAGAATTGGGATCGTTGCGGGAAGTGGCGTGTGAACACGAAGTCATCATCATCCCAAATCAATCGTTGAGTCCTCAGGAGCAAGTGGATTTTTCCCATCGCCTCGGTCCAGCTGCCGAGTCTCCATTTATCGAACCAAGTCCTGACCATCCTGAAGTGATCAAAGTTCTGAAGGAAGCCAAAGACGGCAATGCATTTAACTTCGGTGGTGCATGGCATAGCGATTTCAGTTTTCAACCAGCACCGCCGTCGTTCACTGTGTTGCATGCACTTGATATTCCACCGTACGGAGGAGACACCCTGTGGTCTTCAATGACAGCGGCATACAACGCATTATCTGATGCGTATAAGGAACAGTTTTCTCACCTTGCTGCGATTCACACTGCTCGCGATGCGTATTCACCAAAGATGCAAGCGATCCATTCCGGACTTTCCAGCATGAATATCGTGTGCGATGAGACCGCCAACGACACAGAAATTCACCCGCTCGTTACAACTCATCCTGAAACTGAAAAATTAGTGCTTTTTTACAATCGCGCATATGTGCGTGATCTCACGGGTATCGCAGATGAGATAGAGAAACTCCGTCTCATGGATTGGTTGCATCTGCACACAACCGATGCAAAGTTCACCGTGCGCCATAAATGGAGCAATGGAGATTTGGCTATTTGGGATAATCGTTCGACGCAGCATTATGCACTGAATGATTACGCCGGGTTTCGTCGAGAATTGCACCGCACCACCATCGCGGGCACACGACCTCTGCAGTGAGTACTCCGTTTCACTGGCAATCGGCCACAGATGCCGATGTTGATCATCAGTATTCGCCGTCGCGTCATGCGCTTCGCCCACTCGATGAATACCTCACCGAGTATCACGAACTCAGTGCACCGCATGATCCTCTTGCATTGCGACAACCTCGCCGCCCACTACTGATCTATATACATGGCGGGTATTGGCAACGCTTATCCGCTGCTGATTCGTTATTCAACGCACATGATGCAATTGCAGAGTGCATCTCTTTACATGCAGTGGAATACACGTTGGCTCCGTTTGCCACAATCCCTGACATCATCGAAGAATGCATTATTGATGTTGAAAAAACCATCGCAGAACTGCAACCAACACACGTAGTGCTTGCGGGCTGCAGTGCTGGTGCGCACCTTGCTGCCATGTGTGCTCGCGAATATGCCATTGCGTCTCAACTATCTGGCGTTGTGTTGCTCAGTGGTATTTATGATCTTCGGCCGTTAGTCGTGACGGACACCAATGATCCACTTCATCTCACACCTGAATCAGCTGCCACCATCAGCCCGCAGCTGCTTGCCCCCACACACGGACTGTCACGAGCACTGTGTGCTGTTGGTGAATCTGAATCAGCTGAGTTCATTCGCCAAAATGCCGACTATGCCGAACACCTGAAAGAAAGTGGCACAACTACCGAAACCTTGGTCGTTTCGAATCGTGACCATTTCGATCTTCCGTACGATTTGCTGCGCCGAGGCACTGCAGTGGGAGACTGGACACTCGCACAGTTACTGAAAGAACAATCGTGAATCTCATTGATGCAAAAGAACTTGCACGCACCCTTGATGCACAAGATGTTTTGGCCCCAATGCGTGCGAAGTTTGACATCCCTGCGGACCTCATATATTTCGATGGCAATTCACTGGGTCCTGTAACTCTGCGTTCTCGCGAAGTACTTCATCACACCATCGATGTTGAATGGCGTGAGCGTCTCATTCGTTCATGGAATGAAGATTGGCTTGCAATGCCAATGCGGGTGGGCAACATGATTGCGCCCATCATCGGTACTGCACAAGACACAGTGATTAGTTGTGACAACACGTCAATCAATTTGCACAAGGCGCTCATGGCTGCAGTTGCACTTCGTCCTGGCCGCACAGAAATTGTGATTGATGTCAACAATTTCCCCACTGATATTTACATTGCTCAAAGTGTTGCTGATCAACACGGCTTGACTTTGGTCGCAGTTCAGGCAGATGAAATCGTTGGCGTCATTTCAGAACGCACCGCTGTTGTCACCGCGACTCATGTCGATTATCGAACCGCACAGATTTTGGATGCGCCAGCGATCACGGCCGCAGCACACCACCATGGTGCATTGATGGTGTGGGACCTTGCGCACACGGCAGGCGCTGTGCCATTTGATGCCACAGCGTTAGATACTGATTTCGCAGTCGGTTGTGGCTACAAATATCTGAACGGAGGGCCGGGAGCCCCTGCCTTTATATATGTGGCACCTCGGCTTCTGGCGGAATCAAGTCAGCCCCTTCAGGGCTGGTGGGCACATGCCGCCCCTTTCGACTTTGAACTCGGATTTCGACCAGCAGAAGGCATTTCCCGCTTTCTCACTGGAACAAGCACGGTTCTGAGTATGAAATCTCTAGAAGCAGCCCTGGAAATCTTTTCAGAGGTCTCAATGGTCGATATTCGGGTCAAAAGCATGAGTCTCACCGGCTTCTTTGTTGACCTTTTTGACGCCCATCTGGCATCTCGAGGCTTCACTCTGGAGTCCCCTCGAGACCCAGAATCCCGTGGAAGTCATGTGGCATTGGGGTTTGCAAGCGGAAAGGCCCTAGTTGACCAGATGTCGGCGCAGGGCGTTATCGCTGATTTCCGCCCCCCAGATCTGATGCGATTCGGCTGTGCCCCTCTCTACAACTCACATGTGGATGTCGTGAGATTGGTGGAGCGCCTCATCGCCCCTTGAACTTTTGTGAAAGACGCCGATAGTTTGTCTCTAACTACCCAGTAAGCGTGGCAATAGCCACCGATCTCCTAGGGGGAGAAAAAACCATGAAGAAATCCAACTTGCTACGTGCCAGTGCGGTTCTCGTCAGCCTCTCATTTGTAGGAGTCGCCTGTGGCGGTTCCGACAAAGCGGCTTCCGATACCACTGTCGCTGCATCAACCGAAGTCAAATGTGACAAACCAGTTGCCAGCATCGCTTTGCAATTCCCAGAAACAGGCGATGCCGCAAACCTCGGAGCTCCAATGCTCAAAGGCTCTCAGCTCGCAATTGATCAATTCAACGCTGCAAACCCAGACGCTTGTGTAACTCTCAAAACTTTCGACACACAAGGTGACCCTGCAAAGGCACCTGCAGTTGCTCAGGCAGTTGTCAGTGACGCCACAATCCTTGGTCTTGTTGGGCCTGGATTCTCTGGTGAGTCAAAGGCTGCTCTTCCGTCGTACGACGAAGCTGGCCTCGCAACAATTACCGGATCAGCAACAAACGCAGAACTTCAGTTGGCAGGATTCAAGGTGTTCCACCGCATCCTTGCAAACGACGGAGTTCAAGGTCCAGCAATTGCTAAGTACATCTCAGAGACATTGAAGCCAGCATCTGTTGGAATCATCGATGATGCCTCTGACTACGGTAAGGGCCTCGCAGATGCAGTGAAAACTGCTGCTGGTGCAACTGTAAAAGCTTCTGATTCAATCGATCCAAAGGCCGCTGACTTCTCAGCTGCTGTTTCGAAAATGAAAGCTGCTAACCCAGAAGTCATCTTCTACGGCGGTTACTACGGTGAAGCAGTAAAGCTTTCAACACAACTTCGTGACGCTGGTGTTAAGTCAACACTTGTGTTCGGTGACGGTGTGAAGGATCAGGCTGGTTACGCAGATGCTGCAGGCCCAGCTGCTGAAGGTGCGCTCATTGCATGCCCATGCAAAGACGGAGATGCAACATTCATTGCTGCATGGCAGGCAAAGTACAACGAAGTTCCTGGTACCTATGGTGCTGAGTACTACGACGCTACAAACGTATTCCTTAACGTCATCAAAGCTGGCGCGAAGGATCGTGCAGCAGTACAGACTGCAGTAAATGCATACGATGCTGCTGGTATCACCAAGCAAATCAAGTTCACTGCAAATGGCGAAGCTACTGAAGCTTCAACCATCTACATGTACAAAGTCACTGGTGGAAAAATCACCTACGTCTCTGACATCAAGTGATCGTAGGTCGGTAGATCCGATCTAAAAACGTTGCCCGTGGCGGCTGGGAATATGTTCCCAGCCGCCACTGCAATATTGTGGAATACATCGAACGTAGGAAATTATGAGTCATTGGATGATTTACAGAACATTCTGGGACCTCACTGTCTCAGGCATTGTGCTGGGGCTCATTTACGCTCTTGTTGCTCTTGGGTACACCATGGTGTACGGCGTATTGCGTCTTATTAACTTTGCTCATTCTGAAATTTTTATGGTGGGCACGTTTGGCGTGCTCGTTTCTCTCACAAAAGTATTTGGCATCTCTCTCTTTGATGATGGTCAATATCCCTACCGCAGCGGGTTTGTTCTTGTTGCAATCCTTGTTGGTAGCACGGTCGCTGCCATGGTGGTTTCTGGTGCAGGTGCCGTGGTTCTTGAACGCACCGCATATCGACCTTTGCGTGGTGCCGGAGATGCGTACGGTGCAGTAGTTCTTGCTTTCCTTACTGGCCTCATCGCTTCTTTTCTTTTCTCTGACCACATGATGACCAATCTTGCAATCTCTGCAGTCATCACTGGCCCCGTTTCGGTTGTATATGTGCGGATCTTTCGCCGTGGTCGCCAAGCGCCTCGTCTTGCTTTTCTTATTTCCGCAATCGGATCATCTATGGCAATGGCAGAAGCTGTTGCAACATGGGGTCCAGATCAACGGTCGGTGTACAAGACACCTCGCGTATTAGAGAAAAAAGTTCTTGTCAACTTCTTAGGCGCGGATGTTCGCATTGACTATGTCATCGTTGCCATTGGCGCAATTCTTATGATGACGTCGTTGTTGCTTTTCGTGAATCGCACTCGTCTTGGTCGCGGTATTCGTGCTGTTGCACAAGATGCAGAAACCGCCCGCATATTGGGCGTCAACGTGAACTCAGTCATCTTGGTCACGTTCCTTCTTGGCGGAGCCATGGCCGGTGGTGCAGCAATGATGTTCACCCTGGTCTACGACCAGACTCGATTCAATATTGGTTTCCTCTTAGGTGTCAAGAGCTTTACAGCTGCAGTTCTTGGTGGTATCGGCAATATCAAGGGCGCACTCTTAGGTGGAATTGTTCTTGGGCTTGCCGAAAACTACGGATCATCTATTTTTGGTGGACAGTGGAAAGACGTCATCGCATTTGTGGTGTTGTTGACTGTGCTGATGTTCCGGCCAACCGGAATTCTTGGTGAATCGCTCGGTAAGGCTCGCGTATGAGCCTCACTGATGCTTTCCGTCAACGCACCGCACCGCAGTTACAACTTGGTAATCGTTTTCGAGCACTGCCACGATCAGCAAAATGGTCTTTGTCTGCACTATTGATAGTTGCGTTTTATCTCACGCCGTATTGGCCAGACGTTCCTGTCCTTGGTTGGATCATCAACACTCCAGGGACAAGTTTTGAAAATGTTCTTACCGACCAAATCATGATGTTCATCTTGGTTGCGCTCGGGCTCAACGTTGTTGTGGGCTTTGCTGGCCTTCTCGACCTCGGGTATGTCGGTTTCTATGCTGTTGGTGCATACACAACGGCTGTTGTTACGTCCGGCCAATTCACGTTGCCGTGGATTGCTGCATTGCCGTTGTCGGTCATCATGGCAATGATTGCCGGTGTAATTCTTGGAACGCCCACCTTGCGATTGCGAGGGGACTATCTAGCAATCGTCACACTTGGTTTCGGTGAGATCATTCGCATCACCGCAAACAACTCAGACTGGCTTGGCGGCCCACGTGGAATTAGCAAAGTGCCGCATCCACCCAGTATCGGACCACTCAAGTTTGGTGTGCTCAATGCCAAACCGTATTGGTATCTCGGTTTCACTGTCATCCTGGTCGTTATTTTTGTTCTTACGCGCCTTGAAAAAAGCCGTGTTGGTCGAGCGTGGGCCGCGGTTCGTGAAGACGAAGATGCAGCCGAACTCATGGGCGTTGACACCTTCAAGTTCAAGTTGTGGGCGTTTGCCATTGGCGCAGCAATCGGCGGAATTGCTGGTTCTCTTTACGCTTCAAAGGTTGGTTTCATTAACCCCGACAACTTCCAGTTGCAGTTATCAATTCTTTTCCTCGCAGCAGTCGTTCTTGGTGGCACGGGCAGTATGTATGGCGTGATCATGGGTGGCTTCTTGGTCGCCTGGATTCCCGAACGATTCCGTGGATTCTCTACACGCCGCTATTTCGTATTCGGCGTTGTACTTGTTTTGGTGATGGTGTTTCGACCACAAGGAATCATTCCTCGTCGTGGTGCTGCTGCGGGTATTGCTCAGAAGGGTGAATCAGATGTCTGAAGTTCTTCTTAGTGTTGACCAAGTCACCATGCAATTTGGTGGTGTCACCGCGCTTGACAATGTGTCTCTTCATATCAACAAGGGCGAAATATTTGGTCTCATTGGTCCGAACGGGGCCGGAAAGACCACATGCTTCAACGTGATTACTGGTGTGTATGCACCAACAAGCGGCACAGTTACTTTTGACGACAAGTCACTGTTAGGTCTGAAGCGTTTCCAGATTACGAAGCGCGGCATTGCACGTACATTCCAGAACATTCGCTTATTCCCTGATATGTCTGCTGTAGAAAATGTCATGGTGGGCGTCGATGCCCACAGCAAGACCAGCGTGGTGGGAGCAATCCTTGGCATTCCTCGTAGTCGTCGCGAAGAAACCGCGAGTCGTGAACGTGCACATGAACTATTGAAGTTCATCGGTATTGAGGAATACGCAGAAGTCGCAGCACGAAATCTTCCGTACGGTCATCAGCGCCGTTTGGAAATTGCGCGAGCCCTCGGAACTAGCCCACAGTTGTTGTGCCTTGATGAACCTGCAGCTGGTTTCAACCCCGCAGAAAAACAAGAACTCAACGAATTGATTTTGAAGATTCGTGATCAGGGTTACACGGTGTTGTTGATCGAACATGACATGAACGTGGTCATGAAGATCAGCGACCGCATTGCAGTTCTTGATTTTGGTCGAAAGATTGCCGAAGGCTTGCCACAAGAGATACGTGATAATCCTGACGTTATTGCTGCTTATTTGGGAGTACCAGACGATGCTGCTTGAGGTACAAGATCTTCATGTGTTCTACGGCAAGATTGAAGCCATCAAGGGCATCTCTTTCAATGTCAATGAAGGCGAAATTGTGTCGCTCATTGGTGCCAACGGTGCCGGTAAGACAACAACGTTGCGCACCATCTCAGGTGTTCGTCCTGTGGCGCAAGGCCGCGTGTTGTTCGAAGGTATCGACATCACCAACATGGCGTCACATGATCGTGTGAAGTTAGGTATCTGCCAAGCGCCAGAAGGCCGCGGAATATTCCCCGGAATGTCGGTGCGTGAGAACTTAGAAATGGGCACATACGTTCGCGGATACAAGAGCGATACAAAAACTGCTGACCTTGAACATGTCGTGCATTTGTTCCCTCGTCTTGGCGAGCGTATGACTCAACTAGGCGGCACATTGTCTGGTGGAGAACAGCAGATGCTCGCGATTGGTCGCGCACTCATGAGCCGTCCGCGTCTCATGCTTCTCGACGAACCATCGATGGGTCTTGCCCCGATGCTTATCGCTCAGATCTTTTCAATTGTGAAACAAATCAACTCCGAAGGAATTTCGGTGTTGATGGTGGAACAGAATGCAACCCAGGCGTTACGTACTGCACATCGTGGGTATGTATTAGAAACTGGCTACGTGGTGAAGACCGGTACTGGCAATGATCTGCTTGTAGACCCAGCAGTACGTGCTGCGTATCTTGGTGGCTAATTCACGTTTCGTTCAAGGCGAGACAGATATCGCTTCACTGCGTTAGCGCTCTCTTTTCGCCATAGATTCACGGGTGAAGCGGAACTTTCCTTATTCACTGCTGCAATGAGCGGATCAAAGACTTCGTGTTGCGACGCAAGAAACGGGGCGAGTGGGAGATCCATTTTTTCTCGCAACATCACTTTTAGTACTAACTCCGTACGAACATCACGTAAGTGAGTCACAGGCGAATCAAGCCATTGCAAGGCCAGTCGTTTACCAGCAGCAGTGGGAGAGATGATTACTTTGTCACCACCACCACCATCTTTCGGCATGGCACGCTTCACAAGGCCATCTTCCACCAATGTGTCAATTGCTCGGTACACCAATTGACGAGACAATGTCCACGCATGTCCCACCTCACCAGTAGGTGACAACTGTTCATGGATAGCCCAGCCATGGCGTGGCATCTGAACGACTAAAGCCAACACGACATTGCGAGCTAACTGAGCGTCTTGTCGAGCCATATGAAAACTCTAGCCCTCTTGTTGAAGTAGTCAAATATTGACTACTATGAAAATGTGCGTTATCGAGCGTTAGTCCTAGTCATGATGCTCGGTGTCACAGCCTGTGGTTCTTCTTTGTCGTCAATCACTGTGACATCCATGGCGGCCTCTACTACGACACTCGACGCAACTACTTCATCGACAAGCTCGAGCACGAGTCTTCCCCGTATTGTTTCTCCGTCAACCACGGTGAAAGCACAAACGACGACCACGGTTCCGGTGTGTACAGATAAATCATCCAAAGGGTCGTTGGTGGTGATGGCTGCAAGTTCATTGGTTAATGCATTTACTGATGTGCAAGATCAATTCCTTAAGAATCATCCGTGTATCACTGGCATTACGTACAGTTACGGATCATCTGCAACTCTTGCGGCTCAAATTGTGAACGGTTCTCCCGCCGATGTTTTTGTTTCCGCCAGTGAGTCAACAATGACCACGGTGAAAAATGCTGGCAAGACATTGAGTGTTGACAACTTTGCGAAAAATGTCGGTGAAATCATGGTGAGCCCAAATTCCAAATTCGACAGCCGAATCACAGACATCACAAGTTTGAACGACGCAGTAAATGCGGGAATTAAAGTTGGAGTGTGTGTGGCTACGGCTCCGTGTGGAACTTTGGCAAATACGATTTTTAAAAATGCAGGCACATCGCGAGGAGTCATTGCTGACACCGAATCTCCCTCCGTGGAAGATCTCGTTTCCAAGATTGAGATGGGAGAACTGGATGCTGGCATTGTGTATCACAGTGATTGTCAGTATGCACAGCCGCGCAATCTTGCAACATGTGTTGCGATTTCTAGCGCAATCAATGCAACCACCGGGTATTACATCGCTGCATTAACAACTCGCCGTGTTGTTCAGCAGTATGTCGACTACATCAATGGCTCTGATTTCAAGGCCACCTTGCAGTTAAAGTTCGGGTTTCTCGCGCCATGAAACCACAGCGAATTTCTCTCTCATTGAAAATTGCTGCAGCAGTTGCTGCACTCTTCGTGGCACTGCCGCTGTTGTCCATCTTTGTGCGGGTGCCGTGGTCTGACTTAGGTCATATGTTGTCGCAAAAGTCAACACGTGATGCGCTATTGATTTCTCTCCAAACATCAATCATTGCTGCCCTTTTGTCGTGTCTTTTTGGTGTGCCATTAGCTTGGTTCCTTGCGCGTTCCGGTGCCAGGGGGCTTTCGGCTCTGCGAATAATTTGCATCACGCCAATGGTGCTGCCACCCGTGGTGGGCGGAATTGCCTTGCTCACATCATTCGGACGTCGAGGAATTATTGGTCATTATCTGTATGACTGGTTCGACATTTCGTTGCCATTTACGCGCACAGCCGTCGTGATGGCACAAGTCTTTGTTGCGATGCCGTTCTTGGTCTTGGCTGTTGAAGCTGCATTTCGACAGAGCGATAAAGGGTTAGAAGATGCAGCCCGCACGATGGGTGCATCACCAACTCGTGTGTTCTTTACTGTTGCAATCCCCGCAGCACGCCCAGCAATCATTGCCGGTCTTGCACTTGCATGGGCGCGGTCTCTCGGCGAGTTCGGTGCCTCTATTACCTTCGCTGGAAGTTTCCCAGGTCGTACACAAACACTTCCTATGGCAGTGTATGAATTGATATCTATTGACTATCGCTTGTCGTTGGTGTTGTCCTTAGTGCTGATATTTATTTCAGTGGGTGTGCTTGCTGCGATGCGTGATCGTTGGATGGCGGGTCGATGAGTATTTCTCTACAAGGAATAATCGGAAGAGGAGATTTTGAGCGGGCACTCAATTTCTCTGTTGCCGATGGAGACGTGTTGGCAATTACCGGGCCAAACGGTTCGGGAAAATCAACGATCATTCACACCATTGCTGGTCTGATTTCACTTCGCAGCGGACAATTGCAATCAGACAACATCATGTGGGATGCACCAGATTCAGAACAATGGGTTGCACCAGAAAACAGATCATGTTCAGTGGTGTTTCAAGACCTTCGACTCTTCCCGCACATGAATGTGTTGTCAAATGTCGCATACGGACTTCGTGCGCACGGAGTGAACAAAGATGAAGCAACCGCTCGATCATCTGCAGTGTTGTCGCGCGTTGGTTTGTCATCCTTTGAGAAACGTCAGCCAAATGATCTCAGTGGGGGAGAACGTCAGCGCGTTGCACTCGCTCGCGCTCTCGTTATGGAACCACGGGTATTGCTTCTTGACGAACCATTGTCATCAGTTGACAGCGCCTCGCGTGCCGTGCTGCGCCAACTACTGCCTGAAGTCCTTTCCGGTTTCGGCGGAGCCACCATCTTGGTCACACATGACCCAGCTGATGTCGAGGCCTTGGCATCGGCCACTTTTGGTCTATAACACCAGAAATTACCTGATATAGCGGTCGGGTTCACCTTCCGTTCATCTTGGGTCTCAGTAGGGGTCACTTTTCCTTGCGAGTATGACTAACTGTGAGTGAAACGAATGTAGACCGCCGTGAATTGAAATTCAGGAAGCCGGGTGTTGATCGGTTTTTCCATTTTGTTGTAACGGCCGGTGCATTGGCATCACTGCTAGTTCTTGGGCTGATCGCTGCTTTTCTCGTCTTTCGCGGGTTCCAAATCTTCAAAGATATGGGCTTGTCGTTTATCACCGGTTCTAAATGGGAAGGCAGCGGCAACCCAGGTGAACCCACTGCGTACGGAATAGCTCCCATGTTGGTCGGCAGTATTGTTCTGTCCCTTGTTGCTGTGGTTGTTGCCGTACCACTATCGGTAGCCGCGGCGCTTTTCATTGAGTTCTACGCAGATCAACGAATTAAGAAATTCCTTATCTCACTTCTCGATCTTGCTGCTGCAATTCCATCAGTAATTTTTGGATTGTGGGGATTCTTTATCTTGGCTCCACGTGCGTCCCATTGGGCAATGTCACTGAACCACCACTTTGGATGGTTCCCGTTATTTCACGTGCCAGGACAATTCTTTGATGGCTCCCCCTTTATTGGTGGATTGGTTTTGGCCGTCATGATTTCCCCAATCATCACCTCAGTTTCTCGAGAAGTATTCTCCCAAACTCCACCAGATCAAATTTCTGCAGCTCATGCTTTGGGTGGTCGTAAATGGTCGGCTATTCGTTACGTTGCGCTTCCTTTTGGTAGAAGTGGCGTGGTCGGTGGAGCAATGCTTGGTTTGGGGCGTGCGCTTGGTGAAACAGTCGCTATTTATCTTGTTGTAAATATCGTGTTCAAAACCAACATCAATATTTTGTTCAGTGGTGGTGGAAATATTGCTTCAATGATCGCACTGAAATTCGGCGAGGCGTCCAATTATGAAGTGAAAGCGTTGCTGGCTTCTGGGTTTGTGCTTTTTGTTTTTACTTTGCTGGTGAATATGGCGGCAACGTATATCGTCAATATCTCAAAGAGGAACCGAGTATGACCGATCCCAAAAAACCTTGGAGAAAATCTGGAATGCAACGTATTGTTGACATCCTTTTTTCAATCTGTGGAATTGGCATTTCAGGATTGATTGTTCTTTACACTCCGATGGCTGGTCCGGAAGCTGTCGGACTCATTGCAGTTCCTGTGGTTGCAATTCTTAACCTCGGGCGTTCTTACCATCAGGGCGCGACGGCACGCTCCAATGCTTTAGCCACCTCAATCATTACTTCAGCGTTTCTCGTGTTGATTACTCCATGGCTCTCTGTCATTGGAACTGTTGTGGCTCGCGGACGTTCTGCTCTGTATGCCGGCTTCTTTACTCGCGACATGCGTGTCACGGCTCCGAAAGCAGCACTTGAATTAGGTGGCATCAAACATGCGATTATCGGCACCTTCATTATGGTTCTCATCGCAAGTCTTATTTCTGTGCCGCTCGGAATTCTCAGCGGTGTCTACGTCACCGAGATTCGTGGCAAACTGACTGGCTTGGTCAGGTTTATCATTCAAGCGATGAGCGGTGTTCCTTCCATCGTGGCTGGCCTGTTTGTGTATGCAACTATCGTCATCTTCTTCAAGGGCTACAGCGGAATCGCGGGTGCGATATCTTTAGCAATTCTCATGATCCCAACAGTGGCTCGTACATCTGAAGAAGTCTTGAAACTTGTCAGTGAAGATTTACGATTTGCAGGGTATGCCTTGGGTTCTACTCAAGCGCGAAATGTTTTCAAGATTGTTCTGCCTACAGTTCGCAGCGGTTTAGTGACGTCAGCTGTTCTTGGTGTTGCTCGAGTTGCCGGTGAAACAGCTCCATTGTTAATGACCGCACAATATTTAGTCGCTACAAGTACGAACCCTCTGAAGGGGCCTATTGCGTCTCTGCCAGTGTTCATCTTCAGCATGTTTCAAACAGGTAATCACAATGCTGTGGCTCGGGCATGGAGTGCGGCTCTGGTCTTGTTAGGACTCGTTTTCGTGCTCTTTGCACTAGCGAGACTCATTTCGTCGTTGGGCCGACGCCGGTAAAGTCGTTCACTGTTTGTTCATCTAACGACACTCAAACGTCACTTATTATCTGTTTGTCATCAATATTGCCTTCCTATAGTTGCCCTGTAAATCAATTACAACAACACAGGAGAAATACCACATGAAACTAAGCAGAAAGATTGCAACCGGATTGGTTGCAGCTCTAGCTTTCACTAGCGCGAGCGCAGGTGTATCACATGCTGCAGTCACGATTACAGGTTCCGGATCCACATTCATCAAGAACTTGTTCGATGCTTGCGGCCCTACATGGAACGACACCAACGATGCGGGCGCAACAGTCTCATACTCTGGTGGCGGTTCTGGTGCAGGTCGTACAGCATTCACTGGCCAATCAGTAAACTTTGCTGGTTCGGACAGCAAGTACACAACATCTGCTCCGTTGATGCCAGCTGATGGCGTATACGTGCCTGTCATTGCCGGTCCAGTTGCCATCATGTACAAGGTCAATGGTTACTCAGGTACTTTGAAATTGAGTGCTCTCACTGTCGCAAAGATTTTCGGTGGAGCAATTACAAACTGGAATGATGCCCTGATCACTGCAGACAATGGATCCGCAGTCTCGGCTGATAAGGCAATTGTGGTTGTATACCGTTCAGACAGCTCAGGAACTTCATCTGGTTTCACTTCATACCTCAATGCAGCCGCGGGAACATATTGGACAAAGGCTGGAAGTAGCACATTTACTGCTTCACTTCCTGGTGGCTCGACCTCTTACCCTACTGGTTCACAAGCAAAGTCTGGTTCAGACGGTGTTACTAACTACGTATCTGCAACTGATGGTTCAATCTCATACGCAGAACTTTCTTACCAGCTTGAAGCTGCGGCCGATGGTGTGAAGTCTGCTTATATTAAGAACGCATCTGGTGCATACATTAAGCCAACGTCAACGTCTGCTGCTGCAGCTGCATCCGCAATTCCAGCCGCAAACTTTGATAACGCGACTGGTTGGGTTGATCCCGACTACGTCTCAACGGTTGCAACTGCCTACCCAATCACGATCTTCTCGTTTGGTATCGCACACAAGAACTATTCAGCTGCGAATGATTCAGTGAAGGACTTCCTGAACTACTCGTTGACAACATGTGCATCAGCACAGGCTTCGTCTCTGGGCTACGCACAACTCACCAGCACAGCATTGAGTTTTGCAAAGAAGCAAATTGCGCTTGTCTCAAGCGTCGATCGTCCAGCAGGTGCAACAACAACAGTAGCTCCAACGACTACAACAACAACACTTGCCCCAGTCAAGGGTGTAAGCGTGAAGGTTGGAAAGACAATTAGTGCACTGACTGTTGCTAAGGGCAGCAAGTTGACGATTACTTCAACTGCAAAGGCAACGCTGAAAGTCACCTCTGGCGCCACGGTCTGCAAAGTTGTTGGTGCAACTTTGCAGGGTCTCAAGAAGGGAACCTGCAAGGTCCTCGCTACTGTGAAGACTGGTAATAAGACAGCAACAGCAACCGTTACGGTCACTGTTTCCTAATCAACTAAGACATTCAATTGAAAGGGCCCCGGCATGTGCCGGGGCCCTTCTCATTTCCAAGAAAATTCGGTTCTGTTCACGTTCCGTTCACTTTGGGTCAAGTTTGTCGCCACCAGCCCCTGCGACACTGATGGGGCAAGGAATCTGGAGAATTTAGATGAACAGCGATATGGCAACAGAAGTCGAAGTAGTGGGAAGTGTTGAAGTGTTTGGTTCAGAGCAAACCCAGCGTGATGCAGATCAGTTAGTGCCGAGCGCAGGGCGCGGCTTGGAAGCTCAAGGTGTCCATGCTTGGTTTAACAAGCATCATGCTCTTGAAGACGTGTCGTTACATTTTCCCGAAAACACAGTGACAGGTCTTATTGGGCCATCGGGTTGC
Source organism: Actinomycetota bacterium (assembly GCA_037129095.1). Classification (GTDB taxonomy): domain Bacteria; phylum Actinomycetota; class Acidimicrobiia; order Acidimicrobiales; family Ilumatobacteraceae; genus UBA2093. Next base: position 5,610 of record JBAXVL010000028.1, on the reverse strand, counting down.
GGCAAGTCAACGTTCCTGCGGTTGTTAAATCGCATGCACGAATTTATCCCAGGCGCCGCAATGGCCGGGTCTGTTCTGTTCAACGGTCAAGATATTTATGAATCATCAGTGAGCCCCACTGAGATTCGCTTGAAGATTGGGATGGTGTTTCAAAAAGCAAACCCATTCCCATCAATGTCTATCGAAGACAACGTTTTGGCCGGATTGAAGCTCGCGAAAATCAAGACTCCCGACAAACACGAATTAGTTGAGGAATGTCTCACTCGTTCAGGTCTGTGGAAAGAAGTAAAAGATCGCTTGAAGTCCAGTGCTGGTTCATTGTCTGGTGGTCAGCAACAGCGTCTCTGCATCGCACGTGCCTTGGCAGTAAAGCCTGAAGTATTGTTAATGGACGAGCCATGTTCGGCACTAGACCCAGGTTCAACTTTGCGTGTTGAAGAGACCATCGTTCAGTTAAGTGAGACCATGACCGTTGTCATTGTTACTCACAACATGCAACAGGCCTCTCGTGTTAGCGACTATTCAGCATTCTTTCTTTCTGACGGTGGTCCTGGAAAACTTGTTGAAGCAGATCTCACATCAAATATTTTTACGACTCCAAAAGATCAGAGAACAGCTGATTATGTTCAAGGTCGATTTGGCTGATTCGTTCAACCCCGAACAACCACTAAGGGCTCGGTGCGAAAGCACCGGGCCCTTTTGGCATTCTGGGGCAGAATAGAGCCATGGCAACTATTCGTATTGTGAACCCAGCAACCGGAGACCTTGAAGGCGAGGTGCCGAATCACACGGTGGCTCAGTGCCTAGAGGCTGCTCAGCAGGCCAACGATGCCTTCATTGCGTGGCGCACCACATTGCCGCGTCAACGCGCTGAAATTCTGCGTCGTGCCTTTGAGATCATGATTGCCGAGCAAGAACAACTGGCACATCTGATCGTGCGCGAAAACGGCAAGGTTTTGTCAGATGCCCGTGCAGAAGTGGCCTATGCGGCTGAATTTTTCCGCTGGTTCAGCGAAGAGGCCGTGCGCATCGACGGAGACCTGCGTCAGGCGCCAAATGGCACCAACTGGCTTGCTGTTACTCGCGAGCCTGTTGGCGTGGCGTTGTGCATCACGCCATGGAATTTCCCTGCGGCAATGGCAACGCGCAAGATTGGTCCAGCTCTGGCTGCAGGTTGCACGGTGCTGTTAAAGGCCGCCCAAGAAACACCACTGACTGCGTATGCAATTGCCGACATTCTGCAACGCGCAGGTTTGCCTGAAGGAGTTGTGCAAGTAATTACTCCAGATCCTCCGGGTGAAGCGGTGCAGGCTCTGTTGTCCTCTGGTCTTGTGCGCAAGTTGTCATTCACGGGTAGTACACGAGTTGGTTCTGTGTTGCTTGCACAAGCAGCAGAAAAGATTGTGAACTGTTCAATGGAACTAGGCGGCAACGCGCCTTTCATAGTGTGTGACGATGCTGATATTGATGCCGCTGTCGATGGTGCGATGATCGCAAAGATGCGCAACGGGGGAGCGGCATGTACCGCGGCAAACCGTTTTTATGTGCAGTCGTCGGTACTAGATGAGTTCACAACAAAATTCACTGCGCGTATGTCAGCGTTGGTACTGGGGAACGGACTTGATGCATCAACAACACTTGGCCCTCTTGTTAGTTCAGCACAACAAAAACGAGTAACAGAATTGGTCGAACGTGCCGTGGCAGATGGCGCAACTGTGTTGTGTGGTGGCACGGCAACGGCAGCGCCAATGCATGGGTATGCAGCAACAGTATTGACCGGTGTGAAGCAAGATCATTACATCGTGCAGCAAGAAGTGTTCGGCCCTGTTGCTCCCATTATTGAAGTGTCAAACATTGAAGACGCAATCCCGCTGTACAACGCCGTAGATCATGGTCTGGTGTCATATATCTACACACGTAACCATGGTCGTGGTATGCGAATTGCTAACGCATTAGAAACTGGAATGGTTGGGCTTAATCGTGGGTTGGTGTCAGACCCTGCAGCTCCATTTGGTGGCGTGAAACAGTCGGGGCTTGGCAGAGAAGGTGGCCATGACGGTCTTCTCGCATTTATGGAAACGAAGTACGTCTCTACTGAATGGTGAAAGGTAACTGAGTCTCTAGTCACGGTGCAACAGGCGTAGTAATGTCGCATAGGTGAGCGACCAGAAAACCGATACCCAGAACGCGTGGCTATCGCCCGAAGACATCGCACAGGTTCGCAACCAGGTTCCCATCATCTATGTCGATGCGGTGCCAGTTCGGGTCAACCCTGATGGCGAAGTCACCCATATCGGCATGCTGTTGCGCCAAGCAGCCGATGGCAGTATCAGCCGAATGGTGGTCTCTGGTCGCGTCATGCTGAACGAGCGCATCCGAGACGCCCTCATGCGTCACCTGGAAAAGGACCTAGGGCCGCTCGCTCTTCCTCGCATTCCGCCAGAGCCAGCGCCGTTCACAGTGGTTGAGTATTTCCAAGACCCTTCAGTCTCTGGGTTTTATGATCCGCGACATCACGCGGTAAGCCTGGCCTATGTGGTGCCCGTGACTGGTGAATGTCAGCCAAGCCAACAAGCGATAGACCTCGCGTGGTTTACTCCGAAAGAAGCAGTCAGCGACAACGTGATTCGTGAAATGACAAGCGGTCATGATCGTCTGATTCGTTTAGCCCTAGCCTCCGTGGGTCAACTTCCCTGAACTAGATTTGGTGTGTGCCAGAGGGCGACACCAACTATCGAGCAGCCGCAGCGCTGCGTACGGCATTAGTGGGTAAAACCATCTCCCGATTTGACGCTCCGCAACTTGACGGCCCTGCTCCACAATTAGGTTCTGCAGTGGAAAGTGTGGTCAGCCATGGCAAACACATTGAGATTGTGTTCGATGATGGCATCGTGCTTCAGACACACATGGGTTTTCGTGGCAAATGGGATTTATATCATCGCGGACAAAAGTGGCGTACTCGTCGGCATTTAGCTCGAGTGATTATTGAAACGGAAGAATGGATTGCTGTCGCGTTTCGTGTTCCTTCCATCGAGACATACCGAATCTTTGATCAGTCTCGTCATCCGCGTGCCGGACGTCGTGGTCCAGACTTAACAAACATGGAAGCAGATTTGCATGAATGTGCATCACGTCTCTTTCACTACGACAAACCGAATTCCACTGTCGCTGATGCAATGCTTGACCCGCGTGTCATGAGCGGTGTTGGCAATGTGTATCGGTGTGAAGTGTTGTGGGCATGCGGTGTTCATCCGTGGGCAAAAGTGTCTGACGTACCGCAATCAACGTGCCTTGATCTTGTATTGACATCTGCTGCACAACTACGTGCGAACCAATATTCACCAGTTCGTGTTACGGCGCCTGATGTGCCAGGAGGCTTAGCTGTCTATGGTCGCAACGGGCAAAAATGTGTGCGGTGCGGAGACGTGATTCGCCTAACAAAAATGGGCGAATTAGCACGTTTGCTGTACTGGTGCCCAGGGTGTCAAGTGGGGTGCGAGCCGTACCCCGTGCGCGATGACTCAGACCCCATTGCACGAACAATGGATCCGCATCCTGCGGGGTCACAGTTCATTAGCGACATACTTCGCGGTCGACCCGCTTCGTAGTTTTACGCGCGACCCAAAATTCTGTCAACTGCTATTTCAATCGCAACTCGGTCTTCTCGTTCGCCAGGCTGGCGGTATCGAGCCGCATAACCAGCGACAGCTGCCTCAACACGGGTTGAGTCGTCTGTTCCACTCACGGTTCCTTCAAGGCTCAGCCAGCGGCCACCGTCTACTTGTGAAACAACGGCTCGTCCACCACGCAACGCATTTTTGTATTTCACAGATGACGGAAATGTAATGATGCGCACAACATGTAATTCGGGGTCATAGGAAAACCCAACAGGAACAACATGTGGCGAACCGTCACGTCGTAACGTTGTCAGCGAAGCTAAGTGATATTCACGAAGAAACGTGAGCATCTCGTATGTGACATGTGGTGTTGAGCTCATGATTAGTTCGTATTTAGTGCGTCAAGAATGTTGACTCGAGTTGCGCGCCACGCTGGGTAGATAGCGGCAAACAAACCGACAATAAACGACATCACCATAATCACAATGGTTGGCACTACCGGCAACTTAAAGGAACTGAGACCCTGATCTTTCAGAGCAAACACAATGACCCAGCCGAGGCCGATTCCCAGAACAATTCCAAGAACAGCACCTAAGAGAGAGGTGATGACACTTTCCCAACGCACCGTAGTGCGCACCTGAGACCGAGTCATGCCGACAGCTCGCAAGAGAGCAAGTTCTCGTTGTCGTTCAAACACACTGAGAAGCAAGGTGATGATGATGCCAACAATTGAGATAATGACTGACAACATCAGCAATCCGTAAATGAGGCCCAACAGTTGGTTCACCATTCCAGACCGCTTATCGATGTATTGCTGTTTTGTCAGCAATGTACCTTGACCATATTTTTTGACCGCCGCTGTTAAGGCCGCAGTAGTTTCAGACTTGCTGACGCCACTTTTTGTCTTGATATAAATACTCATGTCAAACATGACTATTTGGGTCCCATCAACGAGATGACTGTTTGCGAGGTAGTCACCGATTTCATTGTGTACGTACAGACCTTCAACTTTTAGTTGCCGCACGGCGCCGTCACCAAATGTCACCGGAATTACTTGTCCAACAGTGACCTTCCGTTTTGCAGCAACTTTTTCTGACATAAACATGCCGTCAACCGTGAGGTCAGAATATTTTGCATTAATAAGTCCGATGTCCCACACGCCATCGATTGTTTCTGGGGTAATTGTCAATAGGTACTGACCCTTATTTTCAATTTTTACGGTCAGAAATCCGAAGCCGGAAGCTTTTTCAACTTGTGGCAACTTGTTGATGTCGTCTACGAGAGAAGGGCTTAATCCTCCGAACCCTCGCGCATCAGTGCTGATGGCGTAGTCAGCTTTCAATTGGGCAGCAAAAACATCGTTGATTTGGCCTTTGATGGAGGCAGCCAACGCTGTCACTGCAGTTACCAAAGCAACGCCGATTAATACTGGAGATGCGGTACGTGACGTGCGCTTCGGGTTGCGTGCAGAGTTCTGACGCGCCATTACTCCGGTGATGCCGCGGAAACGGGCTGCAGGACGACCAAGGAACAGCGCAACGGGGCGAGCGATGATTGGTCCGAGAATAATGGTGCCGATAAATACCAACAGAATGCCAAGACCAAGTAGTGAGTTGGATGCACCTGTGATGACGTACACAACAGTCGCGATTCCAAGAGCGATTGATACAAGTCCGGCGATCAGACGCTTGCGACCTGGCTCTGCTATTTCCAGCGCTGTCGCACGCATGGCTGCAAGTGGCGGAACTTTGCCGGCTCGTCGTGCGGGCAAGATGGCTGACAGCACCGTAACGATGAGACCGATGATGATTGTGGAAACAACAGTGTTCTGTGACACGACAAGTCCGCCACTTGGAATGTCTATGTTCACTGCGCGCAAGAGCGAACTAAGCCCTGCTGATAATCCAATACCCGCGACAAGGCCAATAATGGATCCAACGAGACCAACTGCCACTGACTCAATCAGCATGGCGCGAGTGATTTGTTTGCGACT
>JBAXVL010000027.1:0-20707 GCA_037129095.1 Actinomycetota bacterium | reverse complement strand
AATGTTGGGGCCGAAACAATAACGGGCAATTGGGTAATGGCACATCAGGCTCACGGGGCGAAAACACGCCGGTGTATACGTCGTTAGTGCCAGCACAATTTACGGTTGCGCATCTTGAGATCGGTCGTACCCATTCATGTGCAATTTCAGTTGCGGGTGCCGCATGGTGTTGGGGCCAGTACACCAACGGACGACTAGGCACGACAGCACAATCAAACGCCGAAATACCCATAGCCACTGCACCTCTCGGTACTACTGCAGTAGAAATCGCTGCTGGTGGTTCCCATTCGTGTGCGCTATTGACAAATGGCAGCATCACGTGTTTCGGAAATAATGACGCGGGTCAAATTGGTCAAGCGGTATCTACTACCGAGAGTTCCACACCAACAGTGGTGACATTGTCAGCAACTGCAACCCATGTTGCTGCAGGTGGTCAGTTCACGTGTGCATTGTTGTCGACGGCTGCTGTTCATTGCTTTGGTCAGAATGCAAATGGCCAATTGGGTTCAGGTTCATCGGGGTCTGCACGTGAAACTCCCGCTGTAGTGACAGGGCTCACCGGAACTGTGGTCGACGTAACAACGGGCACCAGTCATGCGTGCGCCGTGATGTCGACAGGTGAGGTGCGTTGCTGGGGACTCAATGATTTCGGGCAATTGGGTATTGGTACGCAATCAGATGTTGCCACTGCGGCCGCCATTGCAACTCTGAATGTTGTGCCGACGACAACGACGACCACGACAACAACGACCACGACAACAACTACCACGACCACGACCACGACGACAACGACGACTCTTGCACTGCCGACTACAACTACACCTCAAACAACGACAACGACTCCTGCGCCAACAGTTACATCGACGACGTCAGTGCCGCCAACCACCACAACAACCACAACAACCACAACAACCTCAGTTGCCGAATCTGTCGCCAGGAGTGAAACAGCTACAAGCTTGCCTCAGCCTTATGTAAAAACGGCCTCACTGATTCACCACATGGTGGTGAGTAAAGGATCACGCGTGAGTGCAGCAAAACTTGCTGCATCTGTATCTATGAGCATTCCAAAGCGATCAGCAGGCACAATGCGCATCAGTATTATTAATGGCAACAAGTACTGCGTCTTTATTGGCACGACACTCAAGGCCATACAAAAGGGAAAATGCTCATTCGTTGTCATTTTCCTACCGAAGAATGGCCAGTCAGTTGTACGACGCAACACACTGACTGTGCGGTCAACGTAAATTTGGCCACTGTGAAGAAAGGTAGATTGCAACGATGTATCCGGTAGGCAAACTGACATCGCGCGAGCGAATAATCCAGGCAACTCAACAAGAATTACGTGATTCTGGAATTCTTGGTTTGCGTATGGAAGTGGTTGCAGAAAAAGCTGAAGTCTCAGTTCCGCTGATTTATAAGTACTACGGCAATAGAGATGGTTTACTTACCGAAGTTCTCAGTCAAATGTATGACGGCGACAGCTATAAAAAATTAATGGCCTACAAAGAAGTGTTTGAAGAGCTCGAGAATCCCACAGTCGATGACATTGCCATTTTGTTCGCAACTGTCCAACAAGATTTTCGAATGCCTGGTCGTTGGAGAAAATTACAAATTCTTTCAGCCTCAGCTGAAATACCCGAACTACGAACACGGATAGCTGCGATTCATCTTCGACAACAAACTTACATAATTGATTTTCTTAGAATTGCAATTCGAGTAGTGGCATCAAGGTATGAAGGAAGCACAGAACAATCAATAGCAGCGGCTGTCGCCCTGGCTGAGCCACTTTCTTCTTTGATTATGACGCAAACATTTGGATCAGTTCTTGATGATCTTGTCCCGATAGATGACAGAGAAGCTGCAGCTGAAGATATGAAAGCTCTTCTTCGATTGATTATTGAGGCTGTACTGACGGCGGGCAATAAGTCCTCGTAGACTCTGAATATGGAAGTTGAAATGATTGTCGAGATTCCGCAAGGGTCTCGCAATAAATACGAAATGGATCACGTCACCGGAGAAATCTGGCTTGATCGCACGTTGTTCACTGCAACCCAATATCCGCTTGATTATGGTTTCTTTCCCGGCACACACGGCGAAGATGGCGACCCATTAGATGCACTCGTGTGGCTCAGCCAACCAACATTCCCCGGATGCCATGTGTGGGTGCGCCCTGTTGCAGTTTTTTGGATGACCGACGAAAAAGGACCCGATGCCAAAGTTCTGTGTGTGTCATCGCACGACTCGCGCATGAATCAATACGTTGACATCGGTGATCTGCCAGAGCATCTTCTTGACGAAGTGGGCAACTTTTTCGAGGTCTACAAGCTTCTTGAACCGAATAAAGACACAACGGTGAAGGGGTGGGAAGGCCGGCAGGCTGCCGAAACTGAGATCCTCGCCGCCATCGAGCGACTGGCTCATCTCGAGCACTAGCCAGCAGGTTACTTCTGCCACTTTTTGTGACGGCAGTCACGCCACTGTGTTCACTTGTGGATAAAGACCTCGGCAAACCCTTATGAGGCTTGGAGCCTGTGGATATCCCACACTTTTCACAATTACTCTTTTACAGTTCTGCGTGCGGACCAAGTGCCGCAGAATTGGGGAAACCTTATGTACACACTCGGAGCCTTGCTCCTATCAGCCCTCCTTCTTGGTGCCGTTATTTCGGTCATCGAGTCGGTATTGCAAGTTGTGGGCGCCCATGGCGTCATCAGCAAGTTGCCAATTATCGGAGCGCATCTTTCGCTCATCATTGCCATCGGCATGGTGTGGTTGTTGAAGATGAACCCGATCGCAGGATGGGGAGTCTCATTTTCCAAAGAATGGATGACCTATGTCGCCAATGGCGCCATCATTCTCGGAATGATTCCGTTGAAAGATGCAGTGATCAACATGGTGAACAAGGGCCTTCGCGCTTAATTGCTCATCACATATTTCAGCTACGGGCTGTCGGTTCATTAGAACCGGCGGCCCGTTTGCATTTCTAGAGTCAGATTTATTGTGAGGCGGAATTATCAATAAGCCAAAAACTCACAAGGCCAGCTGGTTGGTCGTTCAAACTCACTGAGATATCGACTTGCCCGGCATGAGGGAACCCAATGCCTCGTAATGGCAACGCAAACGGAAAGAACAAGCCTTCACCGGGGTTGCGTTCAGCATCAACATTGAATTCAAAATCAATACGGGCGATTTCTTCCGCAGTATCAGGAAAGCGAATGATGACACGCCCGTGATGGGCTGCGCCAACCCGATGTGGTTGCACATACACAGACATTGCAATGTATGAATCAACTTCGGAAGGAAATCCGGAGTGAGTAGCTATGCGCGTGACCCCACTGCTGACAATGTTGAGCATTCCCTCACGAACATTGGCGTAATCGCACAATGTCAGCGTGGTGAGATCAAGTCCGGAGTCTGCGAGTGGGTCGGGATTCATGCCCCGTACGGTACCGACTAGTTGGCAGGCACAATCACGACCGGCACTGTGGCATGGCGTGATACGTAATCTGCGACAGAACCAAGGAGAAGTCCCATGACGGCCCCATGTCCACGGGCACCAACAACGATGAGGTCAGACTTCACACCCAGAAGAGCATTGCGTGGGTCGTTGTTTTCGAAATGTGTTGTGATGGTGATGTCGCGACCCTCTGCACTTTTTGCAATGCGCTTGTGTTCCTTATCAAGAATCGCGCGGGCACCAGTGTCATCAAATGTGTACGACATAGCCATTTCAGCTGGAACAATGACCGGGCTCCACGAAGAGACGAGAGTGACAGTGTCTCCAGCATGTGCGTATGCGACGGCCCAGTCGACGGCTTTTTCTGAGTTGGGCGAACCATCAACTCCGACAATGATCTGGCGTTTGTGTGTTGTTGAATTGCTCATACATTCATGTTAGGTCACGATGCAGGGGAATATTTTTGTAGCAAACGTTGTGTGATGTTAGGTAAAACTAATGTTAGGGATAACTATTACGAGTAAGTCTCTAGTGATGTTCGTGTACATGAGTGTGATGAACATATGTGCGATCTGATGTCGCAAATTGTGTGACATACATAATGATGAAGACAACTGTGGTGATGAGAGTGATAGTTGGCCCAGGTGCAAGGTTTGCGTGATACGACACAATGAACCCAGCCAGAACTTCAGTTAATCCAATTACTACTGCAGCTTTAGTAATAGAGCCCACTCGGTTGTAAAACAATCGGGCAGTAGACGTAGGAGTAATCAGTAGTGACACAGTAAGCACTGTGCCGACGGTGGATAAGCACACCACCACGCAAATAGCCAAGAGAACAAGCATTGCTGCATCAAGGCGCTGTGCCCGTACACCCACTTGAGTGGCGTGGTCGCGGTCAAATGTTGCAATCTTTAAATCTTCAAAACGGAACCAAATGAAGAACAAACTGCCGATGGTGAGAGCAAAAGTAATCCACATATCAAGAGTGTTCACAGTGAGAAGTTGTCCGAATAAAAAGTGTGTCAATGAGACAGATGTGTCAACTTTGCCAAGAGCAAGAACACCGAATGCAAACATGCCACTGCCAACTACCGCAATAATTGAATCGTGTGCGATGCGGCGGTTCTGCGATAGCAAGTGAATGACAACCGCCATGAATATCCCGGCAACTAATGCACCAGGAAGAACTGCTGCCGTACCAAACAATGCAAAGGCCAATGCAACGCCACCAAGAAGTGAATGAGACATTGCGTCGCCCATGTACGCAAGGCGACGTAATGACACCCATGTGCCAACTATGGGGGCCAGTACACCGACCATGAGGCACACAATGCCTGCACGTTGTGAGAAATCAGAATGGAACGGATCAAGTAGCCAATGCATTATGAACGCCCCTGTGATGTTGTGCGACTAAAAACTGCTTCCAGCTTGTCGCCGCCTAATTCGATGGCGGGGCTGCCATCACCAATGATGCGGCCATTCAGCGTGAGGCAACGCGAGAAGTGGCTACGAACTAAACCAAGGTCATGGGTAGATACGAGAACCGAGGTTCCTCGTGCACATAACTGAGTGAACAGTTCAATGAGTTCACTGGTATGGCGCACATCAACGCCGGATAATGCTTCGTCAAGCAACAACACGTCAGCTTCTTGTGCCAATGCGCGAGCAAGTAATACGCGTTGCACTTGTCCACCTGACAATGTTGCGAGCGAGCGCGAACCCATGTCGACGAGGTCTACTTGCGACAAACAATCTGCAACATTGTCGTGATCGCTTCGTGATGGGCGCATGCGCGCACCGTGAAAACGTCGGCGTCCTGCCATCACAACCTCCGCAACGGTGATAGGGAAGCGAAGATCAACATCTGATTGTTGCGGGATATAGGCAAGAGCCTGACGCTCGAGGTGGTGGCATTGTTCTCCGTGCACCACAACATCGCCATCGTGGTCAATAAAACCAGCAAGTGCCTTAAACAGAGTTGATTTACCGGCTCCGTTCGGGCCCACAACCGCAATCAGTTCGCCAGAGTCAACTGAAAAACTGCTTGCAGTAAGGGCGTGAACATCACCATAAGAAACAGCAACATCGACTGCTTTTAAGACGGTGGAAGGTGCGGTGTTCATGAGCAACGCAGACCCTTCGAAATACGTGACAGATTGTCTCGTTGAATAGAGATATATGAAGCACCAGCAGCAATGTTTTTGCTGCTGATTCCTTCAACGGGGTCAAGAAGGTCCGCTGCAGCACCAACTTTTTCTGCAAGCGTTTTTGCTAAGTCAGCAGGAAGCAATGTTTCAAAAAAGATCGTTGTGACTTTCTGTGCGGCCGCATAAGCGGAAATTGCTTCCAGACTTTTTGCTGACGGTTCTGATTCGGGGTTCACACCAGCTATAGCTACTTGCCGAATATTTGCCCGTTTTGCTAGGTATGCAAAGGCGCGGTGCGACGTAACAAGTATGCGTGATTCGCAATGGGAAAGACGAGTATCAATCTCTGTTCCCAACGTGTGCAACTCCGATATGTACGACTGTGCAGACTGATGAAACTCTGCATCAAACTCTGGATGCAGTTGTGACAGAGAATCGGTGACAGCTGTAGTCATTGCAATCATGTTGGCGGGGTCAAGCCACACGTGCGGATCTTTCCCTGATGTGAGAACTTCCCCGGTCGTTGGTCCTTCGGTGCCATCAAGTTGAGCGGCAACATCAAGAAGAGTGATTGACTGCAACACATCAACCGCCGCTACTGAATGGGGTAGGGATGCGACTGCTTTTTCAACATCAGGTTGAAACCCATCACTGAGATAAAACACGGCTGCGGAATGTGTGAGTGCATTTAATTGTTTTGCCGTAAGTTGCACATCGTGTGCGCCTTGACCAGCAGGTGTGAGGTCTACGACATTGACGTGTGAACCACCGACACGGCGCACAATTTCTTCGATGGGGTAGAACGACGTCGCAATAGAGATCTGTCCGTTGTGGGAACCGGGGTGTGACGATGAACCTGTGCAGGCAGACAAGGCAATCACCAGAGATGCCATAGCGAGGTAACGGTTCACAAGAATCAGGGTATCTATAATGAGAACCATTCCCAATAATGAGAATCATTGGGAAAGACATCAGTAATAAGGTCAGAAGGGCACAAGGGGGCGTATGGCAACAGGTGATGCAGTATTTCGGCGTGACGACGACTGTGAAACAGAGTCGTGGCCAGGCATTGTCGACTGGTGGACACTCTTTAGTAGCGACCGTACGAACACCGAGGGTCTCACTGTGGGGGTGGCTGAAATTCCGGTGGGTGCGGTTGAACCAGAACGGGGCCATATGCACGCCCAATCTGAGGTCTACTACTTCTTGTCAGGCACTGGCCATGTGGTGGTGAACGGATCGCGACGTGATGTGCGCACCGGTGACGCTGTATTTATCCCTGGAAATGCAGAACATGTTGCAGTGAATACCGGAACTGAACCATTGCGATTGCTGTACTTCTTTGCTGCGAACTCTTTCACAGACATCGAATACATCTTCCCCAAGTAACCTAGAAACACTCGTCCACGAGAGGAACCCCCAATGGCGAATGACTGGTTTGAAACAGTTGCAGAGGCTCAACGTCGCGCAAAGGCACGCTTGCCGAAGTCTGTCTACGGCGCACTTATTGCTGGTTCTGAAAAAGGTTTGTCGACATCAGACAACTTGACATCGTTTGATCAACTTGGGTTTGCCCCACACGTTGCAGGTAATTCAAATTCGCGCGACATGAGCACCACTGTTATGGGTCAGTCCTTGTCAATGCCGGTCATTATTTCTCCTACTGGCGTGCAAGCCGTGCACCCACAAGGTGAAGTAGCAATTGCTCGTGCTGCAGCTAACCGCGGCATTCCAATGGGCCTGAGTTCTTTTGCCAGCAAGTCAGTGGAAGACGTTGCAGCAGTCAATGATTCAACTCTGTTCCAAATGTATTGGTGTGGTGATCGCGCAACATTAGAGCAGCGCATGGAACGTGCTCGTGCTGCTGGCGCAAAGGGACTCATCGTTACTCTCGACTGGTCATTCAGTAACGGACGCGACTGGGGTAGCCCGTGGATTCCAGAAAAGATCGACCTGAAAGCCATCATCAAGTTGGCACCAGAAGTACTTCAGAAGCCAGCATGGTTGTGGGCGTTTGCAAAGACTGGTCGCATTCCTGATCTCAGTGCGCCAAACATGGCAAAGCCTGGCGAAAAGGCACCCACATTCTTTGGTGCGTATTACGAATGGATGCAGACACCACTTCCTACATGGGAAGACATCGCCTGGCTCCGTACCCAATGGGGCGGACCTTTCATGGTGAAAGGTGTCAGCCGTGTTGATGACGCAAAGCGTGTTGTAGACCTTGGCGCCACAACATTGTCGGTTTCAAACCATGGTGGAAACAACTTGGATGGCACTCCAGCGCCGATCCGCGCCTTGCCAGCAATCGCTGACGCCGTAGGAAGCCAGATTGAGATTGTTCTTGATGGTGGAGTACGTCGTGGTAGCGATGTTGTGAAAGCTGTTGCTCTTGGTGCTCGTGCGGTCATGATTGGCCGCGCGTACCTCTGGGGATTAGCTGCTAATGGTCAGGCCGGAGTGGAGAACGTTCTCGATGTATTGCGCGGTGGCATTGACTCAGCGATGTTGGGGCTTGGCAAAGCAAATATTTCCGAGCTCACTCGTGACGACATTGTGATTCCACCAGACTTCTTGCGCGCCCTCGGCACCAAATAGTCGCCCGTAATTGTAAAACTGCGTTCATGTAAAGTAAGCCGTCCGTACAACTCGGTAATAGATGATTATTGAGTGGATGTATTAATACCAAACCAGTATTTCTATATCTGGACAGGTAGTTCCTTTCCGTACCTCAATCTTTTGGCAGTCAAGAGTCTTCTTCTTGCCGACACCACTGCCACTGTGGTGGTCTACATAGTCGGACCAGAACCCCAAAACGGAAACTTCGAAAACCTTCGCCTGCTAGAGCGGGTCAGCATTGTAGGAATTGAACCTGACGACGTCTTTTCTGAACTACCGACTGACGTACAGAGCGTTGGAACAATCTTTCACAAGATTCCAGAGTCATCTGCCTCAGCTCGAAGCAACATTTTGCGGTACGCACTGCTGTATCTGCACGGCGGGGTGTATCTGGATTTCGACACGGTGGTGACACGGTCACTGTCTGATCTTGCGGGTCATCAGAGTTTTGTTGGTGAAGAAAACGTATGGGTCGGAGACGAAGACCGCGTCGCTGGCAAATGGTGGGTCTGTCTGTACCCGAGGAATCTGTTTTGGTTGACAAGCTGGCTATTACGCCGAGCCGATAGTGCGTGGTTCAGCGGCAAGTTGCAACTTGCGCGCTTTCTTCAACGGACAGATGCCATCTGGTCGAAAAAACAACCAAACAATGCCGTGATGGGTGCAATTCAGGAGTCTTCATTTATTCGGGAACTGCTGCTTGCGTGCTTGGAAACTGATTTCACTGTGAGATACGCGACAGGGCCAACTTTGGTGTCACAGGTCGCGGCACACTTTCCACACTTAGTGTCAGTTCTTCCTGTCAATTATTTTTATTCAGTTGCGCCGGGAGAAAGTTTTCGGTTTTTCGCAGACAGGACATTGGTGCTGCCCCCTGAGGCGTATCTCATTCACTATGCAGCTTCGAACCATAAGAAACTGATTCCAACTATTGATGCAACATGTTCATGGACACGTAGCTCACACACTGTCATGGCTGACTTGATTTCAGGTGTTGAAAGTCAATATGCCACAGTGAAAAACGAAAGTTTTGTCCCATTAATTGCAAAACAACCCCTCATCAGTTGTTTGATGGTGACGGCAAATCGGGCTGATATAGCGCGCGTGGCCATTGAATGTTTCAGTGAACAGACATGGTCAAACAAGGAATTAGTCATCATTGATGATGGTGAAGAAGATTACAGCGACATGATTGCGTCGTTTGATTGTGCAGATCGTGTGCGATACATCAAATTGCAACCCGCTAATCCGCGGTTGTCACTTGGAGAATTACGAAATCTTTCCATTGATGAAGCTCATGGTGAATGGTGCGTGCAGTGGGATGATGATGAGTGGTATCACCCCGAGAGGCTTGCAATTCAATTGGATGCAGCTGTATCAGCTGATGTAGGAGCTTCGGCGTTGAAGTGGACATTGATGCATGTGAAGGAAAATTCTGACGATTCTTTAACGTTTCGAGGAGATAGCGGAATCGCAACTCCAGGAACTTTGATGTTTCGTAAGGGTGATGTGCGGTATCCACACCTAGCTCGCAATGAAGACGGAATATTTCTCCGAGAAGTGAAAGACAGTCACGGTCTCGTGGTGCTTGATGAGAATTATTCGCATCTCTTCATCAGAGTGTTTCATGGTTCTAATACTTGGGAAAAAGATCATTTCCTTGCGCGACTTCACCGTAGAGCAGTCGATTGGCCGTCGTGGGTGTGGTCACACTGGATCATGAGTGACGTCACAAAGCATCGGGCGTTCAAATTGAGCAGTCGTGAGAAGGATTCACTTCAACAGATGAACCGCAGTTTTGATCACAGTAACGAATGGGTTGCTGCATGAGCATTGATGTCGTCCAGACTGAAAATACAGTGCCACTGTGGCGACGCATTGGATGGCTGACATTTGGTGAAGGAATTGCACGAACAGGGCAAGTTCTTAGTGCAATTTTACTAGTGAGAATTCTGGCACCCTCTGCATGGAATGTGATTGCTCTCGCATTATCGGTGTATTTGGTAGCGGTGACTATTGGGTCATTGAATCTTGAACACAGCATTTTGTTCTTTCTCCCACAACTATCAGTAGAACAAACAAATCGCCTGCTCCACCAAACCGTGAATCTGCTTCGTTTGTCGGGTGTCGTTTGTGGGGCATTCATAGTTTTGTTGCAGAGCAGCACCGGGGTTCTCGGCACGATGACCATTGCCGTATGTCTTGCCTGTGCAGTGGCATGCGAACTTCCAACAGTCGTAATGGCGCCTGTATTCATTGCACGGGGTGAAGAAAGAAACGCCAGTGTGTGGGATTCAAGTCACGCACTTATTCAGTTTTTCTCCATCATGATTCCCACTGTGTGTGGAGCCGGTGCAATCGGTATTGCATCAGGCCTTGCGGTGTCGGGATTCATTCGACTGACGTCGTTTTCTTTCATCTTTCGTCGCATCATCAACGGGAACCACGTCCACACTCCGGGATTATTGAAGAGGCAGATTTACTTTTGTGCTCCATTAGGTGTTGCCCTTGCTGCCGGAGTACTGACTCGGTCAATAGACAAGTGGCTGGTCGCGTGGCATGAGCCTTTGAAGGTGGGCATCTATTCCATCGCTGCATTTGAAGTGCCAATTCTTGCGGTGCTTCCATATGCAGGGGGAGCAGCGATTGCGGTCTCCATGGTCACGCTGTTTCACAACGGTCAGGTTTCTGGGGCACACAGCGTGTGGTGGAACCAGGCGCGGATGATGTCGCTGGTAGTAGTACCACTCACAGTGGGCTTAGTTGTCCTTGCGCCGGAACTATTTGAAGTTCTGTTTTCCCATTCGTATCGAACCTCAGTGTTGCCATTTCAGATCTTCACGCTGATTGGTTTGCATCGAGTCACTGAGTACGGCGCAGTATTGCGAGCTGCGGGACGAAGTGTTGAAATTGTGTATTCGAGTCTTATTTTGCTCGGTTCCAATCTTGTATTCGGATACATCGGACTGCGGATACACGGATTAGTCGGATTAACAGTCGGGTCTGTTCTTGCCTTCTTGGTGGCATGGGTATGGATTCTCAGTCGACTAAAAAATGTTTTTGAGGTTTCAATGCGCCACGTGTTCCCGTGGTCTGCATGGGGATCAAGTGTTGTCATTTCTTGTGGAACAGCGGCCGTTGCCTTCTACGTATCGAAGGGCGGTGACTCTGCCAGTGCGCGTCTCCTCATCAAAGTAATGGTGATGGGTGGCGTGGCCTCAGTAACAGGACTTATCAAACAGCGAGACAAGAAGGTTCTGCCAATGCGCAGAAAATTACTAGGGGAGAACTCTCATGCATGAAGTATCAGAATTAAATATGCGAGGTGATCAAGACTTAGATGTTGGTTCTCTTGGTCCCATGAGAATTGCAATAGTGGCAGAGAGTTTTCTCCCAGCCATCAATGGTGTAACAAACTCCATTCTTCGAGTCATCGAACACATGACAGACCGAGGCCATGAAGTAACTGTGATTGCCCCATCACCTGGTGTTACTGCGTACGGAAAGGCTCGTATTATTCGAGTTCCTTCTTTCGGGTTCCCTCGTTATCCAGAATTACGTATTGGTCATTCACGGGACTTTGTCCGTGACGTTCTGACCGAGATCAAACCCGACGTTGTGCACCTCGGTTCCCCTGCGGTACTTGGTGCAGCAAGTCTGAGCGCTGCACAAGAACTGGGAATTCCATCAGTTGCGATTTATCAAACCGACCTCGCCGGTTTCGCATCTCGGTACCACCTGGGCTTAGCAGGTCGTTCAATTTGGCGGTACATCGCAAATATCCATCGTCGTGCGGATCTGACTTTGGCTCCGTCTACAGCAGCTGTGTGGGACTTACGAGAGCGTGGTGTCAACAATGTTGTGAGATGGATGCGTGGAGTCGACTTAGAGCGATTTAATCCTTCATTTCGTGATGAAGAGTTGCGCAGATCTATTGCACCAGACGGCCAACTGATTATTGGTTTCGTTGGCCGATTAGCTCGCGAAAAGCAGATTGAACGCCTCAAGAGTCTCTGTCGTATGCCACACATCAAAGTTGTCATCGTGGGAGATGGACCAGTAAGAGCGAAATTGGAAAAAGAATTGCAAGGCGCAATTTTTATGGGTTTCAAATCAGGAGAGGAACTCAGCAAGCTGTACGCATCTTTTGATGTTTTCGTACACACGGGAACAGACGAAACATTCTGTCAAGCAGTGCAGGAAGCTCTTGCTTCTGGTGTTCCAGTTGTCGCACCTGCCTCTGGTGGTCCTCTTGATTTAGTTCAACATGGTCACAATGGGTTTCTGTGGACTGAGGCGTCTCGTTATTCACTAGTAGGTGCAGTTGCAGAACTGGCTAAGTACCCAGTGAAAAGGGAACGTCTGGCTGCCAATGCACGACCATCAGTTGAAGTCCGACCCTGGTGCGGGGTGATGGATGAATTGGAAGGTCATTATCGTTCAGTTATTGGTGGACTCAGCTTTGCCTATCGCGGAGTCGCAGCATGAGCAAAATTGTTGTTTCCCTCCATGATGTTGCTCCTGCTACTGCTGAACTTTCACGTCGCTGGTTGGACTTGCTGGAAACTCTTGGCGTTCGGGCGTCTCTGTTAGTAATTCCTGGGCGCTGGAATGGACAGGAACTCAGCCAGTCCCCGGCATTTGTTGATTGGTTACATGCTGCAGAGTCTCGTGGACATGAAATTGTTCAACATGGCCTGATGCATACACGAGATAAAACTTTTGCGTCTACATCTAAACGATCACGAATCGGACAGTTGTTGGGCAGAGGATGCCAGGAGTTTTGGGAGCTTCCCTATGAAGAAGCATTCAAACGTCTGATACATGGCAAGTCCATCATGGCTAAATGTGGCTTTCAAGCAACAGGATTCGTTGCGCCGGCGTGGATGATGTCTGAGGGAACGCTTGATGCACTTCGTGACACAGGTTTTCAATATACGAACAACCATACGCATCTGATTAATACCCAAACGGGGGCTAAGAAGTTTGTTGTGGTTACATCACAGCGCCCACGCAGTCTCCTCAGCCTTCCGGGAGTAGCGGTTACGAATGGCATCGCAAAATATGTTGAAACCAAAGGCAAGCCATTACGGATCGCAATTCACCCAGCTGATCTGATGTCACCTCGCTTACGTGAAGCAAATCTGAAGTTGATCACCCAGTTTCTCTCACGTGGTTATGTCTCCATGACATACGACGAAATGTGCACCTACGAATTCCCAGCCACTGCAAAACCAAAATCACGAGTGTCAAAGAAGAATCAATTGACATGAAAATTGTCCAGGTCGCAAACTTTGTCCACGAGACTTCAGGGGGAATGCGAACTGCGCTAGGTGCACTTCAGGCTCAGTATCTTGCCTTAGGGCACGAGGTAGTGCTTATTCGCCCCGGCTTTGAGTCACTTTCAGACGAAACCAATCCGGTAAAAGATTTTACGATTCGTGGTCCAGTATTGCCAATGACTGGGGGCTACCGAGTGATTGCAGGTCGACGAGAATTACAACGTATTCTTCTTGGTCTTCGACCTGATGTCGTGGAGCTTTCTGATAAATCGACTTTGTATTGGGTGCCGAAATGGTGCAAGAAGAATGGCCTTGCTTGTGTTGTCTTTTCTCATGAGCGCACAGATTTAGCCATCAATTCTTTGGGGTGGAAGCGATTTCCCCTCGTTCCTATTGTCAGCTATTTCCGAAGAGCCATTGTCCGATCTGCAGATGCCATTGTGTGTGCATCTCAATATGCGGCAGAAGAGTTTGACGGTCAGTCAGAGTCTGTCCACATTGTTCCTCTAGGTGTTGATTCTTCGCAATTCGTCAGTAGCCAGAAATCTCCTGCATGGGGAACACCGTTCACTCTTGTCGTGTGCGCTCGACTATCTCCTGAAAAGAATGTCGATGTTGCCATTGAAACTCTTCGGATTCTTTGTAGAAGTCAGATCTGTCAGATGTTGGTATTAGGTGATGGTCCCTTAATGAACAAACTTCAAGAACAAGCAATTGGTCTACCAGTTCATTTCATGGGTCATGTCACAGATCGCGACACACTTGCAAATCTTCTTTCCTTTGCTGACGTGGTATTAAATCTCGGCCATGTCGAAACTTTTGGTCTGGTATCAATAGAGGCACTTGCATCTGGAACACCAGTAGTTGTGGCATCTGATGGCGCTTCACGTGAAGTCATAGATAACAGCTGTGGACGAGTTGTCAATCTCGAGCCCACAGTGATTGTTTCTGCCATCCAACAACTTCGCCAACTATCGCGGAAAGACTTGTGCACTCAATGTGAACTTCGAGCCAGCAATTTCAATTGGGCTACTACTGGAGAACGAATGGTTGACCTATTCGCATCATGTGTCGGAATGTCTCGGTATGTCAATAATTCTTGAGCACCAGATTCGGTTAGAAGCCCTCGGTCAATATGAATCAGAGGTTCGTCACCTCTTTCATGAGACATTTCTGATGGGGAAACCATTGGGTTTCCCACTTGACGAAGTTGAGATGTATGAAGAGTTAAGCCTTGCCTGGTACATCACAAACGCTGCTCATCTTGGAGCTGTAGCGATTCGTGATAACGACGTTGTCGGTTACGCATTGGTTTGTACAGACCCCGTGGCATACGACGAGTGGCTCGCAAAGATTGCGAAAAAGCTGACGCGTCGAGTATTCATCCGCCTAGTGACCTTTCGGTTATCTGCACGCAGTCGCAAGTTTTATCGGTTGAGGTTTTTGGATTCCCTTACTGTGTGGAAATCTCGGAAGCGATTGCCGATTGATGTTGGCGCACATGTGCATATGAATATCAAGGAAGGTGAGCGTTCGGGAGCTGTGGCATTGGCATTACTTGACCATATCGACCATGTATGCCGCGACCACGGCGTTACTTCCTGGATTGGCGAGATAAACGCAAGTCTCGGCTCACGCGAACGAGCACTTGCACGCGTACTCGGTGAGATTATTTCGATTGAACCAAACCGAACATTTACTGACCTTGTGGGTCATCCGGTGAATCGGCTAACTGTTCGCCGCGATCTGTAATTGCTATTGCATATACGCAAGTAAACGGTTGGCTATTTCAGGGCCGTGCGTATCTTGCAAGAAGTGACGAGCACCAGAGATCTCTTCAAAGGTTGAATGAGGAATGAGTGAGTGCCATTTCTTGCCCCAGTCAAGAGTAAAAACGTCATCGTTTGTTGCCCATAAGAAATGGATGGGAATCTTCAGCGCGTTAATGGTTGCAAAGTTCTTTTCCTGGTTCTCTGCGTCTCCCGAAATGGGGTCATGTAAAGGAATGCTGAGAGGGAAGCGACGCGGACCATTCACACCGGCCTCGCCTAATCCAATAAATGGGGCGTCGTATGCATTCTTTACATCAAGTGCATCACCTTCGTAGTTCGGCGTTCCGCCTTGGAGAACGACAAATAACGAATCACGAGGTGAAATTCTGTCAGTGGACATTGCCATTAATGTGCCCCACAAAAACTTGTCTGGGATGTTGTCGCGAAAGATGCCACCTTGCGAATTCTGTTCAATCCACTGACGGATGCCAGGGGAGTATTCGAAGTCAGCATGGTGCAGCCACGTATTCATGATGCACACACGTGAGAAACGTTCTGGCATGTTCACCACTTGTGCAAGCCCAGTCGGGCCACCCCAATCTTGCACCATGATGGTGATATCAGTCAGGTCAAGATGCTTGATGAGTGCTGCAGTATTCGCTGTGTGCCGCGCAATGTTGTACCACGCTGGGTCGACAACTTTGTCCGACTTACCGAACCCAATGTGGTCTGGTGCAACACATCGATAACCGGCGGCCAACATGACGGGAATGATGTGGCGATACAGGTACGACCATGACGGCATGCCGTGCATCATCAAGATGACGGGCGCATCACGAGGGCCCTCATCGATGTAGTGCATTCGCAGGCCATCAATGTCGAAGTAATTCGGTGTGAACGGAAAGTCGGCTAGATCAGCAAAGCTGCTGTCTGGACTGCGTACGAATTCCGGAGTTGACATAACTACCTACTGTGCAAAGTTGTGAATGATTGTTACTAGTTCTGCAGGCGCATCTTCTTGAATGAAGTGGTTAGCTCCTTCAATCACATGATGCGTGAGCCCTGCAGCGCCGGGCACTCGTGTTTGAAATCCGAGGTGGGCACCAGGCTTGAATGCGATTGGGTCTTCTGAACCGTAAGCAGTGAGAAATGGCTTGGTCCATGTCTCAAGAAATTTCCACGTTTCTCTGTTCTGTGGAACGCCAGGGTTTTCTGGCTGGACAGGAATAAGGGTGGGGAATATCTTTGGGCTTGTCTGGTAACTGCCGTCAGGGTAGGGCGCGTTGTACGCGGCAATCTCTGCATCACTGAGTGTGCGAGTGGATCCACCGTTGACCAACATGCCAACTGGAAGTTCAGGAACGGAACTGGAAAATTCCAACCAGTCGCGCATTGCCTTATTGGCACCTTCACCAACAGGTAACCCGGTATTTGATGCAATGACGCGATCAACTCTGTCTGCAATATGTGGCAGCACGTTGAGGCCAATGAGGCCGCCCCAGTCCTGCATGTACAGCGTGATGTTGGTGAGATTCTCCGCTTCAAACCATTTCGTCACCCAGTCAACATGGCTGGCGAGTGAGTAGTACGAGGCTTCATTTGGTTTGTCAGATCGGCCAAGACCCATGAGGTCAAGTGACAGAACACGATGACCATGCGCGACAAGCCCAGTAATCATGTGGCGATGCAAGTACGACCATGAAGGGTTGCCGTGCATCAACACAATGGGTGCTGCATCACGTGGGCCCTCATCTACAAAATGAAAACGAAGTGCCGTGCCGTCTGTGGCTGTGATGGTTGTGTAATGGGGTGCAAAGTTGTAATCGGGAAGATTCTCAAAACAACTATCGGGAGTACGCATTACTTCCATCAGATTGCTCCGTGAGTTGTGAATGTGTCGTTACGTGGGCGAACAATAACTGTGTAGGTATCTGCGATTGCAGCAACACGGTGGTTGCCTTGCGCTTCAAGACGCTCTGGGTCTTGTACTACGGCCATGAACGAACGCATTGATGGGTACGCAATGAATCGACACTCATCCCATTGGCGTCCATCGCCCATGATTGTTCCTTCGACAGTAAATATTGCGGCAGCTCCACCGCCGTGCTTTTGTGCCACGGAGAAAGCCTTTGATTGGTATTCCTCCATGTTGCCCTCACGGCCACCTTCGACGAACTTCAAAAGGTGAACGACCATGACGGGGCCGTCTTCTTCGGTAGGTGCATGTTCAATGCTGTCCCATGATTCTGGCTTCACGCGGTACTTGCTTCCCATTGCAACAGGTTGGCAGCCGATGACGAATGTGAATTCCATACCAGCTTCTTTGTGCTCGTGCTTTTCTAGGAAATCTGGGCGGTTTTGCATGCCAAGAAATGCCGCACGTGTTGGGTATTTCACAACTCCGACACGGTCCCATTTGTAATCTTTTCCTGCAAGCTGCAAGACAACATCACCAAAGAACGGCACCTCTGCACCTAGTTCAGTGAGAATTTCAGTTGGGGCGTACTTGTCGTCAGCCTCTTGACCAGAGATGCCTCTTGATCCGTCAGCGTACGTAGCTTCTTCTTTGTACTTCATGAAGTTGACCATCCACACAGGACCATCCTCTTCAGGTGGCGTCGTGAACATGCGCATTCCGTAATCGCGGTCAACTTGTCCGTATGAAGGTTTGTTTGGTGACATGGTGATGTTCCTTTTGGTAGTGATTTATAGAGAAAGTATGTGGCCGGCTTCGGGGCGCACGCGCCCTTCGACAAGTTGCATGTAGACATTGCTTAGTGCATCTGCGCCGTGTGAATGTTCAATGGTGAGCCAGCGAGTGGAATCATCGAGAAACAATGACAATGCAGTTGCGATTCGTTCGTTGAAGACGTCGCGTCCCCATTCTTTGCCGCGCTTAGCCATCTGGCTTGGTGCAAAGAAGAACTCTGGGCGTGGTCCAGGAATTCCTTTTGTGGAACCTGACTGGTCCCAGTGCGTTCCGCCGATTCGGCACGAGTATTTCAGTGAATCATTGAAGTGGTGATGCACGCGCGAGATGACACTTGCGTTTCCTGCCATGTCAACAATGACAGTTGGCACGGAAGGGTCAAGGGTTTCAATGTCGTCATAGGTAATGACTTGGTGGTACAGGTCAACACCGTACGTGAAGTCGACATTGGCAGCCGATGTGAGCGCGATGACCTTGATGTTTGAGTTTTCACGAAGGCAATGCGCAAGGGCTATCGAAGTCTTACTTGAAGCACTTGTGACAAGTACCTGTGTTGCGCCGAAGAAATCTGCTTCGCGAAGGAAGTCTTCTGCCAAGAACGATGTAACAAAAAGCCCACGCAATACAAGAGTTGCATTGTCTTTTTCAGTTTCGGTAGGTGACACCTTGTCGAAACCGCGGTATGCCATGGCATGAGACTCACGATGAGGAGACACGTCGACAAAACCAGAACTGATTGCCTCTGCTTTCACCACATGGTGATCACCGGCAGGAAAGAAACCAAAGAACCGTTCGCCAACAGCAACGCCGTCAACGCCAGATGCGGTGACAACACCAAAGCCCATTGTGGGCAAGCGACCCCAACCATCTTCTGTAGGAAAGAAGCCCCAATAGTCAAGAGCGTCACCTGACATCACGTAGCTAATGTTGTTTGCGGTGAGCGCAAATCGCTCGAGCTTCAGGACGACTGATCCTTCTGGCGCGGCAGTGGGCGCCGTGGTTGCCGCGATGCGGTGATTACGAAGGTTGGATCGGTCGATCTCTAAGTGCATGGGGACTCCTGTTTGGTACTGAACTTATGGGCTCTGATGGGTTCATTGATAATCCCACAGGAACAGCATCTATTCTGATTCGACACCCTGTGTTGGGTCAGATGCCAGCAAAGATGGTGTCTCGCAAGCGTTAGGAGAGACCATGGCTGAGAACTACGGATTTGAAGGAAAAATTGGACGCACATTGGCTGAGTCAGAGCCGTGGTTCGCGACACCAGCTCACCCAGGCCCTGATGCTCCGAACGTAATCCTTGTTCTTCTTGACGACACCGGTTTCGCCCAGATGGGTTGCTTCGGATCAGACATCGACACACCCAACATCGATGGCCTTGCTGCAAACGGATTGCAGTTCACCAACTTTCACGTCACACCATTGTGCTCACCAACACGTGCGGCTCTCATCAGTGGCCGTTCGAACCACGCAGTCGGTATGCGTACCGTGTCGAACTTCATCACTGGCTTTCCGAACCAACTTGGTCACATCTCAAACCATGCAGCAACCGTTGCAGAAGTTCTCGGCGACGAGGGGTACGGAACATTTGCAGTTGGTAAATGGCACCTTGCACCAATGGAGCAGGCCTCTGCTGCTGGCCCATTTGATCAGTGGCCACTTGCGCGAGGCTTTAACCGCTTCTACGGATTCATGGATGGTGAGACAGATCAGTTCCATCCTGAACTTGTTGCAGACAATCACCCTGTCGATGCACCACGCACAGCAGAAGAGGGCTACCACTTATCAGAAGATCTTGTTGATCAGGCACTTCGCATCATTGCTGACTACAAAGGCGTACGACCAGATCGTCCATTCCTTGGTTATGTGGCATTCGGTGCAACTCATGCGCCTCACCAAGCACCTGCTTCGTATATGGCGAAATATCGTGGCAAGTACGACGAAGGTTGGGACATTGTTCGCGAGCGTTGGTTCAAGAAACAAATTGCAACTGGTGTTATTCCGCCAGATACTGTGTTGTCACCTCGTAACCCGGGCGTAAAGCCATGGGACGAGTTGTCAGAAAACGAACAACGCCTCGCGGCTCGTTTACAAGAAGCATTCGCAGCATTCCTTGACCACACTGATCATCAGATTGGTCGACTTGTTGAAGGTTTGCGCAAGCTGGGGCAACTCGACAACACAGTTCTTGTCATTCATGCCGACAACGGTGCGTCGCAAGAGGGTGGCCCATACGGAGTTATGCACGAAATGAAGTTCTTCAACGGAATTTTTGAAACTCCCGACCAAGCAATCAAAGACATTGACGACATTGGTGGACCAAACAGCCACAACAACTACCCGTGGGGTTGGGCACAAGTGGGCAACACGCCGTATCGCTGGTACAAGCAGAACACGCACGAAGGTGGCGTACATGTACCGATGGTGTTTCATTGGCCAAACGGTGTTCCCAAAGATCAAAGAGGAACAAAGCGCGACCAGTTTGTGTTTGTATCTGACATCGTGCCCACTGTGTACGACATCATTGGCGTCACACCGCCAAAGGTGCGCAAAGGGCTTGAACAAATGCCAGTTACCGGCCATTCCTTTAAGTCATTCCTTACCGATGCGAAAGCGCCTGCCACAAATACAGTGCAGCATTTCGAAAACGGCGGAAGCTTGGCAATTGTTGCTGGCGAATGGAAAGCGGTCTTGAAGCATCAGGCTGGTACGCC
>JBAXVL010000026.1:0-20785 GCA_037129095.1 Actinomycetota bacterium | reverse complement strand
GGAAAATTTAGTCTTGCGCTTGCAGCAAAGATGACAGGTGTAGTTTCAGCGCCTACGTCTGCTCCTGCAAAGGCTCAGACAGTTGCACTGTCGACTTTTCCCTTCTTCCACATTGCCGGCTTGTGTGGGCTTATTAACAACACGACAAACGGGGTATGCGTTGTCACTCAATTCAAGTGGGATGCAGGAGACGCACTTCGTATCGTCGAAAAGTACAAGGTCAACGTTTTCGGCGGAGTACCGACCGTGGTGCGTTCGTTCTTAGAACATCCCGATTTTTCCAAATTTGATTTATCGAGTATTTCAGCAATCGGACAAGGTGGTGCTCCGGTGCCACCAGATTCCGTGGCAACAATCGAGGCTGAGTTCGCGGGCAAAGTAAGTGCAAGTAATGGCTACGGATTAACTGAAACAACAGCCGCCGTCATCGGCAATAGTGGTGCTGCGTACTTTGCTAAAAAGGACAGCGTTGGTCTTCCGTATGTTGGAACCCAAATCCGCATATCGGCTGACGATGGAACAGAAGTTCCGCAAGGCAAAATTGGTGAAGTGTGGGTGTATGGCCCAAACAATGTTCGGGGTTACTGGAATAAACCAGAAGAGACAAAGAAAGCATTCACGGACGGTTGGTTCCACACAGGAGATGCAGGTTTTGTTGATGCCGACGGCTTTGTGTACGTGGTTGACCGTATCAAGGACATGGTGTTACGTGGCGGTGAAAATGTCTACTGCGTGGAAGTAGAGACAGTTTTGTTTGAACATGAGGCTGTTCGTGATTGTGCGGTGATTGGGTTACCACACGACAAGCTTGGTGAAGAAGTGGCGGCTGTACTGGTTGCTGCTGATGGATTTGGACAAGATCACGATGCAGAAATCCTTTCTTTTTTGGCCACGCGCCTTGCCTCTTTCAAAGTTCCAAGCAAAGTGTTTTGGCATCATGAAGAGTTGCCCCGCAATGCAACGGGAAAGGTCTTAAAGAAAGACCTACGAGACGAATACTCAGTACGTAAATAAATTTTACGATTCAGATGTAATCGATAGGCCGAAAATTTTCTGATGCGGAAAAAATGTTCTCCACACAACAATAAAAAACAAATACCCCGGTCCGACAAGAATAATTTCGCGGGCCCAACGTGGTCCGTGCGGATACTGCGCAGACAGCAAAATAAACGCGCTGAAATAAATAATTGTTGCGGTGTACGTGGCAGGTCGGAGAGCATGCACTCGAACAAGGTGAGGGAATTTAACCATTGTTAACTGGGCGACGCAG
This sequence comes from Actinomycetota bacterium, assembly GCA_037129095.1. Classification (GTDB taxonomy): domain Bacteria; phylum Actinomycetota; class Acidimicrobiia; order Acidimicrobiales; family Ilumatobacteraceae; genus UBA2093. Next base: position 19,515 of record JBAXVL010000026.1, on the reverse strand, counting down.
AACAATAGAGAAATGATTGCTGCATAACGTTGGCTTGTGCCGAGGAGGATGAACGTTGGAATCACAATGTTCCACATTGCCGGAAATCCGTTAAACCAGACGTCCTGGGTTTCTTGATCAGTACGCGCAAACCACAGCGCGCTCGTCATCAAAATGAGTCCCGAAATTGTCATGGTGAATCGCGGCTCGACGACATCCATACGAATAAGAAGAACCGTTGGCACGACGACACATGTGACGTAATCAATCACGAGGTCAAGAACATGACCATCAATATGAGGGGCATGGAGACTGACATCAAACTTGCGAGCAATGGGGCCGTCGATGCCGTCTAATACCTGGCACACAATCAGCCATAAGAGGGCGGTTCGGATGTACCCATCAATCACTGATTGCAGCGCAATCAGGCCTGCAAGGGCCCCGCTGGCTGTGAGAATGTGGATGCTAAAACCAGTCCGACGTTGAGACAGTGAAGTTTCAGAATTTGGCACTGCGCCAGCCTAGGGGGAACTAGCCGTACGCTTGAATCATGGGAGATCGCCGCGCACAACTAGAACGTGGCTGGATTGTGGTTTCCATCGCGTACGGCGGTCTACGTGCAGCATTGGTATGGAAGTTTTTGTCCAAATACGGGGTTAACCCGTACCTATTCGGCATCATCGAGTTCTCGTCTGCTGCCCTCTATGGCAAATCAAGTGCCCAGGTGGTGGGTGCGGTTGTGGATGGAACATGGAGTCGTCTTCAAGCATGGCTGCCAGTAGCAGTGGTGTCATATTTCGCCCCCGACGCCTATGTGTTCCTCAGTGCCGGACACCTGCCAAGTGACATGCTTGCAATCCTTATTTCCGTGGTCTGCGTGACCCTCGTCTTGACCGGAATCGGGATTGTTGCCCAAGTCAGACGTGGCCACCGGGGTTGACTGGGCTGAATACGAGGCCCGAAACACTCATTTCAACTAGTTGCGCACTACAAGTGAGATATCAGCCATATGTGGGGCTACAAGATGACAAAACCCATTTGTTCATCTAGTGTTACATCCGTCACATGAAGTCATGTGCAACATTCAGGGGGTATTTGAATGAAAGAAATTGCCACAGCCAACCGCTCGCGGAAGGCAAAACGCTTAGGGCTTGCTCTTGCAATTGCTCTAACTGGAACAATGGTCTCGAGCACCACAACTCATGCTCGGGCGCCGCAGAAGTCAAAATCTGGAGGCGAAATCACGGTTGCTATCGACGGAACCATTGCTGGTTTCTGTTTCTCCACAGCTATGGCTGGTGGAGCTCTTGGTTCCGCGCGAACAATTTACGAAAGCCTCGTTGAGCGCTCTTCAGCCGGAAAATTTGTTCCCTACCTTGCAGAGTCATTCACGCCATCTGCTGATTACAAAGTGTGGGATATTGCGCTTCGCTCAGGAATCAAGTATTCAAATGGTGAAGCATTTGACGCCGCAAGTGTGAAGCAGAACATCGACATTGGTCGTGGATTCGTTACTACGTACCCTTCGACAGGTATTGGTGTGAACTCCAACATCGTCACAGTAGATGTTGTTGATTCATTGCACGTGAAGGTCACGCTTGATCGTGGTGATACCGAATTCCTCGGACTCTTGTACCGCGCTGGTCGTTATGTCATGCGTGCACCTGCACAGATTGCTGACAAGACAACGTGCCAGACCAACCCAATCGGTACAGGACCATTCATGAAGTCAAGCTACACACCAGATGAGCTTGTGGTTACGAAGAACCCGACCTACTGGCGCAAGGATGCAGCTGGCGTTCAGCTGCCATACCTCGACAAGATCACATTCGTTAACGTGAAAGAAGCATCTCAGCGCGCAGCTGCTGTGCGCAAAAAGACCGTTGACGTTGGATTCTTTACAGTTGGCGATGCAACATTCATCAAGGACCTCGCACAACGCAAAACTGCTGTTACGCAATACACGGGCCCACAAAACCAGTGGGGTCAATGGATGCCAAACGTTGGTAAAGCCAACTCTCCTTTCAAATTCCAAAACTGCCGTCTTGCAGCAGCGTTCGCCATTGACTGGAATTTGTACAACAAGGTTCGTCTCAAGGGTCTTGGCCTCGTTACTGGTTCACTCGTTGGAAAAACCAACCCGATGTACACCAAAGCCGGAGCACCGACATACAACGTGACTAAGGCGAAAGAATTTGTAGCCAAGTGCAACACAGACTTAGGTGCAGCTGCGCCATTCAAATTAACTCTCTATGCGGACTCAAGTTCTCAATCGCAGAACAACGTTAAGTTTATTAGTGACATGTTGGCAGCAGCCGGAATCACCATGAACACCACATACATTGCTGAATCAGCAGTGTTGATCTCAAAGATCTATAAGGGTGGCGGAAACGACTTTGACTTTGCTGAAGGCACTCCTGCTGAAGGTGAATCGGTTGGCTACGTCATCCCGTTCTTCGTCAGCAAGGCTTTCCCTGCGGATTCAAAGAGCCCAGTTGCTGGTACTCCGTACGGCAAGGGCTATAACACAATTATTGCTTTGGGCGGACATGGTGACGTCACCGTTGACAACTTGATCTATGCAGCACAGGCTGAGACAAACCCAGCAACTGCAAAGACTAAGTGGGCTGCAGCATCTGCATACATCATGTCGCAGGGCTATGCAATCCCATCTGTCAGCAGCGGTAACTATGTGTTCACGAATAACAAGTCAAAGCTCATGGGAGTTGGCAAATTGCTGAACCCAGATGGCAAGACATATCCGAACGCGATGGAGACCAAGGGTCTCGATTTCACAGGAATCTATAAGGGCTAAGTCGTAACTGACATAACTCTGAAAAGGGGCGGTGACCATTTGGTCACCGCCCCTTTTTATTGTTCTAGTTAAGTTGAAGTCGTGATAATGGAACTACGTGCAGTGATCACTTTGGCCAATAAGCATCGCGCAGAATGCGCTTCTTAAGTTTTCCGTGAGCCTCACGAGGAAGGGCATCATGAAAGTCGACACTGCGTGGGCATTTGAAACTTGCAAGTCGTTCACGACTCCAGGTGATCAGTTCATCAGAGGTGAGAGACGCACCATCTTCTAGCTCTACTGCCGCCTTAACCTGCTGTCCGAACTCGACATCGGGAATTCCAAAAACCGCCACATCACGAATTGACGGGTGCTGACTAAGAACGCCTTCAATCTCGGCTGGGTAAACATTAACCCCACCGTTCAAAATGAGATCGACGCGTCTGTCGACGAGGTACATGAACCCATCTGAGTCGAGGTATCCAAGGTCGCCAACGGTGAAACGCCCGTCTGGTAGTTGTGCTGCTTTCGTTTTTGCTTCGTCGCCGTGATATTGCGGTGCACCATCGGCGCGTTTGAAGTACAAGGTGCCAATTTCCATTGCGGGAAGGTCGTTGCCGTTGTCGTCTACAACTGAGACCTGCAGATTCGGAGCAGGACGCCCCACTGTGCCTGGGCGAGCCATCCACTCATCGCTGGTGCAGACAACCGGCCCTGTTCCTTCTGAGCTGCCGTAGAACTCCGTAACGATAGGACCCAGCATGTCGATGAGGCGTTGCTTAGCCCAACCTGGGCACGGTGCTGCAGTGTGGGCTATCCATTGCATGCTGGAGAGATCATGAGACGTGAAATGAGAGTCTTGAAGTTTTGCCAGCCGGACAATGAGAGTGGGCACTAGTGGCGCACTGGTGACGTGAAAGCGGTCAACGCTGGCGAGGAAATCATCTACATCAAATCGCTCTTTCAGCACGATGGTGTGGTTGCGCGCCAGGGCTGCGCCCAAAACTCCTGCACCGAAAGCGTGGTACAACGGAGTTGAGATGAGCGCCACGCCTGTGTCAGGCATGCCGACGTAGCCACCCCACGTTGCGACGCCCTTAGTCCAAGAAGACAGAGGAGCACCCGAATCGGGGCGCGTCACGCCCTTTGAGGCGCCTGTCGTGCCGCCCGTATAGATCAAAGCCGAACCCGAAATGGTGTTCGGGTGATTGGTGTCTGGTTGAGCATCGCGCCAGGCTCTGTATTGCGGTCCCATGACGATGATGCGGTCGGAGTCAATGCCCACCCGTTGGGCAACCTCTGCGCCTATCACGGCGTGCTCAGGGTCAACTACCAATGCTGTGGCACCACTATTCAGCAGTAGGTATTCAATTTCTGAAGCGGTGAGATGCCAATTCAGGGGCACATATCTTGTTCCTGCCAGGGTGTTGCCTAGATAGAGCTCTGTCCACTCGATGCGGTTATGTGACAGCAGGGCCCACCGGTCTCCCGTATTCAATCCCCAGGCAGAAAGAGCGTGTGCGATCTTGCGGGCATGAGATTCCAGCTGCGCCCACGTGAGTTGCTGATCTTCACAGATGACAGCTACTGCATCTGGAGTATCAATCGTTGACTGGAGAATGTTCGTCACGGCGCAACTATAGAACAGGTTTTGAGTGACATTCGCGTGATGAAAAACGCCTACGGTAGAAAGCATGAAAGTTCCTTTAACCATTGTGGATCACCTTCGTCGCGCTGAACTTGTGTACGGGGACCGTGTCGCAATTATTGATGAGCCTGATCAGCCTGCAGACTCATGGGGCACGCTGACCTATAGGGAAGTGGCGCAACGTGCTCGTGCACAAGCAGCAGCTCTCGATGCGTTGGGAGTTCCTCAAGGTGCTCGCGTTGCAATCGTTAGCCAGAACTCGGCTCGACTTCTCACTGCATTTTTTGGAGTCAGCGGTTATGGACGTGTGTTAGTGCCAATTAACTTTCGACTCGCAGCCGAGGAAGTTGCCTACATCATTTCTCATTGTGGTGCTGAGGTGTTGATCATTGACCCAGAACTTGAAGAAACTCTTCACGGTGTCACCGCGAAACACAAATATGTAATTGGAGCAGAGTCGGACCAAGTCCTTTATAAATTTGACAGTGAACCATTGCCTTGGGTGGCTGACGAAGATGTCACTGCGACAATCAACTACACCAGTGGAACCACTGCACGTCCGAAAGGTGTGCAATTAACTCATCGCAACTTATGGGTTAATGCTGCAATCTTTGGTTGGCAGTTGGGCATCAATGATCGCGATGTGTATTTACATACGCTTCCACAATTTCACGCCAACGGTTGGGGCATGGTTTTTTCTGTTACGGCCATGGGAGGTCAACACATTATTTTGCGCAAGGTAGACGGGGCTGAGATTTTGCGTCGTATCGATCAATTTGGAGTCACGGTGTTATGCGGTGCACCCGCTGTGGCAAACACGGTGCTTGATGCTGCTGCAATTCCAGGTACCAAAACCTCCCGTAATCAGGTGCGAATGGTGGTTGCAGGTGCGCCACCGCCAACGAAAACCATTGAAAAAATCGAAACTGAGCTTGGATGGGAATTCATTCAAATTTACGGATTAACAGAGACGTCTCCATTGCTCACGATGAATCGCACGCGAAGTGAATGGGACGAACTGTCGCCTGCTGATCGAGCCACACATCTCAGTGCAGCTGGTTCACCGACGCTGGGAGTAGAAATGCGCATTGATGCCGAAGGTGAAGTCTTGGCTCGTGGCAACGTCGTGATGTCTGGGTATTGGGAGCAACCAGAAGAGACATCGAATGCAATTGTGGACGGATGGTTCCACACGGGAGACGGTGGTTCAGTGGGCGAGTACGGCTTCATCACCATTGCCGACCGCAAGAAAGATGTCATCATCTCTGGAGGAGAGAACGTATCGTCCATTGAAGTGGAAGATGCTGTGTTCTCACATGCCGAAGTGTCCGAGGTGGCTGTTATAGGCGTGCCTGATGATAAGTGGGGTGAAGCAGTTCTGGCGCTTGTTGTCACAATTCCGGGTTCGACTTTGACAGAAGATGACCTCATCGCCTATGTGAAAACTAAATTGGCCAGCTACAAATGCCCGAAGCGAATCGAATTCCGCAATGAATTGGCACGCACTGCAACCGGAAAACTCCAAAAATTTAAATTACGTGCACCCTATTGGGAAGGGCGTGACCGCCAGGTGAATTAGTTCACTTCACATTTCATCTTGGAAGAGATGTCGAAATGTGAGATTAATTCGGGGTTCGTCAAGACCTGTTGACTTTGGGATTCTATGGAGCCAGTGAGATTGGCTGAGTCCAGACATCACCAAGAGAGACCCGTGAGACAGCATGGTGGAAACACGTTCACCAGTCTCTTTGTGTCGCAGTTCAAATTTTCTTTCTGCGCCAAGACTGATCGAGGCGATAATTGGCTCGGGTCCATTGACTTTTTCGTCATCTGAATGCCAACCCAGATGGTCATTGCCAGTTCTGTAGAGATTGACTAGAACGCCATTAAACGTGTGCTCGGTCTGTTCTTCGCAGAGGGCTCTAATCTGATTTAAGGGTGCAGTCCATGGCTGCGGGACACGTTTGGCGCCTGAATATGTATACGGAAGATGTGGGTCTGCGTGCCAGGTTGAAAGGCGTGGCTCTTCCACTTTTTTGCCGAACATAATGAGCGATTGATTTTCCCATTGAGTGGAAGTGAGAAGTGATTGCAGAAGTTCATTAGCAAGTTCAATACTAAGAAAATCAGGCGTCAGAATTGCTGAGCCGTCGTAGGGGAGAATTTCCCCTGGAAATGTAAACGACTGCGGGTTAGGCATTCACTCGTTGTTTGCGTGGTCTGGGCCGCATCGTTGGTTCTGCATCAATGTCTTTGATAAAGAACCATGCGTATAACGCACCAATGATGGATAGAGCGATACTGCCAGCAAAGGCATAGTGAAAAGCCCCGAGCATTCCTTGATGATACGCCAGCATTTTGGCCGGATCTGTCGGTGGACGTCCCGTACCAACAAGAAAGTTTCTTCGTGAGATAAAGATTGTCGAGAGTAAAGCCACACCGATGGCGGCTGAAGCTTGGCGTTGTGTGGTGAATATTGCCGAGGCGCGACCAGTATCTGGTTTGTCGATGTTCGCGTACGTTGCTGCTTGTAGAGGAACAAATGAAAAGGCCATCGAGACGCCTCGAAGCAGCATCAACCCACGAATGGTCCACTGACCAACTCCGAGAGTGACGAACAGAAATGGAATATTGGAAAGACTGACCATGACCAACCCAACAGCGGCGAGTCGGCGTGGACCGATTGTGTGGTACATGCGACCAACAATTTGGCTAGTCACAATGACACCAATTGCTTGAGGGAAGGTGGTGAGGCCGGATTTGAGGGCAGAGTAGCCGAGTAGCGTTTGTAGAAATTGCGGTAACAGAAATAGAAAGGCTGCGAAGCTCGCATACGAAAATGTGTTGACCATGTTTGAGTTTCGAAACATGCGATCGCGGTAGAGGCGAAGCGTCAACATTGGTTGTGGTACGCGCAGTTCTACGAAAACCATGCTGACGAGCAGCACCACGCCACCAATGCCAGTGGCCACGACTTCCGTTGATACCCAGCCCTTATCTGGGCCTTGTGAGAGTGCAAAGAGAAACGATGCAAGACCTGTTGCTGCCAGAAGGAATCCAACAAAGTCAAACCTGCCCGCTGTCGGCTCTTTGCTTTCGCGCAAGTACAAGGCACCAAAGATGAATCCGGCAAGTCCAATCGGGACATTGACATAGAAGATCCATCGCCACGACAGATTGTCAATCAACAGGCCACCGATGATTGGCCCGAGTGCAGGCGCGACAACGGTGGGAATGATCAGAACTGTTGATGCGCGAGCACGCTCTTCTGGCGGGAATGCGCGGTACAGCATTGCGGTACCTACGGGGGTCAGCATTCCGCCACCAACGCCTTGCAGAATACGGAAGGCAATGAGTTCTCCGATGCTGTGGGCCTGACCACATAGGACAGATGCCAAGGTGAACATGAAAAGAGCAAAGAGGAATGTTTTCTTTGTGCCAAATTTGTCTCCAATCCACCCTGATGACGGAATCCATACGGCGATGGACAAAAGGTATCCAAGTACTACCCACTCAATTCCGGCACCAGCAACATTAAATTGATGTGCCAGGGTCGGAATAGCAACGTTCACAATTGTGGTGTCAAGGATCTCCATGAAGAGGCCGAGCACGAAGATGACGGCAACGACCCATTTATATTCGAACGGCAATTTACGACTCATCACCCAACCGTAGTCCTCGTCCTTCAGATACGGGCTGTTGAGGCAGAATAGGGACATGACCGAATCATTGTCCCCACTTGGATTGCGGCGTCCCGCTACGCCACGAATATCACCCATCACGCAGTTGTCTCCTGAACTGCAAGAAATCATGGGAGGGGGGATCAACTCTCCGGCGGGCACTCCTCTAAACATCTTCGGAACGATTGCCCATCATCCTCGAGTACTGAAACGCTTTATGAATTTCGCAGGACTATTTCTGAACAAAGGTGTCCTGCCGCCTCGCGAGCGAGAAATAGTAATTTTGCGAGTGGGTTGGAATTGCCAAGCGGTGTATGAATTTGGTCAGCACTCTGTTATTGGCGAACGCGTTGGTCTGACAATGACAGAAATTACGGCCCTCACCAAAGCTGTAGATGATCATGATTGGAATGATCGGGATCGAGCGCTCATCCAGATGGCAGATGACTTGTGTGCAGACAATTGCGTCAGTGAAGCTACATGGAAACTTCTGTCGGCAGATTGGAAAGAGGACGAACTCATTGAGTTAGTCATGGTGGCAGGCACCTACCGTATGGTGTCAGGTTTTCTCAACACCATGGGTGTGGAGCTTGATGCAGATACTCCGGGCTGGCCCGAATAAAGCCCTACGAGATGGGGTGGTGGCACGCCACGAAGTGGCCCACAGCAACTTCACGCAACTGTGGTTCTTCAGCAGCACATTTTTCAGTAGCAGCAGGACAGCGGGTACGGAAGCGACAACCAGATGGAGGGTTCATTGGCGATGGTGGCTCACCCATGATGAGACCCTTTGTGACCGCACGATCAGGGTCTGGAATGGGCACAGAGCCCACCAGAGCCTTGGTGTAGTGGTGACGCGTGTCGAGGTACAGATCGTCGGGAGGTGCGACTTCGCACACCTTTCCGAGATACATCACCATCACACGAGTACTGACTGCTTTAACCACTGCTAAGTCGTGAGAGATGAAAATCAAGGTCAGGCCGTAGCGGTCCTTCATGTCTTGAAGCAAGTTTAGAATTTGCGCCTGAACAGAGACGTCAAGAGCTGAAACTGGTTCGTCACAAATGATCATGGTGGGGTCGAGAGCAAGAGAACGAGCGATACTGATGCGCTGACACTGACCACCTGAGAACTCATATGAGCGACGGTCGCGAACAACTTTCGGGTCAAGGTTGACGGCGTTAAGAAGCTCATCGATTTTGGCGTCGATTTCAACTTGATTGCCGCGGTTCCATACGCGAAGTGGTTCTGCAAGGACTTCACTGACCGGAAGGCGTGGATCAAGCGAGCTCACGGGGTCTTGAAAGATCATCTGCATTGCAGGACGCATGTCACGAAGTTCTTTTTTAGGCAATGTGGTCAGCTCTGTCGACAAGAAATTGACCGAGCCGCTCGTTGGCTTTGGCAACTGCAAAATTGCCTTTCCAAGAGTGGACTTACCGCAACCAGATTCACCAACGATGGCAAGTGTCTCGCCCCGGATGAGATCGAAACTAACGCCTGAGACCGCCTTGACAATCTTGTCCTTGCTCATCCGAAATTCAACCGTGAGGTCTTCGACAGTAAGTACGCGATCTCCGTCAGGGCGCATGTGAGCTTTTCCGCTACCAGCCATTACTTAACTCCTCCGATTGGGAACCAACAACGATAAAAGTGATTATTTCCACCATCAGTAAGTGGTGGCTTTTCTGCGCGGCACTTGTCTGTGACGTACGGGCAACGGTTTGCAAACGGACAACCAGGTTCGTCTTTTGTGGGGTCAGGGAGGCGACCTTCAATGACGGGAAGTCGACTACCGGTTGGTGTCTCGAGACGAGGGATCGACTTGAGAAGGGCTTCGGTGTACGGCATCTTCATGTGAGAAAACAATTGACGTGTTGGTGCGTATTCAACGACATCGCCAGCGTACATCACTGCAATTTTGTCTGTGTGGCCCGCTACAACACCAAGGTCATGGGTGACAAGAATCATCGCCATGTTTTCCTCTTTGCGCAATTCAGTAAGCAGTTCCAAAACTTGGGCCTGGACTGTCACGTCGAGGGCTGTTGTTGGTTCGTCAGCAAACAGCAACTTTGGTTCGCACGACACTGCAATAGCAATCATGATGCGTTGGCGCATGCCGCCTGAAAGTTGGTAAGGGAACTTGCGCAACATTGCTTCAGGGTCGGGGATACGAACTCGTTTGAGAAGTTCGATTGCCTTTTCCTTTGCGTCTTTTTTGTTCATTCCCAGACGAACAGTGAGGCTCTCTGTTAGCTGCGAACCAATGCGACGTACGGGGTTTAAAGCCGTCATCGGATCTTGGAAGATCATTGCCATTCCGGTGCCCCAGAATTCACGAACTTCATCTTTCGGAAGGTTCGTGATGTCTTGGCCATCGTACGTAATAGTGCCGGTACGAGTTGCCGTGCCTGGTAACAGTCCCATTGTGGCTCGCGATAATACGGTTTTACCCGAACCTGATTCTCCAACTACTCCGAGACTCTCACCGGCAAGTAATTCAATTGATACATCGTTGACTGCCTTGAGATTGCCGCGAGGTGTCGCAAAACGAACCGACATATTGTCGATTTTAAGAAGTGAACTCATATCTTTGACTCTCTCTTATCAAGGCTCGTGCGAACAAAGTCGCCAAACCAGTTACACGAGATAACTGTTAGCGCAATAGCTGCCGCTGGAAGGTAGACCTCCCATGGGGAGTATGCGATGTTGCCACGTCCGTTGGCAAGCATGGAACCCCAACTAGCGCCGCCGGGAACACCAATGCCGAGGATTGCTAGGGATCCTTCAACGATGATGACTGATCCGATGGCAAGAAATCCGATGGCAAGAATGGCAGGTGCAACGTTTGGCAGGATGTGCTTGCGAATAATGGTGAAGTTTTTTGTACCCATTGATTTCGATGCCAACACAAATTCGCGGCTTGACCACTGCAGTGTGGCGCCACGTGCAATTCGGCCGAGAATAGGGATGATCACGATTGTCAGAGACAAAATGAGCACCCCTACGCGACGTCCAACGGTTGCAGGATGGTTCTCGTCTGAGTAGGCGAGTGCTGATAACAGCGCTAGCGACAGCACCAAGTTTGGAATAGAGAGCATGACGTTGAATGCCATGGTCACAAAGACGTCAACCTTGCCTCTGAAGTACGCAGATGTGACACCGATGAATGTGCCAATGGCTCCGCCGACGGTTACCGAAATAAGAGATACAAACACTGAAAGTCGAGCACCATTGACCAGACCAGCAAACATGTCATATCCGTCGAGCGTGGTGCCGAGAATGTGCGAATGATGGAAGGGGTGCACTCCGAGGCTGTCGTAGAAGGATTTATCCCACGATGGTGCAGGAAGAATCCATCCAAAGATTGCCAGAAAGATAATGAGAAAGAGCCAACTGCCCGCAAGGTAAAACCCAATTGGACGCTTTCTCTTGCGCTTGATCTTTACAGGTAATTCGATACCGGTCGATGAAAGTGTTGATGTCTCAGACACGACGTTCCCTCGTTCTTGGATCAGTGATGTTAGTGAGTAAGTCAACTGCGGTGTTGAAGAACACGTATGCGAAGGACACGAGCGCAATCAATGTCTGCATGGCGATGACTTGACGTGAACCAATTGAATAGGCAATCTCGTATCCGATGCCAGGGATAACGAAAATAGTCTCAACAATGATTGTGCCTCCAATAAGGCCACCCATGTTCAGAGCTGCTGAAGTAAGCAATGTTGTGCTTGAGGGGCGAAACACGTGCATCCACAGAACTCGTCTGTTCGAGATTCCCTTTGATGCAGCCATGGTGACATAGTCTTCTTTAAGGGTTGCAATCACGTCGGTACGTAAGAGGCGCGTGTACGAAGAGGTGAGCCCTACTGCAAGACTGGTGACGGGCAGCACCATCAATTTGAAATGTTGCCATGGGTGGCCAAACGGGGATGCATAACCAATGGGGTCTACCCAGCCAAGCTGAACCGCAAAGATGAGTGACAGTATGAGTGCCAGAGCAAAGCCAGGTACTGAAACTGATGTGAACAAGATGGCACTTGCATACCTATCGAAGCGGCTTCCTTCTCTGTATGCAGAAATTAATCCGAGGGGGACTGCCAACGTGAGGGCAACGATTTGTGAATACAAAATGAGATAGAGCGACGGGGGCAGACAACGCTTTAAGACGGAAGATACTGATCTGTATCCACCATTCAGGTAGTACTTACCGAAGTCTCCAGTAAGCATGTGTGACAGCCAATGCCAGTAATACCCAAAGACGCCTCTATCGAGTCCGGTTTCGTGCCGGATACCGTCACGAACAGCTTGCACGCCATTAGGAACTAGCAACGCTGCAGGGTCACCTGGCAAGATCCACATCAAGAGTGATAAAAGAAATGTTGCGATGACAACAACGGTGCACATCAAGATGAAGCGCTTGAGTAAAAGTCGCGCAATGTCCATGAACCCCCCTTTGGTTACCCAAATAATCTAATACAAAGAAAGAGGCGGCGCCCAATTTGGACGCCGCCTCTTTCGAGTTGTTTTATCGAATGATTAAACGATTACTTTTTGTAAACGCCGGTCCAGTCGATACCCCAGTTTGTAACAAGTCGTTGTGACTTGCCCTTTTCAATCTGAAGTGTTCCGATTCCGCCGAGTTTTTTACCGGCAAAGAAGTCGTAGTAGAAGTTCAACATTGAACCCATGATTGCTTGGCCCTGCAAGATTGCAGTTCCGTTCTGGTACTGAGTTAGTGCTGCGGCCTTTGAGTTAGCAGCTTCTCCTGCGTAGAACGCAGTATCAACCGTGGTATCTGAGTGGTGGTTCAATCCGAGGATTGTTCCTATAGAAGAACGGAAGAATGCTGCCACTGTGCTCTTAGAGCCAGTTGGGAATGTATTGGTTACTGCGAAAGGCAAGTTGAATGTGACGTCTGTTCCTTCGAAGAGAAGAATTGAAATCGCATCGTATGCGTTGTAGTACTGACCTGCTTTTGGTGACGCATTGAACGCCTTAGCAATAATGACTGCACCTTCTTCAGCAACGAAGTTGTAGGTGATGTCACAGGCTGCCCACATGGTCTGCAGGAACTTTGAGTTAGCAGTAGAGGTTGAGCTTGTATCGCTTGGTCCGATGAAGGAAAGCGATGTTGCGCCAGTCTCTTGCTTGTACAAAGCAACTTCTGCTTTTGCATACGTTGGGTCATACTTCTGGAAACCACGAGTGGTGTACATAGGGTTGGCCTTGCCGACAAGTGATGTAGCAACTTGTGCTTCACCCTTTGTACGGGCCTTTACGTAGTTCGCGCGGTCCAAGCAGGAAAGTACTGCATTACGTGCGTGAATGTTTTTGAAAGGTGAGCCTGGCTTGCCTTGGTTCAACCAGAGTGATGGGTAGTACTCGTATGGTGACTTGAATTCGGTTACCACTGATTTGCGCTGACGCAAGTCCTTGATGAACGTTCCTTCAGAAGCACCAGAGAACATTGCGGCATCGACTGCGCCCTTACGGACTGCAGCTGCACGCTGTGAACCCTCTTTCACGTTGGTGAAAGTGATCTTGTCGAGGTATGGCAACTTTGCACCAGATACAGGATCTGTGCGCCAGTAGCTTGTGTTCTTTGTAACGATCATTTCATCTGTATTCCAGCTGACGATCTTGAATGGTCCAGTACCAATTGGTGTACTTGCGCATGTTGACGAGTCGAGCAACTGTGCAGGAGCACGCATGAAAGCGCGACCTGATGCATACAGAGTTCCGGGGAAGTCATTTTGTGCACGGTCGAGTGTGAACACAACGTGGGTTGTGTCAGTAGCGACTGCAGAAACGATGTTCGCATCGAACGCAACAGCTGTACCAAGGAGATACATCTTTGTGAATCCTGATTTGTACGTTGTAACACCCATTCCGGCCTCGACGTTCTTCACAACGGCGTCTGCGTTGAAGGCTTCGCCGTTATGGAACGTGATGCCAGTCTTCAATTCAACAGTCCATGTCTTGAGGTCAGTTGACGGTGTTGCACCTTTGGCAAGGAGACCGATGTAGTCGCCGCCGCGGGTTTTTTCAAACAATGACTCGTACACGGTACGTGTAGCCATGAGTGATGAGTTAGCTGGGTTGTTACCAACACAGAAACCGGGGAAGGTGTCGAAAATTCCGACCTTTACTTCTCCGCCGTATTTGGAAGCATTTGGCTTTGATGCCGCTTGACTTCCGGTTGAGGCAAGTGTGCTGATCGCAATAGTGGCTGCAACTGCTACCCCTATACGACGCATCACACGTGACCGAGTGATCTGACTTTGAGTCATTGAGTTTCCCCCCAAAAAAGCACACCATTGTTGATGTGACTGCAGTCACCATATCAGCGTTAGGGCAGGTGACGCTAGGCACAGAACGAAAAACCATTGTCTTGAGCAACTATTTCTTTGGGCACTTGGTGGCTGTTGGGGGGAACTATTTCACCCGCGCCCGCCTGAGACAGGAGGCACACAATTCTGGCATCAACGACAAAAGGTGTGGGGATCTCCTGTTGGAAAATCCCCACACCTATTGAAGATGGTGTCAAAAGTCAGCGATTATGCCGTCTTGTAGACGCCTGTCCAGTCGATGCCCCAGTTGGTGACAACACGCTGGGTTTTGCCCTTTACGAGCTGAAGTGTTCCGATTCCGGCCAACTTCTTCGTAGTGAAGAGGGTGTAATACACGTGAGTCACGTTGCCCATAAAGCCGTTGATCTGCAGATATGAGGTGCCTTCTGCGTACTTGAGCTTTGCAGCCGCACGGGTTTGGGCAGCCTCACCGGCGTAGAACAAGGTGTCAACATTGGTATCTGAATGGTGGTTCAAGCCCAATACCACGCCAACCGAGTTCTGGAACAGCGGCTTGACCGGGCTAGTGCTCGTCGCAGGGAAAGCATTGGTGACAATGAATGGCAAGTTGAATGTCACGTCTGTTCCTTCGAACAAAAGAATGGGAAGCAAGTCGTATGCATTGTAGTACTCGCCCGAAGCAATCTTCGGAGAAGCATTAAAACCCTTGGCTATAATAACTGCTGTCTCTTCAGTGACTGTGTTGACAGTGATGCCACATTTTTTCCATGTGTCTGACAAGAACTTCGCATTTGCTGCAGAGTTCGACGTTGTATCAACTGGCATTGAGAATGTCAGACTCGTTTTTCCGGTATCCAATTTGTATGCAGCTACGTATTTCTTTGAAGCTGCAATGTCAAACTTGGAGAATCCACGAGTGGAGTACATGTCGCTCTTTGAGCCGACCAATGAAGTTGGTACGACACCTTCACCCTTAGTGCGGACCTTGACATAGTTCACGCGGTCTAGGCATGAAAGAACTGCGAGACGCGCGTTTTTGTTTGCGAATGGTGATCCAGGCTTTCCTTGGTTGAGCCACAATGAAGGAAAGTATTCAGCTGGAGACTTGAATTCATTGACAACACTCTTACGAAGACGAAGGTCTTTGATAAATGTTGCTTCTGAAGCAGCTGCGAACATTCCTGCATCGAGTGAGCCCTTGCGAACTGCAGCAGCACGTTGAGAGCCTTCTTTAACATTCGTGAAAGTAATCTTGTTGAGGTATGGCAACTTTGCACCTGATATTGGATCTGTGCGCCAGTATGACGCATTCTTTGCAACAACAAGCGAATCAGTTGTCCAGCTCACAAGCTTGAATGGTCCGGTTCCAGACGGTGCCGAAGCACACGCTGTGGATGATGCAAGTTGTGTAGGTGAGCGCATAAATCCGCGACCAGATGCATACAAGGTTCCGAGAAAGTCATTTTGAGCGCGGTCAAGAACAAATTCAACGACGTACGTTGACTTAGCAGAGAAGCTCTTGATGTTTGCCGCAAATGCTGCTGCCGTTCCGACTGTGTAGCTCTTTGACAAATAGCCTGCTGCTCCGCCAGTTAAATATGCAGTACCCGCTGTAAGGCCAGTGAGTGCTGAGTAATTCGTTACAACTGCTGCAGCGTTAAAAGGAGTTCCGTCGTGGAACGAGATTCCTTGACGAAGAGTGACTGTCCAAGTTTTTAAGTCCGCAGAAGCAACTGCTCCACTTGCAAGAAGACCGACGTAGTCACCACCGACTGTGCGCTCAAACAATGTTTCGTACATAGAACGAACTGCCATCAGCGCAGAGTTGGCGGGGTTGTTACCCACACAAAAGCCAGGAAAGGTGTCGAAGATGCCGACCTTTACTTCGCCACCATATTTTGATGCAGATGGAACTGCAGCAGCTTGGCTGCCTGTTGAAGTCACGGTTGAAATCGCTATCGCTGTTGCTATTGCAACACCAACGCGACGCAATACACGTGAGCGCATTGTGTGAGTTTGTGTCATAAGAACTTCCCCTAAAATTGTCAGACCCGAACGGTGTGACAAGAGTCAAGGTAGTGCTGTAAAGATCGCAAGTGTTGTCGTGTGACATACGACCAAGTGCTATTCGTGTCACCCAACTTTTAAAAAAAATTGTGTGCACCAACCAAATTATTTTTCACAAACGATTGTGAAAAAAATTCATGTTGTTGTGAATATGTGAACTTTAATTGCGCCAGCCTTTCGATCATTGGCTACTGCAAATGCTTTGGTTGCTTCTTCAAGAGAAAATCGATGTGTCACTAATGCAGTTATCAATTCAGGATGACGGATCAACATGTCCACGGCCTCTTGGAAATCATTGCGCTCGTGATTATGGCTATAGAAAATAGATGGAACGAGTGAGATTTCCTTCAACATCATTTGATTCTTGAGAGAGATGTTTCCCCAAATCATTCCGAACTCAATCACGGTCCCGCAAGGACGTGTGAGGTTGAAACACATGTCAAGCGATTCCTGAGTACACACTGCGTCGTATGAGATGTCATAGTCCGTTTTCGGTTGTGTGACTGCATGAATTCCTAAAGCTTCTGCCGCACTAAATTGATGCTGATGGCGACACACAATGTCTACGTTGACGCCTTTATCTTTTAAGACAGCTGCGGTGAGTAGACCAATTGACCCTGACCCCACGACAAGAGCTGACATTCCTTGGTGAACTGGTGACCTGTTTATTGCGTGTACGACAACCGCGAGAGGCTCGACGAGTGCGACAACTGCCGGGTCAGTGCCAGAGGGAAGCGGTACTAAGCGAGACTCTTCCACTCTGACCAGTTCTGCTAGTCCACCATTAATTGAGGTGCCGTGAAGGGAGCTCACAGCGTCGCGGCAAGTGTGGGGAAGGCCCCGAGTGCACTGGAGGCACGAGCCACATTCACCTGTGGGGCGAATTGCGACAAGTTGGCCATCTGGCGTGAATCCCCCAAACTCGTGACCAAGGATGACTCCCGATAATCCTGATGAAACCAAATGCAGATCGGAACCACATATTCCTGCTGATGAAACAGTGATGAGCTTGCCCGTTCCGGTTGGCTCTTCGAAGTCGGTGACGAAGACTTCGCCCTGTTTTGACATCACTGCGCGCATGTGCTGATGGTACTACTGCGTTATGGCGCGATAGATGACGTGGGTGAGGTTGAGGGGGAGGTCGATGGACTGGTAGTCGAGCTAGTTGATGTAGTCGTTGGTGGAAGTGTTGTTGTCGACGATGTTGTGGACGTCGAGGTGCTTGTTGTTGAAGTTGTGGTAGTTGTAGTTGTTGCATCAACAACGGCACGCCCAAATGTGCCAATAGCTGAAACCATGAATTGGCTACGTGTGCGATATCCGGACACGGTGAGGTGTACACCATCTGCCACAAATCGGCTAGCGGATTTGGGAGTGAATGCAGTATTCCAATCTGCGATTGTCAGGTTCGGGTATCTCAGTTTTGCGGATCGCAATTCTTTATTGAAGCGAACTCCACGAGCGCGCCAGTCACCGCGGCCAGTTGAAGAAAACTCTACGTTGATCCACAACACAGGCAGTCCTCGGGTTTTGCGCATCACTTCATCTATTACCCATCGTGGATACCAGGTTTCAGGTTTGGAAATCATGTCATTTGTGCCAAGTGCTATGACGAGAGCAGTGGTTGTAGATGTGAGTCCTTTGTCAATGACGTTGGCGCCGAGTGATGCCTTGCGTCCGACCTTTGCGTCCATGACGACATTGGTCCACGTTCCAAGAGCGTCCACTCTTGTAGTGAGAGACCCAAATGCTTCGGTGCCAACAGTCAGACTGTCGCCCACTATGAACAAGGTTCCCTGGCCATTAATGCCAAGAGCCGGTGATTTGCCTTGTACCGGGGGCGGGGAGACAAATAGGAAGGTCGCCAACACGAGACCCACTGATGCCAGTACACCTGATAAGAGTCGAAGTCGATAGAGGGACATGAATGGCACCTGTTCATTGTGGCAAGGTTGTCGGATGTTCCGCAGGCATTTTTTGACTTATTTGGCATTGTCGACAATGGCAATCGCACAGCCATTGCTTGATCTGTACGGGAAAAACACCACAATTTTTTCTGCCGCCAAATTGTCTCCGATAGAAGTGTCTCTATTTCTCCTTGTAGTCGGATTGGTGCCTGCAATCGTGTGTATCTCTCTGGACCGATTCTCGGCATTATTTGGTCCGAAGGTTAATGAAGCGATGCGCTTAATTCTGATTAGCGGATTGTCGCTGATGTTGGGACTTGCTGTTGCGCGATTGGTGATTCTGAATCGCACCGTTCCATCAATAATTTTTGGCGTTGTATTTGCAGTCGTTATTCCTATGTCATTCGACAAGTCGAAGGCAGTTCGCGAATGGTCGCGTTGGTTGGCGCTCTTGTCGGTGGCAGTTCTAGGAAGCGCAGCGATTTCTCTTCAGCCGGTTTTGTTGAAATCAGATGGACCGTCCTCTGATGCAGTAATAGGGAATAAGAAGGTTTCCGTACTAGAAGTTATTTTTGACGAGTTCCCCGTGTTTTCCTTGCTGGGAACTGATGGAGCAATTAATGCTGCAAGATTTCCTGCGTTCGCTGAATTGGAACAAGGATCAACGTGGTACCGAAACTCAGTGGCAGAATCTAATTTCACACATCAAGCAGTTCCAGCAATTTTGTCTTCGTCTGTCCCATCTCAAACGGGAGGACCTTTTCTTACTCAATACCCAAAGAATATTTTTACATTGTTTGCAGGGGCTACGTCTGTAGCTGGGACAGAGCCCGTCACGAGTTTGTGTCCACGTTCGGTGTGCAAAACGAAAGGGTCAACAGCTACGTCCTTGAGTTTTAACAAATTAAAAAACTTTATTCACGATGCTGTTTTTGTGTATGGCCAACGAGTCCTGCCACCTGTCTTGCGTGAGCACATCCCGTCAGTAGAAGGGACATGGGGTGGCTTCGGAGCTGTGGCAAACGAATTCAAGGACCAATTTTCTTTTGGAGCACTGTCACAAGTGGATGCAGTTCAACGTGCCGAAGAAGTTGCTACGGGGCCAGCGGCGCCCCAAGTTCAGGT
>JBAXVL010000025.1:0-21613 GCA_037129095.1 Actinomycetota bacterium | reverse complement strand
GCCACAAGCTGTCCCATAACGCTCCACGATAGTCAATTGACACAGGGCTTCGCCCATCAATCGACATCCCGATACTGTGGTGCGAGTAGAAAAGGACTCGCTCGGGTCCGACTAAGGGGACAAACACACCATGGCTGACATCACCATCGCAGAATTTGAAAAAGAAGCACTCGCCTTTCTCGAGGCAAACGCAGAACGACGTGCCGTTGAAAAAGCATTCGTCTGGGGTGAAGGCGCAGACACCTTTTATCGCGAGCGCGATCGTGACGCAGAGTTCACTCAGGCACAAGAAGCCAAAGTATGGCGCAACAAGAAATTCAAAGCTGGCTTCGGATGGATCACCGGACCAAAGAAATATGGCGGCCGTGAACTTCCCGCTGCATTCGATCGTTTGTACAGCCAACTTGAAGTGCAATTCCGTGTTGCTGACCAAAGCTGCTTCGGTATTGGTCTTGGCATGGTTGCTCCAACAATTCTCGCGCACGCAACTCCTGCAGCTCTCGACTTGTACATCAAGCAAATGTGGAGCGCAGAAATCATTGGTTGCCAATTGTTCTCAGAGCCAGGTGCAGGTTCCGACCTTGCATCACTCACCACAAAAGCAGTCAAAGACGGTGACGAGTGGATCATCACTGGGCAGAAAGTGTGGACTTCAGGTGCGCACTACTCAGACATTGGTGAAATCATCTGCCGTACTGACTGGGATATGCCAAAGCACAAAGGCCTCACTGGCTTTATTGTCGACATGAAAGCCCCTGGCGTTGACATTCGTCCGCTGAAGCAGATGACTGGTGGCGCAAGCTTCAACGAAATCTTCTTCAACGAAGTGCGCGTACGTGATGATCACCGTCTTGGTGACATCAACAACGGATGGAACGTTGCTCTCACAACCCTCATGAACGAGCGTGCATCAATCGGTGGAGGCAATGCTGGCGACAGCAACTTGCTCACTCGCGTAATTGCAATGGTGAAGCATTACGGACTCCATACAGACCCACTCATTCGCGTGCAACTTGCAGACATCGTTCTGAACTACCGCATCGCAGCTATGAATGCTCAGCGCACAGCAGCTTCTGCCAAGGCCGGAAAACTTCCTGGACCTGAAGGTTCAGTCGGCAAGATGGTGTTGGTGAACAACCAAGCTCGTCTTGTGAAGTTCGTGTCACATGTTCTCGGACCAAAGCTCATCGCAGACAGCGGCGAGTGGGGCACCTACGCATGGTCAAACTTTGTTCTTGGCGCACCCGGCCTTCGTATTGCTGGTGGTTCAGACGAAGTGATGCGCAACATCGTTGGTGAGCGCGTGCTTGGTCTTCCAAAAGACATGGGTATCGATTCTGTGTCTCCTTTCAAAGACATCAAAGTTTCAGGCGCTAAAGCCTAAATACCTAAGTTCCACGACTTGCGATGCAAGTCTGTGACTCCGTGAATCTTTATTGCATCAGTGTGTACTGCTGCGCCATAACCCTTGTTACCGCTCCATCCGTAGTGCGGAAACTGTTCGTGTAATTGCGTCATCAACGCGTCTCGTTCCACTTTGGCAATCACGCTGGCTGCTGACACGCTTGCGCATGTCTGGTCGCCTTTGATACGAGTCACAATGCGCGGCCCATCATCTTCTTCACGTAGAAAACTGTTGTTGCCGTCAAGAATGATGATGTCTGGTCGTAAGCCAAGTGACGTCAACGCTCGACTGCCCGCAAGGCTTAACGCAGTCATAATGCCGTACTTGTCAATCTCTGCTGCTGTTGCAGAGCCAGTTGCCCATGCAAGACCCCACTCTTTGGCAATGGGAACCATTGCGTCTCTTCGCTTCGGTGTCATCAATTTCGAATCAGCTAATCCGTCAGGCACAGCGCCAATCGTTGCATCAATTGCAACCACTCCGATAGTGACCGGCCCTGCAATTGCACCGCGACCCACTTCATCCATTCCGGCAATGATGCGTGCACCTGTTGCCATGAGTTCGCGCTCGTACTCAAGAGTGGGAACTGGTCGTGCCATACGGTGAAGCGTAGGCTTCGAACATGGCTCGCTCCGCATCGATCACTGTCGGCAACTACGTGTACACGGCTCAAGATGCACAGGGCACCCTTGAGGAACTGGACGAAATCTGGACTCACCACACACACAAGTCCTCTATTCCCGATGGCTGGCTTGCTGGAGCACGCGGGTATCTCGCAGAGATGTCATCGCTTGCAGGAATCTCATTGCCGTCGCTTGACAATGTCGATGCTGCATTCGCAGCAACAACTGCTGCGATTGGGGCCAAGTATGACGAACTCACGCCATCACAAGTTGAGTCGCTTCTTGCAGCCATGTGGCGCTTCTTTCCCACCATGCGTTCTCTTGCAATTGATCATGTCGGTACTATCGCGCACTTGCATGCATCTAAAGGATTACCGAAGAAGCCACTGGATTCAGCTGTGATCGGATGGAAGGGCGTTGAAGGTGACGTGCAGTCGTGGCGAGTCGGTCACGGACGACCATGGCAAGCACTATGTATCTGGTCAACAGACGCCATTGAGACACTGCGCGCGGAAGGTCACCCGATTAGTCCCGGATTTGCCGGAGAAAACATCTCCGTCGCGGGTATTTCGGCTGAGGCGTTTCGCCCAGGTGCACATTTTCGCATCGGAACCATGCGCGGATTTCTCACGTCGTACGCAATTCCGTGCAAGCAGAACAATGACTGGTTTCTCAACAAAGATTTCAAGCGCATGAGCCACGAACGCGGCGATCAATGTCGTCTCTACGCAATGGTCACAACATGTGGCGACATTGCTGTTGGCGACACTTTTGAGCTGTTTACTGATCGTTAGTTGGTACAGCCGATACTGGCGCTGCCAGCAGTGCTTCGCCTGAAGCATCTGTGGTGTGCCACGACGGATCAGCGGCGCCACCTGTAATCAACAAGCCAGCTGCACCTGTGATTTCCCACAACACAGCAGGTCGCGGACCATGCCAACGCACAGCAAACGAAATCGTGCGGTACGGATCAGCGGTGATGCCGTGCGCTTCAAAAGCCGAACCCCAGCAGGTCTCAGGAATGCCGTGAGGTAGCAACACGCACTGCCCACCGCTTGGTGATGCCTGCGCCAACAAAGACTCGGCCCATGCGATTGCTCCGAGTCCGCCAGGGATCTCAATTGGAAGTTCCGCTACGGCACGGTCAGCCATACGCAACCACGTTGACCCAATATCGTTTGCGGCAACTTCGTCCTCCAGCAACACACACGCACGTGCAGCGGACGCCATGAGGTGAGGAGTGTCCCACTGCAACACTTTGGCGCGCTTTTCTGCCTTGACTCTGCGCTGAACAGTTTCCACAACATCAACAATTGAGTCTCGATGTATTTCAGCAAGACGAACCAATTCAATTGACGCATCTTCTATAACACCAACACCTAGCAACAGATCACTGCGCACGCGAGCGATACCTGCCACCACTGAATGGTCTGGCATGGTGATGCGAGACGCAAGATCACATGCAGTCTCCCATCCACGCACTACTTGTTGATGATCTGGAACATCATCAGGCAATGGCCCAGACGCCGGATTGATATGTGCCAAAGCAATTCGTGCTGTGCTCTTGTGCCCTAGTGGGATCACCATTGAGCCAGCTGGCAAATCAATTCCGGCAGGTGGATTATCAATTGGTTTACGCGTGGTCAATACATCAGAACGAGTCACTGCAACCGCCACAGGAAGAGTTGACTCATTTTCAAATTCAATAACAGTCATTCCGCCACGGTCAGCTACGCAATACATGCGTTGCACAATGTCACCGTTGCCGACACGAATTCGTGTTTCGCACACTGGAAAACCCGCGTACCACTTCTGTCGCAGTGTTGGTTCAGATGCTGGTGAATACCACCGATCATCGCCTGCAACATGCCAAGCAAGTTCGCGGCCGCCGTCGGCAGGGGTCAGAGTTCCGTGTTCAGAAACGGTTCCACGCCACGTGCCACCGCGATTACCAATAACACGGCTCATAGTTGGGCTTCTGGACGAGAACGACGAGACATCAATGCAAGTAAACCTTCAGATGCGGACAATCCGTTGTGACACACGGCAACTACCTGCTCGGTGATTGGCATCTCGACTCCGTATTGCTGTGCCAACTCAAGAACAATCGCCGAACTACGCACACCTTCAGCAATCATCGACGTGGAACCAAGGATGTCAGCAAGAGCCTCACCTGCGCCCAACCGAATTCCGACCGATGTATTTCGACTGCTCTGCGATGAACAGGTAGCAATGAGGTCACCCATGCCGGCAAGACCTGCAAGCGATACAGGATCGCCACCAAGAGCAACAGCAAGACGTGTCATTTCAGCAAGGCCGCGTGTAATCAATGATGCTCGAGTGTTGTCACCGAAGCCCATTCCTTTTGCCATACCTGCTGCGATAGCGATGACGTTTTTTACAACGCCAGCAATTTCACAGCCGACAACGTCAGGGTTCGTGTACACACGAAATGTTGGCGTTGAGAATAACTCTTGAAGCGCTGTTGCAATAACTGCATCATCAATTGCCACAACACTGGCAGCTGGCTGACCAACAGAAATTTCTGATGCAAGGTTCGGGCCTGTCAACACCGCAACAGGGTGGCCAGGCATCACTTCATTAGCCACTTGCGACATGCGCAACATTGACCCCGCCTCAAGGCCCTTTGCCAAACTGACAATCGGCACCCATGGACGAATATGTGATTTTGCTTCGACAAGCACTTGGCGAAAACCCTGAGACGGCACTGCCATCACAACCACATCAGCTGTACTGACAGCCTCACTCAAGGACGAAGTAGCCCTGAGCTCTGGCGACAGTGCGACTGCGCTGATGTAATCAGGGTTGACATGAAGTGTGTTGATGCTCTCAACAACCGCTTCACGGCGCGCCCACAGAACGGTCGGAGTGTTCGCAGCAGCCAACGAAGCAACCGTTGTGCCCCATGAACCGGCACCCACAACTGCCATACGAATCTCTGCCATATCTCTAGCGTAGGTCACAAGGCCAACAGGCTTCGTAGGCTGACAAGGTGCAACTCGCCGTCGTTATCCCCGTGAAGTCATTCACCATGGCCAAAGGGCGTCTTGCCGACACCTTGACTGCATCACAACGTTCTGCGCTAGCCCAATCGTGTGCAGAGACCGTTGTGCGAGCTGCTTTGTCATTACCTACCTATGTGGTGTGTTCAGACGAAGGTGTCGCATCATGGGCTACAGCGCTTGGTGCCCATGTTGTTGATTGTCAGACACCTGGTCTTGACATTGCAGTGGCATCAGGACGCACAGTTGCCAAAGCCGATGGCGCAGACCACATCATCGTTGCCCATGCAGATCTTCCCTTGGCAATCAGTTTCAATCACATTGCGCGCGAAGGAAAAGTAAGCCTTGTCCCCGACCGTCATCGCGATGGCACCAATGTCCTAAGTTTCCCCGCCAGCAGTTCTTTCACAACTGCGTATGGCCCGGGTAGCTGTGACAATCACATTCGCCTCGCAATAGATGCCGGACTTGAATATGAAATCATCATTGATAACGCTTTGGCACTCGACCTTGATACAGCAGACGATTTAAGTGAATTAGCACGAAGAGAAACGGAACAATCATGAGCGCAAACGACCCAGGACAACCACCAGTCACTGCAACCACCTTCACATCGAATCTCACAACACCGAAAGTTGTTCTTGCCATTGGTGCACACCCAGACGATGTTGAGTTCGGATGCGGCGGAACACTCGCTAAATGGTCCGCGGAAGGCGCAATAGTGCATCACCTTGTGTGCACCGACGGATCAAAAGGAACCTGGAACCCTGATGCAGACACTGCGGCACTCGTTCAGTCGCGCCAAGTTGAACAACGCAATGCAGCCAGTGCGCTTGGCACTTCTGGCACAGTGTCATTTCTTGGCTATGTCGACGGTGAACTTGAACATTCAAAAGAAGCAATCGACCGAATCGCTCTTGCAATTCGAACTGTGAAGCCACATGTGGTCTTGTCACATGATCCGTGGAAGCGTTATCGCCTGCACCCAGACCATCGCAATACTGGCCTCAACGTATGCGATGCCATCGTTGCTGCACGTGACCCACATTTCTTAAAGCATCACTTCACTGATCATGGTGTCGTTCATCATCGCCCCGATGCATTGCTGTTGTGGGAAGCAGACGAACCAAATCATGTGGAAGATGTTTCCTTATGGGTGCCTATAAAACTCACGGCATTAGAACGCCATGAAAGCCAGTTTGAATCAACGATGAAAGCAACAGACGAAGACGGCATGGAAGTGTTCCGCTCACGGATGCGTCAACGGATGAGTGACCTTGGTGCGCCACACGGCTTCGCGGCGGCTGAAATCTTTCACCTCATGGACAGGCTCTAAGAGAACCTGTCCGGAGAAAGTGAAATGGAGGGCTTTCGCCCCCCATTCCGACACTCCGAACCCGAGGGTTCTACTGATTTGAAGTTGAAAAGAAGGCTTAGGCCTTCTTTGCAGCGGCCTTCTTACGAGTGGCCTTCTTCTTGCGTGCAGGAGCAGCTTTTTTGGCTGCTTTCTTGCGCTTTGCAGGAGCCTTTTTAGCTGCTGCTTTCTTCTTGCGTGCAGGAGCGGCCTTCTTGGCTGCTTTCTTGCGCTTTGCAGGAGCCTTCTTGGCTGCTGCTTTCTTCTTACGTGCAGGAGCTTTCTTAGCTGCTGCTTTCTTCTTGCGTGCAGGAGCTTTTTTAGCTGCTGCTTTTTTCTTTGCTGCCACTTGAGTTTCCTCTCGTTGTGTAAGTGGTTACTTACGGTTTGGGTTCAGCTGAGCTTTTAATGTAGAGCTCGCTGTGAATTTCATCGCGGTTGAGGCGGGGACTGTTACTGCTGCACCCGTTTGTGGGTTACGGCCAGTCCTCTCCTTGCGATCGGTGGTGCTGAACGAGCCGAAGCCCGGCCATGCCACTTTTTCGCCCTTCTTAGTAGAAGCAACAATTAGGTCAAAGAACGCTGCAAGGGTGCGCTCGGCGTCTGCCTTCGAGCACTCTGCTGCCTTTGATACCTCTTCGATGAGTTCTGCTTTTGTCATTGTGTATTCCTCCCCGGAATCGGAGTTGTCAAACAATTTGACCCGTTCTCACAACAAATTGCAAGCATTCGAATAGTTGCAAATGCAACTATCTCATTTTTTGCTCTTTTTGAGTTGAGTGCGCACACGCACTTTGTCTTGTATTTACTTGCCAATTTGCAGTGACGCCACACTCACTGCTGATCGTGCCCTCTCACTCTTTGCAAAGACATCAGCATCGTGCAGTTCACGCCGAAAATCTCTTATTCCCTTATGCAGCAAGGATTTGCGAAGTCTTCTCGGAATGCTCCAGAGCGAGTTTGCTCGACAGATTTTCACTGCAACAGAACAAACAGAACGTGACGAGCATCTCACAAGTGAAGCAATTTTGTTTTTTAATTCTCGTCGTCATGACGTGCGAAATATAAAAAACTCCGGACAAAAAAATATTTAAAAAAATTTGGAAATTCGCCGAAATAAGGCGCTTCACAGCTCCGACGAACACAAAAAAATCATTTCTTTCACAAGCGCTCAGACAAAAGTTACGTCGACATGAACAATTTGTTTAAAGGCCTGAGCATCCACCACTTGATTGAATTGGTAATGCCAAGATGAGACATCGATCATGTTGCGGAGCAGATCGGTGCCGACATGGAGTCACCAGATGACGTCATGACGAGCACTTCGAAGTATGCCGTTGGCGTGCGTACTCGCATAGTTCTTGATACGTCAGTGCTCATTGCAGACCCTGGTTGTCTTCATTCTTTCCCTGGCTGCGATGTCGTCATTCCTCTTACTGTTGTTGAAGAACTTGACGGCTTGAAAAGTCGCGCTGATGATGTTGGCCGTTCGGCTCGCACAGCATTACGCACTATTGAAGATTTGCGGCGTAGAGCAGGTGGTTCTATTCACCTGCCCGTTCCCCTGAATCAGGAACCAGGTGGGGCAACAGTTCATATTGAAGTGAACGGTATTCAGCGACACTTACTGATTGAAAATGGGCTTAATCCAGAGATTCCTGACAATCGCATCATCGGAGCTGCTCTTGGACAATCTCTCAAAGCACCAACACAAATCATTTCGAACGATGCGGGTTTACGAATCAAAGCAGCTCACCTTGGGCTAGTTGCAGCAGAGCATCAGCCAGTAGGCAGATCTGCTCATACACGTCCAATGGGTTGGTTCACCCTAGAAGTGTCATCAACGGTTGTTGATGCACTCTATGAACACGGCGAAATTTCTTCTGACGCATTTGACGCTTCAACAAAGCTCACCACCAATGAATTCGCAGTCGTCCGTTCTGGTTCTCAATCTGCACTTGTTCGCAGCACCGGCGACACAGTGGAACTACTGGCCGCCACTTCTCCTGAAGCATGGGGGCTTCGCTCGCGTTCAAAAGAACAGCGATTTGCTCTTGAACTTCTGATGGACCCCGATGTCAGCGTCGTTGCTCTTGACGGTCGAGCCGGAACCGGAAAGACGGTAATGGCTATCGCTGCTGGTCTTGAACAAGTTGTTGAATCTCGCACGTATGAGAAGCTTGCGATTTATCGCCCGTTAGTACCTGTTGGCCGAGCCGATGTCGGTTTCTTGCCGGGCGGATTAGACGAAAAACTTGACCCGTGGATGTCAGCCATTCATGACGCCATCGTTGCATTGACAGATCAGCGCTCCAGCAATGATGCAAAGCGCCTCATCGAAGATCTGACAACTCGTTCACAACTCACTCTTGAATCTGTCACTTTCTTGCGCGGCCGGTCACTACATCGCCAGTTTGTTGTGGTCGACGAAGCTCAGAACCTTGAACCCACCACCTTGAAGACAATCCTCACCCGCATTGGTGAAGGCACCAAAGTGGTCTTCACGGGCGACACAAGCCAGATTGACGCCCCTTATATGGGAGAGTCAAACAACGCCCTCGCTGTTCTCATTCATGCTTTCGCAGATCAACAATGTTTTGGTCATGTCACCCTTGCTGCCTGTGAACGCAGCGAAGTGGCAAGCCTTGCTGCCGAACTTTTGTAGAGCACATGACACAATCGTGTCATGACCAATTCTCCCCTGACTCCTGACTCTCTCGTGACAGAGTTCATTTCACTTCTGATTGCACGCGATCTAGATGGTGCTGCAGCCATGGTGACAAGCGACTTCGAATACGACAATGTGCCAATGGGAAAAACATTTGGCCCTCAAGGACTGCGCGACACGCTCAACGGCTTCTTCAGCATGTGTACCGGTATTGATTGGAAAATTCTCCGTCAAACTTCTAGTGGAACCATTGAATCTGGCACCGTTCTCAATGAGCGTGATGACAGAGTAGAAATTCATGGTCGATGGGCAACGTTGCCAGTTGCTGGAGTCTTTGAAATTCAGGGCGGGAAAATAACTCTGTGGCGCGACTATTTCGATCGCCAAACAATTATTGACTTGATGACACCACCTGCGAGTTGATGTCACAGCCTCAATGACTTCACCATGCCTCACCCCCGCCCTAAGGTGCCCTCAATGACTTCGCACGAACTTTCTACCGCACCACACAGCATGCGCAATGTCTCGTTTGCAGTCGTTGACTTTGAAACAACAGGCCTCAACCCCGAAACAGACCGCATTGTGCAACTCGCTGCGGTCATCATGAACGGCGAAGGCGACATTGTTGACTCGTTCGACACCATTGTCAAACCCGAAAGCCCCGTCGAATATCAACACGGGGCAGAACATATTCACGGCATTACGGCAGAACAAGTCTCTGGCGGCATGCCACTACGAAAAGCCCTTGAACAACTATGGAGCATCAGTGCCGGCAATGTATTTACTGCCCACAATGCGCCGTTTGATTTGGGTTTTCTTCATGCCGAATCAGAACGTGTTGGCATCGAAGGCCGAATTGATACTCACATTGACACGTTGGCTCTTTCTCGGCGAACCACCACTGCAGATTCAGACCGCCGACACAACCTCTTTGCATTATGTGAGCACTACGGAATCGAACGCGGCAAAGTGCACGATGCAAAATCTGATGCCACAGCTACAGCACAATTACTGATGCACCTCATCAAAGAATTAGGTGTTGAAAAGCCCGATCAAGTGTCTGAACTGTTTGCGCGGTAGCTCGCCAGCACTGCATTAGCAGTACGGGCTTGTATTGAAGCCAATTCCGCCGGAGCAACCACAGTGATTGCGCCACCTGCACGAAGTAGCAGACGACCGAGCCAATGCTCACTATTTGACACGATGTCAATAAGAAACGAGCCATCTGGGCGTTCTTCGCGCACAGTGCACGGATACGTCTCGACGACCCATGCCGCTGATGCTGCAACCTCTGCCGTCACCACAACACTGCCTGAAGCGTCAGCGAACCAGACGGGAACTTGAGCCGAAGTATCAGAGACTGCAACAAATTCATTAAGTGGAGTTACAGCACGAATGCGGTCAACACGGAAATGCCTACTGTCATTTGATGCGTCATCATCGGCGCGAATGTACCAATGTCCCCTGTCAACAAAGACAGTGCGAACAGTGATGGTGCGCTCTGATTCTTCGTTACGAGCAGGGGTCCAATATGTCATGCGAAGACGTTGACCAGTCGATGCTGCATCAGTAACAACTGACAAAAATGCAGGCGATTCAATATCTACATCAACCACGTCATCACCCAATACTTTGCGCAATTTCTTCATAGCGCTCTTCAAGTCTTTACCCCGAGTAAAACCGGGAAGTTCTCGTGCGGCGGTGGCCAAGAGATTAAGACCGAATGCCTCTGACGACGTCAATTCCAAACTGC
Organism: Actinomycetota bacterium; assembly: GCA_037129095.1. Taxonomy (GTDB): domain Bacteria; phylum Actinomycetota; class Acidimicrobiia; order Acidimicrobiales; family Ilumatobacteraceae; genus UBA2093. Next base: position 10,787 of record JBAXVL010000025.1, on the reverse strand, counting down.
GCTCAAATCGCTTGTTAGCCCCTACAAAGATGTCACCCTCATCAATGTAAATATCTGTCAGTTCCCATGGCGTATAGGGCGGCACGCCACACATCGACGCCATCTCAATATCTTCAATCAGGTCAGATTCAGATATGTCGAATTGCTTGGCCATCTTTGCCACAGATACTCGCTCTTGCTTCATAAGCCATGGCAACATGCGCAATAACCCACTGACGCGTGCTTCCGAAGAACGTGGACCGCGCTTAGAACTCATGATGCACCTCCTGCAAGTCGAGTCAGGTCATTCATTATTTCGTTACGCAATGAATCGGGTGAGACAACTTGTGCCCGATCGACCATGGCGTACAACCACGAACGAAACGCAACGCGATTACCGCACGGCACTTCTACATCTACAGAACCGTCACTGCGCTTTGCGACAATGGCGTCTTCTCCTAGTTCACGCACAACACCAGAAGCAATGTGCCGATCCAAACGAACCGTAGCAACCTCAGTATCAACACTTGGGAATGACTTGGCATCACGTTCAAACGCAGTTGCAAGATTGAAATCTGCAGGCCGCACAAACGATTCTTCGTTTCCGATGATGGCAACATCTTCGAAACGATCAACACGGTAGGTCACTTGTGTTTGACGTTCTGTATCAAACGCAACGAGATACCAGAATCCGTTGCGAGAAATAAGACCGTAGGGAAAAACCGTGCGAACGCGGCCGTGATAGGGAAAAGAAATTTGGCAACACTTTGCAATGGCTGACCACAATTGCGGCAATTCCTGAGACCGCGCATCAACATGAGCCACCGTACGAGTAGGCGAATCCTCAATATCGCCACCAAGCCACTGCACAGCCTGCTTTCCCCATTGAGTATCGATTTGGACAAGAGCTGCAGCTTGCTGCAATGCCGACAGTTCATCATCAGTGAGATCAAAGTCGATCAGTTTGTATTCTGCACGATCAATGGAATAGGCAGTCTTTCCTGCGTCGCTTCCACCAAGTACTTGCGTGGTGATCGGCACGCCCAACTTGCGTAATGATTTTTTGTCGCGTTCGAAGGCAGTACGCCGCGCTTCTGCTTTTTCAGGGTACTGATTCGACATGGAATTACCGATGTCTTCCAACGTCAACGGACGATTGGTTTCAGTCAGTAAAGCAACGAGATTCAACATCCGTTCCGCTGAATTGATGATGGGCTTCTTAGAGGAACTTGCCATTGCAGGCAGGTTATCCCCTTTGTTATTGATTGCGTGACAGTTTTTTTCGCATTGACAGATACCAATTCAGCAAGGGGTGTGTCATGGTTTTAGCATCGGGTTGAGAGTCGTGAACAATCACCGAAGCGGCGTCAATTGCCAGTACTTTTCCCAGTTCCACACCCCACTGATCGAAACTATTTATACCCATGAGCCAACCTTGAATGGCCACCGAATGTTCATACATTGCGACCAATGACCCAAGACGTCGAGGCGTTAGTTCGTCGACTACCAAGACACTGCTTGGCCTATTTCCTTCAAACGACTTGTGTGGCTCGTTGTGTGATTGCCCAGAAGCCAATGCTTCGGATTGGGCGATCATATTTGCGAACAACAAATCATGCGCTGCAGTATCGGATCCGAGAGGAGCCACGGTTGTCAGAAACTCAACGGGAACAACGTGAGTTCCTTGGTGCAACATTTGGAAAAATGCGTGCTGACCATTGGTCCCCTCTTCGCCCCACACAACAGGACTAGTACCGCCAAGCACCGGCTGACCGTCACAGCCAACGGATTTTCCATTGCTCTCCATGACAAGCTGCTGAAGAAAAGCTGGCAATCGTGCCAAATCGTGGCTGTACGGAATCACTGCGACTGTGGGAAACATATGAAGTGCGCTATTCATCCACCACATCAACGCATGCATCATTGGCAAATTGTTTTCAGTCGGCGCTGTCACGACATGATGGTCCATGTCTGCCATTCCCGCTAATAAGTCGCTGAATTGATCGGTACCAATGGCACACATCACTGGAAAGCCAATGACGGACGACAATGAAAACCGTCCTCCGACCCAATCAAAGAATTCGAGGCAACGATCTCTGTGAATTCCCCAACTCACGGCAACCTCTGCCTGTGAAGTTGCCGCAACGAAATGCTTCGACCACTCTGAGGTGCTCGCCTGTATCCAACTACGCGCCCGTTCTGCATTGTGCATCGTTTCCAAGGTGGTGAAGGTCTTGGAAGAGATGACGAACAACGTGGTAGTTGGGTTGACACCGTGAAGCGCTTCATCAAGATCTGCTGCATCAATGTTGGAAACAAATTTCACAACTGGGCCATGTGCGTATCGACGAAGCGCGCGGGTCGCCATGGCTGGCCCAAGATCACTTCCACCAATGCCAATGTTGATCACAGTTTCAAACTGCTCACCGCTTGCGCTGCGCATAGTTCCGTTACGTACATTGTCAGCTAGATGCTTGGCGCGTTCTAATTGTTCGGCTGCTTGCAGTGCAAACGGTGATGATGTAACGGGAGCACGCAAAGCCATGTGTCCGACCGCGCGATCTTCAGTGGCATTCATAACCTCACCTGCGATCATTTTTGCGAACGAACCTGGAATATCCATTATGTCGACAGAGCGAATGAGAGCATCACGCAGTGGTTTATTAACGCGCTGACGTGAGAAATCTGCATGAATGCCACACGCATCAATCGTGAGCCACTCACTGCGGGTCGGGTCTGAGCGAAACATGTCAGGTAACGATGTGACCCCTTGAGCCACATTCATCAGCGAATGAAATACCTCAGCGTCCATGACGCCAACTTACTTCTGTGCGGCGGTGTGAATCAGTCTTAAGAAGGCATCGGCCACTGCAACATGGCGAGATTGGTCTCCACGAGCGCTCATTCGGCCCAATCCGGCAAGAACCGAGGACACAAGTTCTGCAAATGACTGAATGGAAGTCCCCTGCAGTATCTCCTCAGTTTCGGTCGCTGTTGAAATGAGATCAACAATGTTGCGCGCAAATTCTTTTCCAAACACATCAGTTCCTTTGGAAACTTCAGGATGTTTTTGTACAACTGCAGAAATTCCCGTAATAAATCCCACTGTGGAAGGAGCAGTCGCTCCGAGTGTTCCGACTTCAGTAAAAAGTGCAACTAGGCGTGCTTCAAGAGTGGTCTCAGATTCTTTTACTCTTGAAAACACATTCACAAAAATTTCGGTTATCGAATCACATACAGCGATGTAGATATCAACCTTTGATGGAAAGTAGTGATACAAAGCAGCACTAGAGACGTGAGCCTTCTCTGCTATCTCCCGATTTGTGGTGCCTTCGAAACCCTCTGCAGCAAACCGCTCTAGAGCACAGACAATGATGCGGTCACGGGTATCGGTCGAATCAGTGTCCGCAGGTCGGCCACGCTTACGGCTCACCACTTCATTCGTCATTGTCATGCGCTCAGCCACACCCAAGTATGACCTAGAAAATGCCGTTGTCGTTTAGCGTGGCTTGATGTAATACAAGGCCCAGCCAATTGGGCTAACAAGTGCCGCCAACACCAACTTGATGGCATCGCCAGCAAGGAATGGTGCCACTCCTAGCGAGATGGCATTTGTCTCTCCGGAGGCCACCGGAACTCCGATCGAATGAGCCAACCACATAGCTCCGAAGAAATAAATAATTACGGTGCTTAACGCCATTGCTGACAAAGACATCACGAAGTTTCGGTCATTGCGACGATCGGCGTACCAACCCACGATGCCCGCAGCAACAACGAAGCCAACGAAGTAACCAAATGTTGATCCCGTTGCGCGACTCCAGCCACCGGATGCATCTGCATAAAACGGTAGGCCAATTGCACCGAGAAGCCAATAGAGCGCCTGGCTCGCAATGGCACGGCGTGATCCAAGTGCGCCACCAACTGCCAAGACAGCAAAAGTTTGTCCGGTAATCGGAACAGGTGTGAAACCAAGATGAATCACAATTTGGGCACACAGAGCTGTAAACAATGCTCCGCCCAAGACAAGCGTGATGTCGCGAGCCACTGATTTTTCAATAATGCGTGGCATCGGGATGAGGTCTGTAAGAACGTTAGGTATTGCGTTTGACATGAGCGATACGCTACTACCGTGACATTGTTGGAAATAGGTATACACCCAGGAGCCACAGTCTCAGTATGAACCTTTCTTCCCGAGTCATTGCTGCCATCGATATCGGCACCAACAGCATTCATATGGTTGTGGCAAAAGTAAGCCCATCGGGATTTGAAGTAATTACCCGAGAAAAGGACAACACGCGCCTTGGTGAGGGCGGCGGTGACATGAAAATGCTGAGTCCAGAGGCAATTGAACGTGGAATCGAAGCATTGCGAAACATGCGTCGCATTGCAGATGCACATCGAGCCAGTGTCTTTGCGGTGGCAACAAGTGCAGTTCGTGAGGCGAAGAATTCATCCGACTTTGTCGATAGAGCTGCCACCGAAGCCGGCATAGACATCGAAGTGATTTCCGGCGTCGAAGAAGCTCGCCTAATACATTTAGGCGTCTTGCAGGCTCTCCCCCTGTCGGACAAGAGGTCCCTGCTCATTGACATAGGCGGCGGGTCGACCGAAGTCGTTGTTTTCGATCACACAGAAGAATTATTTGTTCGTAGTTTCAAAATTGGCGCAGTGCGGTTATCCAACAGATTTTTCCCCAGTGGTTCAACTCATCCCGCTTCAGTGTCATCCTGTTCGCAATTTGTGGCTTCGACTATCGAGCCCACAAAGAGAGAAATCCTCAAACTCGGCCATGACGTTGCCGTGGTGTCTTCAGGCACCGGCGAAACCCTTGCTCGCATGTGCTGGATGTTGACTCACGACGAATCTCCGCGTTCCATGAACGGAATCGCCTTTTCATTCGACCAGCTTCGCATTGTGACCAGCAAAATTGCATCATGCACGCTTGCACAACGAGAAGAACTAGAGGGACTTGATGCAGATCGAGTCGACATTATTTTGGCTGGCGCACTCATTCTTGAATCCTTAGCCAAGACCTTCAACATCACAGAATTCACATATTGTGACTACGCACTTCGTGAAGGAGTACTTCTCGATGCAGCTCAACGTCTTAATCCTGAAGTAGACAATGATCTCCACAACGTGGCAATTCAGAGTGCGCGAAAGCTCGCAGAACGATGCGACGAAGACCCCTCGCACGGCCTCAATGTGTCTCGCCTCTCGTGCATGCTCTTTGACGAGTTGTCCCACCTGTACGAACTTGATTCACATCATCGGCTCTACCTTGAGGCCGCGGCAGTCTTAGCCAATGTCGGCCTTGTCGTCTCCCACGCACGTCATCATCTGCATACCTATTACATCGTGCGCAATGCTGATCTTGTTGGGTTTACAGATCACGAGATCGAACTCATCGCCCAAATTGCTCGGTACCACAGAAAGAGTGAGCCAAAAATTCAACATGCCACCTTTGCGGCGCTCTCAGAAGAAGACCAAAATATTGTTCGAATGTTGTCAGGCATGCTGCGCATTGCAATTGGACTTGACCGAACACACGATGGACGCACATCATCAATTTCGGTCAAACAAAAAGGGAAAGCACTTCATCTCACATTAGGAAGTAATACCAAAGAAGATCTGGAACTGAACCTCTACGCCACGCAACAACGTGTCGCATTGCTTGCAGAGGTTTTTCATTGTGCAGTTACTGCATCAATAAGTAACTAAGCCGGAATTGTTGTAGATACAGTCGTCGCCACAACTGGCGCAAGAGTGGTCTTTGCTGTTGTCTTCGGTACTGAAGTTGTCGTAGTAACTGCCGGTGGAACTACTCCCTTTGGCAGAGTCGTACTTGTTGTCGTCGACGTTGACGTTGTCGTGGTGTAGTTCGGATCTTTCTTGTCCCATGGCGGTGCCAATGATCCGTAGTCTTCTGGTTGCTTAACCCCATCGAACACATACACACGATCGTTATATTGCACCAGTGCCGGGAAATAGTTCGATATGAAAATCGGAATACGCACGCAGCCGTGAGAGGCAGGTTCCTTAGGCACCATCATTGCGCCATGTATCGCGATGCCGAAGTTGAAATACACGGGGTTCCACATGGTGCCTAATTTGCTCTGACGTTGTCCGAGTTTGCGGTTATAGAAGTAATAAATACCACCAGGCGTAATGGCTTCGCCACACACTCCGTCTTTCAATGGCACAGCTGTTTTGTTTCCCTCTTCGCCTGGGTCAATGGTCACTTCTTCGCACCACTTCTGCCCAGTACCTGTTGAGATGTGCGACACAAGAATCAATTGCGTTCCTTTAAAGACGGCTAGAACTTGTTCCGGCAAATACACCTCAACATGATTTGGTGTTCCGGGCTGGCGCCGTGGCGTTATGGTCACTTCACCACGCATTGATTCCCACAGCACTGGGGTTACAAAATCGACCAAAGTATCGCGCGTCATTTTCAGAACCAATGCCTGAAATGCCCACACGGCCATTGTCGTATCTCCGCCATACACACCATCAATACGGCCCGGATCAAAATGTAAATCTTTGAGTCGCTGTTGAATTCGGCGGACATCTGCACCTTTCATTCCATCTCGAATGGTGCGCGTCAACGTGTAACAAGTAATCGGTGCATCAGCCGGACAAAACCCCGGAGTCGTCACCGCTGTAGTTGTAGTAGTTACCGGTGTCTGATTGTTGTGAGCAATCGCCACCCCAGTGCCGACAAGGACAAAGACGACCGATGTGATGATTGCTTGACGCCATCTGACCCACCACGACTGGTGCACAGGCATTGCAAATTCGGGTTCAAGAGGTTCAGACACAGCACCGAAACGCTACCAACGCAAACGGTACGTCGGCCGTCAGCCTAAACAACAGGCGAAATGCCTCGAATTTCTCGGCGAAGCTTGCGCGCTTCCTTCAAGATTTTCACAATGACTGAAGGCGACGACAGCGTCGAGACACCACGAGTACGCGGAAAATAGTCAACTCCGAACTGGATAACTGAGTAGCCAAACTTCTGGGCCTTGACCACGAGTTCAGCGTCAATAAATGACCCTTCACTCTTTAGATCAACATGATCAAAAATTCGAGTCCGACACAACTTGAAGGCAAAGTTAATGTCACGCATGCGAACACCAAAAAGAACACGAACCATGATGTTGTAAAAGAACGAATACACAGTTCGCACATACCCTTCACCCGTGCGGTCAAATCTGTATGCGCTGACAACATCTGCGTTGTAATAACGAAGTAGTCGCATTGCTTTATGAACATCATGCATGTCAAAGGGCAAGTCAGCATCGGTATACAGAACCAAGTCACCAGTCGCTGCGGCATAGCCCGACTTCATAGATCCACCAAGTTTGCGATTTTCAGGATGACGCACCACTTTTACGCGCGGATCTGCGGCAGCCAAACTCTGTGCTATTTCAAAAGTTGAGTCGGTTGATGCATCATCAATAACGATCATTTCGTAATCGGCGATATCGCCTTGCGCCATTAAGTCTTCACACTCTTCGCGCGCAGCATCTATTGCGCGTTCGATGTATGCCTCTTCATTCCACATAGGGAAAAAGATTGACAATTTATTGAATGGTGACTTTTCCATACGCCTGCAGGCTATCTATGGGTGCCACCTCTTGCAGGGGTGGGCTGAGTACGGTGGCAGACATGGATTTCACGTCGCCACCTGCACCAATCACTGCGGTGCCAAGCGATGGCTGGCGGACAGTTTCTACTCTCACCTGGGCCGGAGTCTTTGGGGCGCTTCTTGCAGTTGCGATCTCAAGTCGAACCATTGGTCGACCTATTTGGTGGCTCGGGCCGTCGTCTCAGCCTGCATCACCGTTACTCATCACGATTCCTCTCGCCATTGTTCTCATTCCACTCGTGACTACATTGCGCGCGCCGCGCCACATGGCAACAGCCAGTTTGGTCTGCTCTCTTGCCCTCATCGCAAGTGGTCTCATTGAAATTGCATCAAACCCTGCCATCTCGATTGCTGTAATAGTCATTGGATTTGCGGCCTTGATGGAATCCATCGCTGTAGTCATGGTCATGCGCCAGTACCGTTAAGGGAATGTCAAAGGTACTTACCACCCTCCCCGCAGGCGAACGCGTCGGCATTGCATTTTCTGGTGGCCTTGATACATCAGCGGCCGTTGCATGGATGCGAGAAAAAGGGGCTATCCCATGTGCTTACACAGCTGACCTCGGACAACCAGATGAAACAGATCTCTCTGGCATTCCAGGTAGAGCGAAAGAGTACGGCGCAGAAATTGCGCGCCTTGTTGATTGTCGCGAAGAACTTGTTCATGAAGGTCTCATTGCATTGCAGTGTGGAGCTTTCCATATCACCACTGCTGGCAAAACATATTTCAACACCACGCCATTGGGACGTGCTGTAACCGGAACATTGCTCGTTCGCGCAATGCGTCAAGACTCAGTCGATATTTGGGGAGATGGAAGCACCTACAAAGGAAATGACATCGAGCGTTTCTATCGCTACGGACTCATGGTGAACCCTGCGCTGCGCATCTACAAGCCGTGGCTCGACCCCACCTTTGTTGACGAGATGGGTGGCCGTACCGAGATGAGTGAGTTTCTCACCGCTCGTAAATTGCCATACAAAGCTTCGAAAGAAAAAGCGTATTCCACCGACTCAAATATTTGGGGTGCAACACACGAAGCAAAACTGTTGGAAGAACTCAACAATGGCATGGAACTTGTTGAACCAATCATGGGCGTTGCCCATTGGGACGAAAGCATTGCTATTGCATCAGAAGTTGTATCAATTCGTTTTCATGAAGGTTTCCCCGTTGCTATCAACGGCAAAGAATTCAAGTCGCAAGTTGATCTTGTCTTAGAAGCAAATGCCATTGGTGGTCGTCATGGTCTTGGCATGAGCGATCAGATTGAAAACCGCATCATCGAAGCAAAGAGTCGTGGAATTTATGAATCGCCTGGTCTGGCACTTCTACACATTGCATACGAGCGCCTCGCCACCGGTATTCATAATGAAGCAACACTTGAGAACTACCGCACCATGGGACGTCGTCTTGGTCGATTGTTGTACGAAGGTCGTTGGTTTGACCCGCAATCACTGATGTTGCGCGAACCACTCATGCGTTGGGTGGGCACTGCAATCACTGGCGAAGTCACTGTGCGGCTTCGTCGTGGTGATGACTACAGCATTCTTGACACAACAAGCCCGAACCTCACGTATGCACCGGATCGTCTCAGCATGGAACGAGTGGAAGATTCAGCATTTGGTCCGCTTGACCGTATTGGTCAACTCACCATGCGCAATCTTGATATCGATGACAGCCGTGCAAAGTTGCAGGTTTATCGTGGCGCAGGCACGTTGCCAAGCGGTGGCCTCTTGGCCATCGAAGACAATTCCTGACACAAGCCAGCTAACAATGCTGCACGTTGCGGCATTGTTCCAACCACCACGTGTTCTGTGTCGCCGTGCGCGCCACCACCGACTGCACCTACACCATCAAGCGTTTCAACACCGACAGCAGCTGTGAAGTTTCCGTCTGAGCCGCCGCCGACAACGACACCATCGAGCGAACTAAGGCCAATACGGTTCGCCACTGCAACAGCTATGGGAAACAAACCAGCTGCTGCTGATTCGTGCATTGGAGGCCGACCAATCTGACCGGAGATCACAAGACGTGCCTCTGGGTGCTGCAGGCGCAATGCAGCGAATGCTGCTTCCACTCGTGGCTTCTCACTTGGCACCGCAACACGCACATCAACTGCGCACGTGGTGAGTGCTGGCACCACATTGTCTGCAGTGCCTGCTGATGCAAGCGTGGGAGTCACTGTTGTTCCCATCGACTCATCAGCAATTGCAATAATCTGCGGAATCAATGCGGCTAATTCCACTAATGAGTTAATGCCTTTTTCTGGCTCGAGCCCTGCATGTGATGCGCGGCCTTCAATGGAAAGCGTGATGGTGCCTGTGCCTTTGCGACCAATCTTTAATGCACCACCATCGGCGCTTGGTTCAAGCACTAATACCGAACCACTGGCAATTGCGCGCTCTTCAATGAGAGCACGTGATGCGTGCGAGCCAATCTCTTCATCTGCACTAAGCAGAATCTCGACGTGCGAAGAATCCTCTAACGATGCAACGGCATAAATAGCTTGCACAATGCCAGCCTTCATATCGAAGACGCCTGGGCCTGTAGCAATTCCGTCGCGTACCGCAAAGGGCAACCGGGCCAACGTGCCAGCCGGATGCACAGTGTCGTGGTGACCCAAAATAAGAACCTTCGGATCATTGCCGCCACGCCAGTGAATGTGCGGACCCACCGGTGAATCAATCAATGTTGGTGCAGACCCCAGCATGCGCTCCATCAGCCCTGAGACCAATTGAGCATGAGCCTGCAAGCGTTCAATGTCGCGTGACGGAGATTCACATGACACCAATGCATCAAGATCAACCAGCATCGATGCTTGATTGAAAGTGTCGGAAAAACTCATGGATGAAATCGTGCCACGAATCAGTGCTGAAACAGCGTTTCAATAACAACATCTTGGCGGGCAAGCACCTCTGCCAAAGGCTCAACACCAATTCCAGGCCCCGTTGGCACCTGCAACATGCCGTCGTGAAGCTCAAAAGGCTTCGTGACATCTGCGGCAAAGTAACGAGCAGATGCCGACAGGTCAGGCGTCAAAGTGAACCCTGGCATCGCAGCAAGGGCAAGACATGAAGCCCGACCAATTCCAGATTCGAGCATGCCGCCGACCCACGCATCAATGCCACGTTCAACAAGGACATCATGCATGGCAATGGC
>JBAXVL010000024.1:0-22667 GCA_037129095.1 Actinomycetota bacterium | reverse complement strand
GTAAAAGCTGCAGTCATCGTGACTGAGGCCGAAGCAACTGATGCTGATGGCAAGCCGTTGTATTCAACTCGTTCATCTGTGTTCATTCGCGATGCAGGCGGCTTTGGTGGAGATCGTGGACCAAGTGGTGCGCAAAACGAACCACCAGCAAAAGCTCCGGACCATGAGATCACATTTCAAACGTCAACTGACCAAGCTTTGTTGTATCGCTTGAACGGCGACCGCAACCCATTGCACTCAGATCCGAATCACCCTGCAGTTGCAGCTGGTGTATTCCCAAAGCCCATCTTGCATGGTCTTTGCACATACGGATTCACAGGTCGTGGCTTGTTGAATGCTCTTTGTGGTGGCGATGCAAATCGCTTCAAGCACATTGAAGGTCGTTTCGCTTCTCCAGTATTTCCTGGCGAAGCACTCACCATCAAGATGTGGGAAACAAGCAAAGGCGAAGCAGTGTTCACAACTTCTGTTGGAGACCGCGTGGTTATCGACCAAGGACTTGTGCGCTTCAGCTAGCAACCTAATAAAATTAGTCTGGGCCGCCCTCTGGGGCGGCCTTTCCTATTGGTCTATAGATGGACATTAGTGACATTAGTTACTTGTTTTGGGCAAGTTATTTTCTGTTAGGCAGGGTTAACTACAGCCATGTCTTTTTTCGGAAAAATCGTTCGTTTGTCAACCATCGCAGGTTTAGTCATCGGAGCATCTGTTGTTGTCAGCCCGATTACTGCTTCGGCGATTATCACTGTCGCGGTCAATGACCCAATCTTTGAACAGAAGTTAATCGACCTTGGGTACGACACAGGTTCCACAGACGGCGAAGTTCCGGTTGCCAACATTGAAAAGGTAACAACTCTTGATTTGTCCGGTTTACAAATTGCAAATTTCACTGGCCTCAATAGTTTTGTAGAACTTCGCTCACTGAGTATCGCCAACAATACGACAGCGACCTCTTTTTCCTTCTATAACGGCGTCTTGACCTCACTTGACTTGTCAGGTGCATCGAACCTCACCACAGTAGATGTCAACAACAACAACTTGAATTCACTCAAGCTCACCGGGTTAACCCGCCTGACGCAATTGAACGCAAGCAACAACTTTCTCACCTCTATCAATGTCACAGGGTTAAGCAGCCTTACTTTTTTGCAGATGCAAGAAAATAAGTTGACCTCGCTAGATGCGTCGCCGGCTACTGACTTGTTGTCTTTGAACACAAGCAACAACCTTCTTACGTCGTTAAATGTGACTGGCTTGATCAACTTGACTACTGTGACTGCCTATGGCAATAAGTTGACCGCTCTCAATTTGACAGGCTTAACCGCCCTGACAGATGTATACATCTACAACAACCTGCTCGCGTCGTTGACTCTGACTGGCTTGACCAGCCTGGCTACTTTGACTGCCTATGGCAACAGGCTGACCGCTCTCAATTTGACAGGCTTAACCGCCCTGACAGATGTATATGTCTACAACAACCTGCTCGCGTCGTTGACTCTGACTGGTGTGACAAGCTTGAGGAATCTGTCTGCCAGTAGGAACCGGTTGACATCAGTTGACCTGAAATCGGCTAGTTCATTACGCGAATTTTCACTACAAGACAACCCACAGTTGGTAACCATCGACATGACGGGGTTGACTAAAATTTCATCGATTTTAGTGCAGAACGATATTGCCTTGACCGGACTCAATGTTACGGGAATGCAGAAACTCACGACGCTCACAGCTTCCAATACCCGATTAACCACATTGAATCTTTCGGGCGATACACGATTGTCATCACTCGATGTTTCGAACAATAAATTCCTGACATCTGTCAACTTTAGTGGATTAGTGAATCTCACAACTTTGTCTGTAAATGACAACCCAATTCTTGCCAGGCTTGATGTATCGCCAGTCGCGAACCTTAAAATTCTCTATGCTCAGAACAATAGAAGTCTCACTTCAATCGATATTACTGGGTTGCTCAGTTTGGAAACGGCGAATGTTTCCAACACAGGCCTTTCGACCCTCAACATGTCGGCGGCAAAGAACTTAGTAACCTTAAAGGCCGGAAGTAACTTAAAAATGACTTCAGTCAACATTGATGGGTTGACATCTTTGGACACTTTGGATTTTTCTGGAAGTCCACTTCTTACCTCCCTTGATCTCAGTGCTGTCGCAGGTCTGGTCACACTCAGTGTAAGTAATTGTGACAACTTAAGTTCACTGAAGTTAACGGGGCTGACAAAACTCGAAACGCTGACGGCTTCTAATACGTCCCTTACTTCTTTAGATTTATCTGGTTTGTCAAACTTGACCACTATTGATCTCAGCAATAACAGACGGCTTAGTTCTCTGAATTTTTCTGGCTTAGTGAATCTAGCTTCCTTCACCGCACCAACTACCAGTCTTGCCTCTTTAGATTTGTCTGGATTACCAAGCCTGATGGTAGTAAATGTGAACGGAAATCAGAGTTTGTCGTCGTTAAAACTTTCGGGCTCGACGAATCTCATCAGTTTGTCTGTTTACGATTCAGGCCTCACTTCATTAGATGTATCTGGTCTTTCAAAGCTGATCTCTCTCGGTGTCTACAACAACTCAAAATTGACTAGTTTGAATTTGTCGGGCCTTGAAAATCTCACCAGTTTGGACGCGTCTCAAACTGCTCTTACAGCGCTAGATGCGACTTCCTCTACCAAGTTGAATGACTTGTTAGTAAACAATGCTCCCTTGGTTTCTCTTTCAATCACAGGCTTGTCGCTGTTAAATAGGTTGAGCATTGTCAACACCAGATTGACGGCATTAAACCTCGCGGGCCTTTCAAGACTGACAAATTTGAATGTGTCGGAGACTTCGTCTTTAACCACGCTCGATCTCTCACCTGCGACAAGTTTGGAGAGAATCGATGCAAACAACACACCAAAATTGGCGGCATTGAGTTTGATTGGGTTGACAAAACTGACAAATTTGTATTTGTATAAAAATGGTCTGACAGAACTCGACGCAAGACCAGCAATCAATCTGATCGATTTACAGGTGCACTACGGAAAAATATCGGCTCTAAACGTGACAGGCCTGACCAGGCTGACGAACCTATACGCAGACAGTTCAAACCTGACAACACTTGACGTCTCGTCAAATACCGCTCTGAATACTTTGAACGTTTGGAGTAACAAGCTTACGACTTTGAACGTGAAAGGTTTGTCGAAACTGACAAACCTAAGCGCTCCATACAATTTCCTTACATCAGTGGATATGTCGGGTCTGACCGCCCTGACAGATGTGAATCTTGACGGCAATAAGTTGTCTTCTCTCGATGCAAGAGAGGCCAAGAATCTGATCACTCTGAATGTGTCAAATAATAAGTTGACGTCCTTGAAAACAGCCGGAATGTTACAACTTGTCGAGCTTCGAGCAATTGGTAACCAGATTACTGATATTGACCTTTCAGACTCAACAAAGCTGACCAGTTTGTATGTTGATAGCAACAACTTGACGAGCGTGAAGCTGAAGGGCTACGCCAATCTCACGTTAATCTCAGCCCCAAATAACAAGCTGTCTACTCTCACTCTTTCAGAGCTTCCAAGACTGACTTATTTGAATGTTGACAATAACTTTTTGTCGGCAATCGATCTGGCTTCTCTCACTAACTTGAACCAACTCAGTGTTTCCAATAATAAGTTGACAACATTAAAACTGGGCAGCCTTTCTAGCCTTTCAAGTCTTAGTGCAAACAGGAATAGGTTAACTAAGGTTGATGTGTCCGGCCTTTCACAGTTGGCCTATCTGCAGTTAGGAAATAACAAACTCACAACACTTGATCTCAGGGCTGCCACGAGTCTTACGTCTGTTGCGGTTTCAGGAAATGAATTATCAACTTTGAAGGTCTCTGGGTTATCCAAACTGGGTTCTCTCGCAGCTTCTGATAACAAATTGACGAATGTCAATGTGACGGGAATGTCGAATCTGTATGACCTAACACTCTCAAACAACAAGCTGACATCATTGAGTCTTACTGGACTTAAGGGTTTGACAAACTTGAACGCAAGTAGAAATAATCTGTCCAAAGTTGATGTGTCAAAAAATACGCTTTTGATGACTCTGGCACTGAATAGAAATAAGCTGAAGTCAATTGATGTGTCTAAAAATACGGCACTCAATAGTCTCTCCGTCAATGTCAACGATATTTCAGACCTGAACCTTCAGAAGAATCTTCAATTAAGTTACCTCTACGCAGATGACAACAACTTGAAATCGTTGAATGTATTGAAGAACGTGTCCTTGGGGAGCGTTTCCGTAAAAAGCAACGAGATTCAGAATCTTAACGTGGCAAATCTTCTAGATCTTCAGTACTTAATATTGACCGATAACCCCATCAGTGCAATTGATCTATCTAAAAACCAATCACTGTCAGCGTTGTATGTGGCACGAACGAATGTTTCCAAATTAGATATCTCAAAGAATCTCACCTTGACTAACTTGGATATTCGGAAAACTAAGTTGTCCACGCTTGACTTGCGCGAACACGATTTAAATAGTCTCGATACGCGTGGAACAAAGGTGCGTGTTTTGGTACGCGATCCTAAGTCTGCGGAACTTAATTGGCAGACCACAACCGATGCTGGTGTTGTTTTCGCTACGAAGTAAATAGTTAGTGCGTCGCTGCATAGATTTGGGCCGCCCTTCGGGGCGGCCTTTTCTCTTTGTACAGTCGGGCTCTAAGACTTATTTTGTTATGGTCTGCGGGTGACTTTAACGAACCCCCCTGAACTTCCAGCAGATGTGCCCACATCGCGCCATCTCGTACGACGAACTTTCGCCTCACTTCTTGGCGGGCTTGGCATTGTCTTTCTTGGACTTGGCCTTATCTCTCTTGTTCTGATGAGTTTTGTGTCGTCCCCTGAAGCGGCAAAGTCAACTGTAAAGAGTGCATTGGCACAGCCTGATGTGCGCGATGTGATTGCAGACAAACTGATTGAGAAACTGCAAGATAGTGCAGACAATGACGCAGAAAAACTTGTGTTCTCTGTCGCGCGACCACTGATTGTGTCAGCAGTGAAAGAAAAGTTGGCAGATCCTGACCTTCAGAACTTCGCTGGTGATGTGGCCGCCACGGTTTATGCGGTGTACATCGAAAATGCACCAGCGAAATCAGTCGACATCTCCAAATTTAGCGATGCAACAATTGATGCAATTCGCTCCGCAGACCCTTCTATTGCCAAAGATAAGAATCCCAAAATGGACCCACTACAAGTGGAACGCAAGCCGGGTGACATCGATGTCAAACCAATGAGAGATTTGGCACAACGTGGCTCTTGGCTTTTTCTGATTGTCGGACTGTTATTGCAAGTCGCGGCTTGGTTTCTCAGTGTTTCGACTCAAGGGCAACGTGCATTGCGGCTTGGTATCAGGCTTTTCTCAGGCGGAGTGATTTTTCTATGCATCATTCTTTTTGTGCGTAGTCGTATCCCTCACTCTTCAACCGAGAATAAGGCTGCGTTGACAGCTGCGGCACAATTCATTACTGATCCAATGGTGGCTCGGTTTGTCACCCTCATTGTCTCGGTGCCGTTGTTGGCATCACGGGTTTTGTTCTGAATCGCAAAGCGACTTCGAAAGTATCCGTAATTTCGAGTAACTAACTGAACAGAGTCCAGTCGTCGGGTTTGCGTCCACGTAGTTGGTCATAATCAACTTCAACACACATAATGCCTCGTGATTCAGCCAATGTGCGTGCTTGTGGTTTGATGCTTTGGGCTACGAACATTCCGCGAAGAGTTCCGAGTGACGGGTCATTAGCCAGGTCAACGAGATAACGCGAGAGTTGTTCGACGCCGTCAATTTCTCCTCGTCGTTTTACCTCAATCACCACTGTGTTGCCGGCTGGGTCTTTGCACAAGATGTCGACTGGGCCAAGGGCTGTGTAATGTTCGCGGCGAATCAGTGTGAGTCCTGGTTCCATGGCATCGGGTGATGCCGCAAGTAGTTCTTGCAGTTGCTTTTCTACACCGTCCTTCTCTAGTCCCGGATCTTCTCCAAAGACATGATCACTGTCGTGAAAGATCTCATGAAAAGTGATTGTCATTGCTTCACCCTTGGGGTTGCGCACAATCCAATGATCAGAGTTGTCTTCGATGACGTTCGGCGCTGTCATCCAGTTCAGCGGCTTGTAGGCACCACCATCAGAATGAATTGCGACGCAACCGTCGGCTTTCACCATGACAAGGCGAAGAGCCTCGGGTAAGCGGGTCTCTAGACGGCCTGCGTATTCCACAGTGCATCGCGCAACGATAAGTCTCACAACAACATTCTTGCCGACAGGGCTAGTTGGTGATGTGGTCGCGCATACGCTTTTGAATGAGGTTGCGACGTTCTTGCAGTTGGAGATAGGTCATTGACTCCGTAGATTCATCAACGCCAAGACCGGCCTTGAGGCTGCCCATGTCAATTTCGACAGTGTTCATATCAACGCCCAGTTCTTCTGACAAGCGGGCACCGTGGCGTTGCATAAATGTCATTGAGATATTGGTGAGTTCACCAATGATGTCGAGGTTTGGGGCGAGACGAGCAATGGCTCCATCCAGAAACACCATGTTCTTGATGTACAACATCAGTTCCTTCGGCAGCTTGGCTCCATAGGCAAGAAGTGCCTTCACGATGCGCTGCACTTCGGCCACTAGCTCTTCGCCGTCGAGTGATGTGGGGTCGATGGTGGGCTGGTCAAGGCCCAGGTCGCGAATTACAGCATCAATATCGGTATCTGCAGGAAGTGCACCTAGGTCTCGCAGTGCAGACACTTGGCTATGTAAATCATTTGTGGTTGCACCAAGCATGAGACGCATAAATGCAAGTCGACGCTTTGTTGAGAGGCGGCCCACAATGCCGAAGTCGAGAAGCGCAGTGCGCCCGTCAGACAATACAAACAAGTTTCCGCCGTGAAGGTCGCCGTGGAAGATGCCGTGAATGAGTGCACCTTCCATGAACGAAATCATTCCGGCCTTGATGACTTGTTCAGTGTCAATTCCTGCTGCATGCATTCCTTCAACATCATCGAAATTGAAACCCTGCAAACGTTCCATTACAAGGACACGACGTCTGACAAGAGAAGGGTGGGGGCGGGGCACGATGTATGCCTCTTGATTCAGGTCATGAAGCATCATTGATACGTCAATCATGTTTGACGCCTCCATGCGGAAGTCAAGTTCTTCCACGATTGTCTCGGCAAAGAGCTCAACAAGTGCAGGAGGGTTAGCCAGAGCCGCAACCTTGATGCGCCCAATCATGAACGGTGCAATCCAGGCCATAACACGAAGGTCACGGCGAACAAGTTCAGAAACCTTTTCGCGTTGTACTTTTACGACGACGTCTTCGCCAGTCAAGAGTGTTGCGCGGTGCACTTGAGCAATTGATGCTGCCGCGAGAGATTGTTGGTCAAAAGTAGCGAACACATCTTCGAGGCGAGCACCAAGATCTTGTTCCACGATGAGCTTCACGGTGTCCCATGATTGCGGCGGAACTTGGTCACGACATTTCTTGAATTCGTTTACAAGTTCAGTGGGAAACAGACCTTCGCCGCTAGAGATGATTTGAGCAAGCTTTATATACGTAGCGCCAAGTTTTTCGATTGCTGTGCGCAAACGAAGAGACATGTATGTTCGCGAGTCCTCAGGCGTTGCAAACTTGTTGCGCCTTTTCTGGATGTACCAAGGAAGGAGCGCCCAGCCGAGACGAGCAACAACAATAATCAGTCGACCAAGTGGCGGAATGCGACGGGCGCGAATAAGAGACGGCACTTCTTTTTGTGCGGCAGTTCGCAGAACAATGGCGACCTGAGCCCACGCAATGGTGTCGCGATCAAGCACCCACGGACCAGATTCAGAGAAATTGCCCCACAAAAGGTCACTAGGTCGTTCTGTCATCAAATCATTCTGCCGTGGAGAGTCGCTCCCACACGCCCCGTGAGAGCGAAATGCGACACAATGTGATCTCGCACTATGCGCACGGGGGATTACATGTCGAATGCACCACTTCAAGGGGTCAAGGTTGTCGAACTCGGGGTGTGGGTGGCTGGACCGGCGGTCACAGGGCTTATGGCTGACTGGGGTGCAGATGTCTTGAAGATTGAACCTCCATCTGGCGACCCGCAACGTGCAGTGTTTGGCGCATTGGGAGTTGCAGATCAAACCGGTGTTCCTCCGTTCGAAATTGATAACCGAGGTAAACGTTCGGTAGTTCTTGATTTGCGTAACGATGCCGACATGGCCACCATGATGACGCTGATTAGTGAAGCGGATATTTTCGTCACCAATGTGCGACCTGCTGGCTTGCAGCGTCTCGGCCTTGATGCAGATTCGTTGACGAAGAAATTTCCACGACTGATCTATGGAATTATCACCGGATATGGACTCGAAGGTCCGGACGTTGACAAAGCTGGGTATGACATCGGGGCATTCTGGTCGCGCAGTGGTTTAGCGCACACGACAGTTGCCCCTGATGAATTGCCACCTGGAATTCGTAGTGGTCAAGGTGATCACACAACTGGAATGGCGCTTGCCTCTGGCGTGATGGCTGCATTGTTTGATCGTGAACGAACTGGCAAGGGGCGAGTTGTATCCACCAGTTTATTGCGCACAGGTATTTACACAATCGGTTGGGATTTCGGTGTGTATTTGCGATACGGCAAACGACAGAGCACGCGTCCACGTCATCGCAACCCAGCACCACAAGTGAATTGTTATCGCTGTGCTGATGGCCGTGCATTTTGGTTGCTTGGACTTGAAGCAGATCGTCATTGGCCTGGGTTTTTGAAAGCGATTGATCGCCAGGATTTGGCCGAAGTCGAAAACTTCAAGAACGCACGAACTCGCGCCGTGAATGCTGAAGAAATCATTGCAGTTCTTGATGCGCATTTTGCAACACAGGACTATGCATATTGGACATCGCGATTTGACTCAGAAGATGTGTGGTGGGCGCCCCTGAATTCAATTCCCGATGCAATTAATGACCCGCAGGTCATTGCGTCGGGGGCGTTTATAGACATGACACCGCAACCAGGCGAAGCACCATATCGTGCAGTGAATTCGCCCGTTGATTTCAACGGCTACGCCCCAACGTATGGTCCAGTACCAAACTTGGGACAACACGAACCGAAGTGGTGAAAACATGACCGCTAGCCGCTTTGACATAGTCACTTTCAACACTCCTCGTACAAATGAGTTGTCGATATTTTGGGCAGAACTATTGGGCTTGCACGAGATTGAACGCGAAGATGGCGATAGGTGGATACTCCTTGGGAATTCACACGACGGTCGCACTATTGGTTTTCAACGCGGTGAACATATTGCTGGTTCGGTCCACATAGATCTCTCTTGTTCAACAGATGATTTTGCGAGCGAGCGTGAACGAATGATGAATATGGAACTATTGAAACCCGACTAATGCGCAGTGAGCCGTATGGTCTTATTGCAAATTTCTCTGACCCAGATGGCAACTTATTTGACCTCTGCGCCTATTTCTCTGCAGAGTAAAACTGCGTTTAACGCGGGTCGCGACCCCAAATGGCATGCAAAATTTCGTCGGTGTATTCAGGACGGCACACAAAGAAATCTGGCAGCCATGTATCAGCAGTGTTGTATTCAAGAAGGGAGCCATCAATCCGGCTCACGTGCATTCCTGCAGCTAACGCAACGGCCGCAGGAGCTGCCGAATCCCATTGGTACATGCCGCCATCGTGAACGTAAATGTCTGCTTCGCCCATCAGGATTGACATGGCTTTTGCGCCAGCGCTCCCTAAACGAAACGCATCGCAATCAAGATGTTCGCTCACAAGTACTGCTGCGTATGGCGCCCGATTACGCGATGTCACAAGGCGAGGTTTTTTTCCTTCTTTCGGTGGCACCACAACTGCTGGGTCAGTTCCGAATACAGCATCGATGCTGGGAAGCGACACTGCACCAGCGGTGAGCGCATCGCGTTCCCACAAAGCAATATGTACGGCCCAGTCAGCACGGCCTTCGCCGTATTCATTGGTGCCATCAAGTGGGTCAACAATCCACACGCGATCTGACGAGAGTCGACGGCGATCGTCTGAACCTTCTTCCGACAGCACTGCATCGCCAGGGCGAACTGCAGTGAATGCTTCCATGAGGAAATTGTGTGCGAGCAGGTCACCTGAGTCTTTGAGTTGCCACTGTGTTGTGCCGCGCTCGATAGTTACTTCACGATGCTCAATCAAAAGTTGGCCGGTGACTCGTGCGAGTTCAACAGCAAGAGCGTGGTCGTTCAGCGATTTCCACGAATCGAAAAGTTCTGCGTTGGTCACTGCTCGCCACGAGACATGTCGAGAGTGTCACGCACCAAGGAACGCACTTCGGTTTCGTCTGCGCCGGCTTCGATGAGTTGGCGTATGCGAAGTTCGACACGCTCGGCCGTGGCTTCGTCAAAAGCATCAAGCCGCTTAGTTGAAGTAGTGGCAGAGACGGCCATCAGAATGATTGCAGCGACGGCAGTGATCATTCCGAATGTCAGTACCCATCCTTCGTTGTTTCCCAATATGGACGACACGATAATTGCAGGTAAGCCCAATAAAAAGGCACTAAAACACACAGTTCGTATCAGCCGTAAGGACATGGTGTTACCGGCTTAGTGGTTTGTATTTAATGCGGTGAGGCTGATCAGCAGCAGACCCAAGTTCTTTGTGACGCCATGATTCATATTCAGAGAAGTTTCCTTCAAACCAGCGCACTTGGCTGTCGCCTTCGAAAGCGAGAACGTGAGTGGCGATGCGATCTAGGAACCAGCGATCGTGACTGATGACAACTGCACAACCAGGGAATTGGTCAAGGGCATCTTCCAATGCGCGCAATGTGTCAACGTCGAGGTCGTTTGTCGGTTCGTCAAGAAGCAACACGTTTCCGCCGCGCTTCAAAACTTTTGCGAGGTGAACACGGTTGCGTTCACCACCGGAAAGATCACCCACAAGTTTTTGTTGGTCAGCGCCTTTGAAGTTAAAACTAGCGACGTATGCACGACCGTGAATTTCACGTCCGCCCACCTTCATGTGTTCAACACCTTCAGTAATTTCTTCGTAGACAGACTTTGCAGGGTCAAGTGAATCACGATTCTGATCCACATAACTCAACTGCACAGTGTCGCCTACGGTGACAGTGCCAGAGTCTGGTGCTTGTTGGCCCGTGAGCATGCTGAACAGCGTTGTTTTACCGGCACCGTTTGGTCCGATGATGCCCACTATGCCAGCAGGCGGCAAGGAGAACGACAGGTTTTCTATCAGTAAACGATCGCCGAAACCTTTTGTGAGGTTTTCAACGACAATGACATTGTCACCAAGTCGTGGACCTGCAGGAATTGCAATTTCTAATTTGTCTGGTCCGCGCTCAGCCGCCATTGCCTCTGCATGCAACTTGTCATACGCAGCAAGACGAGCTTTACCTTTGGCTTGGCGAGCTTTTGGCGACATCTTCACCCATTCAAGTTCGCGTTGCAATGTGCGTGTGCGAGTGTCGCTTAGCTTCTCTTCACCTTCAAGACGAGTTTGCTTCTGTTCTAACCACGACGTGTAGTTGCCTTCGAATGGGAAACCGCGACCTCGGTCAAGTTCAAGAATCCAGCTTGCAACATTGTCAAGGAAGTAACGGTCGTGCGTAATGGCAACAACAGTGCCGGGGTATTCCTTCAAGAAGCGCTCGAGCCAATCAACGCTCTCTGCGTCAAGGTGGTTCGTAGGTTCGTCAAGAAGAAGCAGATCAGGGCGTGACAGCAACAAGCGACACAATGCCACGCGACGCTTTTCACCGCCAGACAATTTCGAAACATCAGCGTCGTTCGGTGGGCACCGCAATGCGTCCATGGCGATCTCGACGTTGCGGTCAAGGCTCCATGCATCAGCTGCTTCGATTTTTGCTTCAAGGTCAGCTTGTAAGGCTCCGACTTTGTCGTAGTCAGCGTCCGGGTCTCCCCACATGGCCATGACTTCGTCGTACCGGGTGAGAAGGTCACGGATGGGGGCTACGCCGTCCATCACATTGCCAAGGACATCCTTAGTCATGTCGAGCTGTGGTTCTTGCTCGAGCAGGCCAACGGTGAATCCGGGGGTCAGGCGCGCTTCGCCGGTGTAGCCGTCGTCGCGACCGGCCATGATGCGCAACAAACTGGACTTACCGCTGCCGTTTGAGCCGATAACGCCGATTTTTGCCCCTGGATAGAAGGAGAGGGAGATATTTTCAAGAATGGTGCGGTCTGGTGGGTAAAACCGAGCCAACTTGTAACAGGTATAGATGAACTCGTGTGCCATGGTTCTATGAGGTTAGTTCGGCGACCGCAAGTTCCGCCTGTCCACCCCTGTGGGCTGTTAATTTGAGGTTGTCCGCCCTCCGGGCGCTTACTAAGGGGACATACATATGACCGCAGTCGCGTGGCTCACACAAAACACAATCGGAAACTTCTGGTTTCGATACCTGCACATTCTTGCGGGTATCACCTGGATCGGTTTGCTCTATTACTTCAACTTTGTTCAGGTGCCAGGTCTTGCTGCCTATGGCGATGAAGGCAAGGCTCGCAACATCACCGTGACACAAATTGCAACTCGCGCTTTGTGGTGGTTCCGCTGGGCGTCAATCGCCACTCTTGCGACTGGACTTCTCATCACCATTGTTGCTCCTGACTACATGAAGGAATTCATGAATCACCCAGGCTCAGATCCGTTGAACGCAAAGAACGTGGTTATCTCAGTCGGTATGACATTGGGAATTCTCATGGCTGCAAACGTATGGATGATCATTTGGAAAAACCAAAAAGTCGTTATCGCAAATGCTGTCAATGTTCTTGGTGGCGGCGAAGCAAATCCTGATGCTGCGACAAGTGGCCGTAAAGCGTTGCTCGCTTCACGTCAGAACATGATCTTTTCTGTCTCCATGTTGTTCTACATGGTTGGTGCAGCTCACTTCTACCCAGAAGTATTCTCAGCAACAAAGGGTGGCGCAAACGCTTTCATGTTCATTTCACTCGCGATCATTGCGTTGTTTGAATTGAACGCAGTCGGAATTTTCGGCGGCATCAAGGCCGGCAACAAGATGTTGTGGCCATATGAAAGTCACAAGAATGCAATCATTACTTCGGTGGTGTTGTGGGCGGTCTTCTTCGGCCTCTCCGTTGCTTTCATGGGCTAATTAACTTCGACATGTAAAAGGGCCGCCCCAGTGGGGCGGCCCTTTTACGTTCTACTGATACATGATTTACTTGACTGTCAATGTTGCTTTCATATTGGTGTGACCAGGAACGTCACATAACAATGTGTATGTGCCGGCATCTAACGTGACGGTGCCCGAGTCGACTGCGCCATTTTGACCAATCACTAATTTAAAATTCGGGACCTTGACGTCGCCTTTAGCCAAGATGAGTGTGTGGCGCACTGAGTCTTCGTTTTTGTAACCAATGACAATGTCGCCAGCAGGTACTGGTCCATATGTTTTTGCATCGAACCGCAAGGACTGAACGGCCTTGATGACCGTTGCGCCGGTTGGCAAGGTTTCTGCGGGGGCCGATGTTCCGCCACCGCCGCACGCTGCCAGAAGTGCCACTGAGGCTGAGAAGGAAAGAAGACGTTTCATATGACCGAATTTACAAGCGAAATGGTGCAATAGGTCGGACTTGAGCAGCCAAGGGAAGTACCATTTGTCACGCGGACAATGGCGTCCGTGGTACTGGATTGCCCTAGTACCCAACCGCCCAAGAGGGCAGTGATCGAGGCGACAATGGCAGACATAGTTGACCGTACGCAAGACTTTGGTGCGAACTCATGGCTCGTGGAAGAGATGTACGAACAATTTCGTGCAGACTCCAATTCAGTCAGTGAGGCCTGGCGCGAGTTCTTCAGCGACTACCGCAGCGCAACCACTCTGACGTCTGCCCCTACTGCTGCCACGAACGGCTCCGCACCTTCGTCGCCCGTTTCTTCAGCCGCACCGACGCCTGCAGCAACTCCCTCGCCTCTCGCAAGCTCGAACGGCTCTGTAGTTGCTCAGCCGTCGGCGGCTCCTGCCCTCGTCACTGCTGTGCCAGAGGGTTCCACTCTGGAGCCGTTGCGTGGGGTTGGTGCAGCCATTGTCTCCAACATGGAAAAGAGCCTCTCGGTTCCTACCGCCACTAGTTTTCGCAACGTTCCTGCCCGACTTTTAGAAGTCAATCGAAAAGTAATCAATGACTATCGATCACTTCATGGCCTTTCAAAGGTCTCGTTCACGCACATCATTGCTCATGCCATTGTGCGCGCCATTTCAGATGCAGTTCCGAACATGCGAAATGCCTACGCAGCAGGTTCTGACGGAAAGCCACAGCTTGTTCGCAACCCGCACGTCAACGTAGGGCTTGCAGTTGACGTAGATAAGGGCGACGGAACTCGTTCGCTCGTTGTTCCCGTATTGATGAATGCAGACACTCTTAGTTTTGCTGGCTTCTTGGTTGCATATGACGACATTGTTCGCAAAGTAAAAGCCAACAAACTCACTATTGCTGACTTCCAGGGCGCAAATGTTTCGATTACTAATCCAGGCACCATCGGCACAGTGCAATCAGTGCCGCGTCTGATGCCTGGCCAAGGAGTCATTGTTGGGGTCGGTTCTATTGATTATCCCGCCGAATTTCAAGGTAGTGACCCAGCAAACTTGAACGCACTCGGAGTATCAAAAGTCGTCACTGTCACAAGTACATATGACCACCGCATTATCCAAGGTGCAGAAAGTGGTTTATTCCTCAAGCGTGTTCATGAATTGCTCTTGGGTGATCACGGTTTCTATAACGACATCTTCCGTAGTCTCGAGATTCCATATCAGCCGGTCGAATGGTCATCAGATGCCTCTCCGATGAATCGCGAAGAGACCATGATGGAAAAGCAAATGCAGGTCAGCACTCTGGTGCGTGTGCATCGTGTTCGTGGTCACCTCATTGCAGATATCGATCCATTGCATTGGAAAACGCCACTTCTTCCTCGTGAACTAGACCTTGCTACTTACGGCCTCACTATTTGGGACCTTGAACGTGAATTCCTCACAGGCGGTGTTGCTGGAAGTCACAAGATGACACTTGATGAATTGCTGGGTGTGCTTCGTGATGCGTACTGCCGCACTATCGGCATTGAGTACATGCACATTCAAGACACTGATGAGCAGCGTTGGATCCAATCCAAAGTGGAAGGCGCCACATTCACGCCACGTCTTGATGAGAAATTGCGTATTCTTGAGCGTCTGAATGCCGCTGAAGCATTTGAAAAGTTCCTTGCGACAAAATATGTGGGAACCAAACGTTTTGGTCTTGAAGGATCTGAATCAATGATCCCCATCATTGACGAAATCGTTTCTGCCGCTGCTGACCAGAACCTTGATGGAGTTGTTGTTGGTATGCCACACCGTGGGCGCCTCAATGTTCTCGCCAACGTCATGGGAAAGAACTACGAACAGATCTTTAAGGAATTTGAAGGCTATATCAGTTCTGATTCAGTGCAGGGAAGTGGTGACGTGAAGTATCACCTTGGAGCGCAAGGTACGTACACGTCGGCCGCCGGAAATTCGATCGATATTGAGCTAGCTGCAAACCCAAGCCACTTGGAAACGGTGAACGGTGTTGTTCTCGGAATGGTGCGCGCTCAACAAGACAAGATCGACCCCCCGTTTGCGTACAGCGTGTTGCCACTGTTGATGCACGGTGACGCTGCGTTTGCTGGTCAGGGAATTGTTGCTGAAGGTCTTGCTATGAGCGATATCTCTGGTTACCGCGTTGGTGGCACTATTCACTTAGTTGTGAACAACCAGATTGGTTACACCACAGCTCCGAAATACGCACGCTCGTCGTTGTACGCAACGGATGTTGCAAAGACTGTTCAGGCTCCCATTTTCCATGTGAATGGTGACGACCCAGAAGCATGTGCACGCGTTGCGCGTCTTGCATTTGAATATCGCCAGAAATTCCACAAAGACGTAGTGATTGACATGTTGTGTTACCGGTTGCACGGCCATAACGAAGGCGATGATCCGAGCTACACACAGCCTTTGATGTACAAAGCCATTGCTGAGAAGCGAAGTGTCCGCAAAATGTATGTTGAGCAGTTAGTGAAGCGTGGTGACATCAGTCTTGAAGTTGCAGAACAGGTATTGCAGGATTACCAGAGCAAGTTGCAAACAGCACTTGACGACACACGATCACATGCGCCCGAAAAGGTAAAGGTCGCAAAGCCGCCAGTGCCAGTTGGGGTATTGCCTCACGTCAATACTGCTATTGACAAAGAAACGTTTGATCGAATTTTTAAGCAGTTAACAAATTATCCAGCTGATTTCACGCCTCATCCAAAGCTTGTCCGTCAATTCGCTGCACGCGAAGCTGCCTACGAAAAAGACGGTGATTTTGAATGGGCAATTGGTGAAGCGCTTGCAATTGGTTCGCTATTGCTTGAAGGCTTCGATGTTCGTTTGATGGGTGAAGATTCCCGCCGTGGAACTTTCGCGCATCGTCATGCCGCATTGGTTGATTACGAGAACGAAACCGACTTTATTCCGTTGCAACAATTGTCCGGAGCTACCGGAAAATTCTGGGTGTACAACTCATTGTTGTCCGAATACGCAGCGCTTGGTTTCGAATACGGATATGCGCATACCAATCGCAACACGCTCACTATGTGGGAAGCACAATTTGGTGACTTCATTAACGGTGCGCAGATTGTGCTCGACCAATACTTGGTGGCGGCTGAAGATAAGTGGAAGCAACAAAATGGCCTAGTGCTGTTGTTGCCTCATGGTTTCGAAGGCCAGGGTCCAGAACATTCAAGTGCTCGCGTTGAGCGTTTCTTGCAGTCATGCGCAGAAGACAACATTCAAATTGTTAATGCCACAACGGCTGCTCAGTTCTTCCATGTGTTGCGCCGTCAATTGCACCGTGATATTCGTAAGCCTTTGGTTATCTTTACTCCAAAGCAGCCGCTTCGTATGAAAGAGAGCCGGTCACGGCTTGAAGACGTGACATCTGGTTCATTCCAGGAAGTTTTAGACGATCCATTTGTTGCAGATAAATCTTCTGTGAAGCGCATTGTGTTGTGCAGTGGAAAAGTTGCATGGGATGCAATCACTGAGCGCGATAAACGCGTCGCGCCTGTTGCAGTTGTGCGCGTTGAGCAGTTGTACCCGTTCCCGATTGATCAGATCAACAGCATCATCGATACGTATCCGAACGCAAAAGAGATTGTCTGGCTGCAAGAAGAACCAGAGAACATGGGTGCATGGCATTTCGTCGAGCACCGCATTTGGCGTGTGAAAGAACGTGGATACGATTTGCGTCATACCTCGCGTGTCGCTGCAGGTAGTCCTGCCACAGGTTCAAAAGCTATTCATGATCAAGAACATGTCGACCTGATGGACGACACCTTCTCGGGTTTTTAAAACTGAAGACCCAAGTGGTCTGAAAGTTCCTGAAGAGCAATAGTGGGGTCGCCCACCTTGATGGTGCGCATGCCCATTGCTGCTGCTGGTTTTAAGTTGACTCCTAGGTCATCAAGAAAGACACATTCATCAGGCGCCACTCCGACAAGTTCACATGCGATCTCATAAAAACGCGGCTCAGGTTTTCTGCAACCAACTTTGCTGCTTTCCACCACATGATCAAACTTCTTCATGATTGCGGCCACTTCAACCTGGCGAGGTGATGGGTCTGGTGCAGTCGACACCACATTGTTGGTCAGGCATGCTGTGCGATACCCAGAGGCGATGACGTGGTCAAGGGCGGCCACCATGGCAGGCCGCACGTCTCCTGAGAGAAGTGCCAATACATCTGCCCCTGGAATTCGGTGGCCGAGAGCCTCGCTTTCGGTAGCAAAGAGGCTGTCGAATTCAGTGGGCGAGATGTCGCTGCGCTCGAGAAGAGCCCACGCGTTTCCATCGGGATTAGTGGAGTTCACCCGCCGAATGTGGTCCAACGGCAGTCCTGCTGCTGTTTCATAGCGATTAAAGGCCTCAAAAGGGCTGGAAAGGATGACTCCACCAAAATCCCAGAGAACGGCCCGAATTTCCTTATGTATCACGGGCGTCAGGCTAGACGGATTGACCATCAGATAGCGGGTTCGGGTGGTTGACTGAATGGGTGACCAAACACATCATCGTCGACGGATCGAACATTGCAACTGAGGGTCGATCCGTACCCAGCCTTGCCCAACTCCACGAAGCCGTCATGGCATTGATGGATGAATTCAAAAATGCCAAGGTGTCCGTCGTTGTCGATGCAACTTTCGGCCATCGCATCGCGAAAAAAGAAGTCGCTGAATTTGAAAAGGCAATCGCCAATAATGAACTGGTTGCGCCTCCTGCAGGTGCAGTTGGTCGTGGCGACGCGTTTGTATTGGCAATTGCCGACAAAGTGAATGCATCGATCTTGTCAAACGACAGTTATCAAGAATTTCACGGCAAGTACAAGTGGCTATTCGATGAAGGACGTCTCATTGGTGGCAAGCCAGTACCACTAGTTGGTTGGGTCTTTGTTGAACGTTTACCGGTTCGTGGCGCCACAAGTCGTCGCTCAATTAAAACCGGAAAAGTAGTCAAAAAAGAATCTCCAACGGCAAGTCCTGAGGCAAGCAAGCCAATGCCGGTGCCAAAGACTCCACCGCCGAGTGTGAAAGCAAAAATGGCTAACGACCTCATGCCGTATTTGCAGTTCGTAGAAAAGCACCCTGTCGGATCAAAAGTAAAAGCTGTGGTGAATTCATACGCAGCGAACGGCATTACTGCACTAATCGGCGATATCTCTGGGTACGTTCCGCTTCGCAACATGGCAACACCTCAGCCTCGCAGTGCGCGCGATATTTTCGCTCTAGGTGACTCGGTGACATTGACCGTGGTGGGGTATACGCCTGCTCGACGCAGTGTTGACCTGGCAGTTCCTGGTGTTGTTGATGCCGCAGCGAAACCATCGGGCAAGCCCGCCGCTGCAAAGAAAGCGTCACCAGACAAGAAGGTTGCATCTGAAAAGAAGCCAACAGTTGCTAAGAAGGCAGTACCTGTCAAGAAGTCCACACCAGTGAAAAAAGCTGCCGCTACAAAAGCTCCAGCCAAAAAGGTTGTTGCTGCAAAGGCGCCTGCGAAAAAAGTTGCAGCAGTGAAAAAGACAGTCCCGGCCAAGGCGCCAATTAAAAAAGCAGTTGCCAAAAAGGCTCCCACAAAAAAGCGCTAACTGCACCTCAGTTGCTGACTGTAGGGGTATTCCTACTACCGTCATTGCGTGGTCATTGTTACTTGGAACGTCAATTCGCTGAAGGCTCGTTTGCCTCGTGTGCAGGAATGGTTGGAAGCAAACACTCCTGAAGTGGTGTGTTTGCAAGAGACCAAATTGGCTCAAGACAAGTTCCCAACAGAAGCCATTGCAGAACTGGGTTACGAAAGCGCCCACTTCGGTCAAGGCCAGTGGAATGGAGTTGCAATTTTGTCCCGTGTTGGTCTAGACAATGTTGTTGCAAACTTTGCTGATGGTGTGGAACCCGATCATGAAGCCAGAATCATTTCTGCAACGTGTGGGGGAGTGCGTGTGAGTTCTGTGTATGTACCAAATGGCCGCGAACTTGACAATGACCACTACACTTACAAGTTGTCGTGGATGTCACGTTTGCGTCAACACCTTGATGTGTCTTGCTCGCCGACCGATGATGTTGTGGTTGCAGGAGATTTCAATATTGCGCCCGAAGATCGTGATGTGTATGACATGGCTGCGTTCGAAGGAGCCACGCATGTCAGCCAGCCTGAACGTGATGCGTTGGCCCATGTCAATGCATTCGGTATGGAAGATACCTATCGCAGGTTCCACGATGAAGCCGGCTTGTATTCATGGTGGGATTACCGCAATGGTTCATTCCATAAAGGTCACGGTATGCGTATTGATCTGTTGCTTGCTACGAAATCTGTTGCAGAACGTTCTGTGTCATCTGAAGTTGACAGAAATGCTCGTAAAGGTGAGAAGCCAAGTGATCATGCACCTGTGTTGTTAACAGTTGGTCCTCGGTGAGTAATTCAGATTCGGAACAATCTGAAGGTGTTTCGTTTCCCTCGTTTCATGACCGAAATACAGAATTAACAGATGCCGATATGGCGCGTATTCGTCTTGCAGCAGTTACGCGTCAGTTGATTCTTGATTCGTTTATGTCAACTGCACAAATAGATGACATTGATGCCGCAATTGTTCATATTTCACGTGCGCTCGAGAACATCAATGCGCCTGGTGGCATTCCTGGCAGTGCTGCTGCAGAATCTCACTTCACAGATCGCAGCCCGTTCTATGGGGCCATGAACCCGTTGTCAATGCCGATGACGATGGAAAAAGATGACTCATTTGGAGAATTCGGATCCATCTCTGGCATGGCCACTTTTACCGAGCCATATGAGGGGCCACCAGGCCATGTGCATGGCGGTTATATCGCGGCTGCTTTCGATGAAGTTCTTGGAATGACTCAGTCGCTCACGGGTCGTCCTGGGATGACCGGAACTTTAACCATTAAGTACCGAGCGCCAACGCCACTGCATCAAGAAATTGTGTATCGGGGATGGGTTGATCGAATTGAAGGACGCAAGATCTTCACAAAGGGCACCTCGCACAACGGCGACACATTGTGCGCAGAAGCTGAAGCAGTCTTTTTATCAATGCCCACTGAGATGATGGACAAACTGCGAAAGGGTCGCGACCTCAGCGACCCAGCGCAGAATCAATAGTGGCTAGCAGTTCTGCTGCGTAGCGTCGCGCAAAAATAATGTCGGTTACAGCCGCAATTCCTTCTTCGCTTGTTGGTGTGTCGCGCACAAGATGACGCAATTGAGTATTGGTTAATACTCCAGATGGTTCCGTGCGACTCGCACGTGCCTTCTGTTGGCGCCATTCATCAAGCGCAACTTCTAGCGGATTGAGTTGCGGGCGCGCACGGGCAATTCGCCGCAACTCTTCAGGAGGAGCATCAAGCACTGGAACAGCAGTGGTCACGGTAGGAAGAAATGGCGAAGGCCCAGATGATTTTGTTTTGCGTTGGTCCGTCCAAGTGACAACTAGTTCATCGGCAGCGCGCGTAAGAGCGACATAGGCAAGGCGGGCTTCTTCACTGCGGGCGGCACCTGTGCGCGCACTGCGGTGGGGTAGGAGACCTTTTTCCATCCCCGCGACAATGACATACGACCATTCACGACCTTTTGCTGCGTGAAATGTCAGAACTTCAACACCATCAGTTTCGGCAATGTCTGCTGATGTTACGAGCCAAGAGCCAAACGTGCGCCCATCGACTCCACCAGACCGATGTGCATCAAGAAAGTCGCGCACCAGTTTTGCAATTTGGAAATCGGCATCGTCAGGTGTGTATTCACCAGTGTCAAGAATGTCTGCTGCCCACGTTGCTAAATCATCGCGGCCAGTTAAAGACGTGGCAGCCGCAACTGCACGGGCCCACGCGCCACCTCTGCGAGAAGAACGCACCGGAATTCCGGCTGCAACTAATTGTTCACGAATACCGTCTGCGACGGCATTGATGCGCACAAGTACAGCAATATTGCTCCACGACCGATCAGATGAGTGTGCACGCGTGACAAGTTTTGTGATTAGTTGCTGTTCGCTATTTTCATTTGTACAGCGCTCTAATTGCACCACCGTTCCGCTTGGGCGTTGAGACACAGCATGTGCGACTTGACCATCCTTGGCAAGGGAGTTCACTGCCATCGAAACAATTTCTGGGGTGCATCGATAGTTCGAAGGCAATGAAACCACGGTTGCTCCAGTTGTAAAGCCAGGCAGAGAATCAAACAAGTCTTTGTCGGCTCCGTTGAATCCATAAATTGCTTGGTTCGGGTCGCCCACAAGGAATAGGTCAGGGCTAGACGGCACTAACACTTTTAAGAATGCGTATTGCAACGGGTTCATGTCTTGTGCTTCGTCAACCGACACGTGGCGATATTGAAAACGAATTGATTCTGCAAATCGCGGATCTTTGGCTGCCTCAGTGACCACCGACGTCATGAAGTCGTTCAGGTCAATAACACCGCGTTTGCGTTTTGTTTGTTCGTATGTTTTAAACACTTCGGTGAATCGCAGTGCGGGTAGTGGCACTTTCATTCCTGCAGAGGCAAGTGCCGAAGCGGCCGCGTCGGGAGCAATCATTCGCGCATGGGCCCAGTCAATAGCCGACAACATGTCAATAACGCCGCCGTGTTGTGCATCATCACCCATGCACGATGACATCAATGACGAACGGTTGTTCACGATGACAGGTGCTCGTCTGTTGCGATCCTCCAGGTTCTGCAACATCAATCGCCGAGCAATTGCGTGGAAAGTTCCGATAGTTGGTCGACCATCAAGTTCGAATCGTGCAAGACGTGTGCGCATCTCTGTTGCTGCTTGTCGCGTAAAAGTGATGGCGAGAGTCTTTTCAAGATCTGCAGTGCCAGACAATGTTCGCCATGCGATACGACGAGTGAGAACTGTTGTTTTGCCAGAACCTGCGCCGGCGCGCACCACCACAATGCCCACTGGAGCAGTCACTGCTTCGCGTTGTTGGGCATCGAGGCCAGCAAGCACGGAATCGGCCGTGTGGCCAGATTCTGTCTGAGGCTGGTGCAGGAATGTCACGCCTTGAAACTAGGCGGTTGTACCCTTTCTTCCATGCCCTTTCCTCG
>JBAXVL010000023.1:0-23625 GCA_037129095.1 Actinomycetota bacterium | reverse complement strand
GCCGAAAAGGCGTAGTTGCTACAGAGCTGATTCGATGGCCGAAATAACTTCGGGCGCATCAGGTGCTGTCTTTGGGTGAAAGCGTGCAACAACTGCACCATCACGGTTCACAAGAAATTTTTCAAAGTTCCAGCGAATGTCACCGTCAACACCTTCAGCATCTGCAACTGGTGTGAGTGCTGAGTACAGCGCGTGACGTGCATCGCCATTGACATCAATTTTTTCTGTCAGTGGAAAAGTAACTCCATATGTGGTGCTGCAGAACGTTTGAATCTCTTCTGACGTGCCGGGCTCTTGCCCCATGAACTGATTGCATGGAACACCGACGACGGTGAAGCCTTGCGCTGCGTACTGCTTCTGAAGCGCTTCAAGCTGTTCGTATTGCGGGGTGAGTCCGCACTTGCTTGCCACGTTGACAACCAATGTGACTTTTCCTGCGGCATTTGCCAATGCATTGGGCTGGCCGTCAAGGGTGGAGATAGATGTTGCGTAAATGCTCATAGCCATAGTCAACCAACGCTTTTGCGCTGAGATTCCGTATTTGACTAATTAATTGCGATGAGCTGCGGCCAGTTCGGCCACTTCTTGCATGATTCGCGCAATATCAAAGTCTTTTGGCGTGTACACCGCAGCAACTCCGTGGCTAGTGAGCCATGCCCGGTCTTCTTCCGGAATGATGCCGCCGACAATGACTGGCGCGTCACAGCCTTCGGCACGCAGGCGAGCAACAACATCAGGAACCAGCTTCATATGAGAGCCAGACAAGATGGAAAGGCCCACAACATCAGGGTCTTCATCGCGGGCACTTGCAGCGATCTGGGCCGGCGTGAGACGAATACCGCTGTACACAACTTCCATGCCGGCATCGCGAGCAGCCACTGCGATTTGCTCTGCGCCACTTGAATGACCATCAAGTCCTGGCTTTGCAACAAGGAAACGTGGTGGGCCACCAGGAATAGTGCGCACATAATCAGCAACTGCTGCAAGAGCATTGGTGCGACGACCAACTGCTGCTGCAACACCAGTTGGTGCACGGAATTCACCGAAGACATCACGCAACACTTGTGACCATTCACCAGTGGTTCCGCCAGCAATGGCCAACTCTATGGATGCCTCCATGATGTTCTCGTCAGTTTCCGCAGCAACACGCAGGTGTGCAAGAGCTGCTTCAACCCGTGCGTTATCTCGTGAGACGCGCCATGCGTTGACGTCTGCAATCATTTCAGCTTCCACGGCTGGGTCAACAACCATGATGTTGTCTGTGCCACCCAATGGGCTTTCTGCAGATTCAACATACGAGTTCACGCCAACAACAGTTTGTTCACCATTTTCAATTCGCCGTGTACGAGCCGCCATCGAACGAACAAGTCGCCCTTTGAGTTCGTCGACTGCATTGAAAGCGCCACCGAGTGATAAAACATCTTGCAATTCATCCCATGCTTCGGTGCACAATTCTTTTGTCCGGCCTTCGATAACTGTTGAACCATCGAAGATGTCGTCGTATTCAAGAAGGTCAGATTCAAACGCAAGAACTTGCTGCATACGAAGCGACCACTGCTGATCCCATGGACGTGGCAAACCGAGTGCTTCGTTCCATGCAGGCAACTGCACACTGCGTGCACGTGCGTTCTTTGAGAGCGTGACAGCAAGCATTTCCAACACAATTCGCTGCACGTTGTTCTCTGGCTGTGCCTCGGTGAGGCCGAGTGAGTTCACTTGAACGCCGTAACGGAAACGACGTGCTTTCGGGTCTTTTACGCCATAGCGTTCGCGACCAATGCGATCCCATAATTCTGTAAACGCGCGCATCTTGCACACTTCTTCCACAAAACGAATTCCTGCATTGACGAAGAAAGAGATGGATCCGAAAACCTGATCAAACTGTGCTTCGTCAACTTGTCCACTTGCACGCACTGCGTCAAGAATGTCGATGGCGTTCGCAAGTGAGTATGCAATTTCTTGCACTGGTGTAGCGCCCACTTCTTGCAAGTGATACGAGCAGACGTTCATTGGGTTCCACTTCGGTGCGTTATGCGCACACCATGCAACCATGTCGACAATCAATCGCTTTGAAGGAGCAGGCGGGAAAATATATGTTCCGCGCGACAAGTATTCCTTCACAATGTCGTTCTGTGTTGTTCCGCGAAGTTCAGTATCAGTGACGCCTTGTTCACGTGCATTGGCAACATACAACGCGAGCATCCATGCAGCTGTTGCATTGATGGTCATCGACGTGTTCATCTTTGCGGGAGGAATGGAATTCAGAAGTGTGCGCATGTGTCCGAGGTGCGCAACCGGCACACCTACTTTTCCAACTTCACCGTTTGCAAGAACGTGGTCTGGGTCGTACCCGGTTTGTGTAGGAAGGTCGAAAGCAATCGATAACCCTGTCTGGCCTTTGGCCAAGTTGGTGCGGTACAACTCATTCGAAGCCGCAGCAGTGGAATGGCCGGAATAGGTTCGCATCAACCATGGGTCGTCGCGACGGGGAGTAAGGGCGTCAGTCACGCTTCAAGTATGGCGATGTATTGGCCAATTCTCTACGAAAAGGGCCTATGGCTGAATGGCTGTGGCCAAAAGCGCCAGGTAATCAGCCCGAGCCACAGAGGTACAGCCAAGTGAGGTCAGGTGATCTGTATTCCACTGGGTATCCAGCAGATGCATGCCATCAAGGTTCATGAGGTCAACGAGATGCATTAGTGCCACCTTCGACGCATCGGTCTCGCGGTGGAACATTGATTCGCCGGCAAAGAAACCATTGATGCGTAGGCCATACAGTCCACCAACAAGTTCACCCTTTTTGTTCCACACTTCGACACTGTGGGCGTTACCCAATTGGTGCAAGGTGGTGTATGCATCAATGAATTCTTGGTTGATCCAGTTGCCATCGGTACGCGCTGTTGCGCATTCGTGCATTACGCGAACAAATGCAACATTGACAGTGCAGACAAATTGTTGAGCGCTAGTACGTAGTGAACGTGTCGTACGAAAACCATCAAGCGGAATGACACCACGTTCTAATGGCGACCACCACCCAAGCATTCTGCTTTTCTTATCCACGTACATCGGAAACATTCCGTGCGCGTACGCATACAGAATTGTGTCTGGTTCTAGGTCGGCGCCAATAGCAACGACTTCGTCGTCAGCTGGCCATTCAGAATGCGGCAAGAATTGCCACCGACATTCGGTAGGTGGCTGCATCAGTTGCTACAGACCTGATTAGTAGGTGTAAAAACCTTCACCGCTCTTGCGTCCCAATTTTCCTGCAGCAACGAGGCGGCGAAGTGTTGGAACAGCTGCGTAGTTCGCATCAGCGAATTCTGCATACAGCGCTTCAAGGATTGACAACGAAGTATCAAGTCCAACAAGGTCAAGCAGTGCGAATGGACCCATTGGGAAATTGCAGCCGCCTTTCATAGCTGTATCGATGTCTTCCATTGATGCTGTGCCTGTTTCCCAAATACGAATTGCATTGTTGAGGTAGGGAAACAGCAATGCGTTCACGATGAAGCCAGCGCGATCTTTCACTTGCACGCCGCTCTTGCCGCACTTGGCAGTGAAAGCGTTTGCTGCTGCCATGGTGTCATCTGATGCAGTGATTGGACGAACAATTTCAACCAATGGCATCGCCGTAGCTGGGTTAAAGAAGTGAATTCCACATACTTTGTCTGGGCGACCTGTTGCCATTGCCATTTCAACAACCGGCAATGTGCTGGTGTTTGTTGCAAGAATTGCACTTGACTTCACAGCCTTGTCGAGTTCAATGAACAGTGATTTTTTCACTGCAAGATCTTCAACAACTGATTCGATAACAAGATCACAGTCAGCAAGATCAGAAATTTTGTCTGTTGCAGACAAGCGACCAAGAATTGCAGCTTTGTCTTCTGCAGTAATTTTTTCGCGAGAGACTTGCTTGTCGAGTCCCTTTTCAATTGTTGTGATCATTGCTTGCGCACTGGCTGCACTACGTGATCGCACCACAACGGTGTACCCAGCTTTTGCAGCTACTTCGGCAAGGCCTGAGCCCATAATTCCGGAGCCACAGATTCCAACTTTTGAGATATTCGTTTCAGACATGGAAAACACGGTAACAACCGCGCCCCAGAAATGAGTAATTGCGGGCTACGACGCCCTGATTGCCTATTTTTCGGTGATGACGACGGTGTCGATTTTGACTGGCTTGCTCGGGGCACCGCCGAGGTCACCCTCGCCGGAGTTCAATGCCAAGATCGCCTGAACTACATCAAGACCCTTCGTGATTTTGCCGAAGGTGACATACGTGCCTTGGCTGTCAAGAACTGATGCCTTCGGACCAGTGACGAAGAAGAACTGTCCACCTCCAGAGTCGGCACCTGAACTACGTGCCATCACAAGGTCACCTTCTGAGTACTTAAACCCGGTGCCTTCATCTTTGATTGTGTATCCAGGACCATCGGTGTTAGTTGCACCACCGCCCTGAATGATGTCAAGCGATGTATCGGTGCGGAAAATAAATGATGTGTCGTAGTACTTGTAACGAGACAGCGTGACGAAGTTATTCACCGTTGACGGGGTCTTTTTGGCATCGAGTGCAACTTCGATAATGCCTTCTGAAGTTTTGAAAGTGGCTGTATACGACTTTGTTACATCAATACACATTGATGGGGCTTGTTCGAAAATGGTTGCGCGCTGTTCCATACCATCGGTCTTTGGACATGGAGTCTTGCCAGTGATTTGGCGACCGGGAACTGTTTCTGTTGGTTGGGGCGTTGTGCTCATCACTGCATCGATTGGTTTGGTCGTTGTCGTGGAGTCCTTCATGACGTAGTTCGAGACTCCGAAGAGCACAGCGATGATGGCGGGAATCCCGAGGCCAAGAAGAAGGCCGCGCTTGCGGACCTTGTTCAGTTTCTGCTTACGGATGCGTTCTTGGCGGGCGCGTTCCCGGTTGGCCTTTTGGCGAGCTCTTTTATCTGTTCCCATGAACTTCATAGGTTAGTGGTGTACGGGTAGCCTTAAAAATGGTGGGACTAGTAGTTCAAAAATATGGAGGCACATCAGTCGCCGATCCGGACCGAATTAAGTCCGTGGCGGACCATGTGGCCTTTACGAAGCGCCACGGCAACGATGTCGTGGTGGTGGTCTCTGCCATGGGCAAAACCACCGACAACCTGTTGTCACTAGCCAATCAGGTCTCTGACGTCCTTCC
Source organism: Actinomycetota bacterium (assembly GCA_037129095.1). Classification (GTDB taxonomy): domain Bacteria; phylum Actinomycetota; class Acidimicrobiia; order Acidimicrobiales; family Ilumatobacteraceae; genus UBA2093. The sequence goes on along the minus strand of JBAXVL010000023.1, from coordinate 18,437 downwards.
TGGCCGTGAAATGGACATGCTTCTCACCACTGGGGAACGTATTTCCATGTCACTTTTGTGCATCGCGCTTGCTGGCATTGGAGTCGAGGCTGTCAGTTTCACCGGATCCCAGGCTGGCATCATCACCGACACTGTTCACACCAAAGCAAAGATCTCAGAGATCAAAGGCGACCGAGTTCGTGATGCTCTTGCCGAAGGCAAAGTTGTCGTTGTTGCCGGTTTTCAAGGCGTGTCGACTGACAAAGAAATCACCACTCTGGGTCGCGGTGGAAGCGACACCACTGCTGTTGCTTTGGCCGCTGCATTGAATGCTGATGTCTGCGAGATCTACACCGATGTCACAGGCATCTTTACTGCTGACCCACGCATCGTGCCGCAAGCACGCAAGCTTGGTCGTTTGCAATTTGAAGAGATGCTCGAGATGGCTGGTGTTGGCAGCAAAGTGCTTGCGCTGCGCTCAGTTGAATTTGCCCGTAATCACAACGTTCCTATTCATGTGCGTTCCAGTTTCACCTGGGAACACGGCACATGGGTCAGCGACGAAAAATCACAAGGAGACAGCTCAATGGAAGAGCCCATCATTTCTGGAGTCGTGCACGATGCCAGTGAATCCAAAGTCACCATTGTTGGTGTGCCCGACAAGCCAGGTATTTCAGCAGCTTTGTTTGAAAGCCTTGCCAACTCAAATATCAATGTCGACATGATTGTGCAAAACACCTCAAAAGATGGTCTGACAGATATATCTTTCACGATGCCAAAGGCAGACATGAAAGTTGCAGAAGACATCGTGTCGCGTGTTGCTTCAGAAATCGGAGCAAGTGGCGTGACGAACGATTCCGAAATCGCCAAAGTGTCCTTGGTTGGGGCCGGTATGAAAACAAGTCCTGGTGTTGCAGCAAAGATGTTCCGAGTTCTTGCGGACAACAACATCAACATTCATATGATCTCCACTAGCACTATTCGCGTTTCTGTAGTTATTTCCTCAAAGGACATGGAATCTGGCGTACGAGCATTGCATACAGCTTTCGGCCTTGATTCGGGTTCGGCCTATTCGGCACCATTACCCGAACGCAAGTAGAACGCCTGTAAGACTCTGTAGATGGTGACCGCACGGCGACAACTCATTCCCTGGCGTGCTGCTGGTACACGTGCAGAGATGCGTCGCAATGCTGACGAAGTTGTACGAGACACGGGTTGGGTATTCAACAATCAAACTGGCGCATCTCTCACCCTTGAAGAATTTGTGCAAACGGGTGACGCAGAAGTTGATATCTATCTCGACCGTCTCGGATGGAATTCTTTTGCATCTGGTGCATCAGTACTTGAAATTGGTTCTGGCATTGGTCGTATGACTTCTGCATTTTCGCGCAAGTTTGCTGTCACTGTTGCAACTGATGTTGATGCTGCGTTTCTTGAACGATGTCGCGAAACTGTTTCTCGTTTTGGCCGCGTTGGCGGGTTACGCACTGTGCATATTGCTGATGGAAGTTCTATTGCCGTCGACGACTCATCTATTGACGCTGTGTTCTCGTACATCACATTGCAACACTGCAAAGCCAGTGATGCACTAGGTCTCACCAGCGAATCTTTTCGTGTTGTGAAGCCGGGCGGTTATGTGGCCTTGAACTATCGCACCTGGGTGCCAGCTGATTGGGTCCTTGTTCCTGCGGGGATCGTGATGCGTCAGTTGTGGCGGATACCCGTAATCGGGCCTCGCTTGTCGCAGTGGCGCTGGTCAACTCGCTTCGGTTGGCAGGCAAATCGCCTTGACCCGAAAAGGGTGCTCAGCCTGCTCGAATCATCTGGCATTGCACTTGACGATGTGGCCATTTTTCATCACCCTGGCAAGCCTCAAAAGCCTGTGACATACAGAGGAACCACAGTTGTGCAACGTGATCTTGATGTCGCCAATAAAAGTCACTGGTGGCTCGTCGCTCGTAGCCATTAGCCTCAACACCCATGCGTGTAGGAGTAGTCGGAGCAACAGGTCAAGTAGGCAGCGTTATGCGCACCTTGCTGGCCGAAAGAAATTTTCCCATCACAGAACTGCGGTTCTTTGCTTCGTCACGGTCGGCGGGAACAACACTGCCGTGGGCTGGCGGTCACATCACAGTGGAAGATGCAGCAGTCGCTGACCCATCTGGCCTAGATATTGCGTTGTTCTCTTCTGGTGCTGCGTCATCACGTGAATTGTCGCCGCGGTTTGCTGCTGCCGGAGTCATCGTGATTGATAACTCCAGCGCATTTCGCATGGATCCTGAAGTGCCGTTGATTGTCAGCGAAGTTAACGGCCATCTTGCGCACAACACTCCAAAGGGAATTATCGCAAACCCCAACTGCACCACCATGGCGGCAATGCCCGTGTTGAAACCACTGCACGACGAAGCCGGGCTTTTGAAAATGATTGCAAGCACGTATCAAGCAGTCAGTGGCGCTGGTTTAGCTGGTGTTGATGAACTTGATGAACAAGCTCGCGCTATGTACGACAAAGCAGCTGGTCTGACATTTGACGGCAATGCAGTTACATCGCCCGCACCAAAGAAATTTGCTCGTACCATTGCATACAACGTGTTGCCATTTGCTGGCTCACTTGTTGATGACGGGTTATTTGAAACTGATGAAGAAAAGAAGCTGCGTTTTGAAAGCCGCAAGATTTTGGAAATCCCGGGCCTTTTAGTGTCAGGCACATGCGTGCGTGTTCCAGTTTTTACCGGGCACTCAATGTCAATCAACGTGGAATTCTCTCGGCCAATCACTGCAGTACGTGCGAACGAAATATTGGCTCATGCTCAAGGTGTTTCACTCGTCGATATTCCGACACCTTTGCTCGCTGCAGGGAAAGACCCCAGCTATGTGGGTCGCGTTCGTCAAGATGAAACAGTTGCCAACAATTGTGGCCTTGCTCTGTTTTTGTCAAATGACAACTTGCGAAAAGGTGCTGCGCTCAACGCAGTACAAATTGCTGAACTACTAATTAAGTAATTCAGCTTCAGGCGCGTCCGTTGCTTCGTCAGAAGTAAGAATTTCTTCTGCAACAACCTCTGGCACCGGAACGCCCTCTGCGTAGCAACCGCCAGCAACAACTGCGTTCACAGCTTTGCGTAAACGCAATGCATCGAGTGGCTTGATGATCCAACCATTTGCTCCGCTACGACGTGCCATGTGTACATCTGCTTCACGGTCAAGCAACATCAAGATGGGGACATCAGGCAATGCGCCACTGGAATGATCAAGGCGAAGGTCCATGGTGATTGCCATGCCGCCCATGCTGCCCACTTGCATATCGAGGATTGCGATGTCAGGCGTGCGCTCTGCAACTGCCGGAGCCACAAGACGACCGTTGGTCACCACTTGAATGGTGGTGGATGGGGAACCAAATACGGCTTGTATTTCGTTGAGAACCCATTGGGCGTCTGTTGCGATCAAAATATGCACAAGATGACTTTACTGCTGTGTGGGTGGTGCTGCCAGTTGTTGCGCCAAGGCAGCAATGGAGTCCATGTCGTGAATATCAGTGGGCAATTCCGTGGCAACCGCGTGTGAAACTGCCGGAAATGCAGTGGAAGTTCGCTGAATGAAGGCCTGGATGTCTGAATCTGCCTTGTCGGCATCTTCATGAAGACCAGCGATGAGTTCGTGTACTCGCGCAAGGTCTCCAGATTGCGATTGCGCCATGGAGTGTTCTTCACTGGCGGTGAGCGTGCCAAAGTGCGGCGGCATGCGATTGGCGACAATGAGCTTCAATGAAATACCAAGGCGAGAAAGTTCAGTCACAAAATAATCTGCCTCAGTCAATGCGTCACGAGATGGTGCCGTCACAATGACAAATGAACTCACTGAGCTTCGAAGTGTGGCTGCAACGACAAGCGCGCGACGCGAGAATTCTTCTTCCATGCCATCGAATGCTCGAAGAAATGCAGCCGTGCCCGTAAGTGTGTCTCCACCAACAACAGTTGATATTGCTTTCAGTACTGGCTGCATTGCCGCATTGACTAAACGAAAACCACCACGACTTGGTGCAACCATGAATTTGACGATGGGATGTTTTAAGAATCGCGCAAGTCGTTCAGGTGACTCAAGAAAATCAAGAGCATTACGCGATGGTGGAGTATCAACGATGATGACATCAAAGCGCTCGTCTTCGCATAAGTCGTACAACCGCTCAGCAGCCATGTAGTCACGTGTGCCGGATAATGATCGAGACAAACTGCGGTAGAAGGAATTATCCATGACTTCTTTTGCGCGTTCGGGTGTTGGCGATGTGTCACGAACTAACGAATCGAAAGTCTCCTGAACATCAAGCATGGTGACCCACAATTCACCAGTTGTATTGAGGGGAACTCGTTGGATTTCGTTTCCTGTGCCTTCACCAAGGCCAATTGCATCAGCGAGCCTGCGCGCTGGGTCAATGGTAATAACGATGGCACGTTTACCTTGTTGAGCAATTTCAAATCCGAGTGCTGCTGCAACACTTGTTTTGCCAACACCACCTGTTCCGCAGGTCACGATGACGCGAGAAGACAAACACATATCGATAACTGGTTGGACACTCATGGCAAGTCTCGAATCGCTTGCTCGAGATCATCTGAGATTGCATTGATCAGAGTTGTGCCATCACTGTGATGCTGTATCAAATGCAGTTGAGACTGTTCGAGCGAATCAGTCAGTACACCGATTGCTTCTGCTTGAGCCACGGCGCGTTGTGAGATGTAGCGATATGCATCGCGAGTAGAGGGAAGAAGCAATTCCTCATCAACGCGGGGTACGTCGGGGTTGCATTTGTTAACAACGATGGGGGCAAGTGCAATGTGTGCCTTCTCCATCAGTTCTTCAGCCGCTTCGCATGTCTCAGTAACGGGCGTGATGGCGGCCGTTGTCACCAACATCACTCTGCATCGAGCTGGGTCGGTCAACATGGCGAGCACTTCGTCTGCTTGTTGGCTGATCGGACCTGAGCCAATGGCCCGTTTTAACTGCACCGGTGCACGCACTAAATCGAGCGCATGACCAGCTGCTGGCCCGTCCACAATGATCACCTCGGTTGGCCGTTGATTCTCAAAAGCCTTGATGCGCCCGAGGACCAAAAGGTCATCGAGCCCGGGGGCCGTGGTGGCCACCAATTCCATGATTCCGGACTTCGCCAACTGGCGTGAAATCAGCCCTAAGCCTTTAGTAGCAAGGTAATCAGCCAACGCTCGGCCCGGGCTGACGGTGATGTGCTCCAGCAGAGCATGGGGCTCAAGTCCGTTGGCCGGCTGGTCCAAAGTGACCAAAAGAGTCTGAAATCCGGTGCGTGCGGACAGGTGAGCCAATGAGGCTGCGACAGTCGATTTCCCAACGCCGCCTTTACCAGCGACAATAAGGACACGCTGTGCCGTGAAAAAAGGGTGTAGTTCCATAACGAAGGAGAGACCATTGAGGGTAGGCGCAAAAAGACGCATCATGTGCGGACTAGCACTTGTAATTGCTGGACCAGCTCTCAGTCTGATGTCAGGTCAGGGCGCAAGTGCTGCCGACAATGCGACAAAACTTGCTCCAGTCGATGTGGTGGAGGTCAGTGGACTCATTGACAACATCGTTGCTGACTCTATTGAAAAGGCAATTGTCCGATCACAGAACAACGGTGCTCAGGCTGTCATTTTTCAATTGAATACTCAAGGGGCTGTCGTTAGCCGTGCCCGGATGTCTGAAGTGGTTGCCGCAATCAACGCATCAAAGATTCCTGTTGCAATTTGGGTCGGCCCTAGTGGCGCGCGTGCATATGGGTTGCCCGCTCAACTTTTGGCAGTTGCTGACGTCACTGCAATGGCACCAGGTGCACGCATCGGACGCACTGGCACCATGTTGTCTGTGAACGGAACTCCACTGACATTCGGTGCTGCAGACAACGCATTGCAGACAGGATCTTTGGGTTTCCTTGATGCACGTGAACAAAAGGTTTTGAAGTTTTCAAACGACGATCGCGGTGTTCCTGTTCTGCGAAACATGTTGTATGCACTTGATGGATTAAATGTTCGTTCAGTCACGCTTGACACAGTGTCAGATGCATTGGATGCAAAAGGCCAAGTCACGCGTGAAGCAACCACAGTTCGTTTTTTCAAATTGGGTCTGTTTCCTCGCTTGTTACACACAGTTGCAAGTCCGCCATCAGCGTTGCTGTTGGTAACAGTTGGACTTGCGTTGTTGGTCTTTGAATTCTTTACCGCAGGTATTGGTATTGCTGCATTTGTCGGTGCTGTGTGCCTCATACTCGGATGCATGGGCATCGGAGCATTGTCAATGAGTGGTGTCGGCATCGGATTCTTACTGGCAGCGTTTGTCGCTTTTGCAATTGATGTTCAAGTGGGTGTTCCGCGAGTCTGGACCGGAGTCGGCCTTGTGTCGTACGTGATTGGTGCTTTCACTATGTTTAGAAATGTTGATGGTGTTGCAATGCGTCCGGGCTGGCTTTCGCTATCCGTTTGCGTCATCAGTGTTGCTTTGTCGTTCATCGTCGGAATGCCATCGATGGTGCGAACACGATTTGCAACTCCGACAATTGGTCGCGAAAACCTCTTGGGCACCGTTGGTGTTGCAGTGGGAAATGTGAACCCAGAAGGAATTGTCCTGGTTGACGGCGCGAAATGGCATGCACGCACAAACCGTGCAACACCACTGTCGGACAATGACCAAATGCGAGTTGTCGCAATTGACGGTGTCACTTTGGAAGTGGAACCGCTTGAAGGCGGTGCCAAGGACTATCGCGAAGCTCGTTCAAAAAGCTAGGCAATGTTCTTACTGGTTGTCTCCTTAGTAGTGGTATTGCCACTCATTGAGTTATACGGCATTGTTCAAGTCGGCCATCAAGTGGGGATACTTCCCACGGTTGCATTGCTGATTGCCATTTCAGCGGTTGGTACATCGTTAGTTAAACGCGAAGGTCTTCGTGTTTATAAAGACTTCACATCAGCAATTCAGCGTGGTGAGGAACCATCGAAACAAATTGTTCATGGGGTGTGCATCTTGGCCGCTGGCGTGTTCTTGCTTGCACCGGGGTTTATCTCTGATGTTCTTGCCATATTGCTCTTGTTGCCACCGACGCGTGTCCTTGCTACCAAGCTGGTGTTACGCAAAAGTCGATCACGGATCACAGTGATACGCGCAACACACTCGGGACCTATCGTGGAGACCAAGGGAACATTGGCTTCATCTTTTGATGTCATCGATGTAGACCCTCTTGAGGGGGAGAACAACAAATGAGTAACGCACCACAGGCGAGCGAAGAGCCATTTGACCCACGCACTGTTCCCGTAAAACCAGCTGCGACCGTATTGCTTATTCGTGATGCTGTTGCCGGCGGCATTGAAGTGTTCATGCTGCGCCGCACCTTCTCTGCAGCGTTTGCTAGTGGAATGTTTGTATTCCCTGGCGGGAAAGTTGACGACGTTGACGGCATCGAAGAAATTGCCGAGATTTGCGACGGGCTTACTGATGTTCACGCAAGTTCATTATTAGGTCTTGCCAACGGCGGTCTCGCATATTGGGTTGCATGCATTCGTGAATGTTTTGAAGAAGCCGGCGTCTTGCTTGCTCGTCATGAAGACACGGGTGACGTTGTTCGTTTCGACTCTCCAGAAGTTGAAGAACGTTTTAACCACGAACGCCACAACATTCACGATGGTTCCGTAGCTCTGCTTGACTTGTGTATTGCAGAAGGCCTGCGATTAACAACCGATGACATTCACTACGTCAGCCACTGGATTACACCAATGGGCGAGAAGCGTCGTTTTGATACACGTTTCTTTATTGCTCGCGCACCGGCTGCTCAAGTACCGCTTCATGATGATGGCGAAACAATTGAAAGTTTCTGGATCAGCCCGCAAGAGGCCATGCGTCGTGCTCACGACAAAGACTTGATGTTGATGCCACCAACAAAAGCAAATATTGAGTTCTTACTTCCTCACGCGACAACAGATGAAGTGATGGCAGCAGCCGCAAAAGTGGGTACTCCACAAACCATTTTGCCGAAAATCAAAATCGATTCAGATGGTCGCGTGATTGGAATTGCTATGCCTGGAGATTCTGACTACGACGCACTGTAACCACGACGTCTTCGTCGCGTGCAGAGCAACCAGCCATTTCTTCCACTTCGGGAGTGTCAGCAATGATGCGTGCTGCAATTGCTGTAAAGATTCGTGCAGCTTCAGATGAAGAAGTGAGAACTAACGGCTCTCCGTTGTCACCACCAGCAGCAACTGCTGGCTCAATCGGAATTTGACCAAGAAGCTCAACGCCGACTTCGTCTGCAAGAGCTTGTCCGCCACCCGTGCCGAACAACGCGTATGACTCGCCATGATCGCATGTGAACTCGCTCATATTTTCAATGACACCTGCGACACGTAAGAAACTTCTGCGTGCCATGTCGGCTGCGCGAATCGCAACCTTCTGTGCAGAAACTGCAGGAGTTGTGACAATCAACAAATCGGTGCGGGGCAACATGCGAGCAAGTCCCATTTGCACGTCACCAGTTCCCGGCGGCATATCGATCAATAAATAATCAAGATGACCCCAATTGACATCATTCAGAAATTGCTCGACAGCTTTTGTCAGCATGAGACCGCGCCACATCAGTGCAGTGCCTTCGTCTTCCACCAACATTCCGGTTGACACAACTTTGAGTAATCCGTTTCCGATGACTCGTTCGTTCGGAATAATCATTGGCTTGTTATGACCAGGAACAGTTGCTGCTTCCAAACGGTCGGGCATGCCCAACATGCGCGGGATTGAGAATCCCCAAATGTCTGCATCGAGAACTCCGACAGTTTTTCCTGCGGCCGCAAGTGCAGCAGCCAAGTTGACGGTGACGGAAGATTTTCCGACTCCGCCTTTGCCGCTAGCAATTGCCAGAACACGAGCTGACAATGGCACGGCGGTGTCGGTGGCGTTTTCGCGTGCATTCCATCGGGCGCGTGACATGACGTCGGTGCGTTCCTCGGGAGTCATTTCGCCCCAGTCGATCTTTACTTTGGTGACCCAGGGGTGCACCTCAAGGCGGGATCGGATGTCTTTTTGAATTTGGGCACGCAATGGGCAGCCCCGAATAGTGAGTTTGACGCCAATTGTGACAACTCCGTCAGCCATAGTGATGGCCCCCGCCATGCCCAAGTCGACGATGTTGTCGCCTAATTCGGGGTCTATGACAGCACGAAGCAGGTTTTGGACCTCTTCGATGGAGGGCGCTGCAACGGCTCTCTTGCTCACATAATTAATCCTACTGGCGTATTGTTAATGCCATTCCCTGTGCCTATTATTGGGAAGTACAGGAACCCGCTTCGAAAGGTCCAACATGATCACTCTCACAGACAATGCAGCAAGCAAAGTAGCCCAGCTTCTCGAAGCAGAAGGCGCAACAGAAATGGCGCTTCGCGTTGCAGTGAAGTCCGGTGGTTGCTCAGGTTTCTCATACGACATGTATTTCGATGGCGACATTGCTACTGACGACATCACACTCACATTTGGTGCAGTGCGCGTCGTTGTCGACCCAGCATCAGCTCCCATGCTTGAAGGTGCAAGCCTTGACTACAAAGATGGTCTGAACGAACAGGGTTTCGCAATCACGAACCCATCTGCAACACGCTCATGCGGTTGCGGCAAATCGTTTAGCTGATTCCGGCAGCAGCTAACGCGCTGCGCATTTCTGTTACGTCGAACACTGCGTCAAGCCTGTTCACCAACACACCTTTTGCATCAGTCACGTACAGCACTGGCTCATATGTCAAGTTGTATGCCTGAATAGCAGGAGCAGTAATTGTTGCAGTTTTATCGGTGTAGACATCTGCGTGTACAAAAAATGCAGCATCGCCGACTGTTTGTGACACCTGAATGAGAGCATCAAGACCTGGTGCACACGTTCCAGTTTGGCAATATGCCGGAGTACCGATGAAGTACACAACTGGCTTTCCGCTCTTCAACGCTTCTGTCAATGTCACTGTGTGGAACGGACACGTTCCTTGTGGTCGAGTACAAATTGGGTCAACACCGCGTGCGTTATCAGTTGTTGGTGTGTCATACGGGGGAAGTGGATCTCCGACCAATGGCCACATCACATTCGTTCGTTCTTCAACTTGAAACGACATTTCTGAATTTGGCGCAATATCAAGCGCCAATGTGTAGATACCTGTCTTTGGAATGTCAAAGATGAATGGCCAATATGCGGTGGACATATTCTTGTCGTGCTTCTCTGCTGCAACTGAAGCGATGACCACTTCACCCGAGGAAGTATCCGTAATTTTTGCTGTCAAGGTTTGTGGAAGCGTTGCTTTCCCACCTGTTGACAAAATTCCCGTGCTATCGGCCAGTGATATGGGAAGCCGAATCAAGCCAGCAACAAGACCGGTATTGGGAAATCGCTTAACGAGTTGCAATGTGCCAGAGATGCCTTCGACGGTGCCAGAGCTAGTTGGAGAAGACGAACCACCACAGGCGGCAAGAAGACCACCAATTCCAAGCGAGGCAGAAAGTGCCAAAAATCGGCGACGGCTGTATGCGGGGAAAGGGGACATCATGATCAATCGTACGCAATAGGCGCTGTGGCGTAAGGTTGTACATATGTCAGCAGCACCGCAGCCCCCGTATACCCCTGTTGTTCGCGCAGGCGACTGGATCATCGTGTCCGGTCAGCTCGGCATGAAAGACGGAGCAATTGTTGAAGGTGGTGTACTTGCACAGACCAATCAAGCAATTGTGAACTTGAAAGCACAACTTGCATCAATGGGCGCGAATGTTAATGACATCGCAAAGACGCTCTGCTTTCTTACCGACATGGATACGTTTGCAACGTTCAATGAGGCATACGCAAAAGGATTCGGCACAGCACGTCCAGCGCGTAGCACCATTGGTGTTGCATCACTTCCGTTTGGTGGCGCAGTAGAAATCGAAGCATGGGCGTTCAAGCCCGAGACGAAAGGTAAGTAACCATGCCAGGCCCCATCATTCTTGTTGTCGCGCTTCTTGCGTTTCCTATTGTTGTTGGTTTGTCAACAGCAGCACTCGCCGGCATCATCGGCCATTTCCTGTATCGCGATGCAGAGATTCGCCACGAGGGCAGTGAACTCATCGACTCGAACTACTAGTAGTTCGTTTCTCTAGGTCTATGTATGACCGCTGACCTTCTTATTCACAACGCCCGCCTCGTTGCAACAGTTGACAATGCACGGCGCGAAATACCTGGTGGTTGGATTGCCATCACAAACGGCTTAATTTCTAGAGTCGGTTCTTCTGTCGATCCAATGCCTGCAGCAACAGAACGCATTGATGCAACGGGGTGTTTAGTAACACCAGGGCTCATCAATACGCATCATCACCTCTATCAGAATCTCACACGCGCGTATCCGCCGATGACGTCTTCGCCATTGTTTGGCTGGTTGCAAACGCTGTATCCGTTATGGCGAGCACTCGATGAAGAAGGCGCACATGTATCTGCATGGATTGGCTTAGCTGAACTTGCACTGTCTGGTTGCACCACAAGTACTGATCACTTATACCTACACCCACGCAATGGTGGTGACTTGTTGTCAGCAGAAATCGCTGCAGCAAAAGATTTAGGAATTCGTTTCCACCCGACACGCGGCTCTATGTCGTTGTCGCAAAAAGATGGTGGGCTTCCCCCAGATGATGTGGTGCAGGAAGACGATGAGATTTTGGCTTTCTCGAAAGAGGCTGTTGAAAAGCATCATGACCGTTCATTTGGCGCCATGATCCGCGTTGCTCTTGCGCCGTGCTCACCGTTCAGCGTCACAAAAGATCTCATGATTCGCTCTGCTGAACTTGCTGAATCGCTTGATGTTCGTTTGCATACGCACTTTGCAGAGAATGCCGAAGACGATGATTTTTCTATTGCCACGTTTGGCTGCAGACCCTTTGAATACTTGAAAGAAGTTGGCTGGCTGAGTGATCGCACATGGGTGGCGCATTGCGTCATGCCAAACCACGATGAGATTCAAGCACTCGGTGCTGCTGGCATTGGCGCCGCACATTGCCCAAGCAGCAATCTCATTCTTGCATCAGGTATTTCACCTGTTGTTGAATTGCGCAAAGCCGGCGTGCACGTTGGTCTGGGTGTTGATGGGTCATCAAGTGCTGACTCTGCGAGTTTGTGGCTAGAAGCACGTCAAGCAATGTTGCTTGCCAAACTCAAGAGCGGCGCTGATGCTGCTGATGCTCGCATGGCACTAGAAGTTGCAACCATTGGTGGCGCTGGTTGCCTTGGTCGAATTGGTGAGATTGGTCAGCTACAAGTTGGCATGGTTGGTGACATCGCTATTTGGGATCTCACCGGTATTCAATATGCCGGTGCAATTGCTGACCCGATTGAAGCATGGCTGCGTTGCGGGCCAACGTCTGCACGAGACACCATTGTGCACGGCAAGGCTGTTGTGCGAAACAAAGAACTAGTCAGCACCAAAGTGAATGAGATGATGACAACTCACACACGCATTGCCTCGAAGATGCAACAACTCGCACAATAATGTTGCACGCGTTCTTTTTATCTTTCGGAGTTATCTTTGTTGCTGAACTCGGTGACAAGAGCCAATTGATGGCTTTGGCTTTTGCAACGCGATACAAAACAGTTCCAGTCATGATTGCGATTACTTTGGCAACGGGACTTGTGCATCTCTTTTCTGTTGCGCTGGGTGGTCTGATTGGTACAGCGTTGCCAACGAAACTCATCAACATTGTTGGTGCAATTGCCTTTGTAGGTTTCGGACTATGGACGCTTCACGGCGAAGAATTAACCGAAGAGGACAAAGAAAGCACCAAGGTGTCGTCAAAGCACATCATCATTGCTGTGGGCACAGTGTTCTTCTTGGCAGAACTAGGCGATAAGACGATGCTGGCCACCATCACATTGGCAACGACGCAAGGATTAGTGGGTACGTGGGCCGGATCGACTGTAGGCATGGTGGTCGCCGATGGTCTCGCTATTGCAGTGGGCAAAGCATTAGGTGATCGATTGCAAGATAAGACCGTACGAATCGCGTCATCAATTGCTTTCTTTGTCTTTGCTGCCATCATGTTCGCAGACGCCCTGCGCTAACCACCTAACCTCAACGTATGCGTTTATTTGGTGAGGTTCTTGTGACCATGTTGGTCATTCTGGATCCTCCAGGAAATGTGCCTATCTTTTTGGCAGTGACTCAACGGTTGTCAGACAAAGAACGTCACCGTGCGGCATTCCTCGCCGTTGGCACAGCATTCTTTGTTATTTCGCTGTTCGCAGTTGGTGGTCGCACAGTCCTTGATTACTTGCATGTTTCGGTTCCTGCACTGCAAGGTGCTGGTGGCTTATTGCTTCTCCTCGTTGCTTTGCAGCTGCTGTACGGCAAAGGCAGTAACGAAGATAATTACGAAGTGGCCTCGTCTGAGCAACGCACCTCGATTGCAATGGTTCCACTTGGCACACCATTACTTGCTGGCCCGGGGGCCATTGTCGCCACCATTGTGTTTTTCGGAAAAGCAGATGGAACAGCCGAATGGTTCAGTGTTGTTGCAGCTATTGCATGTGCGCTTGCTGTCTCGCTCATCACCTTGCGGTTTAGTGGACTAGTACGGAAAATTATTCGTCCAGCTGGTGTGGTGCTGTTGGCCAGAGTGGCAGGCATGTTGCTTGCAGCGATTGCAGTACAAATGATTGCTGACTCAGTGACGGCTTTTGTTCACGCCGCGTGAAGTAAGAAGCCTCTCGTCGTTCATTCCGCTCAATGTAGAGTTGCGCTGTGTTAGTTGATTCAGCGGTCTATATCAATGGAGAGAGATCACAGGAAGCCGAACCCGGCAGTGGATTTACCTGGGTGGGGCTTCTTGATCCAAAGGTCGACGAGATCCAGGAATATCAAAAGAAGTTCTCGCTGCATTCACTGGCTGTGGAAGACGCGGTTATGGGTCGCCAACGTCCAAAACTTGACGTGTATCCGCGCCATTCGTTTTTGATTCTCAAGACGGTGATGTTTGACTTGGGAACATCGCGAATTGTTGTGGGCGATATCGGTGTCTTCATCAATGAAAAATTCGTTGTCATTGTCAGGCACGGTGATGCCATTCCGATGAGGTCAATTCGAGCCGATCTAGAACAACATCCAGACCGTTTGAAGGAAGGCTCAACGGCGGTTCTTCACGAGGTGCTTGACCGACTTGTTGATCAATATGTAGATGTTGCGTGGAACCTTCAGGAAGATGTTGAAAGTTTGGAAGACATGGTCTTTGATGATGAGGTTCCAGCACCATCTGCACGTTTGTACACAGTGAAGCGTGAGCTGCTTGAATTCAGACGAGCTGTATATCCGTTAATCGAACCTCTTAACAGGCTTGCCTCTAGTGAAGTTCCGCATATTGATGCGCAGTTTGCACCCCAGTTTGCCGACGTACGTGACCATCTCATGAAGGTGATTGACGATGTGAACACCATGAATGACCTGATGGAAGCTGCCCTTCATGCCAACCTTGCACTCATTCAGGTGCAACAGAACGTTGACATGAGAAAGATTTCCGCATGGGTCGGTATTGGTGCTGTGCCAACGATGGTTGCCGGAATTTATGGAATGAACTTCGAGAATCTTCCTGAACTGCAATGGAAGTACGGCTACTACGTAGTCCTCGGCGTACTAGGTGCCGTATCGGCGGGGCTGTTCCGAGTGTTCCGAAGGAACAATTGGCTCTAAGAGCCCCAGCGGGATTGGCCAAAGCGATAGCCAACGCTGCGAACAGTTTGAATCAAGTTGGCGTGTTCTTCACCAAGCTTTGCGCGAAGACGACGAACATGAACGTCAACTGTGCGAGCGCCACCGTAGTACTCGTACCCCCACACACGTGACAGAAGCATTTCACGAGTGAACACCTTGCCAGGATTCTGCGCAAGGAACTTCAACAACTCATATTCCATGAATGTGAGGTCAAGTGCGTGACCATTGAACGTTGCTTGGTATGTCTCAAGGTTCAGAATCAAGCCAGAGTGCTCAACAAGTTCTGGGCGTAATCCACTCTCGGTACTGGAAAAGAGATGACGAAGTCGCGCTTCTAATTCGCGCGGATGAAATGGTGTGAGGCAGAAGTCGTCGAACAAGTCATCGCGCAGTTCAAGATCACCGAGTTGTGTTCCGGAGACAAGAATGATGACTGAATCAACGGCATTGTCACGCTTGCGTAATGCGCGTGCAAACGCCCACGCATTTTCTGGGTCTTCATCACACGTGATGATTGCACCCATCCACCCGGCTTGCGGCTCACATTTGCCTGCTTCATCTGCGCCAGACACTGCCTTCCATCGGTAGCCACCTAAATCAAGGGTGCGCGCTAAATCAGGAGTGGGGTTCGCGGGGAACACAACAATCATGTCGGAAGTAGCCATCGGACGAGTTACAACGACTTGAGGTAGCGATTGAGTTCGAACGGGGTGACTTGAGTTTTGTACTCACGCCATTCATGACGCTTGTTACGAAGGAACCATTCAAAGATGTGCTCACCGAGAGCCTCTTGAACAAGTTCAGATGTTTCCATCACTTTGAGTGCGTCGTTTAGAGATTGTGGCAATTGTTGGATGCCCAATTTTTCAAGTGCGGCATCGCCCATTTCAAACAAGTTTGCATCGGCTTCTGGCTCTAGTTCGTATCCTTCGCGGATGCCTTTCATGCCGGCAGCAAGGATGACAGAGAAGGCAAGGTATGGGTTACACGCGGGGTCTGGTGAACGGTATTCAATGCGGGTGGCGCTGACGCTTCCACGCTTTGGAATTGGCACGCGAATAAGGCCACTGCGGTTATTACGTGCCCAACTGATGTGCACAGGCGCTTCGAAACCAGGAACGAGACGCTTGTAACTATTGACTGTTTGGTTAGTAACAGCTGTGATTTCAGCAGCGTGACGCAGCAGGCCAGCCATGAATGACTTTGCAACAGGAGACAAGTTATTTGGGTCGTCTTCTGAATAGAACGCATTGGTGTCGCCAGAGAACAAAGACAGATGCAAGTGCATGCCAGAACCCTGGACACCTTCAAGCGGCTTTGGCATGAACGTGGCGTGCACATTGTTCATTGCTGCGATTTCTTTCACAATCATGCGGAAAGTCATCACGCTGTCGGCCATAGAAAGAGCATCTGTATGACGCAGGTCTATTTCTTGCTGACTAGGTGCATCTTCGTGGAATGAGTATTCAACGGGAATGCCCATGGTCTCGAGTGTGCGAATGGTTTGCTTACGTAGTGATGAAGCAACATCTGTGGTGGTGAGATCAAAGAAGCCACCTTCATCAAGTGGCACTGGAATTTGTCCGCGCACAGGAGGTTCAAAATAGAAGTACTCAATGTCGGGAGCAATAAGAAATTCGTATCCCATGGCGCGTGCAGCATCAAGGTTGCGGCGCAACACTTGGCGAGGGTCGCCTTCAAAAATAGAACCATCAAGATTGCGAACATCGCAGATAACGCGAGCTTCAGCGGCTTTGTTATCCACCCATGGCAACACTTCGAATGTGTTCGGGTCTGGAACAGCAAGAACATCTGCTTCTTGCACTCGTGAATAACCATCGATAGAAGAACCATCGAATGTCATTCCGTCTTCAAGTGCATTTTCTAATTCGGCGGGGCTGATAGCAAAGCTCTTCAGGGTGCCAAGAACATCGGTAAACCAGAGGCGGACAAGGCGCACTCCGCGCTCTTCGACAGTGCGCAAAACATAGTCGCGGTGTTGGTCCATCATGTCGCTCATCTCTTCAGTCTGCCGTGAGGCGGGTCATAGGGCTACTTGAAATGAAAAACGGGGGGCACAAGGCCCCCCGTTTCCCGTAATTATTGGTTGTGGCTTAGCCGCAAACGGTCTCAAGGATGAGACGTGTGACCGTGTACGGGTCAATGTTTGCGTTCGGGCGACGGTCTTCTGCGTAACCCTTTTGGTCGCGAGCAACCTGCCATGGGATACGTACTGATGCACCACGGTTTGATACTCCGTATGAGTACTTGTTCCATGGAGCAGTTTCGTGCTTACCGGTAAGGCGGCTCTGGATGTCGTGACCGTAGTTCTCGACATGTTCCATAACGCGGGTACCAAGTTTCTCGCATGCTTCGATGATGGCTGGGTAGCCCTCACGCATTGCCTTAGTTGAGAAGTTGGTGTGAGCGCCTGCGCCGTTCCAGTCACCTTTCATCGGCTTTGCGTCGAATGAGATGACCACGTCGTAATCTTCTGCGATGCGGTGGAGCAACCAGCGTGCAACATGCATGTGGTCTGACACTGTGAGTCCATCTGCTGCACCAATTTGGAATTCCCATTGGCCTGGCATTACTTCAGCGTTTGTACCTGCGATGAGAAGGCCTGCATCGATGCATGCCTGTGTGTGCTCTTCGATGATCTCGCGACCAACAACGCGGCCTGCGCCGACGCCGCAGTAATACGGTCCCTGTGGCTTTGGAAAACCACCAACGGGGAAACCGTATGGTGAACCATCGAGGCGAAGCATCGTGTATTCCTGCTCAATGCCGTACCACATCTCTTGGTCTGCATATTTTGCTTGTGCAGCTGCGAGAGGTGCGCGCGTGTTTGATGGATGCGGTGATCCGTCTTTAGCCAACAACACGTCACACATAACGAGTACGTTCTTGCCGCCACGAATCGGGTCTGGGCACTGAAAGACAGGGCGCAATACGCAGTCAGACGATTCGCCTTGTGCTTGTTCTGTGGAAGAACCGTCAAAGCCCCATTCATCCATCGGCATGTCGGCAATTGCGCCGGCGAAGTCGGGAATGATTTTGGTCTTTGAACGGAGCAATGGTGTTGGCGACGTTCCGTCGATCCAGATGTATTCAGCCTGAATGGGCACAGTGGTGTCCTTTTACTAACGAGGGACGAATCCCGCTTTTTTTACTAGGTACAGGATGTCACGAAGCCGTTTCTTTCCCATTGCCCAAATGTGAACGCTGTGTGAAACGGGGAGAACTGAGCCCTCTGGATAAGGGAAACCTTATGTCTATGGGGTTTTGAGGGGTCGCTGGTTAGCCTGACCTCGTGACATCCACCGGATCTTTCGCTGCACCCAAGGGCCTCACAGTTGGCTTGTCGCAACTGAACCCGCTTGTGGGCGACTTGTCCGGCAACGAAGCCAAGATTGTGGCCGACTACACCAGGGCTGAAGCAGCCGGTTGCCATGTTGTGGTCTACCCCGAATTGACCATCACGGGGTACCCACCAGAGGATCTGTTGTTAAAAAAGGCATTCGTGCGCGACAACGAATTGGCTGTTGCGCGAATTGCAGCTGCGACTCGAGAGTGTGCCGCTCTTGTCGGATATGTGAAAACCGACGGCGAACAATTATTCAATGCAGTCGCATTGTGCCAAAACGGTGCCATCCAAGGCGTATACCTGAAGCAGCTTCTTCCGAACTATGCAGTGTTCGACGAAGATCGTTACTTCAC
>JBAXVL010000022.1:0-25937 GCA_037129095.1 Actinomycetota bacterium | reverse complement strand
TTCCTTCAACAGGAAGCGGTTGGTGCAAAGTGATTGATTGTGATGCGTGTACAAGATTTGCAAAGTTGAATTCACCAACATTGCGCATTGGGTTTGAAGCGGCAGTTGCCTGACCAGATCCCAATACAACAGGCATTGTCGGAAGTGCTTTTTGAATAACTCCGGTTGAGTTTTCAGTGACGTATTCCAATTGATCTGAACTGACATTGAGGCTCACTGCATACAGCAATGAATCCTTTGATGTCCAAGAGATCTTGTACGGCTCGCCGACTGATCCGACTGCATCTGGGTTAAGTGCCATTGTGTTTCCTTCTTATTTCTTTATCGAGCGCTCTGAGGCCATGAACCATCACGACCGTCCATGCCAGCATTCGGGCGAGCGTTCTTCAACAACTCAGCAACGATTGGCCCAAGTGTTGTTGGGTCTTCGACTGGTGCATGACTTGGTCCGCGATGCCAACCTTCTGCAATAGCGAGTGTCTGACCACTTGCTTCAAAGATGCGACCAGTTACGCCAGCAGCTTCATCAGAAGCAAGCCATGTAACGATTGGTGCAATCCAACGTGGTGAACGCATTTCGCGCTCTTCGTCGGTCTCTGGTGCATTGCCAAGACCTTCTGTCATACGAGTAAGAGCAACTGGCGCCACTGCGTTCACAGTGACGTTGAAGCGTGCAAGCTCGAGTGCAGCGATGATGGTGAAAGAAGCGATACCAGCTTTTGCTGCGCCGTAGTTCGTTTGTCCGAGGTTTCCGTAGATACCAGACACAGAAGTTGTATTGATGATGCGACCTGAAGTTGGCTTACCGGCCTTTGCCTGCTCGCGCCAGTATGCAGCTGCCCAACGAGATGGACCAAATGTTCCCTTGAGGTGAACCTTGATAACTGCGTCCCATTCTTCTTCAGTCATGTTGGTGAGCATGCGGTCGCGCAAAATACCTGCGTTGTTCACAACGATGTTGAGGTCACCGAATGATTCAACTGCGGTGTTGATGAGGCGCTGTGAGCCTTCCCATGATGAAATATCGTCACCGTTAGAGACAGCTTCGCCGCCCATGGCCTTGATTTCTGCAACAACTTGATCTGCCGGGCTGAGGTCGCCACCGCTGCCGTCTACGTTTCCGCCGAGGTCGTTAACAACAACCTTTGCGCCTTGACTTGCCAGACTGAGTGCGTGCTCGCGGCCAATGCCACGACCTGCTCCCGTAACGACTGCAACGCGTCCTTCACACAACTTTGCCACGATGGCCTCCATGATTCACTGGGCACCCGACGGATGCCACCTCTTAATAGTACGAACTCATGTCACTACCCACATAGCCCGACTGCCCCCTAGCCTCTGAACCGTGCCAAGCAAGGTCCTCATTATCGGAGCAGGTCCATCAGGAACCGCATGTGCCGCCACCCTTCATCGCCTTGGCCACGATGTGACCGTGGTGGACAAAGCCACGTTCCCACGAGACAAGTGTTGTGGCGATGGGCTCACCACAAACGCCCTGCGCATCCTTGACCAGCTTGGTTTTGACCCATCGCGTGTTCCCGATTGGCACGTCACCTCTGATGTTATTGTGCACTCGCCTACTGGTCGAACTATCGAACTGCCTCTTCCAGATGTTGGTGGCATCTTTGCTGCAGTAGCTCCGCGGTCACAGTTTGACCATGCGCTAGTGCAACACTGCCGAGACGCGGGCATCGCCATTCATGAAGGTCATGCATTTGTGTCGCTATCAGAAACTGACACGTCAATAGATGTCGAAGTGGAGGGGCTCGCAACGTTCACCGTTGACTACGTAGTTGCAGCCGACGGCATGTGGTCACCCGTACGAAAAGCAATGGGGCTCTCTACTGCTGGGTACCTCGGCGAGTGGCATGCATTTCGCCAATACATCAGCAATGTCACTGGTACCGGCGCCACTCAATTACACGTGTGGTTTGAAAAGGATTTGTTGCCTGGCTACGCATGGTCGTTTCCTTTGCCGGGTAACCGAGCAAACTTCGGTTACGGCATCTTGCGAACTTCAGAGCGCAGCACAAAATTTATGAACGACACATGGCGCGATTTATTACAGCGTCCTCATATTCGTGAAGCGCTCGGCGCAGATCACGTGCCAGAAGATCGCCACAGTGCTTGGCCTATCCCCGCTCGTATCGATGAAGCCATCCGTTCTTCTGGCCGAGTTCTTTTTATCGGAGACGCCGTGTGTGCAACAGACACGTTGACCGGAGAAGGAATCGGTCAAGCGCTCGAAACCGGAATCGCAGCTGCCGAATCTATTCATGCAGGCAACTCTCCTGCCGATGTACGTGCTCACTATTCACGTGCCATCGATAAGACACTGCTCGCAGACCACCGCATGTCGGTGGCGCTCAGTGCGATCTTGGCGCGGCCCTTCTTTGCGCGCCTCGTCCTTGCACTCGTTGACACGAACAATTGGACCCGTACCAACTTTGCCCGTTGGATGTTTGAAGATGAGCCACGAGCCATTGTTTTGACTCCACGACGTTGGCATCGCAAGTTCCTCAGCCGTTCGGGTGCGTACGAATCCTGACAGCAGAACTACGGTAGGAGCCATGAAGACACGTCTTACCGAAATGCTCAACATTGAATTACCCATCATGCTTGCGGGCATGGGTGGTGTTTCCTATAGCGACCTCGTTGCAGCAGTGTCTGATGCTGGCGGTATTGGCACGTTCGGTGCAGCCACCATGTCAACTGAGCTATTGACCTCCGAAATGGCGCGGGTCCGTTCAATGACCAACAAGCCATTCGGCGTTGATCTTCTTACTGCAGCGCCAGATTCCATTGAACGCAACATCACAGCAATCATCGAAGGCGGTGCCAGCATCTATGTTGCCGGCCTTGGCGTGCCACGTGAAATTGTCGACGAACTTCATAAAAACAACATTCTTGTGGGTTCTATGTGCGGCAAAGTACGCCATGCAACTGCCGCTGTTGCGAGTGGATGCGACTTTGTCGTTGCGCAAGGAACCGAAGCTGGTGGCCACACAGGCGTCGTTGCAACAATGGCGCTAGTACCGCAAGTTGTTGACGCTGTTGACGGCAAAGTACCAGTCGTTGCCGCTGGTGGAATTTTTGATGGTCGTGGCCTCGTTGCCGCTCTTGCACTTGGTGCCGAAGGTGTATGGATTGGTACAAAGTTCATCGCTACAAACGAGGCACACACCGGCCAGGGCTACAAAGAAAAGATTCTTGAATCACGTGAAGACGACGTAGTCATTAGCAAGGGTTACACCGGCAAGACCTGTCGCGTTATTCGCACCGAGTGGACAAACCATTGGGAGAAGAACCCATCAGAACTTCAAGGCTTTCCTGGGCAAGCTATTGCTGCAGCACAAGCAGGAGTGCAGCAACTTGGTTCTGGTCCTGATGTACTTCTCGATACCAATAAAGCATTCATGGCTGCCGGTCAAGCAGTCGGTGCAATTCATGAGATTCTTCCTGCACGCCAGGTAGTCGCGGACATTATGAATGAAGCACGACGCACTCTCGAGCGCCTCGCAGCATTTCGATAATTCATAGTGTTTTCTTTACTGCGGCGTAACCGCGACATTCGACTTGTCTTTGGTGCTCAAGTTGTCTCATTTGCTGGCGACTGGTTCACGTTTGTTGCACTTGCCGGCTTGGTAGAAGATCGCACCAAGTCTGCATTTCTCGTGTCGTGCGTATTGGTCTCAATGACATTGCCTGGCTTATTGATGTCACCAGTTGCCGGTTCATTCGCTGACCGCTTTGACCGTCGTAAAATTCTCGTCGTTATTTCTGCACTACAGGCAGTCTCTGCTCTTGGCCTCTTGCTCTATGGCGTCGCCGGCATCTGGATCACCTTTGCCTCTCAAAGCGTGATTGCAGCTCTCGCTTCCTTCGTCGGCCCAGCCACTAGTGCCTCAGTACCAAATCTCACCGACAATGAAGGCGACTTACGTCTTGCGAGTGCGCTGTTTGGCAGTACGTGGGGAATAATGCTCGCCGTGGGAGCCGCACTTGGTGGCGTCTTTGCTGCAGCGTTTGGTCGCAATGCTGCCTTCCTTGCAGATGCGGTGTCATTCGCGGTAGCCGGAATTTTGTTTGCATGCGTTCGCACGCCGATGCAAAGTCACGACGTTTCATCAACAGCTCGCAAACCACGACCAATAGCTGACATGAAAGAAGCAATCCATCTTGCAAAGCAAGACAAAGTAATTCTTTCTCTCATGGGTTCAAAATTGACCTTTGCTGTCGGGGCCGGAATTGTGAGCCAATTAGCGGTACTTGCATCGACTGCATTTCACGTCGGCGATGCGGGTCGAGGACTATTAATTGGTGTGCGAGGTATCGGTTCTGGTCTTGGCCCCATTCTCGGAGCACGCATTGCGGGTCGCGATATGAAGCGGTTGCTTACAGTGTGCGGATACGCCGGACTGCTCTTTAGCATTTGTTATCTCGGTGCGGCAGCAAGTCCGTTTATTTGGATGGCAGCAATATTCATAGGTCTTGCGCATCTCAGTGGCGGAGCCCAGTGGACATTGTCGACGCTTGGCTTACAAATGCAATCACCTGACCACATTCGCGGCCGTGTACTAGCCGGAGATATGGCGTTAGTAAACACAATGATCGCCTGCACAAGCCTCATGGCAGGAGCTGTCTCTCAGCTACTTGGCGTACGAAGCACAATTGTTATTTTCGCTGGCGCAGCAGCAGTTGCTTCGGTCTTATATATCGCTGCAACGTCGTCAATCAGACAGAGTCTGCGCAACGAGACACCGCAGCAATAAGTCTTGCTGGGCGAGGATCGCC
Organism: Actinomycetota bacterium; assembly: GCA_037129095.1. Classification (GTDB taxonomy): domain Bacteria; phylum Actinomycetota; class Acidimicrobiia; order Acidimicrobiales; family Ilumatobacteraceae; genus UBA2093. Next base: position 21,143 of record JBAXVL010000022.1, on the reverse strand, counting down.
GTCAATCGTTGTCATCATTGTGTTCATGACGTATGCAAACCCAAGTTCACGTGAGGGCTGAGCAAACGCACATGAACCGCCTGCGCCGTTGTGACCGAAACTTGTCGGACCAGCAAATGCCGTACGTTCCGAATGCAACATGAAACCCATTGCAAAATCAGTAGCAGACGCAAGAATCTCATCCATTTCTCCGTGCGGAGTATTGCTTGTGGTCGCTCTGTTACGAGTTGACTCATTCAGCAAATGGACTCCATCAATATCTGACACGAGAGCTGCATAAATTCGGGCCAATGATCGAGCATTGGAAATTCCATTAGCACCAGGAAGTTGCGATTGATGCACATCTTCCCTGTTGAAGGCACCTTGACCGAATGCGCCATTGAGCGACAACGCTGCGGCACCTTTTGTTCCTGGACCACTTGTTTCCATCAATGTTTTCACTTCTTCCGGTGAAAACTTAGGAACGGGATGGGCCATCAACCGCGCAACACGAGGCTCAAGTTCTGGTGGTAACCCAACATGCATTTCTACACCCAGCGGCCCTGCAATTTCTTCGCGCACGAAGTCACCAAGGCTTTTGCCTGTGACACGTCGGACTAATTCGCCAGCAAGCCAACCAAATGTTAACGCGTGATAGCCGTGCGTCGACCCAACTGGGAACAACGGTGCGGTATCAGCAAGCCGAGCGGTGATTGTGTTCCAATCAAGAGCATCTTCCAACGAAATATCACCATCTACGGTGTACAAACCAGCACGATGCGACAACAGTTGCGCAACCGTGATGTCTGCTTTGCCCTTCGCAGCAAACTCTGGCCAATAGGTTGCAACTTTTTCTTCGTAATTCAACAAACCGCGCTCAACGCACATCGCTACTGCAATTGATGTAATTCCCTTAGTTGTGGAGAACACGACCTGTAGCGAATCGTTGTCATACGGAACCGTCTGATCTTTATCGCGCCAGCCGCCCATAAGGTCAACAACACATTTGCCGTGGTGATACACCGCAACGCCTGCGCCTCGATCTTCTTTGATGTCAAAACTATGAATGAACGCATCGCGAACTGGCTCCCAGCCGGGAGATACAACATCAACTGTTAATAGCGACATGATCAGGCGTCGATGATTGCGCGAAGTTTTTCGATTTGGCCAACGGGGTCTGGGCCAACAGGGTTCACTGACAACACTGTGACACCAGATTCCTTGAAAGCAGCAACGCGCTCTTTAATGAAACCAGTTGAACCAACAAGGTTGGCGTTCATGATCCATTCGCCGGGAATGGCCGCAGCAGCTTCGGCTTTCTTGCCTTCAAGGTAGAAGTCCTGAATATCAACGGCTTCTTTTTCAAATCCGTAATCACGGCAGATGTCGTTGTAGAAATTCTTACCGCGAGCACCCATGCCGCCGACATACAGCGCCATGTTCGGACGTGCCATGTCGAGAATCTTTGTTTGTGCATCACCAGTCAGTGAGTCATCAATAGCCAACATTCCGCCAGCAGAAATTTCAAGACGACCACGTGATGGATCACGCTTTGCAAGTCCTGCCTTCAACTGATCGCCCCATACGTTGTGATAGCGCTCTGGGTAGAACATGATGGGAAGCCATCCGTCAGCCATTTCTGCTGTTGCTTCAACACTCTTGTCTTTCAATGACGCCCACCAGATGGGGATGTCTTTGCGCACGGGATGGTTGATGATCTTGAGTGCCTTACCAAGGCCTGTTCCCTGACCTGCAGGAAGTGGGATGTCGACTGTCTTGCCGTGATACTCAAGAGGGGCTTCACGTGCCCACACATTGCGACACACTTCGATGTATTCCTTGATGCGTTGCATTGGCTTTTCGTACGGAACTCCGTGGAAACCTTCAATCACTTGAGGCCCCGATGCGCCAAGACCAAGAATGAAACGGCCATCGCTGACGTAATCACATCCCGCAGCTGTCATTGCCATCAGCGCAGCTGTACGTGAGTACACATTGACAATTCCAGTACCAATTTCGATGCGATTGGTTTTCGCAGCGAGGTAGCCCACTTGTGAGATTGCATCAAAACTGTATGCCTCTGCAATCCACACTTGATCAAGGCCAGCCTTTTCAAGTTCGACAACTCGGTCGGCAGCTTGCTTGAAGCCATCTGAATAACTGATTCCCATTGACAATTTCATGGTTTCCCCCTTGAAGAATTTCTCCAACACTAGAACGACAAGAGTCACCCTTGCGATTCGTGAGATTGACGGTGCCAAATTGCCGATCTGGTGCAACAATGCAGGCGTGACAATCACGCCCCATTCGTTCCAAATTTCCACGCGCGACGGCATTTCCCTGCGCATGTTGCAGTGGTCCTCAGTTGATGAGTCCCCTGGCATCCCCATCCTTCTTGTCCATGGCCTTGCCTCAAATGCTCGGCTCTGGGATGGTCCAGCGCGCCGTCTCGCGGAACTTGGACACGCAGTAACCGCCATTGACCTTCGCGGCCACGGTCTCAGTGAGAAAACAGATCACGGATACGAGATGGCGAACATTGCAGACGACGTCCTCGACGTGGTGACTGCACTTGGTGTTCGTCAGCGTAATTGGGTGCGACCTCTCATTATCGGGCAATCATGGGGTGGCAACATCGTGGTGGAATATGCGCATCGACATGGCGACACCATTCGCGGAATCGTCGCTGTTGATGGTGGCACCATTGAATTATCGAAAGCGTTCCCCGAATGGGAACTGTGCAAAACAACCATGGCGCCGCCAGCCATTGCCGGCATGCAATATGACCAACTTCGTTCATATATTCGCGCTGCCCATACTGATTGGAGCGAAGAAGCAATCGACGGCCAAATGCACAACATGGAGCGCATGTCAGACAACACCATTCGCCCTCATCTCACTTTCGATCGCCATATCGATGTTCTGCACGGGCTTTGGATGCACACACCTTCAGAGTTATGGGCAGACATCACAGTTCCTGTCTTATTTACCCCAGCGTCTCGTACAGAGGACCAACATACGAAAACAAAGCGTGCCCAAATTCAATTCGCGCTCGACACGCTTCCTCACGGGCGCGTTGAATGGTTTACGCCGGCAGACCATGATTTACATGCACAATTTCCGCTGCGCTTTGCTGGCGTGATTGATGATGCCATCACATCTGGATTCTTTACATGAGTCTTCCCCGCATTCTCGCCATCATGGGCTCGGGTGAAACTGCCCCCACAATGGTCACCACTCACCGCCGATTGACATCGCTTCTTCCATCACCAGTAAAAGCAGTCGTCCTTGATACGCCGTATGGGTTTCAAGAAAACGCGCCTGAACTTGCGGCAAAAGCTGTTGAGTATTTCAAAACATCGATCAACGTTGATCTTGTAGTCGCCGGGTTAGTCAGATTGCACAACACACACCTTGCAGCAGACCCCGTTGCAATTGAACGGGGACTTCGCGCACTTTCTGATGCTGATTACATATTTGCAGGGCCGGGTTCGCCAACGTACGCATTGCGTCAATGGGCAGGTTCATCTGTTGCTCGAATCATGATTGACAAGCTGACACATGGCGGAATCGTTACGTTCGCGTCAGCTGCTGCGCTCACACTCGGCAAAGCAACAGTGCCGGTGTACGAGGTATACAAGGTGGGCCAGGACGTTCAGTGCCTTGACGGTCTCGACATTCTTGCAAGTCTCGGAATCAATGCTGCAGTCATTCCTCATTACGACAACACAGAGGGCGCAAATCACGACACTCGATTCTGTTATCTCGGTGAAGCACGGTTGCAGATGTTCGAATCATTGTTGGATGACGACACGTACGTTCTCGGAGTCGACGAACACACCGGTTTAGTAATTGACATTGATGCGGCCACTGCCACCGTGGTGGGCAACAGCAACGTCACTATCCGATTGCGCACTGAATCATTCATATACCCCACCGGTTCAGTAATCCCCCTTTCACTTCTGCAGTCACCAACGTCGTTGTTGACAGGATCTAGCGATATTTCGGCACACAAAACAGCCGAGGTCGCACCAGTCACGACAAACACCCCAACGGTGATACCTGATTCACTTGATGCGGTACTTGCAGAATCAATTCAGCAATTTGAACAAGCGATGAAACAGCGCGACGCAATTGCCGCTGTTCGTGTGGTGTTAGCTCTTGAGCAGGCAATACAAGATTGGTCAATTGACACCTTGCAAAGCGACGTCTTGGTCAGATCACGCAGCGCACTTCGGTCGATGATTAGTCAATTGGGCGATGCCGCAATTGGCGGAGTCCGTGACCCTCGGGAAGTTGTGGCCCCTTTTGTTGAGGCAATGCTTTCTGTTCGTGCAACTGTTCGTGCAGAAAAGCGTTTTGACTTGTCAGATGTCATTCGCGATGTGTTTGCATCACTCAATATTGAAGTGCGCGACACCCCGGCTGGCGTTGAGTGGTCGTTACCTACTGAATAGCCACTAGATGTGATGCAGTCCAGAAATTCTGCTGCGTCCACGAAGGCCGGTTGTGGCATACACAACAATGAACATCAAAGTGCCCGTGAGGATGATTGTTGCACTTGCCGATGTGTCAAGGAAGTACGCAAGATACATGCCTGTGAAAGCTGATATTGCGCCGATGATCGGAGAGATCCACAACATGCGCGCAAAAGAGTTAGTCAACATTCGTGCCACGGAAGCAGGAATTACTAACAGTGCAGAGATTAAAAGTGTTCCAATTACTCGCATGGTGACAAGAATTGTCAGGGACAACAAAGTCATCAATAACGCTTCAATCCAAGCGACGTGCACGCCCGAAACCTGAGCTACTTCTGGGTCAAACGTGGCGAACAGGAACCAACGGTATAAAGAAACAACAAGCACAACGCAAAGAATTGCAACTGCGGAAACAGCAACAATGTCGAGTGTATTCACCCCTAACACGCTTCCAAAAAGCACCGCTTCAATACTCTTTTTCGCCTGGCCATAACGATTCAACAGCGCAAGACCCAGCGCAAACGAAGCAGTCGTAACAACTCCGATTGCGGCGTCAGCACCAATGAGTTTTCGGCGAGCGATGCGACCGATGATGACGCCAGAGGCAATACCCCAAATTCCAGCGCCAGCAAAATAATTAACATTCATAACAGCGGACGCTGCAGCACCACCAAAGACTGCGTGAGACAAACCGTGACCGATATAGCTCATGCCACGCAATACGACGAAAACACCAAGCAGTCCACATAATGCACCAGCGATTGTGGCCACGATGATCCCGTTGTTGAAGAACTGATAGTGGAAAGGCGTCGTCAGACTAGCGATTTCGTGAAATTTCATTGTCTATCCCAGCCGTGACATTCGTTCTGCAATATCGGCGCCGACTCCGTCGACTACGACTGGCATTCCGCCGTGGATGAGCACTTCCATTGGCGCTCCAAAAGTTTGTTCTAATACCGATGGAGTCAGCACATCAATTGGTGATCCGTCTGCGATGATCTCGGAGTTCAAACACACCAACCGTGGCAGATGCGCTGCCAATCCATTCAGATCATGAGTTGAGAGAATTATTGATACTCCCTCATCATGGAGGTCGGCCAACAAATGCAGCACTTCATGTCGGGTGCGAACATCAACGCCCGATGTGGGTTCGTCTAACACCAAAAGTTCTGGGCGATGGAAAAGTGCTCGAGCCACAAATACTCGTTGTTGTTGCCCGCCAGATAATTCACGGATGTGACGATTTTCTAAACCTGCAAGACCAAGACGCTCTAGAACCAATAATGCTTCAGCCCGTTCAGTCTTTGTCACTCGGGGCAAGCGACCCGTGGACGAGCGTGACATCACCATCACCTCTAGAACAGTGACGGGAAAATTCCAATCAACTGATTCCACTTGTGGCACGTACCCCATCCGCAACTGTGGTTTCATTGTGACATGTCCTTCTATCGGACTAATTGTTCCGAGAATGGCTTTTAGAAGTGTGGTCTTGCCAGAGCCAGACGGGCCAACAACTCCCACGAAATCACCTTTGCGAATCGTGAAGTCAACATGTTTAATTGCAAGCGTTGAGTTATATGCACATGACATGTGCGCACATTCAACAAGAACTTCACCAATCACTGTGGATAGTTCGCCTTATCGACGGCAGCCACACTTACTTTTACTGCTTTCAATGCTGACGCATCGCCACCAAGTGCTTCCACCATGGTGACGTAATCAAATTTCATGAGTCCGGCCCACGAATGGTCTGCATCTCCTGGCTTTCCAGGCAAATCATCATCGCGAAGTACATCGATATATCGCACACCAGTTTCCTTACCGATTTGTTCGAGAACAGGTGAAGGGAAAACTTCACTTCCAAAAATTGCTTTGACCTTTTTTGACTTCACTTGATCAATAAGAGCCGCGATATCACTCGGTGATGGTTCTTCGAACGACTGTGGCTGGATTGCGCCAATTACTTCGTAGCCGAAGTGGCGCGCGAAATATGCATAGGCGTCATGGTATGTCAACAAGGTGCGATCGTTGGCCGGAATAGTTTCAGTAGCAGTCTTCATCGCAGTGTCAAGCGCCATTGCGACTGATGAAACCGCAGCGTAATTGTCGTCATATTGACTCATGTGTTTCGGGTCTGCAAGAACGAGGACATTACGAATAGTCGAGAGATAGGCAAGCACTGATGGTGGGTTGGTCCACAGATGCGGGTTTGGTTTTCCACCAGATTCTGGAAACGAGAAATCATAAATCCAACCGCTCTTCGGCAATGCTGCAGTACCAAGTTCACAAATCACCGCATGAGAATTTGCTTTAGCCATTTGAAGTGTCGGATCTTCCAATGACATGCCATTGACAAAAATGATGTCTGCTTGTTCCAAAGTTGCTGCCGCACTTGGCGGAGGTTCATACGTATGAGAGTTTGTGCCCTCAGGAACGATTCCCTGAACAATCGGGCCAGCGGTTCCGGCAACTAGACCAACAAGATTGGTGATGGGAGCAACAGTGGTGACAATGCGAGGCGCGTGACCTTTAACTTCGACAACCGCGTCACATGCTGCTGTTGCATCTTTGGAGGCTTGATCATCTTCAGTGGGGTCCGCGACATTTCCGTCGCTGAGGTTGTCGCCGGGTTGCGACACCACAGTTGTTGCTGAAGATGACCCACTTGATGAGCAACCAGTCAGCGACAAACACGCAAGGACTGCAGCGGCGATGAGATAATTTCTGCGCATTCAGTCAGGCTACTTGTGCCAGCGACCCATTTCCATGCCGCCTAACGCGGTGTGACTCTTATCTGGAACGACCGAACGGCACGGGCAAATATGTTTGGTTCCACATCTGGTTCCGTAACTACTTCTAAATGAGTAGCTCGAGCGGAAAGCTCGCGAAACATCGTGGTTAACACAAGCCGGGCCAAGTTTGCCCCAATACATAAATGTGTACCGAACCCGAAAGATAGGTGTGGGTTCGGCTGTCGATGGATATCGAACACGAACGGATTCTGAAAAACCGCCTCGTCACGATTCGCTGATGGGTAGAGCATGATGATTCGATCCCCTGCTGCTATCGGTTGACCTCCGATGACATCATCAGTCAACGCCATCCGAAAGAAGTTATTAAGCGGAGTAACCCATCGCAAGACTTCCTCGACAGCCGAATCAACAAGTGTTGGGTTTGCAGACAGCTCTTCCCACTGTTCAGGGTGATCAACGAACGCACGCAAGCCGTGACTAATTGCTGTGCGTGTTGTCTCGGCGCCGCCAGCAATAAATAACCCAACCTCATGGAAGATTGCTTCGGGTGGCAATTTTTGTCCATCGATTTCTGCATGGGCCCAAATAGACATGAAATCATTACGAGGACATGCACTGACTTCTTCCATTATGGGCATCATGGCCCCAAGAAATTCTCTGTTGGCATCAATGAACTCGTTCATGATGAGCGGATCACGATCACGCATGTCGGTTCGCATCAACCGCTCGCTCCACGACTTCACTTGCGGCCACATCTCTTCTGGGAAACCAAGTAAGCGAGCAGTCAGCCGAGCGGGCAATTGTCCGGCGATGAGTTCAACAACATCAAACTCGCCTTGCGATACTGCCTCAGCCACTAGTTCAGCCACCAATGCCTCTACTTCTGCCGTGCGTGTTGCAACTCCGGCATGAGTTAGTTGTGGTTGCACCAACATGCGTTGTTGGCGATGGCGCGGATCATCTTGAGCAATCATGTTGCTCTCCCCTGGTGAGAGCACGGCTCGATACACACCTTCGGAAGAAAACACGGACGAGCGTCTTTCAACATCCATTACATCTGCGTGGCGTGTAATCCCCCACAACTTATTCTTCTCGTCGCGATAGACGGGCTCGTTGGCGCGCATCCATGCCCACACATCATGTGGGTTTGATTGATACAGCGTGGGATCTAAAAGATCAACTATCATGCGATCAGTGTCTTGGCTCATGTCATGTCATTTCTATGATGTGGATTGCGACCACGATTGTCCGGAGCTCGGATTTGGTTCAGATGGCAGTTTCAACACGCGTTCACCCAGAATGTTTCGCTGCACTTCACCTGTCCCTCCGCCAATGGTGAGGGCTTTTGAAAACATGTAGCCGCTGTACCAACTCTTTGATGTGATTGATTTACCAGCCATAGCGTCGTCTTGGCCAATAACCATTGCATGAGCGCCAGTGATATCGCGTGCCAGTTCCATCACGGTTTGACCATGTTCATCCGCCATGATTTTTCGGATACTTGCTTCTGGACCTGGTTGAGTACCTCGTAGTCGAGCAGTCAATGTGCGCATTCGAATGATTTCGAGAATTGTGTGCTCTATGTAGATGTCAACAAGTCGATGTCTCATTATTTGATCTGTGATTCCAAGTTTTTTAGCTTCAGCAATCACATCAAGTGCCGTGGGCCCGTTACCCCACAGAACACCGCCAGTAGAGAGAGATACTCGTTCATTTCCCAATGTGACTTTTGCTAATCGCCATCCATCATTGACATCTCCAACGACATTGGAATGAGGTATGCGCACGTCGGTAAAAAACACTTCATTAAAACTTTCCGCACCTGCGATGTTCTTAATTGTGCGAATTTCTATTCCAGGTAAATCCATCGGGCAAATGAAGTACGAAATTCCCTTATGCTTCGGCGCATCAGGGTCAGTGCGTGCAATCAGAATTCCAAATTTTGAATAATGTGCGCCAGTTGTCCACACCTTCTGGCCATTCACTACCCATTCATCACCGTCACGCACCGCACGTGTGCTCAAACTTGCCAAGTCGCTTCCTGCACCCGGCTCTGAGAACAACTGACACCAAATTTCCTCCGCAGTGAGAGCAGGCATGACATAACGGTCTTTTTGTTCTTGAGTGCCCGCGAAAATAATGGTCGGCGCAGCCCAACCAATTCCGATTTGGTTCGATGGCCGCGAGACGCCGGCACGCGACAATTCGTCATCAATAATTAATTGGTGAATTGGATCGGCGCCAAGACCCCATGGTGCTGGCCAATGCGGCGCAACATAACCGGACTCCGCCAGTTGAGCATTCGATGGGTGCGGATGCTTCGCGAGCCACTCACGAACAGCGAGGCGACGCGAATCATCAGCACCGGGGAGCAATTCATCCATGTGGTCACAGTAGGCGCGGCGCAATTCCTAATTACCACTCAGCCTGCCCCAGCAGCTCAAATCGGAGACTTTATGGGCGCCCGACTACGGTTGGGCCCATGACTAATTTGGGATATGACGGAAAAGTTGCAGTAATCACGGGAGCTGGAGGTGGCCTTGGCCGCCAGCACGCCCTCTTACTTGCCTCACGTGGAGCACTCATCGTGGTCAATGACCTCGGTGGTGCCGTTGATGGTGGAGGCTCTGATGCCAGTGCCGCGCAGAAAGTTGTCGACGAAATTCGCAGCGCTGGTGGAGAAGCAGTTGCAAACCACGACAGCGTCTCAACACCTGAAGGTGGCGAATCAATCATCAAGACCGCAATCGATGCATACGGTCGCGTTGACATTGTCATCAACAATGCTGGCATCTTGCGCGACAAGACATTCCACAACATGACATCTGAGTTTGTTGACCCAGTAATTGATGTTCACCTGAAAGGTGCCTTCAACGTCACTCGTCCTGCATGGATTCACATGCGCGAACAGGGTTATGGGCGAGTTATCTCTACATCCTCAGCAGCTGGAATTTTCGGCAACTTTGGCCAAGCTAACTACGGCGCAGCAAAAATGGGTCTTGTTGGTTTTACTCGCGTGCTTGCAGCTGAAGGTGCCAAGTACAACATCAAGTCAAATGTCATTGCGCCACTTGCGTTAACACGTATGACAGAGAACTTGATGGGTGCAATTGGTGACAAGCTTGATCCATCACTTGTTACTCCCATCGTTGCGTGGCTTGCACACGAAGATTGCGATGTTTCAGGCGAGATTTACTCAGTCGGTGGCGGACGCGTTGCACGAGTCTTCATTGGAGAGACCCAAGGTTTCTACAAGCCAGGCCTCACACTGGAAGATGTTCGCGACAACTGGACACAGATTCGCGATACAGACGGATACCAAATCCCTGCCAACCTTCCAGAAGAAACTGGCATGTTCTTTAATGCCATGAAAGACGCGTGACCGAAGAATCAGTCGACACCTTCCGTGCTCGCGCTGCGGCATGGCTGACAGTCAATCGTCAGCATGCCCCGCGTGACTACGGAGCTATTTGTCCACCAAATCTCGTCATTGAGGCGAAGAAGTGGCAACGACTGATTTTTGATTCTGGATTCGCTGGTCTTCATTGGCCAACAGAACATGGTGGTCAAGGACTTTCTCCGGCCCACCACGGCGCATGGGTAGAAGAGTGCGCAAAAGTGGGCGTACCACCTGTTCTGAACATGGTGGGGCTCGTGTTGGCTGGCGGCGCGGTCATGACGTATGGCACTGACGAACTGAAGAAACAACATCTTCGTTCAACGCTCAATGCTGACAGTGTTTGGTGTCAATTGTTCTCCGAACCCGGAGCAGGTAGCGATCTTGGTTCGCTCTCCACGCGTGCTGATCGTGACGGCGATCGCTTCATCATCAACGGCCAAAAAGTGTGGTGCAGTGGTGGTCGTTGCAGTAACTGGGGAATCCTCATGGCACGCACAGATTTTGAAGCAAAGAAACACGAGGGCATTTCGTTCTTTCTCATTCCGATGGACTTGCCAGGCATCGATGTACGGCCACTCAGACAAATGACTGGTGAATCAGAATTTGATGAAGTGTTTTTCACAGATGTGGAATTACCTGCGGAATATCTCATCGGTCCACTGCACGGTGGATGGGGAGTCGGCATGGCCGTGCTCACTAACGAACGCGGCCATATTGGTGCAAGCATCATTGGTCTCGAACGCCGACTTGAATCCTTAGCAAATCTCGGCAAGAGCCATGCGCTATCTCCCACTCAACGCCAACAACTCGCTGCCCTCATTTCAACTGGCACCGCATATAAGTCTGTTGCGCAAACACAAGGTCCCGTCGCTTCCACCGCATCGTCATTGATGAAGCTCGGGATAACAGAGATGAGCTTCACAGTTGCAATGCTGCGCGGAAACATTGCAGGCGCCGAGGCAATGCTTGAGGGCCCCGATTCGCTTGGCATGATGTCTGCTCCGGGTGGAGGAATTGCTGGCGGCACAAGCCAAGTGCAACGCAACATCATTGGCGAACGTTTGCTCGGTTTACCGCGAGAACCAAAATGACACAGAACATTGCATGTAACGACGCACACCTGATTTCATCTGTCGATGGTGTCACAATTGCGATGCACGATTTCGGTGGCACTGGCTCTCCTGTGCTGCTATCTCACGCCACCGGATTTCACGGACATTGCTGGGAACCTGTCGCACATGCTTTGATTGCACGTCATCACGTAGTTGCTCTTGACCATCGCGGATACGGCGATGCAGAAACTGTTAACCCCACCACCATGACTTGGGATCAATACGGTCTTGATGCGCTCGCTGCTGCTCGTCATTTATACGCCCAACACAATGAACCAATCATTGGCATCGGGCATTCAATGGGCGGCGCGAGTTTGCTGATGGCAGCACATCACGAGCCGCACCTTTTCAAAGCACTCTTCGTTTTTGAACCAATCGTGTTTCCTCCAGCAGATCCCGAGGCAGGCGAACGACCAGGTAGCCCGCTACCCGCGGGAGCACGCAAACGACGCAGTCGTTTCCCGTCCTTCGAAGCTGCCATTGAAAACTTTGCAGCCAAGCCGCCGATGGCTTCGTTTAACGCAGAAGCTCGCGAGGCCTACGTTCGTCACGGATTCAAACCAACGATTGATGGCGACATTGAATTGAAATGTCTGCCTGAACACGAAGCGCGCACTTACGAAACGGGCGGAACAAGCGGAGCGTGGGACTCACTTCCCGACATCACTACTCCTGTCTGGGTTTTATCCGGAGCACTTGCACCATTTCAACCGTCAACATTCGCTATCACCGTTGCAGAGCGAATTCCTGGAAGCACGTATGTGCGTTGGGATGAAGTCGGCCATTTCGGACCACTAGAAAAGCCAGAACTCATCGTTCAGTACGTCACCTCTGTTGTCGCCACATTGTCATGAGTTTTGACGACACCGGAGATCGAATCCTTGAGCCATTACGAGCGAACCGAGTAACCAATGCCGTGTTCGGCGCTGCAAGTACCGTGGGCGACTTCAGCATTGTGTGGCACATAACTGGTCTTCTCTATGCCATTGGTTCGATGCACCGTCTACATCAAGCCCTAGCACTGTCTATTGCGCTAGGTGCTGAGAGCATCATTGTGAACCAAGGCGTCAAGAGAATATTTCGGCGCGAACGACCCACCGTGTCTGGCGATGATCGCTTCGATGTGCGCACACCAAGTACTTCTAGTTTCCCCAGTGGCCACGCATCATCAGCCACATTCGCCGCAATCATCCTGATCTCAATGACTGGCTTTCCTCTTGCGATTCTCTGGATCTTTATGGCCGTCCTTGTTGCGCTCAGCCGAGTCGTTGTCCGCATTCATCACCTGTCAGACATTGTTGGCGGCGTGATAACTGGCGCAATTTTGGGGGCTATTGCAGTCCCAATCATTTCGTCGATTATTGGCTAGTAGGTTGGCTCTATGAGTGACAAGCGGATGAGCGACACAGAATCACTGATGTGGCGCCTAGAAAAAGACCCGTATCTCGCATCTACATTCGCAAACATCACCATTCTTGACCGGCCGCCCAACATGGATGCGCTGTATGCCCGAATGGAACGCACATCAATCCTGTTTCCACGACTACGTCGTCGAGTTCTTCCCGCGCCCGGCAATTTCGGAAACCCTACGTGGGTCGATGATCCGTCATTTGATATTCGCTATCACGTGCGAAATATTTCTCTTCCCGAGCCTGGCGACATGCGCCAACTTCTTGATCTCACCACTTTGCTCGTCGCAGACCCGTTTGACAGGTCTCGTCCACTGTGGCATTTCATCATTGTCAATGGCCTTCGTGGTGGCCGCAGTGCTCTTGTTCAAAAACTGCATCACACCGTGACTGATGGACAAGGTGGCGTAGAACTCTCGATGCAATATCTCGATTTGCAGCGCGACCCTGCACCATTGCCGCCCATTGATCCAGATCTCATCAATGCTGCACATTCAGTCGACGAACCAGATGCAACAGAAGCTCTGCGTGGCGCTATGACAGATTCATTGCGGCTACCGATTGCAATGTTGCGCCAAGTGCGCGATGTGTTGTCTGACCCATCGCTGATTGGAAGCATCGGTTCATCCACTTCTGCCACCGTCAAAGGCCTCATTGCTCAACTCAACGAAGTTGATTCGTCTCGATCACCGTTGTGGACATCGCGTTCCTTGCGACGTCGTCTTGAAACAACACGTGTGTCGTATTACGACATGCGCGGTGCCGCAAAGACACTCGGAGGAACGCTCAACACATCGTTTATCACTGCCGTCGCTCATGCAGCCGGAAAGTACCACCGCGAACTTGGCGCACCGGTTGAATCATTGCGCGCGTCAATGGCAATTAGTACTCGAAATGAAAACAGCGGCAGTAACGCATTCACCCTTGCACGCATGCTGGTTCCTACTGCAGACATGCCTATTGAAGAACGCTTCTCTGCAATCAATGAGATCCTCATCGCCGCCCGCACTGGCGCTGAGTCGTCATCACTCGAAGCACTAGCCACCGTTTCAGCAGTTGTGCCAACGTCCATCATCACTCGCCTTGCTCGATCGCAAGCAGAAACTGTTGATTTTGCAACGTCAAATGTTCGAAGTGCAGGAGTGCCATTGTTCATGGCTGGGTCGCAGTTATTAGAGAACTACCCGGTTGGCCCATTAGGTGGTGTGGCATTCAATGTGACCTTGATGTCATACATGGGAAGCCTTGATTGCGGAATCAATATTGATGAGGCGGCAGTCGAAAGTCCGACCTTGTTGCGCGACTCATTGTCGCAAGCATTTACAGAATTATCTGCGTTCGCTCCGAAGAACGACACAACAGCACCGGCCTCAGTGGCCAATGATGGCGCTACTAAACGGCAGCGACGGTGGTGGCGACGCTCGCAGTGAGCAATCCACGAAGGTCGAGCAACAAATCGCCGACTTCTACAGCTGACACCAATTCACGGCGCAACATTTCTGCGAGTGCTTTGTCAATGACGGCAAGCGCCTCTGTGATCACTGTTTCGTGAGTATCGATCATGTGGTGCTCCTCTCGGCATCGAACGGAATGCCCGATTTCTCGGTTCCGCCCGATACATACATCGTACAGTTGGGGTGACCCACAAGTGCGCACTTCCGATTCTCTGGTGCTTTTCCTGCGTGACTCGTGCCATAAGGTCTGAATTATGAATTTTGAGGGCAAGACCACCGTAGTAACTGGCGCAGCAAACGGAATTGGTGCCGCCCTGGCACGCCGATTCCACGCAGCGGGCGCTCGTGTAGTAGTCGCAGACCGCGACGCAAAGAATCTTGAGATGATCGAAAAGGAACTTAATTCCATCCGGCCAGATAGTGCATTTGCTGTCGTTGCTGATATCGGAACTGAAGCAGGAAACGTTGCACTCATTGATGCAGCTCGTGCGAAGTTTGGCTTCATTGATTTGTTCTTTGCGAACGCAGGTGTTGGTATGGGAACTGATCTTGAATCAACAGATGAAGACACATGGAATACCGCGATGAACATCAACTTGCACGCTCACCGTTGGGCAGCAAAACATCTCATGGGTGAATGGCTCGCTGCCGGTGAAGGATATTTCTGCAGTACTGCGTCTGCAGCTGGACTTTTGTCGCAAATCGGAAGTGGTCCCTACAGCGTGACAAAGCATGGTGCCGTTGCCTTTGCTGAATGGCTGTCAATTACATACGGTGACCGCGGCGTTCGCGTGACAACACTGTGTCCTCAAGGAGTAAACACCAATATGTTGAACCCACCAGATGCAGTGCCAGGAATCGGAAACACCGACGGCGGAAGCGCTGTCAAGGCTTCCGGAGTCGTGCTCGAGCCAGCAGAGGTCGCCGAAATTGTCTACAACACCATCGTTGCGGAGAAATTCTTGGTGATGCCTCACCCTGAGGTTCACACATATGAAAAGCGCAAAGTAGACGACCGTGACCGTTGGTTGTCTGGCATGCGACGCTTGCAAGCGCGCGTTGCGGGCGGCTGATAACTCAGCCACTCTGTTGTTCTACAGTACGCCCATGGCAGTACGACTAGACCCAGCAGACGAATACATGCACGAACTCGGCCCAGAGTCGAACTTCAACGAAAGCATGTACATCAATTGTTTCGATCCAACGACGCAAGTGGGCGGATGGTTTCGCATGGGCAACCGTGCAAACGAGGGTTACGCAGAAATGACCATTTGCATCTACTTGCCTAATGGTCGAGTTGGTTTCATGTTTAAGCGCCCGAACATCGACAGCAATGATGCGCTCGATGCTGGTGGACTTACATGGACCATGGTGAAACCGTTTGAAGAGCTTCGCATTGACTACGTCGGCAAAGTTGTTGTGCTCGATAATCCACATGACATGGCAGACCCAAAGAAAGCATTTGCGAACAATCCGTTTGCAGAATGTGAAGCACACATCACATTTACCGGCCAGGGAAAGCCAAGCATGTTTGGTGGCGAACCAGACGTGCCACATGAAGCACCGGGCGAAGAATTCGCTAAGGGTCACTACGAACAACTTGTTGCAGCTACAGGTTCCATCCGCGTAGGCGATGAAGAATTTGCAATCAACGGTTTCGGATTACGTGACCATTCTTGGGGTCCACGTTTCTGGCAAGCACCGTGGTACTACCGCTGGCTCACTGCAAACTTCGGCGAAAATCTTGGCTTCATGGCAAGTCGTGTTGCAAAAAAAGACGCTGCTGGTTCACGCGGCGGGTTCGTTTGGGATAACGGACAGATTCACCTATGTGATGACGTGCAAATTTCAACAATCACTGTTGGTGAAGACAGTTATCACGACAAGGTCACCGGCGTCATAAAGTCATCCAGGTCAAATAAAGAATGGAATTTTGAAGGCGAAGTCACCAGCCTTATTCCTCTTCGTAATCGTCGCCAAGACCCTGATGGAAATTGGCTCATGACACGCATTAGTGAAGGCATGACCAAGTGGCGCATCACTTCTGGCGAACATGAGGGTGCAACTGGTTTTGGTATGTCGGAATACCTCGATCAAATTATCGACGACACACCGGTAGGTATTGCCGAGTAAGAACTCGCTACCCACAATCGTTGACACATTGAGTGGGTACTGTGCGGGTATGCGCCTTCCCCGTTTCATTCTTGCTCTTCTGCTTATCGGCACACCTGTTGCTGCGGTGGTTGCAACATCGTCAATTGCATTGGCAGATCCATTTACCTACTCCAGTGTCGACATTGGCAACACAGCAGTGTGCGCCGTCACAACTGACGGAACCGGATTGTGCTGGGGAAATAATCGCGACCAATACCTCATTGCTTCCTCATCTGATGGCAATGTCACAACTCCAACAAAAGTGCCCCTGCCGAACAATGATCGATTCGTTAGTTTGGACGGAGGAGCCAACCGCACGTGGTGTGGGTTAGCTACGTCAGGAAATGTGTACTGCTGGGGTGACCACCACATCGGTAGTTATTTCATAACTACTTCGCGCACGCCTGTTGCTGTTGAATTTCCATACACAATGACAATTACTGAAGTGCATAGTGGCTACAGCAATGGTTGTGCATTGAACACGGACGGCGAACTGTGGTGTTGGGGCGACATCCTTGAGTCCGGCAGTGGACAAACAGAACCAATCCGAACACCTGTGAAAATTGATATTCCTAATGGAGAACGAGTCATTAATTTTGATAATGGCGGAGCTTCTTGTGCTGTGACAGATCGTGGAAACATCTATTGCTGGGGTCATTCAAATGGTGCGGGCCAGTTGGGCGTCGGGTACGCAAACAATTTTGCTGATGCCATGTCAGTCACCCCACTGAAAGTTCTCACACCTGCAGGTGTTCAGTTCGCATCTGTCTCAACAGCACTCCAACATGCCTGTGCGCTGTCAACGACTGGGACTGGGTACTGCTGGGGCGACAACTACGACGGCCTCTTTGGAAACGGTTCGTATGTAGATAGCTACGTACCCACTCCAATGGTCGTGCCAAATAATGAAAAACTGTCCCTTGTCTCTACTGGCTGGTATCACTCATGCATCCTCACTGTCTCTGGCACAACATGGTGTTTTGGACGAGGAGATTTTGGTGAACTCGGAACGGGAACAACACTCGGCGGCAAGACATATAGAACGCCGCTTGTCCCCTCTGGCACCCACTTCAGATCTGTTAGTGCAGCACTCGGAACAACATGTGCAATAGACCAAGCCAACAAGGTCTGGTGTTGGGGTGGATTGAACTGGGGAACAAATGGCAATGGAAATCTCGATGCATCGCTTTCCCCTGCGGTCATCTTGCCAGTCGGATCTCCCACCGTCTCACTTAATTCCGTCGGAAATATTGATGCGGAAACTGCCACCATAAACGGGACAGTTAGCGCGAACGGCTTTGCCACGCGAATGACGGTCGAATACTCCACCTCTCCGGAATTTACATCTTCACACAGTGTCCCTGTCTCTACACTGGTCCGCGACGGGAACTATTCACCAGTTGCTATTCCCACAGATCTCTCTGCCTTGGCGCCACGTACCGTCTATTACGCACGAATGATTGCTTCTAACACTTTTGGTTCGACGATCAGCAATGTCGTTGCATTCACCACTCTCGGCACCGAACCAACTGTCTCGGGCATGCAAATATCTGGCATCACCGGTAACGAGGCAAACATGTCAGTATCAATACATCCCGGTCGCCTCTTTACTACTTCAGTTCTTGAATATTCAACCGACAGTGCATTTGTCTCTCATGTCAACACTCTGACTCTCCGTTCAATCAGAGGGGCGGTCTCTCAGACTCTCTCCGCATCTCTCTCTGAACTTCACGCCCGCACCACCTATTACGCACGAGTGACATCCACAAACAGGCTCGGAGGCACGACGTCCAGTGCTTCTTCGTTTACCACCATTGGCAACCAACCGCGCGTAACGCTCGCTTCAGAAGAAAGTTCCCTGACCTCGATCTCGGCAAGCGTCTCAGTAGATACAGGCCTGCTATCAGGATTTGTGTACCTAGAAGCGTCAACGCATCGCTCCTTCGAAGACGCAACCTCTTCGAACGTCAGCACCTTTGTCAGTGGCGGCCCCACTCAGCACCTACTCACGCTCACGGGCTTAGCCAACCGCACTGATTATTTCATTCGAGCCATTGCAACCAATGAACTCGGCTCATCCACTTCGGCAGTGCACAACGTGCGAACTACCGGAGGAATTCCCGTCATTAATCACGTCATCATTACCCCGTCAACTAGTACCGCGGAATTATCGACATCAATCGATACAACCGGGCTTGACACCTTTGTTATGGCTCTGGTCTCAGAACATTCAGACATGTCTGATGCAACCCAATATTTTCTCTATTCAGGAACAAAAAGCGGTACATATCGAGCCAGTATCACGAATCTCATTCCTCGAGTTGCATATTTCCTACAGGTGACAGCATCGAACGACTCAGGCACCGTGGTCAGCACAGCACAAACATTTACAGTTGTCACTCCAATTGGAGTTGTCATCAACAGTGATGACGACACTGCTCAATCTCCAAATGTCACACTGTCATTCACCGCTCCAGCCCGCACAACAGCAATTCGCATTTCCAATTACGCCAACTTTTCACACGCGCACGTCATTCCCGTTACTTCAAACATCCCCTGGCAATTGCTCGCACCAAAAGAATCGCCATCAACACTGACCGTCTGGGTTCAATTCATTTCAATCGAAGGAAAAGTGACCTTATTTTCGGATTCCATTGATGTGATTACAGATGATTCAACTCTTGCGCGCAGCCCGGCAGTAGCTCAACCTGTTGTCATTGCAACATCATCTGCGCCAGTACGAAGTGCCACTGTCATACAGCGAAAACAACAGCCAAACATAGTGCGACTTCAGACCAAGATTGGCAAGAAGATCTCTACACGCACAGTTGCAGCTACAAAGTCAGGAAAGTATGTCATCGTTTTTCCCAAGGGAATTACTTCACTCAACGTGCGTTTCGTTAGCAAATCTGGTTCAGTATCGGCTTGGTCGCAAATCACAGCCCCGTGAAGCTGCACAGACTTCAGTTGTTTGCAGTGCGATTCAGGAATTGAGCCGCAACGTCTGAATCGCCGATGACTTCAAGAGAGGACATCGGAGTTCTGCGCCATAACGCCAGCAACAGTTGTGATGCTGCACCACGAATTGCGCAGTCCCCTTTTGAATGTTCACGGGTCACGGTCACTTCCGTTGTATCAGTAGGGGTAATCAACCATTCGCCGTCGACATCGGTGCAATGAATATGCACAGAACCACTAAGTACCCCTTCCCCATCACGCATATTGCTCACCAACATCACGTGAACATACTCATCAATTCCATCACTCGCCAATGCGGCATCAAATTCTGCATGTACTCCTGCTGCACAGTGAGCATCCCATGCATGGACAGCAGTTTCGTGAGCCATCCGCCGTATCACCCATGCAACATCATGCACACCAGCCCATGTCCAACATGAACGCGAGGGATCAATAGAAGAAAGCACATCAATCAATTCATTCACCCCGGCGCGGTATTCAGAAAGTAGATTTTCATCTGCAGGCTTGGAGCGCGCCACGTAGTCAGCGGGGTTCATGAGATGAGTCTTCACAATAAATTTCCACGAGTAGTGAACTTCAATCATGTGCCACAACAAATCCGCCCCTACCCACGGTTCACATGATGCAATCGGTGTATTCATTGCAACTGCAATGGAATCAGCAAACGCGTCGCCTTCACGTCGCAATATTTTTAGGTAGTCAGTAGTGCTCAACATTGTTGAAACTGATCAGATCGAACGAGTGGCGTCTGCCAGTTCTTGCCACTGCTTCATTGGCAATGAACCTGGTGCATCAGTGAGCACTTGAACACATACATGATCTGCCCCTGAATCAAGATGCGCCTTAATGCGGGAAGTAATTTGCTCGGTGGTTCCCCACGCAACGATGGCATCAACCACGTGATCTTCTTGTTTAGCCACGTCGTCAGCGTCAAAGCCCAAACGAACAAGGTTGTTCACATAGTTTGGCAAACGCGTATACGTGTTCATGTGCTGGCGAGCTATTGCACGTGCCTTTGTTGGATCTGTTTCAAAGACCACTGCTTGTTCTGGTGCCAACAATGCGTCAGCCCCCATGACGCCACGCGCCATTGCTGTGTGTTCAACAGGAACGAAATAAGGGTGTGCTCCGGCACAGCGCTCGGTTGCGAGTTTCAACATCTTTGGCCCCAATGCAGCAAGAACGCGTTGTGGCGCAGTACTTGGAGCTGGTGAGAAATAGATACCAGCATCCATCGCGTCGAGATATTCAACCATTGTGGAATATGGCTTGTCGTACGTACCTTTGTGAACACCTGTCACCATCGGTGCGTGACTGACGCCCATTCCCAGCAAGAAACGATCAGGGAATGCTTCAGTAACAGTTTTCCAACCGGCTTGCATTGTTTGTGCCGTACGCGCATGAATGCTCGCTATGCCGGTGGCC
>JBAXVL010000021.1:0-26685 GCA_037129095.1 Actinomycetota bacterium | reverse complement strand
AAACCTGCAGGCACTGCCCATACGGCAGCGGCTGGAACACTGATGACTTCAGCATGTGACCCGAATCCCATGGTGGCAACAACGTGTTGTCCTTTAGTAAACGAAGTGACACCTTCGCCAACTTCACGCACAATGCCTGATGCTTGATACCCAACGATATGGGGCTTGGTTGCTAACGCTCCACCAGTTCTGTTCAGTGTGTCACCACCTTGAATTGCAATTGCTGCAACATCAATCAGTACTCCGCCCGGGCGCAATAGTGGCTCGGCCACGTCTTCGTACGTAAGGACCTCAGGTCCGCCAGTCTGGTAATAAACAGCAGCTTTCATGGAGGTGACGCTACTTGTAGAGGCGGCGTATGGGGTTACTGGGGAGTGCGCAGATGCACAGTGCCTGATCTGTCATTAAACAGTGAGTGGCTTTGCAAGGCGCAAGGTTGCAAGTTCCGCTGGGGCAGAGAGCCCTGCAAGCGCAATGTCAAAATCAGGTAGTTCATAGACATCGCCGTCGTCGGTGATCATGATGAATCTGTCAAAGTTCGCGAGGAAAGTGCGGTCGTGGCTTACTGCAATCACAGTTCCTTCGAAACCTTCAATGGCACGCTCCAAAGCTTCCGAAGAATCAATGTCAAGGTTGTCGGTTGGTTCATCAAGCAACAACACATTGTGGCCTGCAAGTTCAAGGCCCAAGATTTCAAGTCGTGCCTTTTGTCCCCCTGACAAAGTTTGGAATTCCTGTCGCGCATTATTGCGCAAGCCATAACGAGCAAGTGCTCCCATTGATTTCTGTTCGTCACTCAATTTGTCACGCACAATCTCTATGCATTCACGCCCGTGAAACTCGGGTCTGTCGTTCACTTGGTTGAACATGCCCACTGAGGTACGAGGCCCGAATGTTATGTCACCCATCAATCCATCTGATTTGCCATTCAGCGCATTAAGTAAATGAGTCTTTCCGGTGCCGTTCGGGCCAATGAGCCCCACACGTTCACCAAAATGCACTTCATCAGAAAATGGCATGAACAATTCGCCAATAGCAACTGCTTCGAACTTCACAACGCGGCGAGCAGAGTCAGCACCGCGGAATCGAACATAGATCTGTTGGTCCGCAACTGGCGGGGGAGGCGGCCCAGCTTTTACAAACTTTTCCCAGCGTGTTTCTGCACCGTTTGCTTTTGTGGCGTTCTTAAAGTTCTGTGCTGCGCGCTGTTTCATGATCTTCATGTGGTGAAATAGTCGACGCTCTTCATCGTTCCAACGCTTTAAGTCGTCGCCCAATAGTTCCTGGCGTTTCTGTCGTGCTTCAGGAAAGGTGACATATGAACCGCCGTGCACCCATGCGCCTGAACCCTCAACAGCAATGATTTTGGTAGCTACGCGCTCTAACAATGTGCGGTCGTGGCTCACCATCAGAATTGTGCTCTTGCACGCCTTGATCTGCTCTTCCAGCCAACCACGTGTCGGAATGTCGAGGTAGTTATCTGGTTCGTCAAGGAACAACACGTCAGCGCCGGATGTCAACAACAAGTCAAGTACTAAGCGTTTGCGCTCTCCACCAGACAACTGGCTAACCAAACGTGTTGCAAAGTTGTCAACGGGCGTCTTCACGCTGCGTTGTGCAGAAGCTGCCCACTGAGTCTCAAGGTCATACCCGCCAAGGTCACCCCAGTCGCCAAGTGCTTCGGCGTATTTCATGCCGTCGTCTTCGCCAATCATCATTGCTTTTTCAGCAGCGAACAGTTTCTTTCCCGCTTCACGAAGTGCAGTAGGTGCAACTTCAATCAACATGTCACGCAAACTGTCATCAGGTCGGCTCATGCCAACGTCCTGAGTCATTTGCAGGAACGTGCCACCAATACTGAACTCACCGTCATCGGCTTCATATTGGCCCGTGAGAATTTTCAGGATTGTTGATTTTCCAACACCATTGGGGCCAACGATTGCTGCATGTTCTCCAGGGGAGACGCCAAAGCTGACATCGAAGAACAATTGGTCTGCGCCCGGAGGCGAATATGCCAATTCAGATACAACAATGCTGCTCATTTTTAGCTTCCTAGTTCCTCGGTGAGTTCTAACCACTGCGTTTCCAGTGATTCGATTGCTGTTTGCAGTTGTGCAAGTTCTTCACCCAACGCGGCCAGTTTCTTATGGTCGTTACCAGCGTCAGCAATGTCCTGATACAACGCGGTTTGGCGAGTAGTTCGCTTCGTCATGTCTTTTTCAACATTGGCAATCAATCTGTTTAGTGTGCTTGGGCTACGTGATGACTTCTGCTTTGCAGGTTTGGTTGATGATGACCGTTGATTTGGTGCAGAACGCGGGGTAGTGGTGCGCGCAGATCGTTGCTGCAACCATGTTGCAACGCCTCCTGGTACTAATGCAGCACCGCCTTCACCATCAAGCGCCAAAATCTCTTCCACTGTGCGGTCAATAAATGCACGGTCGTGGCTGACGACCACAACAATGCCTGGCCAATCATCGAGGTAATCCTCAAGTGCGCGCAACGTGTCAAGGTCAAGATCGTTCGTTGGTTCGTCCAATAACAACACATTCGGTTGTTCAATCAGCGTGAGTAGCAACTGCAAACGACGACGTTCACCACCTGACAAAGTGCTTAACGGAGCAAACTGTGCATCGCCATCGAACCAGAATCGCTTCATGAGGTTGAGGTCTTCAACTGAAGGCGAGCCTTTATCGCCGGCAACAACATCACGCACGCGCTTTGATAGGTCGAGTTCTTTGCCTAACTGGTCGTAGTAACCGACAAGCACGGTCTTGCCAATATCAATGGTGCCCACGGTTGGGGTAAGACGACCAGCAATCATGTCGAGCAATGTGCTTTTGCCAGCACCGTTTGGTCCAACAATTCCTAAGCGATCGCCTGGTTCCAATGCATGATCAAAAGCATGAAGCACTTCATGACCATCGGGCCATGTGAAACCAACACCCAGCATTTCGATGCCCTTTGAACCAAGTCGCTTACTGCCAAGATCGAGACCCAATTCACCTTGTCGTGCTGGACCATCGGGCTTGTTGGCAATCAGTGCTTCGGCAGCTGCAATGCGAGCCTTAGGTTTCGCTGTTCGCGCTGGTGCACCTCGGCGCAACCACGCAAGTTCCTTTTTCGCTGCGTTCTTGCGCACTTGTTCTGCTGTGGCTGAATTCTCTTCGCGTTCTGCACGAGCAGCTAAATATGCCGCATACCCAGACCCAGCGTTTTCACCAGCTGGAATATGCAAGTAGGCATGTCCGCGATCAATTTCCAATACGCGGTTGGTAACGCGGTCTAGAACATGTCGGTCGTGCGTCACAATCGCAAGTCCACCAGGGAAACGCGCAAGTGTCTCTTCAAGAAATCCGATTGCGTCAAGATCTAAATGGTTTGTCGGCTCATCGAGAATCAGGCAGTCCCATTCACCTGCAAGAAGTCGTGCCAATGCAACACGCTTTAACTGACCACCAGATAATTCACGTGTGTCGGCATATGCCATGTCACCCATGCCGAGCTTGTCCAGCATTGCGTCGCCTTGCCAGCCGCCACCTACTGCGTCACGCACAGTTCCTTCTGGTAACACAGGTAATTGTGGCAACACACCAATGCGTGCCCCACGACCAGTGCGTACAACACCGGCATCAGGTCGAAGTTCGCCTGACAAAATACGAAACAGTGTGCTCTTGCCGCATCCGTTTAGACCAACAACACCCAAACGGTCGCCAGTGCTCAACGTAATTGAGACATCTTCGAACAGTGGACGACCAGGGCGAGACGCCTTGAGCCCTTCAGCATCAATCAGAATCATGTCAGTCCCGACTGCCCGCAAGAATTGGAATCAACGTGAGCGCAGGCTCATCAGCTTCAAGGCGTTGAAGCCTGTATTTGCTTTGGAATAGCGCAACAAGTTCGCCATCGCTGCGGCGCAAGATACGAATGCCGCCAATTTCACGCAAACGTGGAATGGATTCTTTATCGGTCACTCGAATCGCTTGGTAATCAGCGTTCAAAATTTCTGCTGGTGCATTGAATTCATGTTGCAAACGATGAGCTAATACTTCAAACTGCAATTGACCTACAGCTGCAAGCACAGGGTCGGCGTCACCCATGTCCGGGTCGCGTAGTACCTGCACAACACCTTCTTCATCAAGCTGTTGCATGCCGCGACGGAACTGTTTGAACTTTGATGAATCAAGCGGGCGAGCAGTGGCAAACACTTCAGGGGCGAATCGCGGTAATGCGGGGAACGAAACAGCCTTACCTGCGTGCAATGTGTCGCCAATTTGTAAGCCTGATGTGTTGATGAGGCCAATCACGTCACCGGGGAATGCTTCTTCAATAGTTTCGCGTTCTGAACCAAATGCAGTCGTGGCATATTTCGTTCCCACATTCTTTGCAGTGCGAGCGCAATCAACTTCCATGCCGCGTTCAAACTTCCCTGAACAAATTCTTGCAAATGCAATGCGGTCACGGTGGTTCGGATCCATGTTGGCTTGAATCTTGAAAATGAAAGCGGCGAAGTCTGCTTCCAGTGGGCGAGGGTCGCCATCAACGTCATTGCGCGGCGCGGGTGCGGGTACAAGATCGACCACGGCATCAAGAAGCATCTGCACACCAAAGTTGGTGATTGCTGAACCCACAAATACGGGTGTGCTTTCACCGGCAAGGAAACTTTCAATGTCAACGTCTGCACCAATTGCATCAAGAAGACCGCAACCATCAAGCGCTTGTTTCCATGCAGGGCCCTCATCTATAGCTGCTTGTTCCGCACTGACTATTTCTTCTGGTGCAATGGACGACCCACGTGCAACACGAGTGAACCGAACAAAGTCACCAGTCCGCCGGTCAATCACGCCGCGAAAATCACCAGACTGACCAACAGGCCATGTAACAGGAGTCGGGCGTAAACCAATTTGTTGTTCCACTTCATCAAGCAGTTCCAGTGGGTCGCGCCCAGGTCTGTCGTACTTATTGAAAAATGTAATGACGGGAAGATTTTGTGCACGACACACTTCAAATAACTTCAACGTTTGTGGTTCGATTCCTTTTGCAACGTCGAGCACCATGATGACCGCATCAACTGCAGACAACACGCGGTATGTATCTTCAGAGAAGTCACGGTGACCAGGAGTATCAAGCAGATTGAACACACAATCGCGATACGGAAACTGCAACACAGTGGAGGAAATAGAGATTCCACGCTGGCGTTCCATTGCCATCCAGTCAGAGGTAGCAGCACGCCTGTCGCCACGTGCTTTCACTGCGCCACCGGTCTGAATCGCGCCCGCATACAGAAGGAACTTATCAGTGAGGGTGGTCTTGCCTGCGTCGGGGTGGGAAATGATGGCAAAGGTGCGCCGAGTGGCCGCTTCGCTCAAGATTTCGGGTGATTCAGACACTCAAAGAGCCTACGGGCGAGAGACGAACTCACGGCACGGCCACGCCAAGTCCATTTTCAGGCACCACCGCTAATCTTGCGAGATGAGCAAGCACGTAGAGCAACTTCTTGACCACATGTCACTCGCCGAACAGGTGTCTTTGCTGGCCGGTCGCAACATGTGGAACACAGTGCCGAATGATCGAATCGGACTAGAAAAGATGCGGGTCAGCGATGGTCCGGGCGGTGTACGCGGCAGCAAGTTCGACGGGCCTTCTTCTATGAACGTGCCATGTGGAACTGCAATTGCTGCATCATGGAATACTGAACTTGTTCGCGCCATTGGTGAATTGTTGGGCCGTGAAGTAGTGGCAAAGGGCGCGCGTTTACATCTCGCTCCTACCATCAACTTGCATCGCACCCCAGTTGGTGGCCGCAACTTTGAGTGCATGAGTGAAGATCCATATCTCACTGCTATTACTGCTCGAGAATATGTCTTGGGCGTGCAGTCACAAGGCGTTGCCAGCTGTATCAAACATTTTGTTGGTAATGACACTGAATTTGAGCGCATGACTATTGACTCGCAGATTGATGAGCGCACATTGCGTGAAATGTATTTGTTGCCATTCGAACATGCAGTGCGTGACGCTCATGTGATGTCAATCATGACTAGTTACAACCGCATCAACGGCCCGTATGCAGCTGACTCCACATGGTTGCTGCGCGATGTGTTGCGGGGCGAGTGGCAGTTCGATGGCATGGTGGTCAGCGACTGGTTCGGATTACATTCAACAGTCGAAGGCGTGGTGGCCGGACTTGATCTTGAAATGCCAGGGCCAACGTTGCATCGAGGTGACGCACTTGTTGCAGCAGTAGAGCGTGGCGATGTATCTGCAGATCTTGTTCGTGATTGCGCGCGCAACATTTTGAATCTCATGGAACGCACAGGCGGTACTGATGTGCCGCCAGGACCAGAAATTTCACGCACCGATGCCGACGACATTGCAACATTGCGTCGTGCATCGTCATCAGCGATGGTGTTGTTGCGCAATGAGAGCGTCGGTGGCACTCCTGTTTTGCCACTTGATGTGCGAGGCGTGACCTCGATCGCGGTTCTTGGCCCCAACGCTGCACGCGGAATGGTGCAGGGCGGGGGAAGTGCACATGTGACACCCACCCGTGAATCACATCCACTCGATGCCGTGAGAGATCGTCTTGGTTCTTCAGTGCGCATTGAACATTCAGCTGGCTGCAATATCAACAAGAAATTGCCCGAGCTTGATGCACGACTTCTGCAGAATGTTTCACTTGATTATTACCGTGATCCGGCCGAGCTTGATGACGCGTCTGCTGTTCCAGCACAGTCCGGCACTACGGGGGTGTTTCGTCTCTTGTGGGCAAGCGACCCACTCAATCGTCGTGAAGCGAATTTTGCGTTCGGTGCACGCCTGGCAGCTCAATTAACTCCAGACAAAACAGGTGAATGGGTGTTCGGTATCGAGTCTGTTGCTCCGGTACTTGTCATCATTGATGGCGACATTGTTCTAGACAACACACATGTTCCTGCTGGCGGATCATTTTTCGGAATGGGTAAGCCTGAAACTCTCGTCACTCTTCAGATGGAAGCTGGCCGTACGTATTCATTCGTTGTAGAAGTTCGCCACACACCCACAGGTGCCGGCCTCAGCGGGTTGTCTATTGGCGCCATGGGTCCACAGCAAGAAAACATGATGGAAGAAGCAGTCACTATTGCAGCTCAGTGTGATGTCAGTGTTGTCGTTGTTGGCACGAACGATGACTGGGAGAGCGAAGGTTGGGACCGTGACACCATCGCATTGCCAGGCGAACAAGATCTTTTGATTTCTGAAGTTGCAAAGGTCAGCAAGCGAACAATTGTCGTCGTGAATGCTGGTTCTCCCGTATCAATGCCATGGCTGAATGAAGTGGAAGCAGTTATTTATGCATGGTTCCCCGGCCAAGAGTTTGGCGACGCGCTCGTAGATCTCTTAGTGGGCGATGTTGAACCATCAGGACGTCTACCTGTCACGCTTCCTCGACGCCTGGAAGACACACCAGCATTTGAGCATCACCCTGGGCGCAATGGCGTTGCAAAATATCTTGAAGGTCGCCTCATTGGTTACCGCTGGTACGACACTGTTGGACGTGAGCCATTGTTTCCATTTGGCTTTGGTCTTGGGTATGCAGATGTTCAAATTATTGACGCATCGAAATCAGGAACTCATGGTGTTGATGTAGCAGTACGAAATAACTCAGCTCGTGCTGGCGTACAAGTAGTGCAGGTCTATGCACATCGTAAAGACCGTGCAGGACTTCCAAGCGATGAACCAGATCAGAAATTGGTCGGTTATTCACGCGTGAAAGTTGCCGCCAATGGCACCACCATGTTGCACATTGATCTTGACCCCGATGCATATCGCATGTGGGACACTGAAATTTCTGCGTGGACACAATGGAAGGGCAATATCGAACTGCGCGTCGGCACTAGTTCGCGTCATATTGCGCATCGCATAGCAGTAACGCTGTAGCTATTCGCCTAAGTGCAACGCAAGGTCCTCAATGAACTTTCGTTGAGTCCCAGCTTCAGGACCAGCCATCGGGCGATGTTCGCGAATGTGTGTCAAAGCATCAGCGGAATTCATTCCTAACATCATCAGCAGGGCGGTACCTGTAGTGCCCGCTCTGCCAATTCCTGCTGCACAATGCACCACTAATGACTGTCCATTATTCAGATGGTCGGTCAACGTTGATACAAAATCAAAGATGTCATTGAACTCTGGGTACGACAAATCATCGATGGGATTCCAGATGCCACGAGTGCCGGCGTGGGTCTCGTGCCACTCAATGTATGAGGGGTACCGGTCTGCAAGTTCATGTTCTTGCACGAGACACACGGCAATTGCGTTGTCACATTCCGCAAGCACCTCATCAACGTTGGGGCCAATGTAGTGCTTGCCGCAGAGCCAGAGGCGTCCAGTCCCAGATGGCAAGGGGATTTCATGAATGCCACCATTCATATTGAAATGATCACTCACTTTGAGACCACATATTCAGATTTATTGAAGTCATGCGTCATTTCCCAATAGTCAACAAAGCGCCACGGCATTGGTGAAAATACCCGACCTTGAGCATTGCGATACCAACTATGTAATCCAGAGTGCGCCCATACCAATTCGTTGTGTTCGGCATCAACGCGTTCGTTGTAGTCATCATGAATGTCAGTGCGTACCTCAACACTTGCAATGTGTTGTTCCACCATTGTCACCAGACAATCAGTGATGTATCGCATCTCACACTCGGCTTGGAAGATAATGCTGCCGCCGTGTGCAACAAACGTGTTCGGACCAACCAACATAAACATGTTCGGATAATCAGGAACAGTGATGCCTAGGTATGCCTTCGGATTATCTGTGCCCCACACATCACGTAGTGCTGAGCCAGAACGTCCACGAATATCAATGGGAGACAGAAGGTTTCCTGCCTGAAAGCCAGTAGCCAAAATAATGACATCGAAGTCTGTTGAAGTGCCCGATGAGTCAACGACGCCTGTTGACGTCACATGGTCAACTCCTTCTGCAATCAGGTGCACATTGTTGCGGCGCAATGTGGGGTACCAGTCATTATCAATCAGGATGCGTTTGCCGTATGGAGGGTATGTGGGCAGACATTTCTCCAGCAGATCAGGCCTGCCTTCAAGGGAAGTCTCTACAAACTCAGTCATCTGTTGACGATGGCGATCATTGTGACGGTTCATCGACCGCTCGGGGTGTGGCCATTCAGGGTCGCGTCGCAATGTATTTAACAAACCATCGCCGAATCGCCAGAACAAACCAAAGCGATACCACTGCGCATAGAACGGAACATTCTCTAGCAGCCACACGGTGCTGGCGGAAACAGTGCGGTGATAATCAGAACTTGGCCGAATCCATTGCGGTGAGCGTTGGTAAATAGTTACTTCGCCGGCAGTTGCGGCAACGGTGCGCATGAACTGCATGGCGCTTGCACCAGTACCGATTACTGCAACGCGCTTTCCAGCAAGGTCAACGGAGTGATCCCAATGAGCTGAATGGAACCACGAGCCTGTGAAGTTCTCAATGCCACGCGCGGGTGCCAAGTTAGGCCGGTTTAATTGGCCAACTGCAGTAATGACAATGGGAAATTCTTCGCTTTTCGATGTTCCGCCAGAGACGATTGTGGCATTCCATGTCTTGCTGTCATTATTCCAATGCAGTGATGACACTTCGGTTGAAAACTCAATATTTGAAATGATGTTGTGGCGCTCTGCAACGTCACGGGCATACTTCCAAATCTCTGCGCGCTTGGAGAAGTAATTGTTCCAACGAGTATTTGGTGCAAACGAATACGAATAAAAGTGGTTTGGGGTGTCAACACCGGCTTCGGGGTAGTTGTTATCAAACCACGTGCCGCCAATGTCGGAGTTCTTCTCAACGACTACATAGGGGATACCAAGCTGACCCAGCTTGATGGCTGCACAGATGCCGGCAAACCCTGCGCCAATGACCAACACGCGGAAACCAGAAGGCAACTCGGGTGGAATTGCAGTTGACCAATGAACATCGCGATCAACGAAGCCCAACTCCTCTTGCAGCATGGGTGCATATTCAGGCGCAACATTCTCAGCAACACACGTACGCATCATGGTGACGAATTGTTCGTTATCAATCTCTGTCGGCACAGTACGCATGCCGGCATTCAACTCTTCAAGAACTACTGACATTGCAGCACGGACTTCTTGCTGAACGTCAGTAGGCAATCCGCCGGTCTCATCGTGAAACAAATTGGTGTCACGACGGGGAAGGTATGGCTCGTGCAGCCATTTCTCATCGCGCGTGATTTGCGCAAGGCACATCAACAATGTGGGAATCGACGCCTCTGCCAATGCGTTATTGGTGGCCGAACTCATGGCTCACACCTTATGGCATGGCAAAGTTTCAGCAATCGCCGAAGCGCGAATTAGCGGTGAAGCCCCGGTGTTGTCTGGAGGCCTGCAATCAATGTCTTCAATTCGTCAGCGGTCAATTTTGCCTCTGGGTGGCGACCAAAGCGGGTGTAGTAGCTCGGAGGCATGAAACCGTTCTGAATAACACGCAAGGTGTTGCGACCGCGTCGTGAATTGGCATCGAACTCTGAATAGTTGATGGCACTG
The DNA here is from genome assembly GCA_037129095.1 of Actinomycetota bacterium. Lineage (GTDB taxonomy): Bacteria > Actinomycetota > Acidimicrobiia > Acidimicrobiales > Ilumatobacteraceae > UBA2093. Next base: position 16,132 of record JBAXVL010000021.1, on the reverse strand, counting down.
CGACCCTCATCGATGTGGTTCTGTACTGCCCACGAGATGGGCGCAACATTCGCGTACGACGGGTACTTCACTTCATTTGAGTGACACCCGAAACATGCACGTACCATGAGTGCACGAGTTTGTGGTGATGACCATTGGGGCTCGCCAGTGACAGGACCATTGGTGTGGCTGCGTCCGTAGGGGACAGCCTGGATCAGTGCGAACACAACAACAAATGCGATGGCGATCGATGACACAACGGTGAGAACTTCAGCCTGACCAGTTTTGGGGTCACGCTTCTTGATAATCCACCATGCGATGAGCGCGACAGGGGCGAGCAGTACTGACATCTGCACAAACCCGATGTAATACGAAAATCCCATAAAGAACAGGCAGAGGAAAACCAGAACCGAGGTGAGGAGAACATGGCGCTTAGCCATAGCCAAAAGGTCGGTAATAAACAGAGAGAGACGAGATTTCACTTGGAGAACCGTAGTCCTCGGGCGGCGTGGAAAGATGTAGTTATGTCAATTTTTGATACAAGTTTTGTCAAACCGTGGGCTGACTCCGAGATTGTGCAAATGCACCGTCGGCCCATGCGCTCACTTCACACGACATATACAGATATTGACTCTGCCCGTAAGGGTGACCGAACCGCGAGCCCATGGTTTGTGTCACTCAATGGTCAGTGGAAGATCAAACGATTTGAAGATGTAAACCAAGTTCCCGCTTCTGCAATCAGTGACGACACGAAATCATGGACATCAATTTCAGTGCCAGGCAACTGGACTCTTGCGGGTCTCGGTGATGAACCGCATTACACCAATGTGCAAATGCCATGGAAGGGTCGTCCACCCACGTTGCCACCCACGGTTGCTACTGCAGTACACCGCACCACATTTACTGTTGCCAAGAATTGGAAAGATCGTCGCACGGTTTTGCATATCGGTGGAGCCGAAAGCGTGCACATGGTCTATGTGAATGGCACTTTTGTCGGGTACGGCACAGATAGTCGGTTACCAAGTGAATACGACATTTCAACTGCACTGACCAGTGGGAAGAATGAACTGGCAATCGTGGTGTGTCGCTATTCAGCACAAAGCCATTTGGAAGATCAAGATCAGTGGTGGATGGCAGGGTTGCATCGCGAAGTGTTCCTCACATCACAGGCAATGATTGGCATCAACGACGTTCGAGTTGATGCAGGCGTTGTGCGCAAATCATTACGCACGTCACCAGTGGGAACTCTTGGCGTGCATGTGCATCTCAACGTGCCGCATGAACAAAAGTTGCAGCGCGGATGGACCGCAGTTGCGCACCTTGAAACCCTGGCGGGCAAGCGCATTGGTACTGCACACACAGTAGAAGTGCCGTGGTTTGATTCTCCGTACGTGTTTGCCGGACATGTTGCAAATGTTGAATGGCACATTCCAAAGATCGATTTGTGGTCTGCAGAGAACCCCAATCGATATCGCATCATTGTTCAGTTGGTAAACCCAGCAGGGGAAGTGACGGACGTTGTCCCTGTTATCACGGGCTTTCGCAGTGTGGAAGTGCGCAAGCGGTCGTTACTGATAAACGGCGAACGCGTGATGATTCGCGGCGTGAACCGCCACGACCATCACCCGGATAAGGGCAAAGCAGTCAGTGTTGAAGATATTCGCGCAGACCTCGTGTTGATGAAGCAACACAATGTGAATGCAGTGCGTTGTTCGCATTACCCGAATGATTCGCGCCTGCTTGACCTGTGTGATGAATTGGGTCTGTATGTCATTGACGAAGCCAATGCGGAAAGCCATGCCTGGAATACCAGCTTGTGTCACGACCCTGCCTACAGAGCAACATGGATGTCGCGCATCAGCCGCATGGTGGAACGCGATAAGAACCACCCGAGCATCATCATGTGGTCGCTTGGTAATGAGTCTGGCTATGGCGCAGTGCATGATGCGGCCGCGCAATGGATTCGCTCATTTGACCCATCACGACCACTTCATTATGAAGGTGCAGTGTTTCATGCTGGCTGGGTAGATGGTGGCCTCATGTCATCTGATGTTGTGTGTCCGATGTATTCCACCATCGATGACATTGTTACGTACGGAAAATCAGGCAAAGGCACGCGCCCGCTGATTATGTGTGAGTACAGCCACGCCATGGGTAACTCAAATGGCTCTCTTGCTGATTATTGGGATGCCTTTGAAAATACGCCTGGATTGCAGGGTGGTTTTGTATGGGAATGGAAAGACCACGGACTCACACAGTGCCTGCCGAACGGCACAACTCGTCTTGCATACGGCGGACAATTTGGTGACACACCGAATGATGGCAACTTTGTTGCTGATGGCCTCATTCATGCAGACATGACACCGCACCCTGTGATGCGCGAACTGGCGTGGGTGCATCGCCCAGTTTCTGTTGAACTGAAAAGCAAGAACAAGGACCCTCATTTGGTGATTCGTAATCGTCAGTGGTTTTCCGACCTCTCTGGTTACAAAGCAACGTGGGAATTAGTTGCTGATGGTGTTGTTGCAAAGTCAGGCAAACTCACCGTGCCAAAGATTGCGGCTGATTCATCTGAGAAAGTGGATATTCCTGTAATCATCCCTCATGATGCGCGCGAAGTGTTCTTGTCTGTCACGTGGACACTGGCACGTGATACGTCTTGGGCATCGAAAGGTCATGTGGTGTCCTGGGATCAGGTGACATTGCGAAAAGCATCCGCGGTTGAAGCCACAATTCCTGAAGCATCAATTTTGCCGATTGACATTTCGCCGCAGGTCACGTTGTGGCGTGCACCAACAGATAACGACGGTTTCAAATTGATGGATCAACATCATGGTGGTGGCAAGTCACTTGCTCGATGGTCTGAACAAGGAATTGCTACTGATGATGCCGACATGGTGGAAAGCACAACAACCATTACTGAACTCTCCGGTGGGGCAGTGAAGTATAAACACACTGTTGTGATTCCTGCAGACATGGCTGATGTGCCACGTATTGGTGCCATGTTCAGTGTTCCTGCACGCTTCACTCGTGTGCGTTGGTACGGCAATGGCCCACATGAGTGTTACCCCGATCGTGAAGCATCAGCAATGGTGGGCGTGTACGAAGGCAAGCCAGATGAACTTCCGTATCTCGTGCCGCAAGAATTTGGTTTGCGCACTGATTGTCGATGGATGGAATTCGTAGACCCAAAGAAGGGCCATGTATTGCGTGTTGAAGCTGACGGGTGCCTGTTGCACATGTCTGCAGTGCATCATTCAGCACATGATTTGTTTGCAGCTAGTGAGCATGCCGATCTTGTTCGTCAGCCAGCGCTGAACGTGCATCTCGATATCGCTCATCGCGGCGTGGGTACCGCTAGTTGCGGCCCAGATACGTTGGAGAAATACCGCATCAAGCCAGGCGAATACACATTCACATACGTGGTGTCATACCGCTAACAGCAGAGCAGTTACAGCTCGTGGTGAGCAGCAGCTACGGGCTGCACATGCCACCCATCAACAACTGCATCAGGTTCACATAGCGCAACAATGCACCCACCAAAGCCGCCACCAGTCATACGTGCACCAAACACGCCAGGTGTCGTACACACATCGCGAACAGCCGCGTTCATTTGGTCGTTTGATGTTGCAAAGTCTTTTGCCAAACTGCGATGACTTTCAGACATGATTGCACCAGCAGTGCCGTAGTCGCCACCAGCAAGTGCGGCTGCAAACGAAATCACTCGAGCATTCTCTGAAATCACATGACGAGCGCGTGATGCAATGGTTGCATCTGTAATCGAAGCAACATCAGCCAATGATGCATCACGAAGTGACCCAATAATTGCCTCGGCAGCAGCGCACTGAGCAACCCTGTCTGCATACGCAGAGCCAACCAATGTGCGGTGTGCAATAAACCGCACCACAATCTTTACGTCTGTAGGAATTGGCACGTGCGTGACTTCTAGTGTGCGGCAGTCAATCATTGTTCCGTGGCCATCACGGGCACTCGCAATGCATAACTGGTCCATGATGCCCGTCGGCACACCAGTAGCAATGTGTTCGGCACGCTGCGTTAACTGCGCCAATTCAGATGACGGCACGTCGCAGCCAAGTGCCAGAGCTACAGCAATTTCCAGTGCTGCGCTTGATGACACACCGGCACCAACCGGAATTGTTGTACTGACCTGGCCACTAATAGCCCGCGGCGACTGCACCAACGATGCAACAGCTCCCACATACCTGCCCCACGATGGAGACATTGTTGCGTCAAACGACGAACCCAACTCAAGAGACACGGTGCCATCTGCATCCGCAGATTTAAGAACTATCCCCGAACCCGTCACGTCGTAATCAATGGTTGTCCATCGGTCAATCGCCATGGGAAACACAAGTCCACCTGTGTAATCAGTGTGTTCACCAATAAGGTTCACTCGCCCCGGTGCAACAACGCGCATCACAGCAGATTGCGTAGACGTGCTGCCACATCTGCAGGGTCAACAGGGTTAAAGAACTCGCCGCTGGCCACTTCGACACCCGCAATGAATCGTGGAAGACCTTGCGCGCGCCATGGCGACACAATTTCAATATTGAACCACGCATCTGGCCAATCGTCACGAGTACGCGCCGCCTGGTTGATCCACATCATGTACGGAAGTGGTGCATCAAACAGTGCATCAAGCGCCGCAAACACCCGCACCAATGTTGCGGCAAGAACTGCACGGTCAACAGCATTCATGTCAGCCAAGTCCGCAATGCGATGTATGGGCGCAATACGAATCGACACGGGGTACACCGCTGCGTATTCACTGAACACGCGCCATCCATCAACTTCAAGAATCAGATGATCACCAGATGCAACAGCAGGTTCCCACCCGGCAGCAATCATGCGGGCGGGTCGTGGTGGCACATGATCAAACGCATAAATCTGTCCGTGCGGGTGCGAAATAGTGGCACCAATTTCTGCACCACGGTTTTCAAACACAATCACATATTCACCGTTTGGCTTTTCGCGCAATGCTTGTGTGCGCTCTGCCCACAGGTTCACAACAGACAAAGCCTCGTCGGTAGTCAATGTGCCAAATGTTGCTTCATGATCAGGGGAGTACAGCACCACTTCGCAGTAGCCCTCTTCCAATGCTGGCCAACGGTTCGGAAACGATCGCACTGAATATTGCTCGGGCGCTTCAAGGCCACCAACACAGAACGGGCAACCAGCAATGGGCAAGTTTGGTCTGTTCTGGCGTGCAGCCACCACGTGCACAACAGTGCCTAGGTATGTGTCGGTGCGAATGTCGTGAGCCATCGCTCCCATTCTGTCAGTTCGTTACTGAATCAGACTGCGCATTCTGAATCGCCGACTTCGCCAGAGAATGGGCCAGTCTCGCCATAGTCAATGAAGAAATCAGGTGCCACGTCTGGCTGTGGAATCTCATCAAGATCACGCAAACCATCAGCTACTGCAACAGCACCACCAGAGCGGGCAAGCCAACCCTGGAAGGTTTCAGCAGCAGAGCGTTCTGCAGCAAATCGGCGCACAACACGAGCAACTGCTTCAGGTGCTGCTTTTGCAGGCACGCGCAATGCCTTTTCACCAAAGTGAATTTGCTCTTCACCGACGTATCCGCCAAGAAGCATCTGGTAACCGGGCAATGACTTGCCATGTGCACGACGTTCGGCACCAAAGAAACCAATATCGCTCGCATGATGTTGACCACAACTATTGGTGCAACCAGAAATGTTGATACGAACTCCGCCAATTTCAGCGAGTCCTTCTTCTTCAAGCTTGTCGCCAATTGCTTTTGCAAGCCCGCGTGATTGTGTAACCGCAATGTTGCACGTATCTGCCCCGGGGCATGCAACAACGTCACGGGCAAGTTCAGCACCTGGCTGAGCCATACCGATTGCATCGAGCATGTCGTACAGTTCACGCATTTGGCTTGGCTGCAAACTGCGGAACACCACGTTCTGGCGGTTCGATAAACGAACATCAGACTTAAAGTGACGCTGAATGGTTGCCAGCGCACGGAACTGATCAGCGGTGATATCACCAAGTGGTGCATATGCAATTGCTGACACGGTGCCATTAGCTGCACCACGAATCACGCTTGCATTTTCCCAACGACGGAACGGATCTGACGATGTGAAGTTGATGATGGTGCTCTGACCAACTTGCGACACTTCGCCTTCAGTAATACGGCCTGCTGGCGCATCACCTGCGGCGCGCACTTCAGCAGGGATTCCGCCTGGCCATGATGATGATGCAGGAAGTGTGTGGCGAATCTTGATTACGCGGCGACGCACTTCTTCAATTCCCAACTGGTCAACAACCCACTTCATACGGGCGCGCAACTTGTTGTCGCGGTTACCAGTCTGGTCAAACACGCGCAATGCGGCTTCCACTGTTGGCAACAGGTCTTCACGTGATGTGAAGTCTTCTAATGCAAGCGCTGGGTGTGGTGTTGCTCCAAGACCGCCAGCAATATAGATACGAAAGCCTGATTCGATGCTGCCGTCTTCGAGAGTGCGAGTAGCAGCAACAACACCAACGTCGTTGAACATTGCCTGACCACAGTCAGTGGAGCAACCTGAGAAGTTCACCTTGAATTTGCGAGGCAAACGCTGACCCAGTGGGTTGCGCACGAAATGGCGATACACCGCTTCGGCCCATGGAGTGACATCAAGTTTTTCGTATGGACATGCACCAGCCAAGTGGCACGCCATGACGTTGCGCACTGTGTCACCACATGCTTCACGAGATGTGAGTTGCACATCAGCAAGACGACGCAACAGATCAGGAATTTTACGAAGCTCTACGAAGTGAAACTGAATGTTCTGGCGAGTGGTGATGTGACCCCATCCGCGTGAGAACTCAGATGACAAGTCGGCCATGACGTCGAACTGTTCAGGTGTAATTGAACCTGCTGGCAACTTCACGCGCACCATCTGGTTTGTGCCACCTTGGCGTTGACCATAGATGCCATTGTTGAGACGCATCACACGGAACACATCGTCTGAGATTTCGCCTTTCAAGAATTGATCAATGGCGATCTCAAAACGTTCAATGTCGCGCAGTTGTTCTGCGTCAAGATCGCGTGGCATCGGGGCTTCTGCAATGGTCATGGCTATTCCTTTTCGCCCACCTCACGGAGGGCATCTGCTAGTGCTTTTCGTAATCTGCGAGCGTTTTCTGGTGCAAGGTGTGCAACCAAACCTTCACCGTTGGCACCAAGGGGTTCAACAGTCAACACCACACGTGGCGTTGCATCGTCGTAGTCGTCGCTCACGGCAACGGTCCACATGATGGGGGTGACGTCGTCAAGGCCATCAGGAAGATCTGTGGCGTCAATCTGAACAACATCAATCGAGCGGCGCATGTTACGCACCTGCCACTAAATGATCGGTCAAGGTGTTGTCTAAGAATTCGTATGCAGCAACAGCACCAATCACAATGGTGCTCGGCGCCTTCAACTGTGCCGCACCCAATTCACCCAATGTTGTACGCACCACAACTTGTTCTGCGCGCGTTCCCCAACGAATCGCAGCAACTGGCGTAGTGGCTAATAAACCGCCAGCCATTAATCGTTCAGCAATCACTGCGCGTTCAGAAACGCCCATCAGCACAACAATTGTTCCGCCCACTTGTGCAAGTGCTTCCCACGCGATGTTTGATGAACCGCCCGTTTCACGATGACCAGTAACAACTGTGAACGCTGGCGACACATTGCGATGTGTAACAGGAATTCCTGCAGCTGCCGGCACACCAATGGCAGATGTAATGCCAGGCACCACAGTGAATGGAATGCACGCTTCCATCAGAGCTTGTGCTTCTTCACCGCCACGACCAAAAACAAACGGGTCGCCACCTTTTAGGCGCACAATATTTTTGCCCTGCGCACCAAGGTGCACCAACAACGCATTAATTAACTCTTGAGGTGTGGGGTTGCCTGGCTTTTTGCCAACATCAATGAATTCGGTGCCGGGGCGTGCTAATTCAAGAATGGAATCATTCGACAAATAGTCGTGCACGATCACATCTGCTTCACCAATCAGCCGTACAGCCTTTACCGTAAGAAGTTCTGGGTCTCCGGGGCCTGCACCAACAAGATGAACGGTCATTGCACAGTTTCCACTTCGCGAACTACTGGGCATGTCATACCAAGGTCTGCCATAACACCAGCAATGATTGGTTGCCACTGCACATTTTCGGTTGATTCACCTTCAGCATGAATACGTGCTCTCTCAATAGCAAGACGTGACACCACTTCTTCAAACTCAGGGACAATCGAGAGTTCAAGGTGTGAACGCAACCACGATGCAAGAGCAGGGCTTGCACCACCAGTAGACACAGTGACCATCAGATCACCGCGACGCAACGCTGCAGGCAAAGTAAAGGCACAACGGTCTGGGTCGTCTGCTGAGTTGATCCAGATTCCTTTTGCTTCGCACTCATCAAAAATTTGCTGGTTCACCGGTGTGTTGCCGGTAGCGGTAATCACCAAACGGAAAGCATCAATATCGCCGCTTGCATATTCGCGTTGCACCAATGTCACAGGAAGGGAAGTGAACTCGTCGACAAACAGTGGCGACAGCACAGTTACTTCGGCGTCAGCCATGAGAAGTTGTTCCACTTTTCGCAATGCAATGCGACCGCCGCCGACCACTAAGACGGGTCGGCCGTGAAGGTTGAGATTCACTGGAAACTGCATCAGGGCAGGCTATCTAATACCTGACTAATCCAGTCATAATTAGAGGGAATGGCCCCGCGAGCGTTTTATCCCAGTGGCGTAAGGGTTGCAGCATCTGCCCAATAGGCATGGGTGCCGCTACAGATGCGCTCTGGCAGAAGTATTCGGGCCACCGGGCCATCGCTGAGGCGCAGGGCATCAAAGATTTCGCAGTGGCTCACGTCATTAACTACATCCATCGTGAAAGTAATGAGGTACCCGTCATCTTCGCTACGCGAGTTCGGTCGCGGAGCAAACACCGTTTCGCTTGCATACACGCCAGACGGCAGACGCATTGTTTCTTCTTCGCCGGTTGTCACATTGTGTTTAATGAGACCTTCGAATGTGAACCACCCCTCGGTTGGAACAACGGAATACACGTAGTCGTATTTCTTGCCAACCATCTGCGGGTTGATCATGCCGAATTCAGTAACAGTGTCTGACAACAATCCTTCTCGCACCGCACCGGTTTTCATATTCAAACGCCAGCGGTATGGCTTTGATTGCATGGCATACAAATCAAGAAAGCGGAACATGCGTTGATCAATTGTTGCCTCTGGTCCCATAGTGGGCGAGGGATCAAATTCAAAGTAGCCATCAACGATAATTTCGTCGCCTTCTTCGTAGGCGTTGATCCAATGCAACACATATGTGGCTTCACATTCAAACCACTTGATATCGCGTTCCGTGCCATGACGCGGAATAACTCCAAGACGTGTTGGCATATCTGGGTGAAATTTGGTGGCGTAGATACCGCGCTCAATCAGATCTTCTTTCCAGAACAGCGGGCAGTCATTCAAGATTGAGTAGTTGTCAGTGAAACACATGTCGTGAGGCAAACGTGGCCCTGGCAATGGCACTGGTGTGTAGTGCGTCAACACGCCTTCACGAGACACAACGCCGTAATGCATATACGGGTATGTGGTCTGGTAATTAAAGAACAACAATTCGCCAGTCTTTTCATCAACCTTGGTATGTGCTGAAACGCCAGCGTCAGGAAACGCACCGCTCCATGATGCACGGCCTTTGTCTTCCAATGTCACTGGGTCTAATTGATATAAATCACCGCACTGGTAAAAGCTGGATAATGCAACGCCACCGTGCACTACAACGTCAGTGCTGCTGGCATCTTTCATGCGTGTGCGTGCACCCCAACCGTCGGTTCGCACTGCAGTTAAGGGCGATTCAGCTAAGCCAGACCATTGCGGTCCACCTGCTGCAAGATCAATAGTTAGACCTTCTGTACGGACCATACGGTTGCGATATTCGGCGTGACCTTCGCGAAATGAAATGGAATGGATCATTCCGTCACCATCAAATGGGTGATAGCGGTCGGCATTGGGTACTAGTGGGTTTTCCGTATTGCGTAAGTACACGCCGTTTAAATCAGAAGGAATTTCACCTTCAACATGCATGTCACGTGCGGTCCATTCGCGCGTTTGTGGACGCCAAGCACCTGTGCGATACGGATGTGTGTCACCCGCTGGTAACAGTGATTCCCATTCATGATCCAAGTTGATTGTCACGGCGAGCCCCCTCGTGTAATGGCATGACTATATGTCATAGGGGGGACTATATAAACCGGCAGGTACTATAAATTTCGTGACACAACGCATCCCCATAGCTGAGTTACCTGAGTCTGTCGTATGGGCAGTCACAGAACTCGACCTTATTGATGTCGATAACACCATTAGCCGCAGTCATTTCCGCACGTTGGGCGAATTCTTACTGCGATACGGCAACGGAAATTCAGCCACGCCACCGGCAAAAACAACACGTCCTCGGACCAAACCAACGAAGGCTGAAGTGCGTTCTGAGCTCACAGATCGCATCAGTGAATTTCTCGCCACACATCCCGGCGCAACGCTGAATGAAATTGCTGACGCACTTGCCGCACCACTTCCGGCAATAACTACTGCGGCGCGACCTGTCGAATGGCTCATTCTTGGTGATGAGGAATTAATTGAACCAACAGAGCGCGTTGAATCGCAAACAATTACTGCAACTCGTGATCGGGCCAAGGGCGCATTGCAAGCAGCAAACCTCATGGCGTCACCCCTGACACACAATGCATATACGGCCCTCTTACGAAGTGGTCGCATTCACGGCCCAAGCGTTGCGCGCATTGTGCAGTTGTTTGGTTCATGGTCAGCAGCATGTTCTTCAGTCGGCGTTTCTAGCGGTGAAGCACTGCGTTCAAATTATGAACGCACATGGGATGAAAAACAACTATTTGGTTTTGTAGAGCGTTTCTTGCGTGAACCAGCTCACCACGGCGCAAGCCATCAGTTCGATCTATGGCGTTCCTCTGTCAATGGCACACAAAAAGTTCCGTCACTTGGCACCGTACGCAACATTCTTGGCGGTACGTGGGGCGATATTCGCACAGCAACATTGCGCCGCATGCGCGCAGCCTGGGCTAACTAATACGTGTAATTGCCATGTGTCGCACAAGCGGCTTACCGGGCATCACAACATATGGTTCTGTGTTAATGCCGTTTGGCGGCCCCGATTGTGGTTCAAAACAAATACCTGCTGGGTTTGCGTTGTAGATCACCCAGTGTGAACAATCGCTTGAGATCTCTACCTTCACATCACCAATCGAGAGCCACGGCATAGTGATTGGTTTAACAAAACAGTCGTCGTATTTACGGTGTGGTACGGGCACACGTTGATTCGTAGTGATACCACTGACGTCTTGTTGCAACATTGCAGTGAAGTTGTGATGAGAATGACGTGGTGGCAAGAACCACGGGTGCCAACCCACTTGGGCGGGTTGTGGTTCTAACGCATCAAGCGTGAGCGTAAACAACACATCGCCATCAACCACATCAATCACATGAGTAATACTTCCGGCAAACGGCCAATCAGAACCAAGATCGCAAGTCATGGTTACTTTTGCGGGTAACTGTTCAACAACGGTCCACTCAACATCAAGCACCGTGCCGTGCAATGCATTTGGCGGCAATCGCAACGGCAATTCATATTGCAAACCGCGAAACATCAGAACGCCATCGCGAACTCGGCCAGCAAACGGAACCATGGGGTAGAGGCCCCAGCCCAACGTGTCGTCGGCTGTAGTCACTAATAACTCGGTGCCATCCATAATCAAAGACGACACGCGTCCACCCGCTGAAGTATCGATAGAAACGACGGTTGAACCCGCAGATAATTGCACAATTGGCACCCAACCACGATAACCACGGCACATAGATTCCGTGTCGGTAGCGTAAGAACTTGTGCGCGGCTTAGGAACTCTTATCAATACCTCCACGGTGATTGTGGGAAGTTCGGTCGGTTACTTCATCGGACATCGCATTCGCGAGTCCATTCGCACAATCGTGGTGCAAGTCATCGGTCTTGCAACAGTCATCATGGGCATCAGCAACGCCATGGATACGCACAACTTGGTGTTCCCACTTGTGGGCATGGTGATTGGCGCAGTCATCGGCGAACTACTACACATTGAAGAACGTCTTGAAGGAATCGGGGAGCGACTCAAGAAGCGCTTTGCCAAAAAGTCAGATCAGTCCAGCACGTTTGTTGAAGGATTTGTTACTGCAACACTGTTGTTTTGCATCGGCCCCATGACAATTCTTGGTGCAATTGAAGATGCAAGTGGTCGCACACCGCAGCTGTACATCATCAAGGGAACTCTTGATGGCTTCATGTCGATCATCTTTGTGTCTATCTATGGCATCGGCGCAGCATTCAGCGCCATTGGTGTTTTCATTGTTCAGGGGCTGCTCACGCTTGGAGGCACCGGCCTTGACACACTTCTCGATGACCGCATGAGAACCGAACTTTTCGCAGCTGGTGGTTTCACAGTTTTGGCTATTGGTTTGAATTTGTTGGAAATCAAGAAGATAAAACTTGGTTCATTGCTGCCGGGGCTCATTGTGACGCCCATTTTGGTAGCAATCTTTGCTCGATAGCCCAATCTTCAGCATTGCCGAGTCTGAGGCAATTCTTTCGTGCCCTAGAATTACACAGTGGCAAACTCTCGCATTCTTCGTGCTCTATGCGTAGCTCTCATCTTTGGTGTCACTTCCATTCCAACGCATCCAGCACAAGCGGCGGAAGGCGTAACAGATGACATCGTGTGGCTTCCGTGCGGCGAAGTTGAATGTGGAAAAATTTTCGTTCCAGTACACCAGCAGGTCGGCAATAGCAGCAGAATCTCCGTCTCGTTATACAGACGTAAAGCCATCACTGGTTCTTCGCCGCGCACCTTGTTGCTATTACCAGATCGTGAATTCGGAAGTAATGCGCGCACAATGACGCAACAGGCAGTGCTGACATTTGGAACTGCAATTACGAAATTCAATGTCATCTCGGTAGCGCCGCGTGGATCCGTCGACGCGGTCATGCCAGTTGGTAGTGAAACCGAAATTGGCACGCTTGACATGGTTGATGATCTTGAAGCATTACGTTCTGCGTTACATCTGAAGAAAGTGTCCGTCATTGGGTGGGGTAGTGGAGCCACAACTGCGACAACATGGATAATGAAGAACCCATCATCTGTGCAAGCAGCAGTTCTTGATTCACCCATAAACCCATCGACATCGATGGTTACACAAGCACAGCAGCACATTGCAGCGACAGCATTGGGTGTAGAAACTGCCATGCATTGGTGCGCATCACACCTTTCTTGCACTATGAACACCAACGTGGCCAAAGAACTTGAATTATTAAAGTTCCATATTCGCGTTCAGCGCGTTGACCCACGTATCACGTTCGCCGCAGTTGCGCGTGCTGCGGTACGTACCATTGTTGAAGGCAACGCCCAAGAACTATTTGCAGCGATGACTGCAGCAAACAATAAAAACTCACAGCCACTCTTGGCACTTATTGGGGCTGCTCCCACAGTTGCTCAGGCTTATGGTCGTTGTGCTGATGTATCACGGGCTGATGCGAAAAAAATCGCCGCAGCACATGCTGCAGTGAAACCTCACAAGTTCACCATCGGGTCTGAAGCTGCGCTGTATGCAATGTGTGCGCAGATATCAGAATCTGCACGGCCACTTGGTGCAGTGAAACCAGATGCGAAGGCTTCAGGTGCACGAGTGCTTGTCAATATTGCACGCGGTGATCAAGTAACTGCACCATCAGTTGCACGCACAATGGCAAAACGCATGAAGTGGACCTACGCGCCGATATACGCAAACCGGCACCTAGTAGTGGGCTATGACAATGCCACCACGGTTGCGGCTATGACGTTTCTCGCCAAGTAGTCAACGAACACGTATAAGCAACGAACGGCTACAGCCAACGAACGAAAAGCCGATTACAGCCCGACGAAGTCTCGTATCAACGCAGCTAATTCCAACGGCGTGTCACCCTGCACGCTGTGGCCGGCTTCCAACACATGTTCAACCCGTGCATGTGGCGCACGTTTCACCAACTCTGCTTCGTCTTCATCTGTCACTACAGATTGCTTCCGCATTCCGCGAACAAACATGATTGGCTTTCCGTAGCCAGACACCACGTCCCACAATGGCGCAGTAGACGGACGCTTGTCGCCATCTTCTACTGCTGCTTTCATCTCTGGCAGTGGTGGCGCATCAGCACGGCGGTAACGCCACACCCATGAACCATCGTCTTCTTGCAATGCGTTGTGCAAAATGCCACGGCGCAAACTTTCCACCGTGCGCGTGGGGTTGAACTCAATGGTGCGCTTCAACAAGTCTTCAAACGAAGGAAACGTTGCAGGTCCATTCACAAAGTCAGTGATCTGCTTTGTCTTTTCCTGGTTCACACCAGGCGTGATATCTACCAACACCATCTTGCGTACTAAATCGCTATGGTCACGGGTAAGTGCCAACGTGGTGAGCCCACCCAATGACATTCCAATCACTGCCAATGCATCAGGTGCCAACGCACGAATCACAGTGGCAATGTCTGCAGCATTTTGTTGCATCGGTAATGCATCTGCACTAAACGCAGCTGCAGAATCTGAATGACCATGACCGGGCAAGTCAATGCACAACAACGGCACGTCAAGCGCCAACGCCACGGTGTCCCATGTGTGAGCATTTTGTGCACCACCATGCAAGAACACAAGGCGCGGAGATCCCGTGCCCCACTTCAACGCTGACAACTTCCTGGTGCCATCTACAGAAATGAATTCTCGGGAAACTACTGGGGGGCCGGCATATGCAATGCCATATTCCGATGCATTTTCATGAAACATCGAGAACTCGTCGTATGAGACCTTTTCAACCATGAAACGAGCGTAGTGAATAGGGGGGTCATGCAGATAGACAGAGAGTCATGGCACGTGACCATATCTATATCAATGGGCTCCGGCTCATGGCTCTTGTTGGTGTGTTGCCGCACGAGCGTGAAGGTCTGCAGCCGCTTCAGGTAGATGTTGACCTTGAAGTTGATCTGTCTGAAGCTGGCATCACCGACAATCTTGACGACACTGCTAACTACGGCGCCATCTCTCAGGCCATCGCCGAAGTAGTGCGCGATTCAACAGACGTATTGCTCGAGCGTCTTGCTGCTCGCATCGCAGATCGTGTTTTGCATTTTGATCATGTGGAAGTTGCGAACGTCACTCTCACCAAACTTCGCCCACCAATTCCAGAAGACCTCGTGTCATCAGCTGTGCGCATCGTGCGTAGCCGTGTTGACATGCGCGTCCCTGCTCGCCACCGCACCATCGTTGCGCTCGGTTCCAACCTTGGCGATCGCGCTGCATACTTGCGTTTTGGTCTCGACAGTTTGTCGAATGTCATTGCACAGTCTCAAGTGTTCGAAACAGACCCGGTAGGCGGCCCTGACAACCAAGGCGCATACCTCAATATGGTCGCCATTGTCGATACAGACCTCGACCCATTCGCACTACTGCGTCGCTTGCTACAAATCGAAGCCGATGCTCACCGAGTACGCGTTGAACGCTGGGGCCCTCGCACCCTTGACCTCGACATTCTCTTTTACGACGACTACGCCATCCACAGCGAAGAACTCACTATTCCGCACCCACGTTTCTCAGAGCGTCGCTTTGTTCTTGAACCACTTGCAGAAGTTGCAAGCGAACATTGCCCATCACATTGGCGCGATCGTTTACCGCAATACGGCGTCTACCCACGCGGTCCTATCGACTCACTCGTCGCACACGTCACCACTTCGTGACATCCATTGCACTTCTTGTGCCTGCCTTCAATGAGGCACAAGCCATGGCGCGCACCGCTCTAGTTATGCGCGAAGCCCTCGACGCTGGGGTTGTTACTTCTGCCACCGTTCTTGATGGCGGCTCTACTGACGGCACTGCAGAAGAAGCATTGCAATACGGCATTCGTTCTCTTCACATTCCCAGCCTGCAACCAGAACTTGGCCCTGTCTTAGGCAAGGGCGATTCGCTCTATCGCGGTGTTCATGCCGTCCCTGCTGATTGGTATGTCTTTCTCGATGCTGACCTTGGCAACATCTGTATTGATC
>JBAXVL010000020.1:0-29176 GCA_037129095.1 Actinomycetota bacterium | reverse complement strand
GGAACGTTTGTGTATCAACGTAAGTGCTTGAAGTGGATTCGCGAAGAATACGCAAAACTTTCAGCTAATGATCGCCGTGACGTCGACGCATTGTTGGCAGGTACTGGCTGCGAGATTCTGTTCACGTCATGAGCGCCTCTACGGTCACTCTGTTCGGTCACTGGATCTGTCCATTTTCCGTGCGCGTTGAATTCGCCCTTGCCCAACGAGGTATTGAGTACACAGTCGTTGGTGTCCCACCGCGCGCCGTGCGCCCGAAAGGGTTCGTGGTGCCAGAGGAATTCATTGCACATAGTCCGAAACTTGAAGTGCCAATGGTGAAGATTGACGGCGAATACCTTGCTGATTCAATTCCCATTCTCGAATGGTTGGAAGAAAAATTTTTGGACTCGTCTTTGTTGCCTACTGATGCCACCGCGCAAGCAGTTGTGCGCGAACGCGTTGAATGGATGAATAAGTACGTGTACCGGCCCATGATTGGTGTGTATTACGGAACTGACCCCGCATTGATTCAGGAATCAAGTGCCGCATTCATGAAGGCGATGGAAACTGTTGATCAGTGGTTACAAACTTCGCAATGGCTTGCAGGCGGTGCTCCAACACTTGCAGAGGCAATCATGGCCGGTGTGTACACGCGTCTTGATGGCTTACGTCGGCTAGGTCTTACTGGTGAGCTTCCCGAATCTGTACAACAGCATCTTGAACGCTGTACGCAACTTGTTGGTTGGGAAAAAGTGCAGTGGACGACAGATCAAACATCTGATTTCGTTGGTCGTTTCCTGAAGTATCGCGAAATTCAGAACTCAAGTAAAAACTAAATCTGAAGTATCGTGGGCGCGTGGCCACGAATGCGAAGATGAAAATAGAGCTGGCTGAGCTGTGGACTATCACTGAGTTTCGTCAACTGTTTGTTGCCCGCGTTATTAGTAACTTTGGTAATGGAATCACGCCCATTGCTCTTGCTTTTGGTGTGTTGTCCTTGCCGGGTGCTGATGCTGGTTCATTGAGTTACGTAACTACAGCTCACATGATTCCTTTAGTTCTGTTTATGTTGGTTGGCGGGGTAGCAGCAGACCGATTTGGTCGAACCCGCTTAGTGGGACTCACAGACATTATTGGCAGCGTTTTTGTAGCAATTAGTGCGTTCGCTTTTATCTCAGGTCACGCATCAATTCCGTTGCTCTGCTTCAACAGTTTTATTTTTGGAATACTCAACGCCCTATGGTGGCCGGCTTTCAGCGGCATCATGCCTTTGATTGTTCCGAATCCACTTTTGCAGGCGGCAAATTCCATCTTGGGTATTGGTGCGAATCTTGGTTACACGCTTGGCGCCAGTGTTGCGGGAATTGTCGTGTCGTCTGCCGGAGCCGGTTGGGGATTACTCATCGATGCCGCAACATTTTTAATCGCAGGTGTTCTAGTTGTTCGAATGAAAGTACCTCCTAGCAATGTGCTCGAAGAGGGTGAGAAGCACGACAACGTGTTTACACAACTTCGTGAGGGATGGGTTGAATTTTCTTCGCGTAAGTGGATCGTGTATGTCGTGGTTGGTTTCTCATTCTTTCATATGGGATTTGAGGGATTTCTTGGAGTGCTTGCTCCGGTACAACTGAAAGAGGCCATGGGTGGGGCTACAGACATGGGCATCATGATGTTTGGCTTTGGTGTCGGTGCGGTGGTCGGAACAGTTTTGGCTTTGAAACTTCGTCCACGCAGACCACTTCTACTTGGTGTTGGCGTGTGTCCCGTTGCTGCTCTGTGGCTATTTGCTCTTGCAATACCTTTGCCATTGTGGGTGTTATTTGTTGCAGCCCTCGCTACTGGAATTGCAATGGATTTGATGTTCGCAAACTGGATGACAACTCTTCAGACCCATGTTCCAGATGAGTCGTTATCGCGAGTCAGTTCCTATGACGCGTTCGGATCATTGGCATTTGCGCCTGTCGGGTTATTCCTTGCAGGTCCATTCACGCGACTTGTGGGTGCATCAAAAGCATTGATCGTTGTCGGAATCATTATTGCTCTGGCAACGTCGTTGCCGTTATTGTCAAAAGAAGTGCGGCAGATTGAGCGAATAGATGCTTAGGCGCGAACGAGTCGACCCGGACGAGCGCCTGTGTCGACACCATTTCGACGTGTAACTGCACCATTCACAATTGTTGCCACGTAACCATCTGCTGATTGCAGAAGTCGACGGCCACCAGCGGGCAGGTCGTTTTCGGCATGTGGTGCATTGAGACGCAAGTTCTCAAAGTCGATGATGTTGATATCTGCACGCATACCCTCTGCAACTTGTCCACGATCAGAAAGACCAATTACTTCGGCAGTAGCGGTTGTTTGAATACGAACTGCTTCTTCAATACTGATCTTTGGCCCGCGTTCACGGTCGCGTGCCCAGTGTGTCAATAGATAGGTAGGTATTGATGCATCGCAGATCATGCGGACATGGGCACCACCATCGCTGAGGCCATTGATGGCTGCAGGGTGAGTGAGCATTTCGTAAATGACATCATGGTTTTCGCCGACATAGTTCAACGTGGGGAACATCAGCGATGCTGTGCCGCCGTTTTCATTCAGCAAGTCATAGGCCATTTCAAATGTTGACACTCCGGCTGTGTCTGCAAGTGCCTTCACTGACATTGCAGGTGTTGGTTCGTAATCCACGTTGTCACCCATGGCGTACACCAGGTGGGGGATCATGCCGAGAGCAGTAGCAAGACCATCAAACTGCACGGCGGTATTCACTGGCTCATCAGGTTCTGACAAAATTTGTGCGCGTACTGATGGCTTTGCCAACTCGACACGCAATTCATCGAGTGACAACGATGCTGCGAGCGAAATAAAAGTAGGACGCTTTGCAAACGGGTGATACCCAGCCCAGCACACCATCATGCCGAAAGGACGAGCGGCAACTTGCGGACGAAGGTATCCGCCCTTGTCCATAATCATGGATGAATAGTCGAGTGCTTGCTTCCACGTGTCTGGCATTGTTGCGTATTGCAGCAACAGGTACGTGACTTTCAAATCAGTACGCAATGCAAGGTCGCCCATCCATTGCAATTCTTCAGTCATTCCCATCGTGGGCTGACCAGCGCCATCAGGCAATACCTCAGGAGCAATTTCAAAAATGCCGCCGCCGCCAGCTATCAATGCATCAGCTAAAGCATTTAGTTCTTCGCTGCTTGCAAATGTTCCGGGAACTGGTTGGCCGTCTTTAGCCTTGTGTCCCATTGTGCGACTAGTAGAGAAACCGACAGCTCCGGCTTCACGCGCTTCGCGCACGATGGCTGCCATTTCTGCAATGTCTTGCGGGGTTGCGTCTTCATTACGCGCGCCACGATCACCCATGACATACCCGCGCACTGCACCATGAGGAACGTATGCGGCGATGTCCATGGAGTAGTTCCGTGAATCAATGGCGTCGAGGTATTCGGGGAACGTTTCCCATTCCCAATTGATGCCCTCATGAAGTGCAGTCCCGGGAATATCTTCCACGCCTTCCATGAGTTGCACCAGCCACTCTTCGCGGCCTGGGCGAACAGGTGCAAAACCAACTCCACAGTTACCAACGACAACAGTGGTAACGCCGTGACCACTTGATGGCTCGAGCAATGTGTCCCAACTGATTTGGCCGTCGTAATGAGTATGGATATCGATAAAGCCAGGAGTGACAAGTTTTCCGGTGGCATCTATTTCTTCGGCAGCTTCACCCACGATGGTGGCTGCAACTTTCACAATGCGTCCGTTTGTGACAGCAACATCAGCAACGCGTGCCTGCGCACCAGTACCGTCAACAACTGTGCCCCCGCGAATAAGTAGGTCGAACATTAGAACCCCCGTTCGTTGCTCAGCATAGTGGGGTGGGCTTGCGCGATTGTTAGGCAGCCCCATGCCAATTTGGACTGGTCACCCGAGAGGGACAGGAACATACAATATGGAGAAGCCAATCGAGGAGGCCCCATGACTCAGGCAGACACCATTAACGCCCCCACTGCAGGGAAAACCGAACACGTCGACGTATTGATTGTTGGCGCTGGAATATCTGGTATCGGTTCGGCGTATCACTTGCAAGATCAGGCACCAGGTAAGTCGTATGCCATTTTGGAAAAGTACGAAACGTTTGGCGGCACCTGGCACATGCACACGTACCCAGGTGTTCGTTCCGACAGTGACCTCTACACATTTGGATATCGCTTCAAGCCATGGACATCAGCTCCTATTGCAAGTGCTGAAGAGATCAAGAAGTACATGGCAGAAGTAATTTCTGACAACAACATCGACAAGCACATTCGTTATCGCCATGAAATCACAGCAGCTTCATGGAGCAGCCGTGACAAGCAATGGACCGTCACTGTTACAAACCTTGCAAAAGGTGAAACCTTCCAAATGACTGCCAATTTCTTGTGGATGTGCCAGGGCTATTACAAACACTCACAGGGCTACACACCGGAGTGGCCAGGTATGGACCAATACAAGGGCAAAATCGTGCACCCTCAAACGTGGCCAAAGGATCTTGATTACAAAGGTAAGAAAGTATTGGTCATTGGCTCCGGCGCAACCGCTGCAACCATTGTTCCTGCAATGGCAGCCGATTGTGAGCACATCACCATATTGCAGCGCTCACCGACCTATTTCGTTCCAGGTCGTAACGTCAACGAACTTGCAGACACGCTTCGTCAACTTGAAGTAAATGAAGAGTGGATTCACGAAATTGTTCGCCGCAAGGTTTTGTTTGACGGCCAAGCTGTTACCGACATGGCATTTCAGCATCCTGACATGGTGAAAGATGTGCTTCTTGAAGGAATCAGGACATTGTTGCCTGAGGGTTATGACATTGCAAAGCATTTCACACCGAAGTATCGCCCGTGGCAACAACGCATTGCATTTGTGCCAGAAGGCGACTTGTTCGCTGGTATCAAATCCGGCAAAGCATCAATGGTTACCGATGAAATTGAAACGTTCACGTCAACCGGCGTGCGAACAAAAGATGGCACCGTTATTGACGCTGACATCATTGTCACGGCTACTGGCTTCCATCTCAGCGTTCTCGGTGATATTCCGTTTGATCTTGATGGCACACCACTCAATTGGGCAGACACCGTGACATATCGCGGCATGATGTTCACAGGTGTACCAAACCTTGCGTGGGTATTTGGTTACTTCCGTGCCAGTTGGACATTGCGCGTTGACATTATGGGTGACTTCATCACTCGCTTGTTGAAGCACATGGATGCAAAGGGAGTACACAGCGTGACTCCACAATTGCGCCCTGAAGATGCAGACATGCCAATTGGTGCCTGGATGGATCCGGATAACTTCAATCCGAATTACCTGATGCGTAGCCAACACCTCATGCCAAAGTCAGGCGACAAGCAAGAGTGGAAGCATGACCAGAATTACTCGCTAGAAAAAGATGTTCTTCCGACAGTCAATCTTGATGATGGTTGTCTCGTTTACGAGTGATTCACCAACACGCGCGAGCGTGTTAATCGAGATGAACCAAATGCAGCAAGCAGGCAAAAGACGCCTGCAATGAAGAATGCTGATTGGTAAGAACCAGTGGAATCGCGTAGGTAGCCGGCACCAAATGCTGCAACTGCTGCACCTACTTGATGGCCTGCAAACACCCATCCGTACACCAGTGGCCCGCGCTGTACGCCGAATCGTTGTACACACAATGAAACGGTTGGTGGAACAGTTGCGACCCAATCAAGACCGTAGAACATCATGAAGCCCGCAAGACCGAAGCCGCCGCGCGTCAATGTTGGGTCGAGCACCATCAAGCTAAGTCCGCGCAAGAGGTAATAAAAGATCAATAGTTTCGCCGGGTCGTATTTGTCGGTGAACCAGCCACTTGCAACAGTGCCGATGACATCAAAGCCGCCGATGAGCGCCAAGTAACCAGCTGCGGTGACTGCAGCAACTTGATGGTCATGTGCTGCGGAAAGAAAATGAGTTTGGATGAGTCCGTTAGTGGAGAGTCCACAGACAAAGAATGAGCCCCACAGCAACCAGAAAATTCCATCGTGTCGCGCATCATGTAATGCGCCGAGTGCTGCAGAGATGGGCCGAGTAATTGGTGTGGGTGCAACGTAATCAGCGGGTGCTCCGTAGGGCAAGAGACCAATGTCAGACGGGGAGTTGCGAAGAAAGAGGGCAACAATTGGAATTACTGCAAGTGCAGACAACGCAATCGTGATGCCGACCCACCGCCAGCCGTGGTGATCAGCTAACCGAGTGAGAAGTGGAAGAAACACCAATTGCCCACTGGCTGATGCCGCAGTCAGCGCACCAGTGACAAGTCCACGTCGCGCAACAAACCAACGTGATGCAACGGTTGAAGCAAATACTGTTGCCATGCATCCAGAACCAGTTCCGACTACCGCACCCCACAGTACGTACAAGTGCCATGGAGCAGACATTTGTGTTGTGGCAAGTGCGCCAAGACTGATGACTGAAAGTGCACCAATAGTGATATGACGTAATCCGTATTTCAGTTGCAGTGCTGCAGCGAATGGGCCCATGAGGCCAAACAACAACACGTTGATGCTGACCGCGGTACCGACGATGCTGCGACTCCAGCCGAATTCTTCTCGTAAGGGGTCAATCAGGATGGCGGGCGTAGAACGGAAACCTGCAGCACCCAGCAACGTAATAAATGCTACAACGAAAATAACCCACGCATAGTGAGGACGCGATTTCGTGACGGGAGCGCTGGGCATGGTTGCCAAACTAGTGGATTACTGATCTTTCTGAAGCAACAATTTGTCAATCTTCAGTGACAGTTCCTTGATTTGATCTGTGACGCTCTGACTGGTCTTTAAGGTAACGACAATTTCACCATTCGCATTTAAAACAGCTCGCTGAACATCTTCGACGCCAGAGGCGCCGGCAGCTAATGATGCCTGTACTACATCATCAACATTCAGTCGCTGCCGACGGAGCGTTCGTGTTTTGATGATGCCTAGCGAAACAAGTTCAACGGGGTGGCCAATAACAATATTGTGGAAGCGGAGACTACGACTCGCAAGAACTTCAATCACACCATTCGCTAGAAAGAGAGTAACTGCGCCGATTACTGCTCCGGTCAATGAATCATCAACTCCAATAATTCCGTTTTGTACCGCGTTGGCAACTGAGAGAAGTAGGACTAGCTGTAGTGCATTGTTCTGACCAATCTCGCGCTGGCCGCCAATACGAATTGCAACGACAAGAAAGAGATAGACGACGAGCGGTCGAATGATTTTTTCAAGAATCGACGGATTGAGGTCAAACATTGAGTGCCACATTGTCCTCTAACCTAGTTCTATGGCTGAACATCTCGTATCTACTGACCAAGTCGCCGTCTCATATATAGCTCTGCGTGCGCGAGTCATCGACCTTTTGCGGTCAACGCCTGAATCATCAGGAAATATCGTGGTGCCCTGTACGCCTGCATGGACTATTCGTCAATTGGCTGCGCACTTGGTGGGAGTCCCGGAAGATATTTTGGCTGGGCGTATGGAGGGGGTTACGTCTGATGCGTGGACCCAAGCCCAAGTCGAGCGTTTCGGCTTATTGTCATTGTCCGAACTAGCGGACCTGTTCGAGACGACTGCTCCGAAAATTGATGCCATTCTTCATAACATTCCTCAGCCCATCATTTCGCAATTCGTAATGGATGCTGTGACGCATGAACAAGATATGCGTAGTGCTCTCGGTGTGCCTGGTGGACGAGACAGCAAAGCGGTTGAAGTAGGCGTTGGCTTCTTTCTGAATCTGATTGAAGTAAGTGATCCGCCGTTATTCGATGTGTTGATTACTACCTCTGCTAGTTCATGGGATGTGTTGCGATCGTTAACTGGTCGTCGCACTGTTGAACAAATGAACGCACTCGGTCTTGATGGAGCTGCAATTGCTCTTCGTTTCCCTGGATCACCATTTACGCTTCCGCAAGAAGCAGTGGAATAGTTACTTTGCTGCGTGTGCAGGGCAGATACCGATTTTTTTGTAATGGCACCAATCACACAAGTTAGTGACATTGCAATGGAATTCTCCCGTTGCACATGACGCTTCGATATTTTCGCGAGTTTCCACAATGACACCACGCGCAATGTTCAGTTTCACTGGTGTAACAGTGAGGTCGTGCTTCGCTTTTTGCGTGAGATAGAGAAGTTCCACTCGAGACGTTGCTTCCTGATCAGATTCTTCAAGCATGAGGGCATAGGCAAGTAGCTGAAAGAACTTGTCATCTTCTGATTTGAATCGTGGGTTTGGAATTTTGCCGGTCTTGTAATCAGAGATGACGACGCTTCCATCATCAGCGAATATGAATCGGTCGATGTAACCCTTCATTGCAACCCCATCAATAGATGCAAACACTTCGTGTTCCATGCCGTCGAGTTCAGTCTCGGCGGGGTCTTCTAATGCCCAGAGGTTTGTCATTGATTCAAAAGCTGCACGCTTGAAGTCGGCAAGAGTGCCTGGCTTTTCTTCTAGCGCTTCAACTTTGGTTGCCCATTCGTGATTGGTCCAGCGGTCAGCTGCGATGGACTTCAATGTCTCGTGCGTACGGTTCTCTGCATCTTCTTTGTAGAGGAATTCGAGCACCTCATGAACAAAGGAACCGAGATACAGGTGCCATGCCGGCGGCTCTTTGATTTTGTCGATGTAGGAGAGTTTGAACTTCTGTGGGCAATCGCGAAAGAGGCCTATGGAAGAAGGCGAGAGGTATTCCGGAGGCGTAAACATTGTCTTATTCTCTCATGTCGGTGTGGCAGTAATTATTTTCTGAACTATCCGTGGATGATGTCTGCGTATTTCGACAGCACTTGGGCTGGTCCGCTGACAAGGAAAGTCGTGATGCACGATTCACGCCATTTAGCCATGTCATCACGGATCTTTTCGATAGGGCCAACCAAAGCAACATCTTCCACCATTGACAGTGGAATAGAGGCAGCAGCTTCGTCCTTCTTGCCAGCAAGGTACAAATCTTGCACTTTCAGTGCGACATCTTCGTACCCCATACGAGCAAATACTTCGAAGTGGAAGTTGGTGCCGCGTGCACCCATGCCCCCGGCGTACAGCGCAAGCATCGGACGCATCATGTCAGCACATTTTTCTACATCATCACCAACGATGATGGAAACGGTTGCAGCGATTTCAAACCGGTCTGCTTTGTTTGCTTCGCCGCTCTTTGCGAACCCCTCGTTGAGACACTGACGGTAGTACGCGTCTTCTTTCGGAGAGAAGAACAACGGCAACCAGCCATCACAAATTTCAGCCGAAAGCACAACGTTCTTCGGTCCCTCTGCACCAAGAAAGATTGGAATGTCGGTGCGGAATGGATGCACTGTGCTCTTCAGTGGTTTACCAAGACCTGTTCCGCCTTCAATTGGCATGTTGTAAAACTTGCCTCGATAGTTCACAGGCTTGTCGCGACGCACAATGCTGCGAATAATGTCGACGTATTCACGCGTGCGAGCAAGTGGCTTTTCATACGGCTGGCCGTACCACCCTTCGACAACTTGTGGCCCTGAGGCACCAAGACCCAAAATAAATCTGCCGCCGCTGAGATGATCAATTGTCATGGCTGCCATTGCGGTTGCTGCGGGCGTGCGCGCACCCATCTGCACAATAGAAGTACCTAAGCGAATGTTTTTTGTTTGCGATCCCCACCAAGCAAGGGGAGTCAATGCGTCACTGCCGTAGGCCTCAGCAGTCCACATACTGTCAAACCCGAGACGGTCAGCTTCCTGAATTGCTTGTAGTGCGTTTGCTGGTGGTCCACTGCCCCAGTATCCGCTGGTGTACCCGAGTGAGATGTTCTTTGCCATCTCCACACATTAGGCGGTGATGGCAACGGGGATATCAGGACGCTTGGCTGACCAAGTCACAATGACGAGAATACGTCTCGAAATTGTCTTCGATTTTCACATCTGATGTATTGGTGCTTGTTTCACGTTCGAATTGAAGAACTTCATGGCTTGATCGCGTGCGAATTCTTGCCACTGCAAGAGTGAGAACTGGAATGGTGAGAAATACAGCCTTCGTGGCAATCCCTGAATATGCCGAAGAAAGATAGACACCCAACAACACTGCAGATCCGTACGCGCCAATTGTTTGAAGAAATTGAGTGTTGAGAGACTTGCTGATCACCTCTACATACTCGTCATCAGAGGTGACGGCGGGGTGAACAAACGGTCAACGCAATGGAACTTTTAGGGCAACTTCAGTTGCGCGAGTTAACGAGCAATGGCGCCGAGAGCTCCGCGGGCTTGTACCTTTTCGTGGAAGTCAGGCAGATACGCATCTTTCGGATTCTCGCGAACCATCTCATCAAGAATTACTGCGTCGTCACCGACAAGAATGCGCCAATCGCCACGTTGCACGCTGGCCAAAATGAACGCAGACGCTTCAGCTGCAGACATTGGTGCACTGTCACGAAAAGCTTGGGCACCAGCGGCCATAAATGTACGAAGGTCATTGTCTGACACTGTTGCAGTGTCGATGCCTGCGCGCGCAATGCGTTCACGCGCTGTCTCAAGTTGTTCAGCAGTCATTGTGGCAGGGTCATTGCCGTGCAATTTGCTTGAGTTGATAGCAATATCAGTTCCGATATGGCCTGGCATTACAACAGAAGCGCGCAGTGTCGGAGCATTCATACGGAAGTCAGTAATCAGCGCTTCAGTGAAACCCTTGACGGCAAATTTTGCAGCGCTGTATGCACTGTGCGGAGTGTTTGGCCCCAGCGATGCCCAGAAACCATTCACTGAACTTGTGTTCACAATGTGACCGAATGGTGCTGCAAGGAGCAGATCCATGAATGCGCGTGTGTTGTAGTACACGCCGCCCCAGCACACACCGAATGTTTTGTCCCATTGATCACGAGAATTCTCCACCATGCTGCCACCGCCACCGATACCAGCGTTGTTGAACAAGATGTTGACGTGTGGTCGCCATGCGGCCACTGCATCACGAAAAGCAAGAACTTGTGCTTCATCGGACACATCTGCGATGTGGCTCAGGATTTTTCCAGAATTGCCATCAGCCGTGCAGATGGCGATGGTCTCTGCCAAGTTCTCGGCAATGACATCGCACGTTGCGACATCGCATCCTTGAGCAGTGAGCTGGCGAACAAGTTCGCGACCCATGCCGGTTCCGCCGCCCGTTACAACAGCGACTAAGCCGCCGAATCCATTTTCAAATCTGTCAGCCATTGCGGCCCCCCATGTGTTCACTGCCTTCGGCCCGTTTCCATCACAGTAGTGTCTGGTTATACAAAAGGGGGCAGTCGTGGTCACTGTGCAGGGAAAAGTAAAGCCTGGTTTCGAAGGAGTAAGCGAGGCCTTCGCCAATAATTTCGCCGATGGTTTTGAAGTCGGTGCATCAGTCGCTGTTGTCTACAAGGGCGAGATGGTAGTTGATATTTGGGCCGGTCATCGCGAGATGGAGCGCACATCAGATTGGCAAAGTGACACCATTGTCAACGTGTGGTCAACAACAAAGACCATGATGTTTCTCACGCTGCTGACACTTGCTGATCGCGGCGAAATTTCGCTTACTGATCCGGTGTACAAGTACTGGCCAGAGTTCAAAGCAAACGGCAAAGAGGGAATTGAGATTCGCCATCTCATGTCGCACACCGCTGGTCTTTCAGGATGGGCAGAACCCATGACGCCAGAAGATATGTACAACCATGACAGGTGTGCCGCCGTACTTGGTGCGCAGGCACCATGGTGGACACCTGGTTCGCAATCGGGTTACCACGCAATCACGCAGGGCTATCTCATCGGTGAAGTGGTGAAGCGTGTGACGGGGCAGTCACTTGGAAATTTTTTCCGCGAGAACTTTGCAGAACCACTTGGCGCCGATTTCCATATTGGTACAGCCGCCGAACATCACCACCGCATTACGAATGTCATTCCCGGCGTCAGTTTGCTCGACCCAACTGCACAACCAGACAGCATTGCAGTTCGCACGTATAGCAACCCAAAGATCGATGCTCGAATTGCATGGACACCAGAGTGGCGTCAGTGTGAAAGTCCTGCTGCAAATGGTCACGGAAATGCGCGTTCAGTTGCGCAAGTGCAGTCAATTATTTCTCACGGTGGAGAAGCAGGCGGCAAACGATTCTTGTCTGCAGCTGGTGTTGAATCATTGTTTACAGAACAAATGTCTGGTCAAGATCTCATTCTCGGCGTACCGATGAAATTCGGAATGGGCTACGGCTTGAATTCTGAGTTCACTCCTTTAAGCCCGAACGCACGTGCATGTTTCTGGGGTGGTTGGGGCGGTTCTCTTGTAGTGAACGACCTTGATGCTGAGTTGACGTATGCATATGTCATGAACCGCATGGGTGAAGGCACAACGGGCGACATGCGTGCAGCCCTGCCGTTAATGGCAACCTTTGGTGCGATTGCGTAATTAGTCCTGCGTGATACGCAAGGTCATAATTTGAAACGGTTGCAATTCAATTGTGAGCGCTCCATCTGCTGAAACAGCGCACTGCGCACCTGCATCCTCTAGCGCATTGCACTGCTGCGCAGCACTGATTCCTTCAACTGTCAGAGTTCCTTTTGTTCGACCACCGCGTGTTTCCCAGATGCGAACAATGATGTCGTCGCTTCCGTCATCGGCTGGTTTTACTGCACTGATGAGGGCGCCAGGAACATCGAGTGAGATCACTGAAGCAGGCACGCGTGGCACGCCATCAAGAATGCGGACTGGATGAGCCATTAGCGCGGCTGCATGTTCAATGCCGTTCGCCACGGGGTCGCCATTCAATAGAGAGACGGACCACTGCAAATGCTGATGCCCGAGATCAGCTTCTGGGTCGGGGAACTTGGGTGAGCGCAACACTGTGAGTTGTAGCGCGTCGCCACGAATGTCGTACCCACGTGGGCCATCGGCAAGAATTGCAGCGCCAAAGGTTGGTTCGCTCACCGCAACATAGCGATGCGCACACACTTCAAACCGAGCGATATCCCAACTGGTGTTTGCGTGACGTGCGCGAGTGACATGTCCGAATTGTGTGCCGCACACAGCATGAAGTGCACGCAAGTCTGTGGGCAGCACCCATTGCAATCTCTTTTCTTGTTCATGCCAGTCAGCATCAACAGAAATATCAAGCTGGGATGCTCCAGCCCGCAAAGCAAACCGAACCGTAAAGCGAGATGCGTCTGTAGCAAACCCAACTTCAATGGTGGTGCGCAGGGGAGTTGACTCAACAATCACTGGTGGCGCTGTTGCACGCAAGGCCGTAGCAGGTGCGTTTGCATCGGTCATGTCGATATCCCATGCGTCGTATTCAGCAGGAGTGTCTTGCCTCATGACGAATTCGGCACGTGAGTTATGAGGAATGAGATCACGTTGGTCATTAGAGAGCTGCGTGATTGCACCGTCTGCATTAAACGTCACCGAGATAATTCCGTTTGTAACAGTGATTGAATCGTCGTTAGTTGTCACTGATACTGGTGCTATGTCAGCAGGAAGAGTAGAGATCGGGAGAGCGGCACCAAATGATTCTGCTTCTACCCACATTGGTGAAGCGTCAATATCAACAACTGTTCGAAGTGCGACTGGTGCCGGATTCAGAATATGAGTCTCACCAGAAGCAACTGGTATCACACGTACTAGTAAGGCTTCAATGTTCGAAGCCACGTCAGCATGAATTGCTTCAGCGTCATCGTGTACCCATGCAATTGAGGAACCAGGAATGATGTCGTGAAACTGCTGTGTCAAAACGTGTTGCCAGAGTTCATCGAGTGCTGGTGGACGAACACGAGCAAGCGCGGACCACAATTCCAGTTCATGCAGTAATCGTTCGCTAGACCTGTTGCCTTGCTTAGTACCCACTTGAGTGGAATATGTGCCGCGATGTTTTTCGAAATACATTTCGCCCACCCAGCGCGGAGCAGAAGCGCCGTATTCCTTCTCAGACTTTTCAAAGAAGCCTGCAACTGTGCCAAAAGAGACACGTGGAACGTTTTCGAGATCAGCTGCCAAACGACCACGATCGATCATTGTCTGTGTCGGCCCGCCGCCACCGTCGCCATGGCCGTAGAGAACTAGTGAGTTCGAAGACCCCGCGTGATCTTTGTAATTACGTTCGGCAAAACGTAACTGAGATGGCGTCATGATTGCGTTGTACGTATCAACTGGACTGAAGTGTGTGAACACTTGCGTGCCGTCGATGCCTTCCCACCAAAACGTGTGATGGGGGAATGCATTTGTTTCATTCCAACTGAGTTTTTGAGTAAAGAACCAACGGCATTCACCGTGGGCAACAATTTGTGGCAATGAACCGGGGTATCCGAAGTCATCTGGCAAGAATGCGCCTGAACATGTAACGCCAAACCATTCACGAAATGCTCGCTGGCCCTGTGCCAGTTGGCGTAACAGGCTTTCGCCTGATGGCAAGTTGAGATCTGTTTCAACCCACATGCCGCCGATGACTTCCCATCGGCCTTCGTGGACAAGCTCTGTAACACGAGCAAAAATGTCTGGCGCGTCTTCTGCTACCCATGCATAGTGCTGTGCCTGACTATGGCAATACACGGCGTCTGGGTTCTTAGTAAGTAGATCAACAGCATTGGCAAATGTGCGTACTGCCTTGCGGCGAGTTTCGCGAATCGGCCACAACCATGCGGTATCAAGATGTGCATGGCCAGTT
Organism: Actinomycetota bacterium; assembly: GCA_037129095.1. GTDB lineage: Bacteria > Actinomycetota > Acidimicrobiia > Acidimicrobiales > Ilumatobacteraceae > UBA2093. The sequence continues at coordinate 14,523 of JBAXVL010000020.1, read as the reverse complement.
GCAGTAATTGTGTGTGCTGATGGTCCGTTGCCAATGCTCAACACTGCATCAAGTGTGCGACGAGCAGCCTCGGCAGTGCCCGCTACGTCATTGACATCGAGCGCAAGGTCACACTGTTCAAGTGCAGCAAACGCTCGAGCACGTTGTGGTGAATCTTCTGGTAAATCAATCGTGAGATCAATGACCGCGTGAAGGGCAATTGCCAACTCATTAATTGCCGCATTGAACGCAACAAGTTGAGCCGCTCGCAGTGTGTACACCGGATGTGTTGGTGCAGTTGCTGGGTCACCAAATGTTGTGGGCCCGTAGCCATACTCATGCCCAGCAATGATTGGCGTTGCTGCAGCTTCAACCCAGATATCAATTTCTGTTCCGGCATCGTGCGCACCGAGATGTACTAAGCGACGATCTGGCTGAATTGCATGAACAATGTGCCCGTCCATGTATGCAAGAGCTTCAGTTTGAAACCCGTCTCCTCGTCCGTTGAAACCAATGTCAACGTACGCAGCGATGTTTGTGTGTGCCAGATGCTCTGGAACAACTGCAGTGAGATGAAACCAGCGTGTGTGCCATGCCTGGCCCCATTTTGACCCGAGAACAAATGGTGTTACCGGGGAAGCAACAGCTGCGTCATAACCAGGTGATTCAAACCATTCCTCAGTAGCGGTAACGGTGAAGTTGATTCCCCCGCTCGAAATAAATGGCGTAATGCGTTGGTCGAGCAAGCGACGTGCTCGTTGCATAGCTGGTGCAGTGACGCGATGCGCCATAGGGCGACCTCATTTCGTTGAGGTCTTTAGATTATGCGCTCCAGCTTCATAGAGAAAGCGCCGTGATATTCCCACATCAGATGCTCGCCATCACGCCAGCGCTTGACTTCGATACCTGGGATTCCCTGTGGGCGAAGCACTAAGACGCCGTCTTCGTAACTTGCTGCTACCACCATCGGAGTCTTGAGGTCCATCTCTAAAACATCGTGACAGCCATTTTCGAAAGTGCCGTCTACATGAGCAAAGTCATGGATGACATGGCCAGCGGTAACAATGACGCGATCGCCAGCTTGTTCAATGCGCTCCACGTGTTTCCACATCGGCATGTTCTCTGGTGCGGGCTCGCCGTTGATGGTGACTTCTAGTGCACGCCATGTTCCACGTAGGTCTGGGGCTCCGGCGATAAGTGGCTCTGACGCGGCAGTGAGAAATGGACCGGGCATCTCGCCGTGCCAACCACCCGTAGGAGTATTAACGCGAGGAATATCAAGAATTGATGTCATGCAATAACAGTAGGCGGTTGAGTGGCCACCGTGTCATGTCGCAAGGAACACGGTTTATTCGTTTACATCCATGCCTAGTGAATTACCAGACGGGGTCGACGACGTGAACCTTGCCAAGGCGCAGTTCCAATGCATCGCCAGCATCCAACAACAAATCTTCGCGCCATGAGTGCGACACAATCTGGACGCCCTGCGGAGCACCCTCGTGACTCCCAATCGGAAAGGCGAGTGACGGTATTGCAAGTGACGCCATATTGACCGTGTACCGAAGGTGATCCCACAAAGGCGCCATCACTGCTGAACCTTCAGCATCTTCATTCATGCGCATGAATGGTTTTGTAAGTACTGGCATCACGATTAATGGATACGTTTCAAAAAATTGATTCCACGCGCGAAACATCATGTCTCTATCGGCTAACGCTTTCATTAATACTTGTGGAGTTGGTTCGGGGAACATCGGCAACATGCCTTCAATTGCCTTTGTTAATCCAGAGTCGTTAATGCCCGGCAACATAGGTACCAGACCAAGCAGAACATCCATGGCGCCTAATCGCAACCACATCGAAAAGAGTGTTTCCAGCATCGGAGGAGAAATTTCTTCCACTTCATAACCGGCATCTTCAAGCAAGCGGCCCGCCGTACGCACAGCTGTCTTTGTTGCATCATCCATTGGGTGGCCATCTTCGGTGAGAAGTGCTACACGTATGGGTGACTTCGGCGCAGGAAAATCATTGTGCATTGGTACCCAAAACGGATCAGTCCAGTTCGGAAATTGCATTGCTGAATATGCAAGACGAAGATCTGCCATTGTGCGAGCAAGTGGGCCTTGCGTCGACATCATCATTGCGGATAACCCACGAGGGTTTGGATTTGTTCCGCCTGTTGGCATGCGCCCCATCGTTGGTCGTAAGCCGATGATGCCATTACAAAATGCTGGCCAACGCACGGACCCTGCAACGTCATTGCCTTGAGCGATGGCGCACATTCCTGAGGCAACTGCTGAACCAGCACCGCCGCTTGAACCGCCAGGTGTCAGATGTATTCCGAATGGGTTATGAGTCTCGCCGTGTAAGTCATTTCCGGTGTGCGCCCTCAATGCGAATGCTGGGGAATTGGTGCGTCCCAACATCACGGCGCCATCAGTTAGCAGTCCTTCAATGCTCTTATGAGTCATTGAAGACATGTTGTCTTTCAACATTGCGATGCCATTGTCCATCGCGTAGGGCATATGGTCGGTATTGATTTTTGTTGTCATTGCAACACCAGCAAGAGGGCCTGTTGCAGAACCATTGTCAATCAAGGCTGCTTGAGAGCGAGCATGTTCATTAGTACGCACCACAATCGCATTCAGTTTTCCGTTTACCGCATCAATGCGCGAGATGTGGGCCTCAGTAACCTCTGAAGCGCTAACGGCGCGCTCACGAACGAGACGAGCAGTCTCAGTTGCTTCTAGTTGCCATAGTTCAGTTGTCATGTTCCCCCCGGAATGTTTATGGTTCGACGATTGCAAAACCTGTCGTGATGGTGTCAAGCTTGCCAAAAATTTCTAACAATGCTGACGCATCGCCGTCAATAATGATTGCACCCGCTGTGATCTGGTCGATAAATGTTGTGGCTTGAGTAACTACATCGAGCATGGTGAGACGCGTCAATGTGATTGTTGCAGCAGCAGATTTTTCATGACGACCTGGGGTTGCAAACAGAGTGCGGTTTGAGAAACCGAGAATCCACTTTTCATCAATGTCTGTGAAGTGCCAATTCACACAAAGTGAAATTCCACCCAGCTCTTCAGACTTGATTCGTACAGAGAGCGAATCAAAGAGTTGCTCGATGGTCATTGCAAGGAGGAGTCCCCTGTTGCGCACTGCGATCGGAGCCGGAGCTGGCGGCCCAAGACGAAGTTCTTGTGCGCCCATCAGGTACGCATTGCGAAACGTGGAAGATTCGGCTTGGTATCCGAGTTGTTCAAGAGCGTCTGCCTGCAAGTGACGTGCAGCTGTATTCGTTGGGTCCGCAAAGATCAAATGATTTAGTAATTCGGTTACCCAGCGATAATCACCTTTATCAAAAGCGTTCTGAGCTTTTGCAATCAATGCATCTGCTCCACCGGCAAGGTCTACATATCGTTTACCTACTTCTGTGGGAGGCAATTTATTGAGGTTTGAGGGGTTGCCGTCGTACCAACTGAGGTACCGCTGGTACACAGCTTTCGAGTTGTGCACCAAGTCGCCGTAATACCCGCTTGTGTGGTCGTTGGCTTTGAATTCATCGGGCAAAACAAGAGTCGCTGCAATTTCTAACGGCGTGAGACCTTGGTTTGCCAGACGCATTGTCTGGTCATGTATCCACTTGTACAAGTCGCGTTGTTGAATAAGGAATTGATGAAGATCTTCATTTCCCCACCGCGGCCAGTTGTGCGATGTGAAAAGAATCTTTGTATCGGCAGCGAACAATTCAATGGATTCATCGATGTACTTTGACCACTTCAATGAGTTGCGAACAAGTGCGCCACGAATTGGTACCAAGTTATGCATTGTGTGCGAGCAGTTTTCCGCCATGCACAACCAACCATGATCGGGAAAGAAGAAGTTCATTTCTGCAGGCGCTTCTGTTTCGGGTGTCAACTGGAAGATCACGCGAACTCCATCGATAACTAATTCTTCGCCCGTGAACGTGATGTCTTCGGTTGGCGCAATTAACCCTGGAGGCCCGAGTGGAACTGAGTTACCAAGTCCGCAGTCAACGTGACCAGTTGGCCCAGCAGGAAGAAGTGGACCGAATTGGTATGTGGCGCGCCGTCCCATTGCAGGACCAGCAATGACATTTTCTCCGACTGTCTCATGCAAGAAACCGACAGGAGCAATGACACGACATTTTCCGGCATCAACGTCGGCTTGTGTGGTGACACCAAGAACGCCACCAAAATGGTCAGCGTGTGAATGGGTATAGATCACGGCTGTCACTGGTCGGTGACCAAGTTGCGCAGTTATGAGGTCATAGCTTGCACGGGCTGTTGCTTCGGTGGTTAATGGGTCGATAACAACCCAGCCCTCTGTTCCTTTTATAAATGTGATATTCGAGATGTCGTAACCACGTACTTGCCACACTCCATCAGCAACTTCAAAGAGTCCATGATGTGCATTGAGTTGGGCATGGCGCCACAAACTGGGGTTCACAGTTTCAGGTGCTGGTCCACCTTCACGGATGAAGTCATACCTATTGACATCTGCCACCATGCGACCAGCAGCATCGGTTATGCGGCCAGTGGGAAGGGAAGCTATGAAGCCGCGCTTGGCGCGATCGAAGTCGCCAGGGTCTGACGGCGGGGTAACGGTGGAGTTCTTTGCCTTGGTGTGGACAGAGGCTGGTTTCGGTTGCTCGTTGTTTGACATGAGGACCCTTCCGGTGGTGCCTGCCAACAATAGTGGGCAATGGTGTGACCCTATTAATGAGGGATACCTACTCAGCGGGCTCCGCCTCAGGAGATATAGGGCTCTGGGAACTAAGGTCGTGTGAAGTCCCTAGCTGGGGACCTTTGTAGGAGGACATCATGCCAAAGCCAGGAATGCACACAGGAAACGAGACCGACTCAGAATTGAATTTTGCGATGTCGGCAAAGGCATTGCCTTTGTTCAATGCAGTGAAGAAGTTCATTGCAGAAGAAGTCGAGCCAATGGCTGCAAAGTTTTATGCCCTCGGTGAAAACAGGGAAGATCGTTGGCAGTACGCACCCGGTCAACTCGAATTGCTAGAAGGCGTGAAGTCAAAAGCAAAGGCTCAGGGGTTGTGGAACTTTTTCTTGCCAAATGCAGAGACTGGTGAAGGCCTTTCAAATCTTGACTACGCATACATTGCTGTTGAGCTTGGTAAGAGCCCACTTGCATCAGAGTGCTTGAACTGTTCAGCACCTGACACAGGCAATATGGAAGTACTCGAGCGCGTCGGAACACCAGAACAAAAAGAAAAATGGTTGAAGCCACTTCTGAATGGCGAGATTCGTTCTGCATACGTCATGACCGAGCCAGATGTTGCCTCATCAGACGCTAAGAACCTTCAGTGCCGTGCAGAGCTAGACGGTGACGAGTGGGTTATCACCGGTGACAAGTACTACGCATCAGGTGCAGGTGATCCACGTTGCAAAATTTTCATTGTGATGTTGCTGACAAGCCCCGATGGTCCACCAAGTCGCAAGCACTCACAGATTCTTGTTCCAAGAGACACACCTGGTGTTGAAATTGTTGGTCCAATGGAAGTGTTCGGCGAAGACGATGCACCCCACGGCCATATGCACATTCGTTTCAACAGCGTTCGTGTGCCCAAAGAGAACATTTTGCAAGGTGAAGGAAAAGGTTTCGAAATTTCACAAGTTCGTCTCGGACCTGGTCGTATTCACCACTGCATGCGTTCAATCGGCGCAGCAGAGCGTGCGCTTGAGCTCATGATCCGTCGTGGACTTACTCGTGAAGCATTTGGAAAGCCAATCGTTCGTTTGGGTAAGAACCCAGAAGTTATTGCAAAGGCACGCATCGAAATTGAAGCATGTCGTCTCATGGTTCTTCGCGCTGCAAAGGCAATGGACACGATGGGTAACGCTGAAGCTCGTATTTGGGTAAGCGCAATTAAGGCAATGGTTCCCATTCGTGTGTGCGCCATCATTGACGAAGCAATTCAAATGCACGGAGCAACTGGTGTTTCACAATGGTCTCCACTGTCTCGTATGTACGCAAGCCAGCGCACACTGCGTTTGGCTGATGGCCCAGACGAAGTTCACTGGAGCGTTGTTGCTCGCGCAGAGATAAACCGTTATGAAGGCGAAGCATCTCCAGCAAAGCCAGAGACATACCGCGGTATGTTCAGCGGACCATCGTGATTCGTTGATCAGTAATGAAATTTTCAATTTGGCCAAATAGCGAACGTCCGTGGACTGAAGTTCGCGATCTTGCAACTGAAATCGAAAACATGGGGTGGGACGGCTTGTGGTACGCAGACCATTACATGCCCAATACTCCCGATGGTGAACCCATCGGTGGTGACATGCATGAGTGCTTCAGCATCTTGTCGGCCTTAGCTGCAACAACCTCACGCATTCGACTTGGATCACTTGTTACCCCAACCACCATGAATCATCCGGCGTTGATTGCAAATCGCGCCGCCACGATTGATCGCATCAGCAATGGTCGGTTTGTTCTGGGTATGGGTGCCGGTTGGCAAATCAACGAGCACACAGCGTTTGGCATTGAGCTTTTTGGAAACAAAGACCGTGTTGACAGATTTGCTGAAGCAATCGAAATCACATCACGCATGTTGTCCGAAGATCGCGTGTCGTTTGCAGGCAAGCACTTCACAATTATCAATACGCCATGTGAACCAAAGCCGGTGCAGTCACCTTTGCCAATTCTTGTCGGCACAGGTGGACCGCGCATGTTGCGTCTGACCGCACGTTTTGCTCAAGAGTGGAATACATGGGGACCACCTGAAGGCGCCGGACAAGTCATGCAGAAATTGCGTGAAGCCTGCGACAAAGAAGGTCGTGACATCAACACAATGCGCAAATCGGTGCAAGCTTTGTTTTTTGTAACACCTGATGAAGCATCTGCAAAGAATTTGAAAACCAAAGTGCCGATGGAGCGTTCCATCGTTGGCACAACGTCTCAGATTGTTGACGCAATTGGTCAATACGTAGATCAGGGATTCGATGAAGTCTGTGTTCCGGACTTCACATTGGGTGGCAGTGCTGCTCAACGCCTTGATGCATATGGCTCAATTTGGGCCAATATTGCTTCGCAATTTCAATAAGCAATTACTGCCTAATCGGGCAGTGCAATTTCAATACTTGTTGGGTCTGTCGTTGTAGTTGTCGAAGTTGTCGGCTTCTTTTTCCCCGGAGTGAAATTGGCACGAGTTGGCGCACGAACGGGGACGGGCTCGACCTTCGCAGTGGTGGCGATGATGTTGCCGGATTCGTCAATCGCCAGAGTTACTTCCGATACTGAAGAGTTCTCTGATGCAGAAAGTGATGTTGAATCAATTTCTTCCCCGTTCTGGCCCTTAACTGCAACTTCAATTGTGTTGTTTTCAATCTGGCGAATCAACAGTGTGTGTCCGCGCGGTAATTCCGTTCTCGATAATTGTCCACCCGAAGCGATGCTGAGCCTGGCTGAATTTTCTGTAGGAGCTGACACAGAAACGGAGTCAGAACGAACTGCAATCAATGTGGAGTTCTTTTTCGAAGATCCGACTACTGCATGAGCCAGGTCGCCTGACACTTGAATATTTCCCGTTGATGGACGTTGTATTGCCACCACTACGTCAGCTGCGGGAATGACAGATGATCCACGTCGCATCTCTACATCGAAATCGATAACGCTCTGAGGAATGTGAATGGTGACAAGTCCTCCACCTGCGCCCTTGCTGATGTCATAGGTAGAACCCACGATGGTGTTGACCACTTTCTGTGGTGTTGCTTCAATTCGTTGTCCATCGCGAGTGGTAATGAATGCATAACCAGCCGCTGCCGGATCACGCGATGCAATTGTGACCACCGTGTCTTTGGTTCGAACGCTTGTTGAACAAAAGGAACATTCAAACGGCCCCTTGCGAGACGACATTGGGGTGAGTTCTAACGTTCCCGTTGCGCCAGTCCAATCAACAGTGCTTCCATCTGGTTGTGCTCGTGCGGCGGTGTAAGTCCATGAATTGGTTCTACCGCTAACAACTATTTCTTTTCGTACGCCAGGGAAGTTGTTGTCATACACATGAATAATAAAGTCATCATTGCGATGGGTGACTGCGAATGGTGTCACTGCATGGCCCGAAGAACCGAAGTACAAACCAACGGTGTATCCGACGCCATTGGCTAGTCCCTGAATGAGGTCATCGACCAATTGAAGCGGCGACTTCATACGTGAGGACAAGGCACGGTCGGATACTTCGGTGAGAAATTGTGTGGCCCACCAATACACGATGCTCGAGTCGAGTAATTGATTGCCACGCTGCAAATCAGATACACGAGTTACGCCGTGATTGAAGGCTGACGGATCATCCAGCTTCAAAAAGAATCGAGTACTGAGAGTTGCAAGTCCTTCGCAGCGTCCACCCGCGAGTGCATTATTCCATTCTTCAAGTTTTTGCACAGTCGTTGGCCGCATGACACATTCAGTGGTGGGTCCATCAAGACATACAGCACTGTGCCCAAAAAGATCTATCAATGTCTGAATGGTGACATTGGCATCTGCTTGCGTGGAACGTCCCCAATTTGTGAATGAGAAATCGTCAGCGGCAATTCTGAAACCGTTGTCAATGCACAATTTTCCTTCGCCAAGTTCAGGCGCGTCTAAGTCTGTGCAATGTGAAGCAATTTGTGACACCAGGGGAGAAACACGGCCACTATTGGCTTGAGACTTAGTGCCAAATGAGATGCAAGATGCAAGAAGAAGCGACATGCTTGCCATCAATAGGAGAGGAATGCACTTTTTCATTCCTAGAAACTTACGGACTGAACCTCGATGTGGGAATATCTATTTCGAGAAAATCATGAAAAATGTGCCCGCCTTTCAATTAAAACCGATGACGTCAGGGCATGGGCGCACTGCAGTTCTGGCTAGGGAAGTAGTACTGCTGTTTGCGGTGCTGGCTATTTCAGTGATTTCAGCTGAATTTGCGCATTGGTTTCGAGAAATCATCATTCGCACTGTGGAACTTATTTACGGAAATTCAAAGTCCACCGTTGCCGTGTTTACGAGCAACCGATGGAAGGTATTTTTCGTTGTAGTTGCTGTCGTAGTTGTTGCGCGGTACTCGGCGATTGCTGCAAACAAAATCGGTAAAGGTCGTCTCGGATTTTCTTATATTTCCCATGCTCCTTCGGAAGAAGAAGAAAGGAAAGGTGGAATTTCATTGGGCGGAACTTTGATGCGCTCATTTGGAATTTTCGCAGTCAGCATTGGGGCGTCATCGATAGGTCGAGAGGCAGCCATTCTTGAAACGTGTGGTGCGCTTGGGCACTCCTTAGGTAAAAAACTTTGGAATGCGGGCCCAGTGATTGCATCGGCAGGTATTGCTGCCGCATTTGCAGGTGCGTATCACGCTCCCATTGGCGGAATTATTTATGTTTTCGGTCATGCACGCAGTTGGCGCAGTAAAAGGTCACTGGCATATGCCGCAATCGGTGCTGCCATTAGCTACTTCTTTACGGTGCACGAATTTGGAAATCGACCCATTTTTGCTATCAAGATTCAATCTGTACATGCCATGTTCATTTTGGGGTTGATCGGGCTGATTCCTGCAATAGTTGGTTCGCGATTGTTATTAGAACTGCGCGACCGCGCTGCAAAGCGTCATCTCGTCCGATTACATCCAGTTGCAAGCTCAATTCTCATGATCGTCATTGCTGCCGCTTGCGTCTCGTTGTCGCCATTGACGGCCGGAAACGGCATGGAAGCAATTCGTACTGCCGCTGTGTCATTCACGGTATGGGTAGGGATAGCACTTGCGCTCACCAAAATGCTGGCCATTGTTGCCACCATTGGAAGTCGGGCGCCTGGTGGAGTTTTTGCACCAACTCTCTCAGTTTCAGCAGGGTGGGCTCTTTTGACATTTATTGCTCTACATAATCTCGGAGTTCCGCTTCCTGGTAGCTACTGGGACGGAATGGTCGTGGCGATGAGCGTTGGAGTTGCTGTTGGCCTGCAATCGCCATTGTTGGGGATGGTCGTGGTCGCAGAGATGACTGGGCAAATTCAGTTCATTCCTGTGATTGCAGTAATTGTCTTCCTAGCGATACAGATAAATAAAGTTGTCGACAAGCAAGTGATGTCTCGCACCCACCGTCTCCCCAGCATCTTTCAGGATCAAGACGCCTAGTACAATTCCCACATGGGAAAATCTCGTCTTGAAGGCAAAGTCGCACTAATTACTGGTGGTGCACGTGGCATGGGTGCGTCTGAAGCGCAACTCTTTATCGATGAAGGAGCCCGAGTTGTTATCAGCGACGTGCTTGACTCAGTCGGACAAGAAACCGCAAAGCGTTTGTCGCCAGACGGTTCCAAATGTGTGTTTCTTCATCACGACGTGACGAATGAAGATGACTGGACCGCAGTCGTTGCCTCAGTTCTTGAAACATTTGGTCAGATCGACATTCTTGTTAATAATGCCGGAATCTTCGAACGTGGCTCAGTGCTCGATACAACACTTCCCGCATTCACTCGCACCATGGACATCAATGTCACAGGCGTGTTCCTTGGTATGAAATCAGTTGCTGCACACATGGTGAGTCGCGGCAAGGGAAGCATCGTCAATATCTCTTCTGTAGCCGGCCTTAACGGCACACCCGGATTCCTCGCATACGGTGCAAGTAAATGGGCAGTGCGCGGAATGACAAAAGGTGTCGCAAAAGAATTAGCACCGTTTGGTGTTCGTGTGAACTCCATTCACCCCGGAATTATTGATACGCCAATGTTGCAAACATTTGATGCAGCTGGCGAAGGCGTTCGCGAAGCAGTGCGCACACGTATTCCGCTCGGATACGAAGCAGAGCCCATTCACGTAGCTCGCCTTGCGTTGTATCTCGGTAGCGATGACAGTGCGTATTCAACCGGATCAGAATTTGTTGTAGACGGAGGCTGGTCAGCATGAGCATTCTTGGTACACGAGTAGTTCGCATTGAAGACCCACGGTTCTTAACTGGCGAAGGCACATACATCGCAAACTTGCCAATGCCTGGTGCATTGCATCTCACGTTTGTTCGTTCGTCAATGGCTCATGCGCGCTTACTCAGTATTGATGCTTCTGAAGCTCTATCAATGCCTGGCATCCGTGCCGTATGGACAGCGGCTGACATTGACATCGCGCCTGCCGGCCCTGCTAACGGCATGATGAATAAGGCAATGTTGTTTCCGTATTTAGCAATCGACACAGTTCGTTTCGTAGGTGATCTCGTAGCAATTGTTGTCAGCGAAGATAAAACATCTGGTGTTGACGCAGCTGAAACAGTGATCGTAGATTACGAACCACTTCCTGCTGTTCTTGACATGGATGATTCATTCTCAAACCGAGTGTTGTTGCATCCAGATGCTGAGACAAACGTGGTTCTTACATTTGCAGCACGAAGCAACGATGACATTTTTGCTGATTGCGAAGTAGTTGTTGACCTCGTCATTGAAAACCAACGCGTTGCTCCGGCACCAATGGAAGTGCGTTCGTGTGTTTCTACGTGGGACGGCACTCGTCTCACGCAGTGGGCATGTAGCCAGGGCGCACATGGTGCACGTGACGGTTTGGCTGAGGTCTTCGGTTTAGATAAGTCGCAAGTTCGCGTTATTACGCCTGATGTTGGCGGCGGCTTTGGTGCTAAGTCTGGTGTTTACCCCGAAGAAATTTTGGTGGGTTGGGCAACACGCAAACTAGGCGTGCCAGTTCGCTGGACTGAATCACGTACCGAGAACATGTTGGCAATGGGACATGGACGTGCGCAACGTCAACGCACTCGTATGGGTGGCACGCGTGATGGCCGCATTACTGCGTACCGATTGGACTTGCTGCAAGATGCAGGTGCGTATGCTCGCGCTGGCGCTGTATTGCCGTACATGACCCGGCTCATGGCCGGTGGCGTGTACGACATAGCCAATGTGCAGTTCGAATCAAATTCTGTTGTTACAAACACAACACCAACAGTTGCATACCGCGGTGCTGGTCGTCCTGAAGCAACTGCAGCGATTGAACGCACCATTGATGAATTTGCACGCGTGTGCGGTATTGACCCAGCTGAAGTGCGTCGTCGTAACTACATTGCACCGTCAGACTTTCCGCTCACAACTTCTATGGGGGCAAAGTATGACTCTGGCGAATATGCAGCAGCTCTTGAACTTGCGTTGAACGCAGCCGGATACGACCAACTTCTTGTCGAACAAAAGAAGCGCCGTGACAGCAACGACCCAGTGCAAATTGGTATCGGTATTGCGTCGTACGTAGAAACAACTAACCCAATGGGTTCTGGTGATTATGGCTCAGTAGAAATCAAAGCTGATGGTGGCGCAATTGTTCGTACTGGTTCTAGTTCGCACGGCCAAGGTCACCACACTGCATGGGCGATGATCGTGTCTCAGACAACGGGTATTCCAATGGACAAAATTGAATTCCGCTTTGGTGATACAGATGATGTTGATCGTGGTGGCGGCACTGGCGGTTCACGTTCACTGCAAGTTGGTGGAAGTGCTGCAAAATTGGCTGCTGAATCAGTAATCGAAAAGGCTAAGCAACGTGCTGCTGATCTGCTGGAAGCAGCAGTGGAAGATGTCATCATCGACACAGTTCGCGGCGCATTCCATGTCAAAGGTTCACCAACCCCAGCTCGTACTTGGGCTGAATTGATGATTGAAATTGATGCGCCATTAGAAGCCGAAGTGGATTACGTACCAGAAGGCGCAACGTTCCCATTCGGTACACATGTATGTGTTGTTGAGGTTGATGTCGAAACTGGTTCCGTTGTTGTTGCACGACACATTGCGTGCGACGATGCCGGAACAATCATTAATCCTCTATTGGTTGATGGCCAGGTTCACGGTGGAATCGCACAAGGTGTGGCACAAGCACTTCTTGAAGTCATTGCATACGACCCAGATGGCAACCCAATCACATCAAACCTTGCTGACTACGGGTTCATTTCCGCTGCTGAATTGCCAAGCTTTGAACGCGTTCCTATGGAAACACCAACACCTCGTAACCCATTGGGTGCAAAGGGAATTGGTGAAGCCGGAACCATCGGTTCAACGCCAGCAGTTCATAACGCAGTAGTGAACGCAGTGAGCCACTTAGGCGTCACGCATATTGATATGCCGTGCACATCGTTCAACGTGTGGACCGCAATTCAAGCAGCGCGCTAATTACGCATCAGCAGTGATGTCACTGCCGGTGATATGCAGACTGTTTTTTGCAAGCCATGCACCTATCGCAATGAACGACAACATTGCGCCTGCACACCACAAAAATGTTGCACGCCCAATGAGTCCGTATGCAGTGCCGGCTATGGCAGCTGCAATGCCGCCTGTCAACGTTTGAAGTCCACCGTACAAACCCTGTGCCGATGCAAGACGTTCGCGCGGCGCAACTAAGGCAACGGCCGCCGAGCCACCGGTAACCGTTAGTCCATCAACAACGCCATGGATGATGCCCACCGCAAGCATGGGGTAGGGCGACCACAATGTTCCGTACAGAACAAGACAGAGAGATCCGATTGACAACCCAACAATGCTTGCCTTAAACGGCCCAACTTTTTGTGTCAATCTGCCGCCTCGAGGAGCTAAGAAAATCATGGGGAATGCAAACAAACTGATACCAACATTTGCCACCCACGTAGGCGCCTTCATATCGGCCATCATCACCGACCACACCGAGTCAAAAGTTCCGATCATCGCAAAGAGTGCAAGACCAATCATGATTGCACCGGCCAGTGGGCGAATCCGCAGCATGTCAAACGCAAGTCGCTGAGTAGGGGCGTCTTCGATATTTGCTTCCTGAAATTGCAGCTTGAATAATCCGTACGCGACAGGAAGAAGAAATACTGCAACAATCAGGAATGGCGCAGAAATTCCTAAAGTGTCAGCTGTGAGTGCAGAGACGATTGGGCCAGCGGTAAAGCCTGCAACGCTTGCGCTCACGATGAGTCCGAGGTTCTGTCCCATGCGCTCAGGGTCCGACAGAATCAGAATGCGTCGTAATGCCGGTTCAGAAATACCGACACCGAACCCCGTGAGTAATCGCCCAAGCATGAGCGGAAGAAATGCATGACCAAATGCCATGAACAATGTTCCGATTATTTCGATTGCTATGCCGGTCATCACGAGCTTCTTCGCATGCCCCTTGTCGGCTTGCGGTGCGAACAAAATTTGTGAGAAAAACCCAGTGATGAATCCGATGCTGACAATAAGGCCAAGTTTTGATTCCGTGATTCCGTACTTGTCGCGGAAGTCATCGAGAACGGTAAACATAACGCCGTATCCCATGCCACCGAGGGCAGTCGTTGCTTGAAGTAGGTACAGAGTTCTTTTGCGCACGGCGAACTAATTCTGAAGAGAAGTTTTTACATGATCAATCAGCACGGGCCATGTATTACGTAAGCCAGGGTGCAGATCAAAAAGGCCCACTTCGTCAACAGGCACCCACCGCAAATCATCAGATTCTGCGTTTGCTTCGTAAGCACCGGCATCGGTACTGGTATGTGCGATGACAGTGTCATATCGCCAGTTGCCGTGGTC
>JBAXVL010000002.1:0-108108 GCA_037129095.1 Actinomycetota bacterium | reverse complement strand
GTCTGGGCCGTGTCTCAGTCCCAGTGTGGCTGATCATCCTCTCAGACCAGCTACCCGTCGTAGCCTTGGTGAGCCGTTACCTCACCAACAAGCTGATAGGCCGCGAGATTCTCCCGAACCGAAATTCTTTCGTTACAAAGTGATGCCACTTCGTAACGGCATTCGGTATTAGCAGTCGTTTCCAACTGTTATCCCAAAGTTCGGGGCAAATTTCTCACGTGTTCCTCACCCGTTCGCCACTAGGTCTTCACTTGTATTGCTACAAGATGGACCTCGTTCGACTTGCATGTGTTAAGCCCGCCGCCAGCGTTCGTCCTGAGCCAGGATCAAACTCTCCGTCAAGAACTACCGATTTGCATCGGGATCGTTCTGGAAAGTCCGTGGGCCTCGGGGGGAATAACCCCAAAGACCCAGTTCCTAACTTATTGTTTTTTTTGTTTGTGAGATGGATTGGAATCCATCTCGAATTGACAGGCAATATCGACGACCGAAGTCGCCTTACTGCCCGCACTGTTGTTCAGTCTTCTCTTCTGTTTTCAAGGAGCTAATGCTCTCGGCATGTACCCCGAAGGGCAGTGATACCGACCCCCAAAAACACGCATGCGCGTTAGAGGGGCGAATTGCAATGCTAACGGCGCCTTAGACCCACTTCCAACACGGGTTTCAGAGAAATCCGGAAGTCTTTACATCTGTGGACAAACTGGCTTTTTAGGCAAGTGTCAGCACGTGGTACGTGGTCTTACCTTTACGAACCAAGACCCAGCGGTCATGCAGAATCCCTTTGCTGGCAAGGGTTTCACCTTTTTCCAGGGTGTGGCCATTGACCTTGATTCCGCCCTGTTCGACGGAGCGACGCGCGTCACTGGTGCTGCTGGCAACACCGGACCGGGCCAAAAGCCCAAAGACATCGTCCAACTCTTCTCGAGTCACAACTGTGTTCGGCACTTCTGAAGTAACTGCTTGCAATGCCTCGCGTGTTGCGCCGTTTGGGTCTCCCCCAAACAGAATTTCAGCTGCAGCTTCGGCATCACGTGAAGCGTCTGAGCCATGCACCAACACCGTGAGTTCTGTTGCAAGTGTGCGCTGTGCAATTCGTTTACCAGGATCAGACAAATGAGTTTCGAGTAACGATGAAATTTCATTCATTGATGCAAGAGAATATTGTGGCAAGTACTTCACAACATCAGCATCTGCCATCTGCATCCAGAACTGTCGGAATTGATACGGCGACGTGCGTTGTGGATCTAACCACACTGCACCATCTGCAGTTTTACCAAACTTTGTGCCATCACTTTTTGTGACGAGCGGCCATGTTGCACCAAACGCACTTCGCGACAACGACTTACGAATCAGATCAATTCCCGCAGTGATGTTTCCCCACTGATCAGAACCACCCATTTGCAATTCAACATCATGAGTAGCGCAAAGATGCCTGAAATCATTGGCTTGTAGCAACATGTAACTGAACTCTGTGTATGACAAACCATTCTCTGAATTCAAACGATTTTTGACAGACTCTTTAGCCATCATCTGATTCACAGTGATGTATTTACCAACATCACGCAAGAAATCAAGTGCACTAATTCCGGCAGTCCAGTCGGCATTGTTTACAAGTGTTGCTGCACTAGTACCAGGTGAAAAATCAAGCAGTCGCGACAACTGATTTTTAATTTGCGCCACATTGTGTTCGAGTGTTTCGCGATCAAGAAGGTTTCGTTCTTCACTTTTGCCGGAAGGATCGCCGACCATTCCAGTGGCTCCACCTGCAAGGGGAAAAGGACGATGCCCAGCAAGTTGAAAACGACGCAGTGTCAATTGACCAAGTAAGTGCCCGACATGCAAAGAATCGGCTGTTGGGTCAAAACCTACGTAGATACCAATGGGGCTTGCATCGAGCCGTGTTGACAGAGCCGACGCATCAGTGGAGTCATGGATCAGGCCACGTGCAGAGAGGTCAGAAAACAGGCCAGGAGAAGTCACGCCCAAAGTCTTACACGGCGACAGCATTCTGACCTGCACTAATATCGTCTCATCAGTTCGTCATCATCACCAGGAAATATGAGTTTGTTTGACGGCGACGACATGCTACGGGCTCTTCTCAAACAAGCCGAATCTTGTCATTCGATGGGCTCCCCGATGTACGGCGACCTTTTTACAGACCTAGCAACCGACTATTCCGATGGGGGCCGCACCTACGCGCTACTTGCGGGCCGTAGTCTTCGGCCTGTTCATGATGCTGTGCCTCTACGACTAGCCGGTGCAATACATCGAGTAGTACTTCAAGGAAAAGACGAGCGACTGGCACGCCATTATCCGAGTGTTGGCGGTAAACCAGGTGAAGATTTCACGGCAGATTTCATTGGCTACATGCGTGACCACTTAGAAGATATCGAGAGTGGATTAACGACGCAGGTACAAACAAACGAAGTGGGCCGAAGTGTGGTGCATCTTGTTTTGAGTCACTGGCTCACAACCTTAGGTGTCAAAGAATTCAATCTCTTAGAGATCGGCTCCAGCGCCGGATTGAATCTGAATTTTGACAAGTTTTACGGATGCTTCGGACAGCTACGCATGGGTGATCCAACGTCGTCGCTCCGCTTTATGGGCGATTGGTTTTCAAATGCTCCAGATGTACCACGAATCGGTGCAGTAGCGATCAACAAGCGCGGCTGCGACATCTCCCCTCTTGATGTAACTCAACCAGACGACGAAGCTCGTTTGTTGTCGTTTATATGGCCGGACCAGCGAATACGTCTTGAACGTCTTCGCTCAGCTATATCAATCGCTAAGACGCATAGGCCGGCAGTTGATACGGCGTCAGCAGATGAATGGATCTCACAGCAGCTTGCACGGCCAAGCGACCATGCAACATTGATATTTCATTCGATTGTGTGGCAATACCTTGGCACTGAGACTCTGAAACGACTGAAACAAGCCATCTACAACGCAGGAAAATCCGCAACGCCGACTGCACCCATTGTGTGGGCACGGATGGAACCAGCAGGTCCTGTTGCTGATGTTCAGGTTGATGTTTTCGATGGCACAAGCTCAGAACCTCGTCACTTTCGTTTGGCTGAGATTGGTTATCACGGCCAGAATATGAATTGGCTTTAGCTCAACGCCCGCCGAACAACATCGGGGATTGGTGCAGGTTGTGGTGCGCCCGGAGTAACGCTGACATACGTAATAACGCAATCAAACACTTGTTCACCAATCACTGTCATATCGACTGTGACATCAAATGAAGTGTTACCCCACCGCGACACAGAACATGCAGCGTGAATGACGTCTGTGTATTTGGCACCTTTGTGCCAGGTGCCTGTTGCTGTTTTCAACATGAAGTCAAATCCCACTGCAATCAGATCTACATCAGAAATTTTCTTTTTGAGTTCATCAGCAAGCCCTTGGCGAACGAACTGCGCTACTGCGTCATCTGCATAGACCCAATAATTGGCGTTAAAGACAACGTTCTGCATATCGCATTCGTTGTAGCGCACGCGAAACTCTTGGACAAACGTCATGCCAAGCGCGCTTCTGCGGTTCGAATTGCTTCTATCAGTCGCATCTTTTGATCTTGTGCCGCATGTGGCCCTGAAGCGCCTGGTGACTGACGACGCTCAACTGAAATTCCAGGATTGAAAAGTGACACGGCTTCTGGTCCGAACGATTCATGACTACGAACGATGTCAACCATCGGCACATGTGAAGCGATTGAATCACGCACGATTTTGCCGACAATGGAATGAGCCTGACGGAACGGTGTTCCCCGGTGTACCAACCATTCAGCAAGATCTGTAGCGACCAACGCTTCTGCGTCTGCGCCTTTGATCATCTGTTCTGTTTTGAAGGTGGCTGTCTTAATCATGCCGTTTATGGCAATGAGCGCACGCCGCACTTGATCGACTGAATCAAAGAGCGGTTCTTTGTCTTCTTGTAAATCTCTGTTGTACGCAAGAGGAAGGCCCTTCAACATCGCGAGAAGCCCTGTGAGATTCCCGATGAGTCGACCCGCTTTCCCACGAGCTAGTTCAGCAATATCAGCATTCTTTTTTTGCGGCAACATGGAAGACCCGGTTGCATACGCATCATCAAGAACTGCGAATCCGAACTCTGCACTGGTCCACAAGACCCACTCTTCACCGATACGTGAAAGATGCACGCCCAGAAGCGCAATCGCAAATAAAATCTCTGCAACAAAGTCTCTATCAGACACGGCATCTAACGAGTTGGCAAATGTTGAGGCAAAGCCCATGGTCTCAGCGGAATGTGCGGGGTTGATTGGCAGGGATGAACCTGCCAGAGCGCCTGCACCGAGTGGAGAAACATCCAGACGTACGAGCGCATCGGAAATTCTGTCGACATCACGTAACAGAGCCCATGAATGAGCACGCAAATGATGAGAAAGCAAGACCGGTTGCGCATGTTGTACGTGTGTGTACCCAGGCATTCTTACTGGAGGCGTGCTGGCATCAGCCTCTACGGCACGTTCTTCCAAGGTGTGCACCAGTGCAAGAACATGTGAAGCAACTATTGCGACTTCACGTTTACACCACAACCGAACGGCGGTAGCAACCTGATCGTTTCTGCTGCGGCCGGTGTGGATACGAGCGCCAGGCTCCCCTGCAAGCTGTGTCACACGACGTTCAATTGCTGTATGAATGTCTTCATCGGTTGGTTCAAAGGCAAACGAACCGTTTGAGAACTCTTCACCAACCGTCTGCAATGCAGCCAGTACCGACGCACCGTCTGTTTCTGACATCAGCCCTACTGACACCAACATCGAGACATGTGCATGCGAGCCCATAATGTCATCGCGCCATAAACGCTGATCGAAAGACAAGCTTTCGGTGTATGCCATTAAGTCATCGGCTGGGGCAACATCAAATCGTCCGTGCCACAGTGCAGCACCTTCGGAAACTTTTTTGTCAGACATGAGCTGCACCCTTCTTTCGTGGAATGCCACCAGTGGCGTCTGTGACGCCTGAGAGCGACCGTAACTGTTCGGCAAGACCCGTGCCACCGATTTCTTCCGTAGCGACGCACATAATCGTGTCATCGCCGGCAACCGTGCCCAACAATCCGACAAGACCGCTGCGATCAAGTGCTGATGCAACAACATGAGCACAACCAGGAGGTGTGCGCACAACAACGAGGTTTCCGCTTGATGTCACTTCTGCGACCCATTCGGCCATGACGCGACGCAATTGATCAGATGGCGCAATGCGGGCTGGTGCATATTCTGCGATTGCATAAATGGAATCTCCACCAGCGATCCGAATCTTCACAGCACCAAGTTCTTCAAGATCACGTGAAATCGTGGCCTGAGTAGCTTCAATGCCCTGTTCCTTCAAGAGCTCCTGAAGATGTGGCTGACTGGACACGTTGTCGTGTGCGATCAACCGAGTCACCATTTGTTGACGTTGTTGTTTGCTGCTCATGACTTCTCCATCACCCATGCAAGGGCTCCTCTAGCCGCAGTAAGCCTGTGATGGCCCTGCTCAATGACAACACTGTTCGGACCGTCAAAGACTTCAGTTGACACTTCTTCGCCACGATGCGCTGGCATGCAATGCATGAACTTCGCACTAGGTGCAGCCAATGACATCAGAGAAGCATCGACGCAATATTTTGAAAAGATTTTGCGACGCATTGCGGATTCTTCTTCTTGACCCATGGAAATCCAAGTGTCCGTGTGCACAACGTGCGCGCCAGCAATGGCCTCTTGCGGAGATGAGCTTTGACGAACTGTGCCGCCAAGAGATGCAAGACGTGACAATTCGTCATCATCTGCGTCATAAGCAGATGGGCAACCGAATGAGATAGTTCCACCGAGCAAGCAAACAGCCTCGGCTAGAGAACGAGCCACATTGTTGTAATCGCCGATCCATGCAACAGTAAGTCCAGACACTGGCCCAACCAGTTCTTCCATTGTGATGACATCGGCAAGTGCTTGTAATGGATGAGATGCATCGCTCAACATGTTGATGATGGGCACATCAGACACTGCAGTCATTCGTTCAATAAATGAATGTCGAAAAACGCGTGCGGCAATTACAGCGTGATAGCCCGCCATGATGCGCGTGACGTCTTCGACTGATTCCCGCACATCGAGACCAATCTCTTCACCCCGCGTATACACCGGGTGTCCACCCAACTGAACAACTGCCATCTCCATGGAGTGGCGTGTCCTATTCGATGGTTTTTCAAAGATGAGCGCGACGCCCTTGCCGGATAAAGCCGGCTTCGGAGCCGCAACGGACAGGTCCAAGATATGACGTAGTTCAGAAACAGACAACGACGCAATATCTACAAGATGACGGGTCATGAGAGAACCTCTGCAATAAGCGCAACGGCTTCATCAATTTCGGCGTCACTCACAGTCAAGGGCGGAGCGAGTCGCAGTGTCGATGCATTAACAGCATTAACAATAAGACCCTTTTCCAAAAGTGCTTTGTAGACATCGCCTGCGACGAGACCTTCTGCAAGTTGAGCACCTAACAACAGACCTGAACCACGGACATGGTCAATCTTTGGAATAGCCAATAGACCTTTAGTAAGCCGAGCACCCTGACGCACAGCCAATTCGTCAGCTTTCAGTCTCTTCATCTCGGAAATCACTGCAGACACAGCTGCAGTAGCAAGTGCCGTACCGCTGTACGTAGAACCATGGTCGCCTGGTTGCAGAACTGCAGCAACATCGCGGCGCGCCCATAAGGCACCAACAGGCATTCCGTTACCCATACCCTTTGCCATCGTTACGGCATCAGGCGAAATACCAGCATGTTCAAAACCGAACCATTTTCCGGTTCTGCAAAACCCAGTTTGCACTTCATCAATAATCAGCAATAGCCCACGCTCTTTACACAGCTGTTGAACAGCCTGTAAATACGCAGCATCAGCCGGGATGACTCCCCCTTCGCCTTGAATTGCCTCCAACATCACTGCTGCAACAGTCGGATCAATTTGCGCCTTGAGTGACTCAATGTCTCCGTATTCGCAATAGCGAAACCCATCTGGCATGGGTTGAAAGATTTCATGTTTTGCAGGTTGACCAGTAAGAGCCAACGCACCAAGTGTGCGACCATGGAAACTGCCGTATGCGGTGACGATGGCATGACGACCACGACCACCAAATTTACGAGCCAGTTTGATGGCTGCTTCATTCGCTTCGGCTCCTGAGTTACAGAAGAAAACTTGACCATCACCAGCTCCAGCATCATGCATCAGCCCAGATATCTCTACTGCAGCTTTTGTAGCAACAGTGTTTGCAAAGAAGTTCGACACATGCACAAGCGTGTTGGCTTGGTCTGCGATGGCTTTGGCAATCACAGGATTCGCATGGCCCAACGACACCACTGCAATTCCACTAAGAAAGTCGAGATAACGCTTCCCATCAACTGACCACAGTTGCGTACCTTCACCCCGCTCAAACATTTCAGCCGGCGCGCCAAAGACGGGAATAAATGGACAATAGTCATGTCCATTGTTGGCTGCGATAGCAGTTGAATTTTCAAAAAATTGATGTGACATCAGTTGACTCCTGTAATCATTGTTCCGACACCCTGGTCAGTAAAAAGCTCTAATAACAAAACATGCGCAATACGGCCATCAAGAATGTGCGCACTCTTAACGCCACCTTTAACTGCCTGCATGCAACTTTCGATCTTCGGAATCATTCCGCCAGAGATAGTTCCATCTGCAATCAATGCACCAACATCTGTGACGGAGATTCGTTGAATCAGGGATGATGCATCGTCAATGTCTTTCCGTAAACCAGCAATATCTGTGAGATATATAATCTTTTCTGCACTGAGCGCTTCAGCGATCGCACCAGCTGCCGTGTCTGCATTGACGTTGTATGGCTGGCCATGAACATCGACACCAACAGTCGACAAAACAGGCACAAGACCATCGGCTAATAAACCTTCAATGACATGGGTACGAACCCGTTCGATGTCGCCGACAAAACCAAGAGATGGATCACGCGCAACACACTGCAATGTGCGCCCATCTTCGCCCGACAAACCGACTGCAACATTTCCGTGCGTATTGATTGCACTAACGATTTGCGGATTGACTTGGCCATTCAGAACCATCTGCACAACTTCCATGGTGGCTGCATCTGTAACGCGCAGACCATTAGAAAAGGACGACTCGATGTTCAACCGAGTCAACATGTCATTGATCTGTGGTCCGCCTCCATGCACAACGACTGGACGAATGCCGACTGTATGCATCAGAACAATGTCTTCAGCAAAGAGAGACAAAGCATCATGATCTGAAGTCCCAGCAATGGCGTTGCCACCGAACTTCACTACAACTGTTTTGCCTGCAAACCTGCGAATGTACGGCAATGCCTCAACAAGAACGTGAGCAGTGGATAACGAACTCATGGGTACACACCTACGTTCGAAAGCCCGGATGATTCAGGAAGACCCAACGCAACATTCATTGATTGCACCGCGCCGCCCGATGCGCCTTTTGCCAAATTGTCGAGCGCCGCAATCACCATGACATAACCAGTACGTTCATCGAAACGAGCAGTTATATGCACACTGTTCGAACCAAGTGTTGCTTTGGTTGACGGACTGCTTGGTCGAACAACGATGTATTGCTCATTTTTATAGAACGTGGCGATAGCTGCCAACAAAGAAGCTGTTGTGGGTGCATCGCCTTGTGGTCTTGCATAACATGTCGCTAATATTCCACGATTCATCGGAGCAAGATGTGGAGTGAACAGAACTTGCGCGCCAGTCACCTGTTCAATTTCAGGCGTATGGCGATGATCAAGCAAACCATACGCTGTGAAATCTTCATCGATTGTTGAAAACATCGACGAGTGCTTCAATGCACGTCCGGCACCACTGACACCCGACGCAGCATCAACAATGACACCCATCGGATTAATAATCCCCGACCGAACTAATGGTGTCAACGCCAATGAAGCAGCAGTCACATAACAACCGGGTGTTGCGATGAGCTTGGCACCGACCAATTGAGACCGGTACAACTCAGGCAAGCCATAAACCGCTTGTGCAAGCAGCTCTGGTTGCGTGTGTTCAAACCCGTACCAGGTTGGGTACAACGAAGAATCTTTGAGTCTGTACGCAGCCGACAAGTCGATAACGACTCCGACCTTGCCCACCAACTGTGGTGCAATCTCGAGCGCCGCCTCATGAGGCACTCCCAGGAACACTGCATCAAGACCGGCGAACCTGTCAGCGCTGAATTCTTCGAACACAAGGTTCGGGTACGCAGCTGCCAAGGACGGATACAAAACGCTGGCCAAAGTGCCGGCCTGTGAATCTCCGGTTGCGCAGACCACGTCTACTGCCGGGTGTTGGGCACACAGCCGCAACAGCTCTGCGCCTGTGTATCCCGATGCTCCAATAATGCCTACTCTGACCATAAGTGTATTATGATACGGGTTAGTGAATGATTATGCAAGCACCAATCTGGCGCCTGGAAGCCTCCTTGTAGCCACGCCCGACATGAAAGACCCCCATTTTGCGCGGGCCGTCATTCTGTTGATTGCATATTCCGTCGAAGAGGGTGCAATGGGGCTCATTGTGAACCACCCACTCACGGTCGATCAGATGGATACCCAATCCCCGATTGCTTCATGGATGGAATCGTCACAGTCTCCGTCAACAATCTTTCTTGGCGGGCCGGTTGAGCCAAACGGATACATCTGCATGACTCCCGATACTTCTACCCTCTCTGGTCTTCGCTCGGTCGATATTGAGTCGATCAGCCCCATTCACCTTGACGGACCTCATCGGGTCTTTCGGGGCTATTCGGGTTGGGGCGCTGGGCAACTGGAAGACGAAGTGACGTTTAACAGTTGGTACATCGTCGCTTCCCAATCGTCTGATCTGCTCACAACGTCGCCTGACACATTGTGGAACGAAGTGCTGCAGCGACAAACTGGTCCTCTGAAACGGCTCGGACTGTTTCCGTCAGACCCCGAAGTGAATTAAGCGCGAAGAGCTGCGCCTGCTTTTGCAGCAGCTGCGACACATGACTTTTGAAGCTCAGCAAGTTGGGATTCCGTGAGCGTTGATTCAACACCCTGAACACGCAAACGGAAAGCAAGACTGCGAGAACCTTCTGCAACACCTTTACCGCGATATACATCGAACAAGTCAATACTGACTAGTTGCTTGCCTGCTGCCTGACGCAAAGCACGCTGCAATGTTGAAGCTGGAACAGTGTCTTCCATGACAAACGCTAGATCCAAGTCGCTTGATGGATAACGATTGATGTCTTTTGCCTGAACTGGTTTTGGCTCTTCATTAAGAATGACGGTGAGGTCAACTTCAAGGATGCTGACACGTCCTTCAATTCCCAGAATGTCTAGAACTAGCGGATCAATTTCTCCAACTACACCCACGACCTTCTTGCCCCGGGCCAGAGTTGCAGAACGCCCTGCGTGCAAACCTGCTGGAATTCGTGATTGATCAAGTTGGGTACCAACTGAGAGGGCATCACAGATTGCATTCCACTGCGCCAATGACGTTTGAACATCGCCTCCAGCGACAACGATGATCAATTGTTCCGTCTCGTCAGGCAGTTGCTGATCTGACTTCGGATACACATGACCGATCTCCCATAGTCCGATTTGCGGTGCGCGATGGGATTGGTTGTATTTCAACGAACGAAGAATTCCGGGACGCAACGAGGTGCGAAGAATTGATTCTTCTGCGACTAACGGATTAGCGATGCGTAAGACATTGTCTTCTGAAAGTCCAACAGTTGCGAGATCTCCTGCAGCAAGGAACGGTGAGGGCATTGCTTCATCAAGACCAAGACCGACAAGTACTCGTCGCAAAATTCGACGGCGTGCTTGCATATTTGACAGGCGGCCATGAACAGTGGAGTTAGGCACGGTCTTGCCAATGTTGTCGTAGCCAAAATGACGAGCCACTTCTTCAATCAAGTCAACATCTTGTGTGCAGTCAGGACGCCATGTAGGAACGATTGAAGTCACCACATCGTCCTTGAGCGTGGTCACAAAACCAATCGAGTTCAGAATCGAAACAACGCGCTCCGAATCAATGTGCACTCCTAGAAGGCTCTCAACGCGCTTGACGGAAACTTCAACCGACATAGGAACTGGACATGATGCTGTCTGAACCACAGTGGCTCCGGCATGAAGAGTCGCGTCTGGGCATGTTTCGCGAAGGATTGTGACAAACCGTTGCGCTGCTTGTTGCCATGCGTTCGGGTCTGTTCCACGTTCGAAACGAATTGAAGCTTCCGATCGAAGTCCGTGCCGAATTGCCGAATAGCGAATCGGATCTGGCGAGAACCATGCGCTTTCAACTGCCAGGGTTGTGGTCGTTTCTGTGATCTCTGAATGAAGGTCTCCCATGACGCCAGCAAGACCAACACCAACGTTGGATGCTCCGTTGCAAATCAACAAATCATCAGAATGAAGATGACGTGTCTGGCCATCCAGTGTTGTGAGGGTCTCGCCTTCATTTGCCAGGCGCACACGAAATGAAGACACGACGACCGCGTCATAGGCATGATTCGGCTGATTCGTCTCGAGCATCACCAGGTTTGATGCGTCAACAACATTGTTGATGGACCGCATTCCAAGATGTGCAAGTCGACTTGCAACCCAACGTGGAGAAGGTCCGACTGCAACGCCACTGATGTAACTAATTGTGAATGAACCGCACTGCTCGGGAGCGTCAATAACGACATCCAATGATTTGTTGCTTCCCGATGGAGTTACTGCAATTCGAGGTCCCCGTAGAGGCACACCGAAATGAGCGGCAAGATCGCGTGCGACTCCGAGATGTCCCCAGCAGTCAGCACGATTTCGAGTGAGATCAAGATCAAAGATGACATCGTGTTCAATACCGAGAACTTCAAACGGACTAACCCCTAGTGGCGAGCCTGCAGGAAGAATCAAGAGACCAGATGACTCATCACTGAGTCCGAGTTCCACTTCTGAACACAACATGCCTTCAGAATCAATTCCGAGAATTCCACGTCGAGCAATCTCCATGCCATTCGGCATGGAGGTTCCTAACGTGGCCAACGGGACAATGTCACCTGCCTGCATGTTGGTAGCCCCACACCAGACGTGGCGTTCTTCGCCATCGCCAGCATCAACGAAACAACGAGTCACTTTTGCAGCATCAGCGTGTTTCTCCATTCGCACGATGCGCGCAGTAACGACGCCCGGAACAGGCACTCCAACAACTTCCATCTCTTCAACAGCAAGACCAAGCGAGTTCAGGGCCAATGCAACCGCATCGGGATTGTTTGGCAGATCTGCCATCTCACGAAGGATCGAAAGAAGAATTTTCACGAGAACTGCTCCGTGAATCGAACATCATCGGAATACATATCGCGAATGTCATTAATACCGTGGCGTTCTTTTGCCATACGGTCGATACCGAACCCGAATGCAAAACCACTCCACTCATTCGGATCCAAGCCACCTGCGCGCAGAACATGCGGGTGCACCATTCCGCAGCCGCCCAATTCAATCCATGTGCCATCGTGACGACGGATATCAAATTCTGCACTTGGCTCGGTGAATGGAAAATACGACGGACGCAAACGAGAGGTGAAGCCAGGACCAAAGAATGCCTTCGTGAATGATTCAATAGTTCCGGCAAGATCGGCAAATGTAATGCCTCGATCGATAACGAGGCCTTCAATCTGATGAAAGACTGGCATGTGCGTGGCATCTGGGGTTTCTTTGCGGAACACGCGGCCGGGCATCACAGCATAAATCGGTGGTGGCCAATCTTGCATGACGCGAATTTGTACCGGCGATGTATGCGTACGCAACACAACGCTTCCCTCTACATCTGACTCAACAAACAACGTGTCCCACATGCTGCGTGCAGGGTGCGATGGCGGCATGTTGAGAGCTTCAAAGTTGTAGAAGTCTGTTTCTACTTCTGGACCTTCTGCAATCTGAAAGCCAAGCCCAATGAATACATCTTCAAGACGTTCCATTGCCTGCGTTACTAAATGCATACGACCGAGGCGACGTTCCACGTTTGCTGACATAGCAATCTCGCTCATATCAACACGTTCAGATTCGATTTGACTTGAGAATTCAGCGGCTCGCAATTCGCGTGAGCGACCATCATTTGCAACACCAAGAGCTGCCAGTGCGTCATTGACTAACTGACCTAGTTCTTTTCTGGCCTCGATATCAGTCACTCTGCCTAGCGAAGACTTAATTGCAGCTATGGGGCCCTTCTTGCCAGTCAATGCTGAGACAACGCCACGCAATTGTTCAGACGTAGCAGCGTCGCGGATTTGGACAATGCCATCAGCAAGAGCCTGGGCAAGTTGCCCGTGTTCGGGAGTAGATGCAGATGTCATAACGAAAGAAACGCTACTCCCCGACTACAGATGGCATGGGGAGCATTAACCGCGAGCGTGGGCAATATGCATGGCGATGACCGTGCCAGCCATAGCAACGTTCAGGCTTTCAGATCGGCCAACTTGAGGGACAGTGACCCATGAATCAACATGTGACTCTGGGTCAAGACCACGTGCCTCATTGCCAAGAACGACACCGAACAGACCACTGAGGTCAGCTGAATAGATCGACTCAGGGTTCAGACCATCATCGTTGTGATGCGATGTGGTGCCGAACAGTTTGACGCCAGCCATTTGCAATTGATCGAGAGAATCAATCTGCCAAATCGGAACATGCAACATTGCACCAGCTGAAGCGCGAAGAACTTTTGGTGACCACGGATCAACAGTGGAGCCAACAAGAACGACACCACTTGCACCGGCTGCTTCTGCGCTGCGTACCAATGTGCCGAGATTGCCTGGGTCTGCCACTTCGACAAGAACCAACAGCCAATCAGAAGACGAAAAGGACAGTGGACGACCAGGTGGCATTTCACACACAGCCATGATGCCGCGTGGCGACTCAGTATCACTCACCGAGTTGAAGGTGCGCTCATCGAGAACGTGCGTGTACACCCCTGCTGCTTCGTAACCGTCGTAATCATCACGAACGAACTGATCGACGAGAACAAAACCGGCAGCAACGGCTTCAGCTACAAGAGTTGGACCTTCAATGACGAAAGAACTTTCTTCATAACGAACACTGCGACGCCCGATGAGGCGTCGCAGTCGTTGAACCCGAGGGTTTGCTGAAGAGAGTGGAAGCCGGCTCAGGCGAGCGCAGCCTTTGCAGCCACGACCAACGCCGAGAATGCTTCTGCATCAAATACTGCGAGATCTGCCATGACCTTACGATCAACTTCGATTCCGGCTGCATTGAGACCGGCGATAAAGCGGCTGTATGAGATGTCGTTCAAACGGCATGCAGCGTTGATGCGCTGGATCCAGAGACGACGAAACTCGCCCTTCTTTGCGCGACGGTCACGAAATGCGTATTGACCTGAGTGCAATACCTGCTCGTTAGCAGCGCGGAATGAACGGCTCTTATTTCCGTAATAACCGCTTGCCTTTTCGAGGATTGCTTTGTGCTTCTTGCGGGCATGTACGGCCCTTTTGACTCTTGCCATGGTGTTACCTTCCTAAATCTTTCCTGTATCGATTAACGCATGCCCAGCAGGCGCTTGATGTTCTTGGTGTCTCCGGGATGCACATCTGTGGTTCCAGCGAGACGACGGGTACGAACACTCGACTTCTTTTCGAACAAGTGCTGACGGTTGGCTTTTTGACGGCGCAACTTTCCTGTTCCCGATACTTTGAAACGCTTTGCAGCGGTCTTGTTTGTCTTCATCTTTGGCATGTCGTGTTTCCTCTATTCCTGTACTTCTGATGTTTCTTCTGGTTGAACCACATTTTCAACAACTGGTGCTGAATCCTCTGGCTCGTCCTTATCTGACGATTTTTTGACTGGCTTCTTGTCTGGTGAAAGAACCATTGTCATATTTCTGCCTTCAAGTCGCGCCTGGGTTTCCACCTTGGCAAGCGATCCGAGTTGTTCGAGAGCTGCATCAAGGATTTTTGCGCCCAATTCAGGGTGCGCTACCTCGCGGCCTCGAAACTGCAGAGTTACTTTCACTTTGTGTCCGTCTTCGAGGAAATCACGCATGTGACGAACCTTGGTATCGAAGTCTCCCTTTCCGATTTTTGGTCGGAACTTCACCTCTTTCACGGTGACGTGGGTTGTCTTCTTACGAGATTCCTTCAGCTTTTGTGCTTCTTCGTAACGGAACTTGCCGTAGTCCATGATGCGGCACACTGGTGGATTTGCAAGTGGAGCAACTTCGACAAGGTCGAGGTCGAGCTCACGAGCAAGGACAAGTGCGTCAGCCGTGGTGCGAACACCAACTTGGCTGCCATCTGGACCAATAAGGCGAACCTCGCGCGCACGGATGCGTTCGTTGTAGCGCGGTTCACTCGGTGGCGTAACTATGACTGTTCACTTCTAAGCAATGGGCAAGCCCTCCTCTGTATCAATATCGCAAGATGCGATATGTTGCGCCAGTGCGCAAAGCAGACACAGAGCGACAGAATCGCTCGCCTTCTCGACCTGTCGCAACCTCAAGGCTGGACCGGTGGGGGCAGATGCCCCACTTCGCTCAGTTGACGCCAGTTAGGGTATCGGCTCATGACCTCTGACCACACCATGCCAGCAACAGAATCCCCAAAGCCCGAAATGGACGAAGGCACAGCCGAAGCCCTCGAGGCCGTCGCAGAAGCTCGTCGACGCCTGGCAGAGGTGCCCGCTGCCATCGTTGTGGCGAACCATGCCATGGGACTCTTTGAACTAGCCGCCATTCACCTGTCAGCTGAGCCCGTACGACTGTCTGACGCCCAAGTAGCAATAGATGCACTCGGGCTACTTGTTGATGGCCTCGGAGAACGTTTAGGTGAACATCACGACACACTGGTGGCTGCTCTTGGCAACATCCGCCTGGTCTTTGTTCAGAAATCGTCTCCGACTACACCGAACGAATAGCCACAGCCTCAGGGCGCGCAACACGAAAGCCCGTGCGAAACATGACGGCGCGTCCCACCGCTATCGTGCGAGAACCGTCTGCGATCGACACGCAATGAAATGGCCACACAACTGACGCTGCATCAGTAATTTCGCCCAAACCGTGTGCATCGTTAAATGCGGTGACGATGCCCGAGAGTTCCTCGCTCAATTCTTCCGACTGCATGAGTTAGTGAATGATTTTAGAAATAGGAATTTCAAGCAGGTCAGAAGCGCCAGCGTCAATGAGATCAGGAATCAGTGTGTTGATTCCGCGCTTAGGAACAACTGATTCAACAGCAACGTCACCAGAAGCCAGACGAGACACTGTTGGAGATTTTGCTGCAGGTAACAAAGCAAGTACTGCATCAAGTGATGACTCTGCCACATTCAATTTCAATAACACTTTGTCACGGGCTTCAAGCGTGCCAGTCAGCAATGTCATTAATTGCTCCATAGCGTGACGCTTCACAGGGTCGGCGTATGCCTCTTTGTTGGCAATCAATTCCGTGAAGCTAGTGAGAACAGTGTCGATGATGCGAAGTCCCGAAGCACGCAATGCTCTTCCGGTCTCTGTGATATCAACAACACAATCAGCGATGTCAGGAATTTTTGCTTCGCTTGCGCCATAGCTAAGACGAATATCAGCTTTGATGCCGCGTTCGGCAAAATAGCGACGTGTCATCTCTGGATACTCAGTGGTGACACGCACTCCATCTTTCAAATCTTTCCCTGTTTGCGCCGGTGATGAATCAGCAACAGCGACTACCACTCGCACCGGTTGAGATGTGGCCTTTGAATAACGTAATTCTCCGAGACTGACAACATCGCTCGAGGTTTCTTCAATCCAGTCGCGACCCGTGATACCAAGGTCAAAAAGACCCTCTTGAACATACGAAGCAATTTCTTGCGGGCGAAGAATTCTGACTGCCTCAACTCGCGGGTCATCGATTGATGCCTTGTACTCAACAGATGACGAACGCACCACCGTGAGGTCAGCTGCGTCAAACAGAGCAAGTGTTGCGGTCTCTAACGACCCCTTAGGTAAGACAATTTTCAGCACGAGATGAGGCTAGCGAGACAAGCGTTCCGCTCACGGATGCTTTTACGAAGAGTTAGGAAAATTGAATGATTTCTTGGCTGCTGCGACCACGCAACCACGCCGAGGCATCCATGACGGCTTTACCTTCGGGCTGCACAGCAAGGAGTCGCACTGCCCCATCGCGTGTGCCGACAATTCCGAGCCCATCACATTGACCTGGATGCAATTGCTCTGCGTCTGTGACCATTTCTGCTGTGATGACCTTTAGCCGCTGAAAGCCAAGCATCGTGTACGAACGAAGTGCTCGAACCCTGCGCAGTACGTCAACACTTGACAGATTCCAATTAAGAAGAAGTTCTTCAGCACTCACCTTTGTGGCATACGAAGTGTCGCCGTGTTGCGGCACGCCCTTCCCTACACCGTCATTCAAGGTGTCAACGAGAAGTTCACCACCAAGTACGGCCAAGTCTGCTGTGAGAGTTTCCACTGTGTGCTTATCAAGAATATTGATTTCTCGTTGAGCAAACACATCACCGGTATCAAGCGTTTCTTCCACGTTCATGATGCACACCCCTGTTTGTACATCGCCCGCCAATATGGCCCGTTCAACTGGAGCAGCGCCACGCCAACGAGGCAAGAGTGAAAAATGAACGTTGACCATTGGCGTGCGAGAAAGGACAGATGCAGGAATGATTTTGCCGTATGCGACTACGACTCCCAGAAGTTCGCGATCAGAATTCTCTTTCAACCACGTCATGTCATGCGACACCTCAATTGAATTATCGAGTGCTATCTGCTTCACAGGGCTAGGAGTGGTAGATGAACCTCTGCCACGTCGCGCATCGGCACGAGTAATGACATGGGCTATCTCAAAATCATTACGTATCAGCTCTGACAGGATCGTTGCGGCGGCGACTGGGGTGCCAAGAAATACGAGAGGGCGAGCCTCACGAGTCATGACTACTTCAGTCCGATATGGCGGGTCTCTCCTTCAGAGGTTCCCCCATCAGCAATGCGCTTGTATTCAGCGAGCGCCTCTTCGCGTTGATCTGGCGTCATACGCTCAAACATCAACACGCCATTCAGGTGATCAAGTTCATGTTGAAACAAGCGAGCCAGCAGTTCATCTGCTTCGATCTGAATTGTGTTGCCGCCTAAATCAACTGCTTCAAGCATCACTTCTTTTGGACGCAACATTTCGACGTACAAACCAGGAATCGACAAACACCCTTCGTCATAGACCCATTCGCCACGCGATTCAACTATGCGAGGGTTCAACAAGGTGACAGGTTCTCCATCGACGTCGTACACAAAGATCTGTTTCTGTACCCCGATTTGAGGAGCAGCAAGGCCTAAGCCAGGCGCTTGATACATGGCTTGCAGCATTGCCTGAGAGAGTCGAACGATTTTCCCGTCGATATTCTCAACTTGCTCAGCTACTGAAGTGAGAACTGGATCTCCGAAGGTGCGAATGTCATAGGCCACAATCTGAAAGGCTACCTGCGGAGACAACATGCCAAAGAACACCCCCTCATCGTCTGACCCTTCCCCACAGCACTATTTTTCTGATTCTCCACAAACACCCTCACGGCGAAAAGAGTTCTCTGTCTCGGGAACTGACGGCGAATTGACACTCTCCACTGATGCCGGTGTCTTTAGTCAACATGGACTCGACAAAGGCACATCAGTGTTTCTTGAAGTCATGGCAAAGCACGATGGTGCTCCAATTGCGGCTGGATCATCTTTATGCGACATCGGTTGCGGATCTGGGGCCATTGCGCTCACTCTCGCTGTCCGCTACCCAGAATGCACGATCTATGCCGTAGACACCAACGAACGCGCTCGCGACATTTGCATGGAGAATGCAATGCGTAATGGCCTCACAAACATTGTTGTGATGAGTCCCGACAAGATTGATCCGTCACTCAAGTTCGCCACCATGTGGTCGAATCCGCCAATTCGTATAGGTAAACCTGCGTTGCATGACTTGCTTGAATTGTGGCTAGCTCGACTTGATACTGATGGAACCGCATATCTAGTTGTCAATAAGAATCTGGGTGCTGATTCTTTGTCTCAATGGATGACTGGACTCTCCTACCCCACTACTCGACTTGCTAGTCGCAATGGTTTTCGAGTGCTCGAGGTAAAAGCTCGCGGTTAAAAACGATACGGATCAATGTGAATTCGTATCGACGTTCCAAATTCAGCCCTGAGCAATGCGACCGCAGCATCTAGTTCCTCCCGAGAAGGCGCACGAAGAAGATATGCGTCATCATCTCGAGCCATATTGATTCCGGCAGGTAGTGAAATTTCTGTAATTGATCGTGGAGCCGTTACAGACACGCGAGCAATGGCACCAAAGGGAGGCAAGGTCATTGCACGTCGCTGGGCAGTGTCAGCTTCGTTCCACTTCTGTAATGCAGCAGACACATCTGATTGCGACAACGCGACAATCAGCGGGTTATCAACTTGACGAGTTTGAATCACGAGAGTCCCGTTCGCTCCCACCATGCGAGCAGCTTTAGCAATCATGGAGAGCACCTCATGTGTGCCGGTCAATCGCGGTGCTCCGAGATCGCGATCGATATCAGCAAAGACGACAGTGTCTGCAGTTGGTATGCGATGAAGAACTGCTTCTGTCCCTATGAATACTGTCCCCTTGCTCCAATCATCGGGTGAGTCAGATGAAATCTCAACCACTGGGTTACGAGTTGATGCCTGTATTTGAGATACAAGTTGAGAGACCCCACCCCGAGGCACGGTAAACGCAGAACGACCACAGGAAAGACATACTCCACCGTGCATGTCTTGACAGCGCACACACCACAAGTTGTTGTCTTCGTCGTATGTCAACAACGACGCACACAATGGACACGCTTGTACATGACGACATGACTTACAAACAATCAGTCGAGCCTTCCCTTTGGTATTTAAGACACAGACAGTTGTGTCGCCAGAGGCACTGACCGCTTCAAGCAATTCACTCGAAAGCAACGATTGGGCTACTGGAATATCAGAAAGATTCACAATCATTATTTTTGGCCAACTTTTTTCTGCATCAACATGCTTCACGCGGCCGCTGAGCACGTGAAGCGATTGGGCCGATGGCACTGCAGATGTACAGATGAACGGCACACCGGCCCGACGCGCGCGCTCGCTTGCAACTGTTGTGGCATCCCATGCTGGAGACCGTTCTTCCTTCAACAATTCATCATGCTCATCGATGACGACGACCGCAACCACATCTGGGCATGGCGCAAAGACCCCGGAACGCGTTCCGATAACTACATCAACTCCACCACGCGCACTGTCCCATTCGTCGGGAACTAACGCCGTACTGAGACCCTTGCGACGAAGAAAAGCTGCACCCATCGATGCCATCTTTTGCGATGGGCAAATAACGAGAACGGGACCCACACAAGCCAGACGCAACACCACCGCGAGTGATGACAATGCGGGGGGAACTACAAGCAATCCTCCGCCAGATTGAAACAACTCAAACGCAGCGACCGACACCGCATCTGTGCTGATGTCTTGAGAACGAGTCCGTCGAGAATGAACAATTCGTTCGCGCATACGCGGAGCCGATGCACTCGAAAGCACTGAACGCCATGACCCCCACCAACGCTCCGAGATCCACTTGGTGAGCGGAATCAGCTCTGGTTCAACCCCCAACCCAGACACCGACATAATCGGCATCAGTCGATCAAGTGTCACACCAGAGTCATCGCCTTCGCCGTAACGAGAGACATGCGTTATCCACCCGCCAACACGCCGCCCATTAAGCATGATGCGAATACGGGAACCAACGACGGCTCTAGTCTCGAGGTCAGTTGGTATGAGGTAGTCAAAGACCTTGTCGATACCCGATACATCTGGAACTACCGACGCAACGAGTGGCGACTGATTGCTCAGAGTTTGACAGCGGCCTTGAAATCAGACAGACGCGACAAGGTTTCCCAAGTGAATTCTGGTTCTGGACGACCAAAGTGACCGTATGCAGCGGTCTTTGCATAGATAGGACGCTTCAGATCAAGGTCACGCACGATTGCACCGGGGCGCAAGTCGAAGACGTCACGAACAGCTTTTTCAATTGACTCTTCACTGACAGCATTCGTGCCGAATGTTTCAACCAGGATGCTGATTGGCTGCGACATACCAATGGCGTAGGCCACTTGTACTTCACACTTTTCAGCAGCGCCACTGGCAACAACATGCTTTGCAACCCAACGAGCTGCATACGCAGCTGAACGGTCAACCTTTGAAGGATCTTTGCCGGAGAATGCTCCACCACCGTGACGACCCATACCACCGTATGTATCAACAATGATCTTGCGGCCAGTAAGGCCGGTGTCAGCATGTGGCCCACCAAGCACAAACTTGCCTGTTGGGTTGATGTAGATCGCAGGATTGTCGTCGGCAAACGCAGCAGGGATGATTGGCATGATTACTTGCTCAATCAGGTCTGGGCGAATTTCTGTTTCACGACTGACACCATCACGATGTTGTGTCGAGATAAGAACTGTCGACAACTTCACTGGACGGCCATCCACGTATTCAAACGTCACTTGAGTCTTTCCGTCTGGACGAAGGTACGGGATGAGCCCGCTCTTGCGCACTTCAGTGAGACGCTCAGCGAGACGATGTGCCAACCAGATGGGAAGGGGCATGAGGTCAGGCGTGTCATTGCACGCATAACCAAACATCATTCCTTGGTCGCCAGCACCTTGACCATTAATGATGTCTTCGCCGCTTTTTCCACTGCGTTGTTCTTCGCTGATATCAACACCTTGTGCGATGTCTGGGCTTTGCGCATCGAGCGCAACAACAACACCACAGGTGTTGCCGTCGAAACCATACGCCGCATCGTCATAACCGATGCGCTTGATAGCCGCACGCGCGATAGCTGGAATGTCAACATATGCATCAGTGGTAATTTCACCAGACACAACGCACAGGCCAGTTGTCAACAACGTCTCGCAAGCAACACGACTGTTCGGATCGATTGTCAACAGCGCATCAAGAACTGAGTCAGAAACTTGGTCTGCCATCTTGTCCGGGTGACCCTCGGTCACGCTCTCAGACGTAAAAGTAAAATTTCTCAAGGGGACTCCTTCATCATTGCGGACGATGAGCCGCCCGCACCCGAGACACGCTATCTAATACAGCGGTCGCGATGGTGTGTTTGTCAGCAAGGGGCACTTCTATCGACTCCCCTGATGCCAACAAGATGGTCACTTCGTTCGTGTCATGACCAAAACCAACCTGATCGGCAGAGACATCATTTGCCACAATCAGGTCCAAATTCTTTCGAATTAACTTGCCACGAGCGTTATCCACAAGGTTGCTGGTTTCGGCCGCAAACCCAACAAGAGTTTGTCCGACAGGCTTATTAGTTCCGAGAAACCCGAGAATATCCACGGTTGGTTCAAGGAGAATCTGAGGAATGCCATCATCCTTCTTGATTTTTTCAGCGACAGCGTGGACTGGACGAAAATCAGCGACAGCAGCGGTCATGACGACTACATCGGTGTCTGCAGTTCGACATGTGACCGCGTCCAACATCTGTTGTGCTGTTTCAACTGACACAACAGTTATTCCTGCAAGAGTCTGACGATCCACGGTGCTGACGATGGTGACAGTTGCACCACGCTTATGAGCTTGCTCTGCAATTGCGTAACCCTGTTTCCCACTGGAGCGATTTGCGATGACACGCACTGCATCAATCGGTTCGCGAGTTCCACCCGCAGTCACCAACACAGATGTTCCGGCTAAATCTTTGTCTGGGCAAGTTAAGACTTTGTGCACTGCATCAACAATGGACGCTGTATCTGCAAGACGCCCCGTACCAATATCGCCCCCAGCTAATCGTCCTGATTGAGGTTCAACAATGACAACGCCTCGAGATCGCAACAACGCAATGTTGTCCACCACTGCTGGGTGTTCCCACATTTCGGTATGCATGGCAGGACACAACACCACAGGCGCCCGAGTAGCAATAAGAGTGGCACTGAGAAGATCATGTGACAAACCCATCGCGTAAGCGGCAATCACTCGTGCCGTAGCGGGTGCAACAATAATGACATCAGCATTCTGGCCAAGTCGTGTGTGCGGGATGGGAGACGCATCGTCCCACAAACTCGTGTGCACTGGTTCAGATGCAAGAGCCGACACTGTGACTGGTCCAATGAATCGATGAGCATCTTCTGTCATGATGGGCGCAACGTGAGCACCAGCGTCAACTAATTGACGACACAGTTCCACCGCTTTATACGCAGCGATACCACCAGAAATTCCGAGAACGATGGAATGACCGTGTAAAGACTTCATCACGACTTTCAGGGGGTGTAGGCCGGGACGATCCCGAGAAACTATTCAGCGTCTGATTCAGCGATGTCAGCGACAACGTCGCCTTCGACTTCGCCGAAAATAGCAGCTGCTTCAGCTTCCATTTCGTCGTACGGCAAACGCTCTACTTTGACAATTTTGTCAGCAGCGATTTCTTCGAATGCGATAGAGAGCGGTTTACGTGCAACTGACGACACCTGTGGCGGAACCATGTGACCAAGACCTTCACCCAATTGATTGAAGTATGAGTTGATCTGGCGCGCACGGTATGAAGCAAGCGTGACGAGGCTGAATTTAGAGTCAACGCGATCAAGCAAACCTTCAATGTTTGGATGAATCATGGAGTCGTTCTGACGGGACATGGTGGACCTCCGAAGTCGCCTAAAGGTTATCGGCGTTCGGCCCGTGCCGCACCAATAATTCCTTGTATCTCTGCGACTGCACGTTCAAAATCATCGTTTATGACCACTTCATCGGCCAGCGCTGCTCCCTCGCGTTCCTCGTCTTCAGCTTTCTGCAAGCGCTCGACGACATGGTGCTCTGGATCGCCTCTTCCCTGCAAACGGCGTTGTTGCTCTTCACGCGACGGAGGCCGAACAAAAACCAGAATTGCCTCGGGGTGACTTTGCTTTACCTGTTGTGCTCCGTGTAATTCAATTTCAAGAACGATGTCGGAGCCTGAATCAACTGATGGTCGTGGCGAGCCATAGAGATTTCCAAGAAACTCTGTCCACTCAAGAAACCCATTGTCAGCGATGTGCTGTTCGAATTCAGCTCTCTGCACAAAAACGTATGCTTCATCAGATTCACCATCACGTTGAGCACGAGTGGTCCATGACCGACTCAGCCACAGAGACTTATCGCGTTGAACCAGAGCTTCAACAAGCGTGCCCTTCCCTGCGCCGCCCGGACCAGAGACGATGACGATGATGGGATCTGTCATCGTGGATTCTCCGCGACATCGATAAGTGCTCGACGCTGAGCATCAGTGAGTTCATGAACACGCGACAATGGCGCTATGCCGATGTCAGCCATCAGACGGCGGCCCGCAACTTTGCCAAGACGAGGGGCTACGTCGAGAAGTTTCACAACGTACACCTGCGACTCGCACGAACCCTCTGACGCATTCAACACTGTGGCAAGGTTGCCGCGCGACGCTTCAAGCACTGCCGCGACACGGGCGTTGCGCAGTTGCACAACTACTTCCATGTCTGTGTTCGTGCTTTCCATAACCCAATGATAGTTCCGAGAAGTCGGTTGTGGCTCTCTTATGAACAATCAGACCTGATGTACAGCGTTCACAATGGTTGACCAGGAGGAAGCTCCGAGTACATTCGCACGAGACGCGGCGGCACAAGCGATACGCCACGTTGCATCGGGCCGAGCAAAGGACGCTGTTCCGACCTGCACCGCATCGGCTCCGGCCATCATCATTTCGACTGCATCATCACCTGAGGCAATTCCGCCAACGCCGACAATGGCAATACTGGGCAGCGCCACGCGAATGTCGTGAACCGCACGTACCGCAATCGGATGAACGGCAGGTCCAGACAAACCGCCGCCACCATTGCCAAGACTTCGACGCGATGTACGTACATCGATCTGCATGCCCAACATTGTGTTCATCACCGTGAGCGCGTGGGCGCCTGCATCAGAGACTGTGGTCGCCACTTCAACAATGCGATCCGTGTTGGCACTGAGCTTTGCCCACACAGGCACAGAAACACTGGCGCTCACTGCAGAAATAATTTGCCCCGCTAGAGACGGGTCATGAGCAATGATTCCATTGCGCCCTTCCAGATTGGGACACGACAAGTTGACTTCGATAGCACTTATGCGATCACCGGCAGCCACTAACTGCTCTGCGGCTAACACGTATTCATGAACAGTGCGACCCCAGATACTTGCAATCACTGTTGCGCCAACACCTTCCAATTTAGGAAGGGATTCGTGAATCCATGACACAACGCCTGGCCCTTGGAGGCCCACAGCGTTCATCATGCCGCTTGCTGCAACATGTACCCGCGGAGAAGGATTCCCCGGCCACGGTTCATGGAACAAACTTTTTACAACAACAGCACCAAGTCGGTGCAAAGGCATGTAACGCGAGAATTCAACGTCATGACCACTTGTGCCCGATGCAGTCATGAACGGATTTGCAAGGAGAACTCCCCCCACGTTCACTCCACCCATGGAGTCCAAAATGCGCGCGCCGCGCCGCATGGTCATGCTCTGCCGTGATATTCCTGCAGTGATCGCACTTCGACCTCGCTAGAGCGTTGTTCCCATAAACCATTTACAGCAGCAAGAGCAGCTTCAACAGTTGTCACTGACGATACGCCATTTGCGTTGGCAGCTTTGCGAATCGCCTCGCCGTCCTGTCGCGATCCGCGGCCATGCGGGGTATTAACAACAAAACTGATTTCTCCGTTGGCAACTAGTTCGGCTGCATTCTCTAATGCTGAACCTTCAATCTCGGACAACTTGCCGACAATTCGATCGACAGGTAACCCGAATTTCGCCAAGTATTGAGCTGTACCAGTAGTTGCTGCAACTCCGAGACCCAAATCCCTCAATCGTTTTGCAACAACTATTCCCGCTGGCTTGTCCCCGTCATTGAAAGATAGAAAGACTGTTCCGGATGTCGGCAACACTGTTCCTGCTGCAGTTTGCGACTTTACAAACGCTCGACCAAAAGTTCGGTCAATTCCCATCACTTCACCAGTAGAACGCATCTCTGGTCCGAGAGCTGTATCGACTTGGGGGAAACGATTGAACGGTAGTACCGCTTCTTTCACTGACACGTGTCCACCGCTTACCGGAGCTACAAGCAACCCCTCAACGCGCAATTCTGCAAGTGTTGCTCCCAACATCACGCGACTTGCGACCTTTGCAAGTGGCACGCCAGTTGCCTTAGCGACAAAGGGAACCGTGCGCGAAGCACGCGGGTTCGCTTCGATCACATAGACCGTTGTTCCCAATACAGCAAACTGCACATTGATGAGACCGCGAACATCGAGCGAGTTAGCAATTGATGTTGTGTAGGCACTGATTACTTCAACCACCCATGCTGGAAGTGTCTGTGGAGGAATCGCACACGCTGAGTCTCCGGAATGAACTCCGGCTTCCTCGACATGCTCCATGACGCCACCAATTAATACTTCGCCGGTGTGATCACGAATGGCGTCAACATCTACTTCGGTTGCATCTTCAAGGAAGTGGTCGATAAGAACCGGACGCTCAGCAGAAAGCCCACCTTCCTTGCCAAGACTCCCATCGCGAGCCATCTGGTCCATTGCGCTTTCCAGAGCTTGTGCATCATGCACAATCTGCATCGCACGCCCACCCAACACGTAGCTAGGGCGAACCAGAACCGGATAACTAACACGCTGCGCAATAACACTTGCCTCTGCAAACGTGACCGCAGTGCCACCCGGAGGCTGCGGAATCGATAAAGAGTCACACAGTTGATTCCACTTCTCACGGTCTTCAGCAAGGTCAATTGAATGAGGCGAGGTTCCGGCTATCAAAGCTGGATCAATGAGGCCTGACAGTTTCAGCGGAGTTTGTCCACCAAGACCAACAATGACTTTCGGAGCTACACCACCTGATGCGAGGGTCTCTGCGGCAATGACATTGAGTACGTCTTCGCG
Organism: Actinomycetota bacterium; assembly: GCA_037129095.1. Classification (GTDB taxonomy): domain Bacteria; phylum Actinomycetota; class Acidimicrobiia; order Acidimicrobiales; family Ilumatobacteraceae; genus UBA2093. Next base: position 81,116 of record JBAXVL010000002.1, on the reverse strand, counting down.
AGTTAAAGGTTCGAAGTACAAACGATCTGACGTGTCGTAATCCGTTGACACAGTTTCAGGGTTGCAGTTCACCATGACCGTTTCGTACCCAGCGGCTCGTAAGGCGAAGCTTGCATGAACACAGCAATAGTCAAATTCAATTCCCTGGCCAATTCGGTTTGGACCCGACCCAAGAATGATGACTCGTGGCTTGCTTGACGGCCGCACTTCGTTTTCGTCTTCATACGTTGAGTAGTGGTACGGAGTTTGTGCATCAAACTCAGCACTGCATGTGTCAACGGTCTTATAAGTAGGGATAACTCCTAATGATTCACGATGAGAGCGAACTGCCATTTCATCTTCTTTAAGAACATATGCCAGTTGACCGTCAGAGAATCCGAGACGCTTCGCGCGACGCACTTCGTGTCGAGTCAACTGAGCCAATGACTTTCCTTCAAGTGAATGGCGTTCATCAATAATGATTTGCATCTGATCAAGGAACCACACATCAATTTTTGTTGCATCATGGACTTGATCAACACCCATTCCCCGACGCAACGCTTCTCCGACTTGAAAGATTCTTTCGGGAGTAGCAATAGAGGCTTTCTTCAACAATTCCGCGTTACTGAGGCCGTCATAGAGAGACTCACCACTGTCACAATTCAAACCGAGCCTTCCTTGTTCAAGGGAACGAAGCCCTTTTTGCAAACTTTCAGGAAAAGTACGCCCGATTGACATCACTTCACCAACGCTCTGCATTTGCGTTCCAAGAACACCCGTTGTGCCGGGGAGTTTTTCAAAGGCCCAGCGAGGAATCTTTGTCACCACATAATCGATAGTTGGTTCGAAACTTGCTGGAGTCATCTTTGTGATGTCGTTTGGAATTTCATCAAGCGTGTAGCCAACTGCAAGCTTGGCAGCAATCTTGGCAATAGGAAAACCCGTTGCCTTGGAAGCCAGTGCGGAGGAACGGGACACACGAGGGTTCATTTCGATAACCACTAGGTCACCATTTGCAGGGTTCAATGCGAACTGCACATTGGAACCGCCCGTTTCTACTCCGACGCGCCTGATGCATGCGAACGCCGCATCACGCATCATTTGATATTCAACGTCAGACAAAGTCTGTGCTGGAGCAACCGTGATTGAATCACCGGTATGAACACCCATTGGATCAAAGTTCTCGATGCTGCAAATGATGACGCAGTTGTCCGCGTGATCGCGCATTACTTCGAGTTCATATTCTTTCCATCCAACAATTGAAGTTTCCACCAAAATCTCTCGAATTGGGCTCGCATCAAGACCGTTCGAAGCAAGTTGCAAGAACTCTTCCATTGTGTTTGCAATGCCGGTTCCACGTCCACCGAGGATGTACGCAGGACGAATGATGACGGGAAGTCCGATTTCTTTCAGAACTTCGGTTGCTTCGTCCATATTGTGCGCGATTCCACTGTGCGGAACCTTGAGACCAATTTCAATCATGGCTTGTTTAAATTTGTCGCGGTCTTCTGCAGTGGCAATTGCTTCAGCGTTTGCGCCAATAAGTTCTGGCGTACCAGGAACTCCTACCAAGCCCTTTTCAAAAAGTGCCATCGCCAAGTTAAGACCGGTCTGACCGCCGAGAGTCGGTAACACCGCATCGGGTTTTTCCCGCTCAATAATGCGGGCCAAAATTTCAGGAGTGAGGGGCTCAATATATGTGCGATCAGCAAAGTCTGGGTCCGTCATGATGGTTGCAGGGTTTGAATTAGCAAGAATGACTCGGTATCCCTCTTCTTTCAAAACGCGACACGCTTGAGTACCCGAGTAATCAAACTCACATGCTTGACCAATGACAATGGGTCCTGAACCGATAATCAAGATTGAGTGAAGGTCGTTACGGCGAGGCATTATTTTTTCTCCATGAGTTCTGCGAATTGTCCGAATAGGTAATGACTGTCGTGCGGACCTGGCCCCGCTTCTGGGTGATACTGAACACTGAATGCGCGTAGATCACGCAGGCGCATTCCTTCATTCGTTTGATCATTGAGATTGATATGCGTGATATCAGCTATTCCCGAAAGCGAGTCGGGGTCGACACAAAAGTTGTGGTTCTGGCTCGTTATCTCAACAGTGCCCGTTGCGATGTGACGCACCGGATGGTTTGCTCCGTGATGACCAAAAGGCAATTTAAACGTGTGCCCTCCGAACGCTCGCGAGAGCAATTGATGACCGAGACAGATTCCGAACGTTGGAGTACCCGCTTCAACAATGGTTCGAATGGCCAATGTTGCGCCGCCGACCATCTCAGGGTCGCCAGGGCCATTTGATAAGAACACTCCGGATGGAGACATAGCCAACACCTCTACAGCAGTAGTGCTGGCCGGCACCACTGTCACAGTGGCAATGTCAGACAGGTGTCGAAGAATTGTTGACTTAATGCCAAAGTCATACGCCACTACATTGAACTTGCCATTTCCCACTGTGTAGGACTTCGGTGTCGTCACTTCCGACACGAGGTCGATTCCGGACGTTCCTTTTTCATTTTTGGCTGCTGCGAGCAACTGTGCCTGATCAGCGGTTCCAAATGCACCTCTTAGTGAACCTGAGTCACGCAACAACCGCGTGAGACGGCGCGTGTCGAGACCTGCAACTCCTGGAAGTTTCTGAGCCTTCAACATAGAGTCAAGGTCAGTCTCGCTACGCCAGTTGCTGTGACGACGAGCCATGTCGCGCATAATGACACCACGTGCAAATGTTCCACGCGACTCAGAATCAACCGGCGTGACTCCGTAGTTTCCGATGTGAGACGTTGTGAAGGTAATGATCTGTCCGGCATAGGAAGGATCGGTGAACACTTCTTGATACCCAGTCAGTGCGGTATGAAAAACAACTTCGCCCGCGGCAATGCCATTGTCTGGCATGTACCCCACGGCTTCTCCTTCAAAGACGGAGCCGTCTTCAAGCACAAGTGCAATGTTTGTAATGTCGGTACTCACGCGAGTGCCTTCCCTTCCTGCACGACCAAATGGCCGTTGTAGATCGTGTGCCGCACGCGACCACGAAGTTCCATGCCGTGATACGGCGTATTTGTACTGCGACTTGCAAGCTCATCTCGAGAAACTGACCACACGGTGGTGGTATCCCACACTGCAATGTTGGCTGGCTCTCCCACTGCAATGGGTCGGCCCTGATGGTCAGAGATGTTTGCAATAACTGCTGGGTTCCACGACATCAATGCAGCGATCTTCTGCGGCGACAGATCAACAGCAGTGTTGACAACCCCGAGCGCTGTTTCAAGACCAAGCATTCCCGGTGGCGCAGTATCAAGTGTTTGTTCTTTGGTGTGACCAGCATGCGGGGCATGATCTGTAGCGATTGCATCGATAGTTCCGTCTGCAAGGCCCTCGTGCAACGCAGTGATATCAGCCATCGTGCGTAGTGGCGGATTCACCTTGAATATCGGATCAAACCCGGTGAGTAGTTCATCTGTGAGCGAAATATGGTGAGGAGTCACTTCGGCCGTGATGGGCAAACCCTCAGCTTTTGCAGCACGAACCAATTCAACACTGCCCTTTGTAGACAGATGCATGAAGTGCTCTCTTGCCCCCGTAATACGGACAAGCTGAATATCACGGCGCACCATTTCTTCCTCTGCCGCCGCTGGCCAACCAGGAACGCCCATCGTTGAACAGCAGGCGCCATCGTGCATTACTGCACCAACGGTCATACTCGCAACTTCGCAATGCTGAGCCAATATGAGATTCAGTCGTTGTGCAGCCATGAGTGCGCGCTGCATGACAAGCGCATCTTGAACACCAGTCCCGTCATCGGTAAACAAACTGACACCTTCTTTTGCGAGTTGTTCATACGGAACCAACTGAGCTCCCGCACGTCCAACGGTGATGCATCCGGAAGGGATTACTTCGCACAATCCAACAGCCAGGCCTCGTGCACGGACAAACTGCACTGTCTTTACATTGTCTTGAGCGGGGTCCGTGTTTGGCATCGCCACTACAGCGGTAAAACCGCCAAGCACAGCGGCGCGACTACCAGATTCAATTGTCTCAGCTTCTTCTTTGCCAGGTTCGCGCAGGTGTGTATGCAAATCGACGAAACCAGACGAAATAAAGCATCCGGCTGCTTCCAGCACAATGTCTCCGGCAAGAGCATCTCCGATGGATTCAATGACACCATTTGCAATGCGTACATCAGCAACAAACATGGCATCAGGATTCACAACGGTCGCACCGCGGATCACTATTGACTGATTTTTAGCGTTCATGCTTCGACTCCATTCGACAATGTGGTCGTTGCATCGCCACCCAGAAGACTGAAGAGCACGGCCATACGAATCGAAATACCGTTTGTGACTTGTTGCAATATGCGCGAACCGGGTACCAAAGATGGATCAACAATCATCTCAACTCCTCGATTGATGGGACCAGGATGAAGAAGCAATGCATGGTTTTGCATTCGTGCTGCGCGCTCTGGCGTCAGCGCAAACAATGAGCTGTACTCGCGAAGACTTGGCATCTGAGCCGAATCCATTCGTTCACGTTGTATGCGAAGCATGTACACCACGTCGACGACATCAATGACATCGTCGAGTGAATCAGCGGTAGTAACTCCCCACCCTTCAAGTGAACTAGGTAAGAATGCCCCGGGCGCCACTAACACGACCTTGGCCCCAAGACGTGTGAAAACGTCGATGTCACTACGAGCAACTCGTGAATGTTTGATATCTCCTACAATCGCAACAGTTCGGCCCTTCATCGAGTTCAATTCATTGAAATTGCGGGTGATTGTGTATGCATCAAGCAGGCCTTGTGTCGGATGTTGGTGCCAACCATCTCCGGCATTGATGACTGCAGCGTCTGTCCATTGAGTGATCTGTTGAGGCGCCCCACTTGATTTATGTCGTATAACAAACGCATCGACACCCATCGCTGACAAGGTCTCAATGGTGTCGCGCAGACTTTCGCCCTTGTTGACACTTGACGAACTCGCCGTAAAGGTCAACACTTCGGCAGACAGGCGCGTTGCTGCTGTTTCAAAACTGAGACGAGTTCGCGTTGAATCTTCAAAGAACACACTTGCAACCGTGCGGCCGCGCAATGCTGGCACTTTGGGAACAGCGCGTGCGTTTATTTCTGCCATGTGGTCGGCCATGGCCAAGATAGAGACAATGTCTTCAGTGCTGAGATCTCGTGTTGATAACAGGTGCTTCATGACTGCTGCTCCGAAGCGGCAACTACTGTCACGCCGTCAGGACCGACACTCACTTCGTCGGAGAAGTGCGTCGGAATGTTCTTACCGACATAGTCGGGACGTATTGGCAATTCTCGATGCCCGCGATCAACCATGACCGCTAGTTGCACAGCACGAGGTCGACCATGGTCGTTCAGTGCTTCAAGAGCTGCACGCACAGTACGACCAGTAAAGAGAACGTCATCAACGAGAACGACTGTGCGACCTGTGAGATCTACGGGGATATCAGTAGGTGCAGACAGCACGATGGGACGCAGGCTGAAGTCATCTCGATACATAGAGATGTCAACTGCGCCGAGCGGGACAGACACCGCATCGGAAATCTTGGCGATGTTGTCATGAAGGCGACTTGCAATCCATGTTCCACCTGTCTGCATGCCGACGATGACGACATCTGACAGATCAGGGTTTCGCTCCACAATTTCATGTGAGATACGCATCAATGCGCGATCGACATCCGAGGCACCGAGAATCTCAGATGACACAGAGAACACAGCACTCATGATGTGTGAATCACCAGAAGGACGGGCATGAAAAACGCCCCTCGCGAGGGGCGTGCGTGCATGAATAATCGAGCCATATTGTCCTTCCGTTCGAGCCTCACAGGACTCGTTTTACGGTCGAAATCACTATAGCACTGATCTACCCACGTGCGCTAGGGCTCATTTCGGGCAAACAGTTGCCAATAGGCGTTTGCCTTGTATTCGTGAAAACCAGACGATATTACGTTCCAGTCTTTGAGATTTTCGCCGTCCATGTTGCGAGGAAGAAGCACGAATTCAATACCGTCAGCTAACGGACTGCGCTGGCCTTCCAGTGAGGTGTTTGGCCCGTACATCACAATGCGGAACGGGTTAGGAAATTGATAAATCTCAGTGCGATGAGCCAAGTGTGGCGCAGTGGAATACAACACTGAAATTTTTGCTTTCGGCGGAATGTAGGTGTACATCTCATCAGCCGCAAGGGCGATGGGGTGTTGAGCACCCCAATGTGGATACTGATCCATTCGGAACGGAACATACGACCACATCGATGCACACCACAATGACGACACGACAACCGCTACTACCAAAATTTTTTGCAGCGTTTTACCCACTCGCGAGACCCCAACAATGACTGCAATCAACAAGGCAGGAACAGCCACCAACGAATAGTGGTACTCGATGTGAAACTGGTACCAGAAATTACTCACAGTGTTTCCGATCAACACGAGTGCACTCACCATCGCGACTTCGGGCGCCATGAAACTCAAAAGGGCAAATGGAGCAAACATCTTCCACCAATACATCATTCGGCCTTCTGATGTGAGATACCGAAACACTGTTGCGGGATGAGTGACACTTTCCTGTAAGAATCCGGAAAATCCCCCAAAAGGAATTCTCCAACCGTTACGAGTAGGGACTCCGATGAGGTTCTTCATCAACACGAACATGCCCAGCAAGGCTGCAGAAATACCCGCCAATGCAGTAAGAAACCCCCGCCGAGTTTCACCACGAATCGCCACCATCGCGCCAAGCGGAACGATGACTAGAACTACGTCTTCCTTCACTAACAAACACAGGCCGACTGCTATCCAGTACCAACCCCACCTTTTTGACAGAGCAAAAACAATCGCAAGAGGGACAAACAACCCGAGAAACGAGTCTGGGTGATAGTTCTCAAAGATTGTTCCGTTGACAGCTGGGTTGACAAGCCATATGACCGCGAATGCACAACCAAGCGCCCCGCTGTTCAATTGGCGACGAGCAAAAAAATAGATCGGAAGAGCACCAGCCGCTACAACAAATGATTGAAGTGCCAACAGTGTTTCTGTACCTGGAAAGATCCAATACAACGGAGCCACGAAGAACAGAACAAGAGATGCATGGTCACCGAAGAGATTGCGGCCCATCAAAGTCACAAAAGGTGCATGGAACCGTGACAACAACCACATGCCCTGGTCATACAGCCCAACGTCAAAGGACGACGTTCCGAGACCACGATGAATATCCCATTGCAATCGTGTTGTCGCAACGCCAGAACACACACACAACAAAAGAGCTGTCCATGTCCACAATGACGCTTGCGTTACGCGATCTCGCAGCGAGAGGGTCGTAATACCAACGCCCTCGATACCCATGTCTCTATATTTACAGAACGGGGCGTGCAATCTTTGCCACAGCGGCTAAAACTCCATTGACAAATCGTCCGGAGTCATCCGTAGAGAAACGCTTTGCCAATTCCACCGCTTCGTCAATCACTACAGCAATTGGCACATCGGGACGAGATGTCAATTCGTAAATAGCCAGCCGCAAGATGGCCCGATCTAGTGCTGGCATACGATCAAGCGCCCACCCTTTGGCGTGCGTGACGATGGCTTCATCGATAGCGGCCCTATGGGTTTCAATGCCGTTCAGTAATTCACCCGTTAAGTCTGCTGATGCAACGCCCCTGTCAGCCAACAACTCGAGCGGAGACATTGAACGCTGTTCAGATTCGTATAAGAAAATAACTGCCTGCTCGCGAGCATCAGTTCTTTCGTCGCTGGCGCGGAATGATTCCGGATCGCGCGCCATTAGACGCGTGTGACGTAATCGCCGGTGCGAGTGTCGACTTTCACTTTGTCACCAACGTTGACAAACAAGGGAACCTGAATGACTTTTCCGGTCTCAAGAGTGGCTGGTTTGCGAGCACCCGAGACGCGGTCGCCCTGAACTCCAGGTTCAGTGTCAGTGATGACCAATTCGGCAGACGCTGGAATTTCAACCGTGATGATTTCACCGTTGTAATAGGCAATGATCGCCATAGCTTGTTCTACGAGGTAATCAGCTGCATCTCCGAGAGCTGCCGGAGTAACGGTCATTTGGTCATATGACTCTGTGTCCATGAATACGAAGTCGTCACCATCTTTGTACAAGAACTGCATGTCACGCTTGTCAAGAATCGCTTGTTCAACACGAATACCCGCATTGAAGGTTTTTTCTAATACGTTGCCGTTCTTCAGGTTGCGCAACTTGGTGCGCACAAAGGCTCCACCTTTTCCAGGCTTCACGTGTTGGAATTCAACAACGGTAAAGAGTCCGTTGTCGAGTTGGAGTGTGATTCCGTTTTTCAGATCGTTCGTGGTGATCGCGGGCATGTGAGGTCCTTGGGGGTCTGCGTAAGAATTCGGCACGAATTGCCGGTGACAACGACCAGATCCTCGATCCGAACGCCGCCTACCCCACCACGATAGAGCCCAGGCTCCACAGTCACCACCTCATTGACCGCCAGAACTGCCGTGCACCGTGGCGAAAAGATGGGTTGTTCGTGAATATAGAGCCCAATTCCATGGCCCGTGCCGTGCACATATTCGTGGTCAACACCTTCTCGTTCAAAGACGCGACGTGCTGCAGCATCAATAGTTGACCCGACAACGCCTTCCCTCACGACCATTACTCCGGCCATTTCAGCTTCACACACAAGTTCAAACATGCGGTCATATTCGGCGGAGGTGTTCCCGACACGAATGGTTCGCGTCATATCGCTCTTATACCCGTCGACCATTGCGCCGAAATCAATCACCACACCGTGGCCGCTTTCGACCAGATCGTTACTTGGTTCATGGTGAGGGCGCGCGCCATTTGGTCCAGTCGCAACAATTGTCTCGAACGCCACATCATCTGCTCCACCCTCTTTCATGAGATGGTCAAGTTGATTGCGGATCTGTTTTTCCGACTTACCCAACAAGCCGTCTGCCACCACACTTGCCAGAGCAATATCTGCAATGGTTGCGGCTCGTGCAATAAGCGCAATCTCTGATTCATCCTTCACGCGGCGAAGATCATCAAGTTGTGTGCGTTCGGAATGCACCGTGCAGATATTTTGCAGCGCTGTCATGTGGTGAGCAGTGAGATGCGAAGGGTCTACTGCAATTGTCGACGACCCAACGATGCGTCTGACCATCTCTTCTGTCGTAATGTCTGCGATCACACGTTCAACATGCACCACTGCCCGAGATTCTGTAGTTTCAGCAAGTGCGCGATCAAAGTATCGACCATCCACCAGCAGCCACGCATCATGTGTCGAACGTTGCACAACCAATTGCGCTGTGCCGCCAGTAAAGCCCGTCAACCAACGAATGTCTTGTAGTCGAAGTACTAAGAGGAAGTCGGCTTCTGTCGTCGCATGCAGTCGCGAAAGACGACGTGATACATCCATTATTGGGCTGCTAATTCAACCAACGCTTCAACGGCCAACGCATACCCCAGCCCACCAAATCCGGAAATGGTTCCGTTGACAACTGGAGCCAACACACTGACATGTCGAAACTGTTCACGAGCACCTGGGTTAGAGAGGTGCACTTCGATCACATTGCCGGGATACGACTTCAAGGCGTCATGCACTGCCCACGAGTAATGAGTGAATGCACCAGCATTAATGATGATGCCATCTGCCATGCCCTTGGCTGCGTGAATCGCATTCACCATCTCGCCTTCAGTATTGGTCTGAAGATGCTCAATAGCGATGCCGTGTGTCGATGCCGCCGCGACAACTGTGGCTACATGGTCTGCCAACGTTGCGTGGCCGTATACCTCTGGTTCGCGAGTGCCTAGAAGATTCAGATTTGGGCCATGAAGTAACAAAACAGTGGACAAAGACATATCAGCCACCGTACTCTGCCCAGCTTGCCTGATCGATGGAATAAACGAAATGGGGTTGCCCCCACCATCCTGGCGTATGCGGATGATCGAAATCCAGGTCCTCTCGTCGATTCATTCCGACCCGCTTCATCACCGACTCGCTCGGTGTATTGGTTTCAGTAGTGAATGAGAAAATCTCCGAGATGGCGTGTTCTTCAAATCCGATTCGCAGTGCTTTCGTTGCGGCTTCGGTGGCATAACCCTTACCCCACGCCCACGATGCAAGCCTCCATCCAATTTCGACACACGGCGAAAAGGACACATCAAATGTGACAACTGCCAATCCTGTGTAGCCAGCGAACCTGCCATCAACTTCTATTACCCACAGCCCATAACCACGCTCAGCGATTTTCGTTGTAGACCGTTCAATGAAAGCTTCACACTCTTCACGTGTCATTGCTGATGGGAAATATCTCATGACATTCGGGTCAGCACACATCTGCGCGAACGGTTCGATATCTGACTCATGCCATTCGCGCATCACCAGCCGTTCGGTGCGGTACATGGCTACCCCAGTCGAGCGATGAGATCTACGAGAGCTTCGCGAATTTTTGTATCAGAAATTCCCGACACCACTTCGAGGCCCGTCGCCGAGTCAAGAACAAAGGTGATCGAATCAATAGCTTTTTTGTCTCTACCCATATCAACAATGAGTTGCTCAGGAGTGATTTCCTTCGGCAGAGCATGATGTAATCCGTACACATCGTGAACAACTTCGTAATGCTGATCAACACGGACAGAATCAATACGGCCCATACGGTGAGCAAGGTGCGCTGCATACAACACACCGATGGCTACTGCTTCGCCGTGCGCAATAGAAAAATCTGTTGCAATTTCTAACGCGTGAGCCAGTGTGTGTCCGTAATTGAGAAGCGCACGGACTCCACCTTCGCGTTCATCAGCTGACACGATGTCAGCTTTAATACGCACACAGCGCGCAATTCGGTCAACCATCGACAATGAGCTCAGGTCCTCACGAACTATGAAGTGATACTTCGCCATCTCGCCTAGACCGCACCGCATTTCGCGTTCTGGCAAGGTGACAAGAGCGTCCATTTCACACACAACGCCATGTGGTTGCCAATATGCACCAACAAGGTTTTTACCTTCAGCAATATTGACGCCAGTCTTTCCGCCTACAGCAGCGTCAATCATGGCCAACAATGACGTAGCGACATGCACAACCGGTATTCCACGGTGATAGGAGGCTGCTGCGAACCCGGCAACATCAGTGACCATTCCCCCGCCAACACCGACCACAACATCTCCGCGAGTAAGACCTGCTTGAGAAAATTCGCGACACAAGCGTTCAATAGTGGTGAGGGTCTTATGACTCTCACCTTCTCCGATGACATGGGTTGAGACATCTAGGTCTCCGAAAACGGGAATGTACTGCGATGGTATTCCCTCTTGAGTCACTATCGCGACGCGACGTGCAGAGGTCGGGATCATGCTTTTGGCCTGCGACAACACTCCATGGCCGACAACTACCGAGTACGACCGAACACCAAGATCTACTATTTCTGTTACTGAGTCACTCATCGTCATTTCCTACAAATTCTTCTTGCTCGTCAAGTGCATCGATTAACAAATCGACGACTGATTCAACACTTCTGTCCGACACATCAATCACGATGTCTGCAATCGAAGCATAGAGCGGGCCACGATCTTCAGACATCTGAGTCAGCGTTCCCATTCGGTCATTATCTAGCAATGGGCGGTGAACCCCTTTGGCCGTGCGCTCTGCCAATACTTCTGGACGTGCATGCAGCCAGACAACGACTGCAGTCCCTGCATTACGTGCACGGTCAAGCATTGATCGATTTTCTTCCCGCACTACCACCCCGCCAGCACCGGCAATAATTGGGCTTCCTGGTCGAGCCAAACATTCGCGCAAGACTTCAGACTCGCACTCGCGAAATGTCTGTTCACCGGAGTCTGCAAAGATTTCACGAATCGTGCGACCCTCACGGGACTCGATCAATTTGTCGGTATCGAGTAGTTCTACGTGGCGATGTTCAGCTAGCAATCGCGCCACCGTGGTCTTGCCCGTCCCCATAAGTCCGACTAGGACAATGCAGGGTTCTGAACGGGTCACGACTCTAGTGTTGCTCGAAATGACGTTGCGTTGCGAACGAATTCGGACAGTGAGTCTCCGCCGAACTTGCGTTGCGCCTCTGCGGCAAGCACTAACGCAACCATTGTCTCTGCAATAACGCCAAGGGCTGGCACAGCTGTGACATCGGTGCGTTCTTTGAAACTCACTGTTTCTTCTTTTGTCACTGTGTCAACAGTTTTCAACGTTGGCCGATTAAGTGTGGCTAATGGCTTCATTGCTGCACGAACAATCAGTGGTTCTCCGGTGGTGATTCCGCCTTCTGTCCCACCTGAGCGATGACTTTCGCGTACGTATCGAAGATTTTCAGCGTCCCACGTAATGGGGTCATGTGCTTGACTGCCGCGAAGGCCTGCAACTTCCCAACCATCACCTATTTCAACACCCTTCACAGCTTGGATGCTCATGATTGCCTGCGCCAAGAGTGCATCAATTTTGCGATCCCAATGAACGTGACTTCCTAATCCAATGGGAACTCCATGAGCGACCACTTCGACTATTCCGCCAAGCGAGTCACCGTCACGGGCCGCCGCTTTGATGGCAGAAATCATTGCGTCTTCACCAGACTGAGTAAAACAACGAACCTCTGAAGCGTCGATGGCAGCCAAGTCAGCCATTGTGGGCAGAGTGAGGGCCGGCGCTGTTGCTTCTCCCATGCGCACGACGTGACTTAAGATTCCGACGCCAAGGTGCGACAACAATTGCTTTGCCAGTGCGCCAGCAGCAACACGTGCTGCAGTTTCGCGTGCACTTGCACGTTCAAGAACATCGCGAGCATCGGTGAAACCGTACTTCTGCATTCCGACAAGGTCGGCGTGGCCAGGACGCGGTTGTGTCAGCGGAGCTTCAGTCGCGCCAGGTTCTGGTGACATTTCTGCATGCCACTTATCACTTCGAAACCACTCGGAGTTCTGAATTTCAATTGACACAGGTGAGCCAAGGGTGCGACCGTGTCGCACGCCCCCAACAAGAGTGACGCGGTCTTCTTCGAAGCGCTGACGAGGTCCTCTGCCGTAACCAAGTCGACGACGGGCTAATTCAGATTCAATATGTTCGGCCAAAATGGGAAGGCCCGCAGGAAGACCCTCGACAATAACTGTGAGAGCGCGACCATGAGATTCACCGGCTGTGAGGTACCTAAGCACGGTTTTCAGACTACTTGCGGCGAGCGGAAAGTTCCCGCTCTGCTGCTAATCGCATTGCTTGTGCGTCTGAGAATTCACCAAACCACAGTCTTTGTTGATGTCGTGCTTGATGAATCAGCATCCAGAGACCGTCAACCACTGTTGCGCCGGCCGCCCGAGACGCTGCGAGGAGCGACGTCTCCATAGGTGAATACACCGCGTCAAGGACTGTGAGACCACTGTGAAGGACAGACGGATCTACTGGAATGTCTGAACTATTCATGCCTACGGAAGTGGCGTTAATCAAAATCGATGCTGAGGCAATACTCGCTTCGTTTCCGACCGCAATAGACACTTCATCACCAAATGCCGCAAACGAACCGACCATAGCCACTGCATGTGCGGGCGTTCGGTTCACAACAATGACATGGGCTCCGCGACGCACCAATGAAAGAGCAATGGATCGAGCAGTCCCTCCAGCTCCGAGCAACACCACCGTAGAACCACGCAAGTGGGCGCCCCCTACTTCAGTGAGAGCGTCACAACATCCATCACCGTCAGTGTTGTGTCCAACAGAACCGTCGGGGCCAAACGAAATGCAGTTGACGGCGTTCAAGAAATCTGCGTCGGGAGTTACAAAATCCAGAAAGTCGATCACCGCTTCCTTCAGCGGCATTGTGACAGACACGCCTACGAGATTTTCATCTTGTAAGCGTTGAAGCGTGAGTTCAACTTCTTTCATTGTGCATTCGGTCGCAACGTAATCACCCGTTCGCTTCGATGCAGTGAACGCGGCCGTATGTATAGCCGGCGATAGTGAATGCGAAATTGGCGAACCTATGACAGCTGCGATTGTGCTCATGGAAGTAATCCTGCCGCTTTTGCTTTCTCAACATTTGCAAGATGCTGTTCATATGTTGTTGCGAAGACGTGTGAACCTGCAGCATCTGCAAGGACGTAGTACAAGTATTCACATTTCACTCCAACGGGCAGGCCTACACATGCAGCATCTGTTGGTGGCGGAGTTCCAAATGGCGCAAGGGCGGCCTGGATAGAAGCCTTCCCAGGGTTCGCAATTGGTGTCGGCGGCAGACCTTCATGAAGATACGTGTTGTACGGAGTATCGGTTGCCTTCATATCTGTCCAAGACATGGCAGGGTCTTGTCCGTATTTCACCGATGCATCAACCTCAAGCTTCATCTTCTTCGCTAAACGGTTATAGATGACTTGTGCAATCTTTGATCGATCGGCTGGCACTTTTGCTTCCCGTTCAATCAACGAAGCAATGATCAGGATTTCATACGGGCTAAACCCACGAGTTTTCGCACCTGCTGTGAGGTCCACTTGACGAGCAACGCGTTCCATCATTGATGCCAGCCGTGCAACAACACGAGCCTCCGTGTCATCGCCGGAAATCTGGTATGTATCAGGAAAGAGTAGACCCTCGAGTGATGTCACAGTTTTTGGTCGAAGTGTCGAGGGAATGGAGATGTCTTGTGACGCAGCAACGAAATCTGCCACCTTCATAAAAGTCATTTTTTCCGCCAAACGTTGGGCCATCTGCGCGACTGTCATCCCTTCAGGAAAAGTAACTGAAATAAATGTCTGAGCTGGTGGTGTGGCCAAGGCTTCAATAATTGATCCCGCGTCATCTCTCGGGTGCAATGCGTAGTAGCCAGGCGTGAGAATTATCTTTCCCTTGGTCGATGCATACCATCGGAAAATTGTTGCATTACTCACTATGCCTGCATTCTCTAAACGAGTCGCAATAGATGAAATAGTGTCGCCATCATTCACGGTGAAATTAACGGCCACCCCCGGATTTCCTGATGGATTGAGAACGCGAATTGTCCAGAACCCGATGGCGCCGAGGAACAAAAGAGACGCTGCGACAACAATGGCCACTGTCCGCGTGATGCCACGTAACTGTTCAAATTCAGGTGATAACGATTCCAGTGAGTCAACTGATGTCTCCGAGACCCGATCCCATGGATCATCGTGCCAATCATTCGGCAGCAACGGATCGCCGTTCATTGTTCAGCCTGATGAGCTTGAGTATCTAACCACGATTGCAACATCACAGCAGCTGCAACCTTGTCAACAACCCGACGACGAGCTTGAGCATTCATCTTTTGTTCCATCAACACTCGATCTGCTTCCACAGTGGTCAGACGTTCATCATGAACATGCACTGGCACTCCCACAACCGTAGCCATGCGTGCCGCCTCGACACGTGCAGCCTGCGCTGCCTTTCCTTCTGATCCATCCATATTCAACGGCAGACCAACGATGACAGCTTCGGCTTCTTCTTCGACAACCATTTTTGCGATATTGCGATGATCCCCGCCCATTGAACCACAGCGCAGCAGGACTGTGTATGGAGTAGCAATGGTGCCACTGCGATCAGACGTTGCAATACCGATTCGCTTTGATCCGAGATCAATGCCAAGCACTCTCACGAATTATGCGATCGAACCGAGTGCGGCCCGGGTCTTGTCTCGTGCTAGCTGTAGCGCATCGTCGAGTGCAGCCGGATTCTTTCCACCAGCTGTCGCAATATCGCCTTTGCCACCACCGCCCCCACCAACTGCCTGGGCAGCTTCCTTAATAAGTTCAGATGCATTGCCTTGTACTGCCGGCGTAGTGGCCGCAACGAGCGATACTCCACCGGTGTCAGTAACGGCACCAACAATGACGGCAACAACACCTGGCTGTTGGCGAATCGCAATTGCAAGATCGCGCACGTCGCCTGCGGTAAGGCCATCAACACGCGCAACAACAAGGCCATCTACGGCTGTAGCGGCTAGTTCAACTGCACGTCCGACGGATAACTTGCCGCGCAAGACCTTGATCTCATCATTCGCAGCTTTTAATTCATCAAGTCTGCGCAACACTCCGGCTACAGCTTCATCTGGGCGCACGCCGACAGCTTGAGATATTTCATTCAAAATGGCGTCATTGCGTTGCATGTATGAAACGGCATTTGCGCCAGTGACCGCCTCGATACGACGCAAGTTGGAACCGATTGAGGATTCGCCAATAATTTTGATGAACCCAATGTCGCCAGTGGCCGACACGTGCGTTCCACCGCATAATTCAGTCGATGCACCAGCGTTCAACACGCGTACGACATCACCGTATTTGTCACCAAAAAACGCAATTGCACCAGCTGCTAGTGCTTCTTCTTTTGATGATTCAGTGGCGGTGACAGGCGAATTGGTCAAGACCTGTGCATTAGCCAAGGTCTCAATTTTCATGATTTCTTCTGCGGTCACCGCGTCATAGTGACTGAAGTCAAAGCGTAACCGATCAGGAGACACAAGAGATCCTGCTTGTTTCACATGCTCGCCCAAAACTGTTCGAAGAGCCCAGTGCAACACGTGCGTGCCCGTGTGATTACGACGCGTCGCTGTACGCGCGTCGACATTAATTCGCGCGGTGACTGCTACCCCTTCAGTGGGCTCACCTGACACAACTCGACATACATGTCGGCGTAGTCCCGGCAATGCAAAATTAGTGTCAATAACTGATAATTCGAAACCGTCACCAATGATGCTGCCGATATCGCCGACTTGACCGCCACTCTCTGCATAAAACGGTGTGTGATCAAGGAAGACTTCAACACACGAGTCATCACCGTCGATGACTGCAAGAACAGTCGACTCAGACGAATCATGAACATAACCAACGAACTCAGTCACGCCGTGGGCTTCCATCACCTCACGGTATGCCTCTACCCGGTCTGCGTCAGAGCGACCTGATTTACGAGCACTCTTAGCGCGAGTCTTTTGTTCATTCATTTCCGACTGAAAGCCCGCAATGTCAACATCGACTCCACGCTCACTAGCAATTTCTTGTGTGAGTTCTAATGGAAAGCCATATGTGTCGTGCAACAGGAATGCGGACCTTCCAGACAACTTTTTGCTACCGCCCGACAGATCGTCTTCCAAGATCGTCAATCCGGTCTTCAATGTGTGACGGAAGCGTTCTTCTTCTTTGGTCAGTACCCCGAGAACAAAATCTTTGTTCTTCGCAACATCGGGATACGCATTAGCCATGACATCGATTGCCGTGTTAGCCAAAGACGGCATTACCAATTTTTCGGTTCCGAGCAAATACGCATGACGGACTGCCCGACGAATAATACGTCGCAACACGTATCCGCGGTTTTCGTTACTTGGGAATACGCCATCGTTGATAAGCATGACTGCTGAACGAGCATGTTCTGCCAGAACGCGCAAACTAAAACTATTTCGGTCTTCGTAGTCGCCAATTTTATAGTGGGCGCCAGTTGTGGATTGAGCTTGTTCAATAATGGGAAACAACACATCTGTTTCCCAAACTGAGTCAACACCTTGGACTAACGCAAGAATTCGTTCGAGGCCTGCGCCAGTATCAATGCTTGGTTTAGGTAATGCAGTGCGTGAACCATCTGGAGCTTGGTTGTACTGCATAAATACAAGATTCCAAAACTCCATGAATCGATCACCGGTTGGATCAGTCGCAGGACCACCATCGGGACCAAATGCAGGCCCACGATCGATATGAATCTCTGAACATGGACCGCATGGCCCCGTATCGCCTGCCTGCCAAAAGTTGTCTTTGTCACCAAGTCGCTGAATGCGATTCATGGGTACGCCCACTTGCTCGTGCCACATTGCTTCAGCTTCATCGTCAGATTCATGAACTGTGATCCACAAACGATCACCGTCGAAACCAAATACCTCTGTGACTAGTTCCCATGACCAGGGAATCGCATCAGATTTGAAGTAATCGCCGAAACTAAAGTTTCCGAGCATTTCAAAGAAAACAAGATGACGCTTCGTGCGACCCACTTCGTCAAGATCGTTGTGCTTGCCACCGGCACGCACGCACTTTTGCACGGTGACTGCCCTGTTGTACGGAGCAACTTCATCTCCCATGAAATATGGTTTGAAGGGCACCATTCCGGCCACGGTAAAAAGCAATGTCGGGTCGTGTGGAATCAGACTGGCTGACGGAACAACGGTGTGTCCTTTGTCGGCGAAATAACCCGAAAATGAGCCGCGCAACGCATCAGCTGAGCGCGGGATACTGGAGCCATTTGACGATGCCATGAAGGCCCCATCTTAGCGATGGCGGGTTCGCTGACGGGGTGGGTTATGACGGCGCACAGGATTCAGTGGCGCATCTGGCGATTGCGGCGACCAAATAGTCGACTCAGAAGTTTGCCTGTTGCGATATTGCTCAACGAGTGACGTCACGGCATCGGAGAGCCCGAGGACAACTCGACGCACCCCAGCAGCAACGGCGTCTGCAATGTTGGCAGGAGTCATCTTTTCTGAGAACGAAGCAATGGTTCGCTTCAGCCAGACAACAAGACTTGCCCCGGCGGCTGCACCTGACACAAACCAAAACAGACGGCGCATCATGACCTGCTCTTGTCGGGGGTTTTACCGCACGTCCTCATCGCCCTCACGGTAGTACCGCAATTGGCCTAATCCCAACGGAAGATACGACGGAGGCTGCACAGTTGTGGGCGGAGCCTGTCCTGTATGGCCCTCGCGAACATCAGACAGAGCGCGAAACAAAGCATCAGTGACAGATCGACTCTTTGGCGCCTGTGATAAATAAATTACCGCATGTGCCAGATTCAATTGTGCCTCTGGTAGCCCCACACGATCAAGCACGTCGGCAGCTGCAGTTGCCACGAGCAAAGCATTGTTATCGGCTAAGCCAACATCTTCGCTTGCAAAAATCATCAGGCGTCGAGCGATGAACCGTGGGTCCTCTCCCGCTTCCAACATGCGCGCCAACCAATGCAAAGCAACATCGGTGTCACTTGCTCGCATTGATTTAATAAAAGCCGAAATGACGTCGTAATGATCATCACGCCCCATGCGCGACACACTGGTATCTAACGCCGTTGTTGCGGCGACAATATCGATGCGGCCGTTTGTTGCTAACGCACAACACACTTCAAAGGCTGTGAGTGCTTGGCGCGCATCTCCTGTAACCCTGCGCGAAATCAGCTCAAGAGCATCTTCATCTGCCAATACTCCTTCCACTTCCACTGCCCGATGAAGCAATTCAATAATCGCCTCGCCGTCGACCGGCTTAAGAGCAAAGACAGACGAGCGGCTTCGTAATGCAGGGTTGACCGAGAATGCAGGATTCTCTGTTGTTGCACCCACAAGAGTGATGAGACCACTTTCCACTGCATGCAGCAACGCATCTTGTTGCACAGTAGAGAACCGATGAATTTCATCGACGAACACAACAGTGCCACGATCATCAATGGTGAGTCTCCGTCGCGCAGTCTCAATAACTTCGCGAATATCTTTCACACCTGCAGTCACCGCACTTAGGCGTTCGAAGCTGCGTTGAGTCGTTGAAGCGACAAGTTCAGCCAATGTTGTTTTTCCGGTCCCTGGTGGACCCCACACAATGACCGACGACAAACGATCGCTCTCAATCAATCGACGCAGCGGACCTGTTGGCCCGACTAAATGATTCTGACCTACTACGTCATCGAGCGTGCGCGGACGCATGCGCGCTGCGAGTGGAGACCGCGCAGCGAGTCGATCTTCTGTTGATGATGAAAAGAGGTCAGGAGAATCCACGACTACGACGAAGCAGGCGGTGGCAACAACCGAAGACCCAAATCAGCAAGATGTGCTGGGTCAACAGGTGTTGGTGCATTCGTCATTGGATCAGAGCCACTTTGAGTCTTTGGAAACGCAATCACCTCACGAATGTTTTCTTCACCAGCCAAGATTGCCGCAAGGCGGTCAATTCCGAAAGCGAATCCACCATGAGGAGGAGCACCGTACTTGAACGGTTGCAAGAAAAATCCGAAGCGCTTATCGGCTTCCTCGTCGCTGATACCTAACTGGTTAAAGACGCGACGTTGCATCTCTGGCTCGTGAATACGAATTGAACCTGAACCAAGTTCCCAACCATTCAGAACAAGGTCATATGCCAGTGCGCGCACCTTCAACGGTTCGGTATCAAACAACGACATGTCGTCGGGGTGTGGGTGGCAGAACGGGTGATGACCCGGGCGTGGTCGACCTGACACAGGGTCAATTCCGATAAACAGTGGGAATTCTGTTACCCACACATATTTGTATGGCCCTTCATGGACTGGTGGACGACCGATGTCATTACGAAGCTGACCGAGTACTTCACATGTTGTGTCCCATCCGTCTGCAACAAGCAACAACAAGTCACCTTCCTTTGCACCCATTGCAGAAACCAACGCTGCTTTTTCATCGTCAGTAAGGAATTTTGCTACTGGCGAGTCAAGCGCACCATCTGCTCCGACCTTCATCCACACAAGCCCTTTGGCACCAATCTTCTTTGCGCGATCTGTCAGACCGTCAAGTTTGTTACGCCCGAACGCTGCGGCCTCTGGGTATGTCTTTGCATCTACGCAAATTCCCTTAATGCACGGAGCTCCGGCGAAGGCCTTGAATTCAGTGCCAGCAAAGAGCGACGTCAACTCGATGAGTTCCATTCCAAAACGAAGATCGGGCTTATCGATTCCGAATCGGTTCATGGCGTCGTGCCACGTAATACGTTCAATCTCTGGAGGTGCTTCACCCGTTACAGCAATGGCTGCAGCAACTACTGCACGTCCGATGTTTTCCAACACGTCATCTTGTGAAACAAATGACATCTCAGCGTCGAGCTGCATAAATTCATATTGACGATCTGCGCGCAAGTCCTCGTCACGAAGGCAACGAGCGATCTGGTAATACCTGTCAACACCTGCCACCATGAGCAATTGCTTCCACAACTGAGGAGACTGCGGAAGCGCAAAGAAGGAACCCGGTTCTTTTCGAGATGGAACAAGAAATTCGCGAGCACCTTCAGGAGTTGATGGCATCAGGAACGGAGTTTCGACTTCAACGAAACCATTCGTTTCCATCGAATGACGAATTGCACTGTTGATCTGAGCACGTACTCGCAAGTTTTTCTGCATGCGCTCACGACGTATATCGAGATAACGAAATTTCAGTCGAATTGATTCGTCAACATCATCTGCGCGTGCATCAACAGGAAACGGTGGTGGTTCTGCCGAGTTCAAGATCTCCACCACACAATCACCAATTTCAACCATGCCAGTTGTGAGCGATGAGTTGATGGTGCCTTCTGGCCTCGCGCGAACTACTCCGGTCACACGAATGACATATTCGCTACGAACATCAACGTTGTTGTCGACCACGCACTGCATGATTCCGGAATGGTCACGAATGTCTACAAAAGCAAGGTGTTCACCGTGTTCACGCCGGCGTGCGACCCAACCACACAACGACACAGTTTGTCCGACGCTCGATATATCTAATTCTCCACACATGTGTGTTCGCATTGCAGTAGATCTCATGGGGTGTGCCGCCTTGGCTGTCTCGGTCCAAGAACCGACTCCAGATGACTCTGCAGTTCGATTGAAGGAATAGTTATTTGTTCAGATGTAGAAAGATTGCGCACGGTACACGTTGATTCTTCAGCTTCAGAATCACCGATGATTACAGCGATCTGTGCTCCACTTCGATCTGCACTTTTCATTTGTGACTTCATACTGCGACCTTCGAAAGCCCGATCAGCAGAGAACCCGTCGCGGCGCAATTGATGAGTAATAGACAGTGCATGACTTCCACCAGTTGTATCAATGACAAAAACATCTAGTTCAGGAAATCCGTACGAGAAACATTCTTCCGCGTCACAAGCAAGCAAGGTGCGGTCAACTCCGAGAGCAAAACCGATTCCTGGGGTGGCAGGGCCACCGAGATCTTCGACTAATCCGTCATACCGACCACCACCGCCCACAGCATTTTGTGCAGAGTCAAGCGAACCCGATACAAATTCAAAAGTTGTGCGTTGGTAGTAATCAAGTCCCCGCACAAGGCGTTCATTGACTACGTACGGGATGTTGAGCGAATCGAGCCCTGCACATACAGCCGCAAAGTGAGCAGCTGCATCAGTACTAAGAAATGCACCGATTGTTGGAGCCCCGGCAATTGCCGCAGCATCTTGTGGCCTCTTTGAATCGAGAACACGTAACGGATTGCGTTCTAAAGTCGCGAGCGCTTGTTCACTCAATGTCTCGCTATGAGTCATAAAATAAGCACCAAGTGCTTCGATGTATCGACCTCGGTCACCGGCATCACCCAAAGAGTTGATGATGAGAGACACCTTGCTCAACCCAATGGCTTTGTAAAAATCCCAACCGAGCGCAATGACTTCAACATCAAGTTGTGAGTCATCAACACCTAAGACTTCGATACCTATTTGATCGAACTGTCGATACCGACCAGCCTGAGGACGTTCATAGCGAAAGTTTGGCCCCGAGTACCACACCTTCCATGGTGGCGTCGGGCGATGTTGCGCGAATGCTCGACACACACTGGCCGTGTGCTCTGGACGCAGGGCAATATGACGACCGCCTTTGTCCATGAAGTCATACATTTCTTTGGTCACCACATCTGTGGCGTCTCCGAGACGCTGGAATACTCCGAGATCTTCAAACATCGGCGGGATGATGTTCTGATACCCCGCTGATTCGACGCCGTCAGCAAACACTTGCACCATGGCGCGCCATCTGCCCGCATGAGGTGGCAAGATGTCGCGGGTTCCCGGACTTGTTTGAAACGATGACATAGCCAATCAGGCTAGTCGGACTGCCCGCCAGGAACGATGCGATATGCGTCGTATACCGAATCAATTGACTTAATAACCCGCAAAACTGAATCCAAGTGATTCGGATCACCTAGCTCAAATTCAAATCTCATCTTTGCCACCCGATCAGAGCCTGTATGGGTACTGCACGCAACAATGTTGACGTGTTGTTCCGACAGAACATTGGCTACGTCTCGTAGCAACTTGCTTCGGTCAAGGGCCACCACTTCGACACCAACGGTAAACATTGTGCCCGGAGCTGTACGCGCCCATTCAACATCAATCATTCGGGTGGGCTCACCTTCGACTAATGATTCAGCATTGGCACAGTCTGCGCGATGGATGCTTACCCCGCGGCCCTTCGTGATGAAACCAGAAATCTCGTCTCCCGGCACTGGTGTACAACAGCGAGACAATCGCACGAGAACATCTTCGAGACCTTCAACATGAATACCTGTAGCACTTCGCTTCTCGGTAGTGACAAGGTCCATGCGCATTGGCATTGCCAACTGTTCATCACTGCCTTCACGCCGCATGGCTCGTCCGATGCGCTGAGCAAATCCGCGAGCCGATACGTGATGCTCACCAATGGCCGCAAACAAGGTGTCAACGTCAGTCATATTGAGAGCTTCAAGTTCTTGCAGGAAAGCATCAGATGTCCAGATGCGCTGAACCGGCAATCCCTCGCGGCGTAATTCGGCCGTGAGGTCATCTCGTCCAGACTCGACCATGTCTTCGCGTCGTTCGCGGGTAAACCAGTTCTTTATCTTGTTCTTTGCGCGTGGTGACTGCACAAACCCGAGCCAGTCACGCGACGGACCGGCGCCTTCTACGTTGGAGGTAAAAATCTCACAGGCATCGCCAGAGACCAAGGTTGAGTCAAGAGAGACCAACCTGCCATTCACACGCGCACCAACGCACGAGTGACCCACTTCGGTATGTACTGCGTATGCAAAGTCAACTGGGGTGGAATTAATGGGAAGAGTAATGACTCGACCTTTCGGCGTAAACACGAAAACTTCTTCTTGTTCAAGGTCATTCTTCAGGTCAGCCATGAACTCGCCCGGATCTGAAATTTCAGATTGCCAATCGATGATGCGATTCAGCCAGTCAGAATCTGATGAGTCCGTTCCCTCTTTGTAAGCAAAATGTGCAGCCACTCCTCGTTCAGCTCGCTCGTGCATTTCTTGGGTACGAATTTGCACTTCAAGTGGTCGACCGCCTGGACCAATGACCGTGGTGTGCAATGACTGATACAGATTGAATTTCGGCATCGCGATGTAGTCCTTGAACCGCCCAACGACTGGTCGCCACTTGCCGTGTAGACAACCAAGTGCGCCGTAGCAATCGCGGACACTGTCCACCACAATTCGAATTGCGACAAGATCGAAAATGTCGTCAAAGTCTCGATCTTTCTGCACCATTTTTTCGTAGATGCTCCATAAATGTTTTCCTCGCCCGGTGACACTTGCTTCAATATGCACTTCGGATAATCGGGCTGACACTTCCGCAATTGCTTTTGCAAGATATAGGTCACGTTCTGGAGTTCGAGTAGAAACTAAATGATCAAGCTCAGCAAATCGTTTGGGATACAGCGCCGCAAACGATAGATCTTCTAGTTGCTGTTTTATTTCTTGCATACCCATGCGATGAGCAAGCGGCGCATAAATATCTAATGTCTCTTGTGCCGTGCGCTGTTGCTTCTCGAGTGACACGCCAGCCAGAGTTCTCATGTTGTGCAAACGGTCGGCCAATTTGATGACAAGTACCCGCATGTCTTTGGCCATGGCAACCAACATTTTGCGCATCGTTGCAGCCTGTTGGGCCTCACGCGAATCAAATTGCAATCGTTCTAACTTTGTAACACCATCAACCAACATGGCGACTTCATCGCCAAAGTTACGCTGAACATCTTCAATCGTGATTTCAGTATCTTCCACTGCGTCATGCAGCAGAGCTGCTGCAAGCGACACTTCATCAAGTCCGATGTCGGCGACAATGCGTGCAACTGCAATCGGATGATTGATGTAGGCCTCACCTGAAGAGCGCATTTGATTGGTATGAGCAACGCGAGCAACTTCATAGGCTCGGTTCACCATGGAGACCGAAGCCTTCGGGTGACGGCTACGAAACGCCGTTAACAGGGGGGCCAATTCTTCAATAGGCGCGTTCTGCTGACGCCTCCACGGAAGAACTCGATCAGCAGTACCCATGATCAAAGGTTAGCGACGAGACTTCTTTCGAGGGCGCGGTGGATGACTAAGTAGCGTCTCCACAGCAAGGGGCGCCGGAGCTACCCCGTCTTGGGCCTCGGACGCAGCCCTGGCGGCTGCTCGGCGGCCAACAGGAGCACCCGTATGCATCAGGTGGCTCATGTCAGCACCAATCGACAATTGACCCCTCATCGAGCGGTACTGCTCTGATCGCTCCTTCAAGATGCCAAGTAGCGGGCTCGCAATATAGATCGATGAATAGGCACCGGTAGCGAGACCAACAAGAAGCGCTAAGGCAAATTCACGCAAGGCAATTGCCCCGAAAACACCAGATCCAAGGACTAACAAACTCAACACCGGCAACAAAGCCGCGATTGACGTGTTTAACGAACGCATCAACACCTGGTTCATGGACACATTGACGATGTCGCCGTATGACACTTTCGAGCCACTAAAACGCTCATTGTTGTCATGCACTTTGTCGAACACAACGATGGTGTCATACAACGAGAATCCGAGAATAGTAAGAAACGCCACAACGGTTGCAGGAGTTACTTCAAGTTTGAAAACCGAATACACACCAACACTGATACCAACGTCGTGCACCATGGCGATAATTGCCGACAGTGCCATACGCCATTCAAATCGCCACGCAATATATAGCGACACGATGAGAAAGAAAATCAACAAAGCTTTAATTGCTTTCGTGGTGATGTTGCGACCCCATGTGGAACTAACAGTTGACACACTGACATCATTGACAGTTGCTTTTGCCGCCTTAGCAAGTGCCTCTTGAACAGTTGTACGCGTAGCCACTGGCAGGTCACCCAACTGAATACGCACACGCTTTGTTGTGCCAGAGGTCAGGGTTTGAATCTTGACGTTGTCGGTCTTAATTTTGTTTGCAATGAGGATTTCTTTGGCTTTTGCCTCTGACATGGTGCCCGCTACTGGAACTTCAAAGGCAACACCACCTTTGAAGTCAATTCCAAGATTGAGACCTTGGGTAAACAACGACCCAACAGTCACAATGAGCAACAACCCAGATGCGATGAACCCAATCATGCGGCGACCATAAAAATTGATCGTTGTCTCGCCGCGATACAAGCGCGAAATACCGCCAGCCATTACGCCACCGCCTCTGAAGTAGAAACTTTGGCCACACCAAGCACGCGACCTCTGTTGAACAATTTGGTTCGAGCCAAAAGAAGGACAGCTGGTCGAGTGAAGAAATACGACACAACCATGTCTGCCAAGGTGGAAAGACCAAGGAAGAATGCGAATCCGCGAACAGAACCCACTGTGAGCCACCACAGGACTACTGCGCCGATTAACGACACCGTGTCTGCAGCCAAAATGGTTCTCCACGCGCGGTCGAAACCGCGAGCAGCCGAATTGCGCAACGTACGACCCTGCTGCACGTCGTCTTTCAACTTTTCAAAGAACACCACGTACGAGTCAACAGTGACACCAATAGAAACAATGATTCCTGCTGCGCCAGACAGAGTCAGTGCTAACCCGTTCGACTTTGAAAGCCACGAGATAACGCTCCACAGCAAAAGCCCCGACACGCTTAACCCGCCAATAACCACGATGGCCAAAAGACGGTAATACAACAGCAAAAAGAGCAAGACCAGCAGAACTCCGATGAGGCCCGAAAGAACGGCAGCATGCAATGAGTCTTTACCAAGAGACGCCGACACTGTTTGCACTGTCGGTGTATCGAACTTCACGGGGACTGCACCAAACTGCAACACGCGCGCTAAATCTTTTGCTTCGGTCTGGGAAAACGATCCACTGATCTGCACGCTGCCGTTGTCAAACGTCGGAGTCTGCACAGTCGGTGCTGAAATGACTTCACCATCAAGGATGATGGCAATTGCTTTCGTAGGACAGTCTGCTCCACCTGCATAACACTTGGTTGACAGTGCGTTCCAGACGTCAGCTCCAGCAGCGCCACTATGCAATTTGGCAACAACGACCCATCGGCCAGCCTCAACCTGCGCTGATGAGTTGTTCGAGAACACCTCACCCGTTGCTGCAGTGGGACCAAGAAGATACAAAAGACCATCTTTGCGTCCTGGAAGAATTGTCTGACCTTGCGGCAACCCTGTTGTCGGATCTACAGGAGCAGATGCTGCCGGGACAGTTGTCGTAGTCACAGCAGCAATACGCGAGCTACCGACACCACCAGTTGGCGGTGGCAACGTTGTGGACGCAGCTTTGAGAGTTGTTGTCGTAGCGCCCTTCACCGTGGTTGTGGTCGCGCCCTTCACAGTTGTGGTCGTTGCACCAGCGACGGTGGTCGTAGTCGTGCTCTCGGGATTTTGCACAACCTTCAGCACCGGACGCATCTCAACTGCCCCGGTACGTCCAATTGTGTCTAACGCTTGCTGCTGGTCTTTTACACCAGGCAAGTTGACAACAACAGTGTTGCCCTGGCGAATAATTTCCGGTTCGGCAACGCCAATAGAGTCAACTCGTTGACGAATTATGTCGACCGCTACAGCGAGTGCAGCAGGATCAACTTGACCAACTGGAGTCATTGTGACGGATGCCCCGCCCTGTAGGTCAAGGCCAAGCGAAGGGTGGTTACCAGCGATGACATTCGCTGTAAACATTCCGCCTGCCAGCAGAACGATTGCAACGAGAGAAACTACAAGGCGACGAGTCATATTTTATTTCTTATCGTCTGGGGCTGCATCTGCAGCAGGAGCCTTGCGAGCTACAGATCCTCGCGACACACGAATCTCGATGCGCTCTGCTCCGTGACCGTCAGCGACGTCGACCCACAACACGTCACCTTCGATGGCAGTGACGAATCCGTAAATGCCTGAGTTCAAAATAATTTCATCGTCAACTGCTATGGACGACTGCAGCACTTGACCCTCTTTTAAGCGACGGCGCTGAGGGCGCAACAAGAGAAAGTACATGGCGCCAAAAATTGCGCCAAAAAAGACCAAAGTAAACAATGGATTGCCATTGCTCTTTGTAGACGATGTTGCAGAGAGCAGGATTTCAATCACGGCGAGTAATCCTAGCGACCAGAGACTGAATCAACCTGATTTGCCCTAGGCCCACACGTCCAAAATACGGCGTTTCAGGTCTGCGAAGGTGCCTTGTGATATCGCATCTCTCATGTCATTCATCAACGAAATGGTCCACGCCAAGTTATGAACTGACACCAGTCGCGACCCTGTGGGCTCCCCAGTTTGCGCTAAATGACGCAGATACCCACGGGAATGACTGGCACATACCCAACACGAACACAAGAAGTCGAGGGGTTCATCTGAGTCAGTGAATTGGGCATTCTTAATATTCACTTTGCCCTGCGAAGTCAGGGCAGTTCCGTGGCGCCCCAATCGAGTTTGCAAAACACAGTCAAATTGATCAACCCCGAGACCAACCGCCTCGACAAGAGACGCCGGGTCGCCGACACCCATCAGATACCGAGGGCGATCCTCAGGTAGTTCACCAATGCATGCAGCGATGGCATCCACCATTTCTGCACGACTCTCACCCACCGACAAACCGCCAATGCCATAACCATCGAAACCGACATCAACAGTTCGTCGTGCACTTTCGGCGCGCATCGCAGCGTTGGTTCCGCCCTGCACAATGCCAAAGAGCGATTGGTCAGAACGAGCGTGCGCAGCCTTTGCACGAAGTGCCCATGCATGTGTGCGTTCCAGTGCGAGCCGCACAACGCCGGGCTCAGCTGGTAGCGACGTACACACATCGAGAACCATTTGAATATCAGCGCCGATCTTTTCTTGAGTGTGCACCGCAATTTCTGGAGTGAAGCGATGATACGAACCGTCATACGTTGATTTGAACGTGACTCCATCGTCATCAACTTTGGGATCGAGCGAGAAAACTTGAAATCCACCTGAGTCTGTGAGCGACAGTCCATCCCAACCACTGAACGCACCCAGCCCTCCGAACTTCTCCACGACGTCAGCACCTGGTCGAAGCATCAAGTGATATGTGTTTCCAAGAACAATGCGTGCCCCGATGTCTGCATAATCACGCGCACTGAGGTATTTCACAGCACCACGAGTACCCACCGGCATAAAACACGGGGTCTCGTATGTGCCTCGATGAGTAGTGGCCGTCGAGGTGCGCGCGCCACCGTCTCGGGATTCAATGTCAAGTTGTACGGGAAACATGCAGACTGCCTTTACGAACGTGACAACAGCATGGCATCACCAAACGACAAAAACCTATATTGCTCGGAAATGGCTTCAGAATAAATTTCACGCCACCGTGGACCAATAAATGATTCGATCATTAAGAGCAATGAAGTCTTTGGTAGATGAAAGTTCGTCATCATGACATCAACAATTTTCCATTCATACCCGGGGGTTATGAATAACGACGTTCTCCCAGAGAGTTGACCAAGAGTTGTCGCAGACTCAAGTGCGCGAGTAGCTGTGGTTCCTACTGCAATCACTCGTTGTGCCTCATTGCAAGCGTCAAGTACTTCTTGACGTACCGAGTAATACTCGGAATGAATCAGATGGTCTAATGGATCATCAGTCGATATTGGTTTAAAAGTGTCGAGACCAACTACCAACTCAACAGTCTCAACACGAACACCTTTTGCCGTGATACGTGCCATGAGTTCAGGAGTGAAATGCAGCCCAGCTGTTGGCGCAGCCGCACTTGCAGTACGCCGTGCATACACAGTTTGATATCGCTCGAGATCTTTGAGGGAACTTCGAATGTACGGAGGCAGCGGCATGGTGCCAATACGGTGCAGGAGTTCCATTGGGTTTTCGTCCAGAATTTCGACAACAAATGTGTCACCCGCTTCAGTTCGAGGACCAACTTGCACAACCCGCTTGCCGAAATATTCAAGTACCTCGTCAGGTTTCAGTTTGCTGGCTGGCTTTACGAGGGCTTCCCACAATCGAAAATCAGATGACCGCTGTTCTAGTAACAAGACTTCTGCCGCCCCTCCAGTTTTTCGATGCAGTGATAATCGTGCCGGCAGCACTCGGGTGTCATTAACAACAACAAGGTCTCCGGGCTGAAACAGATCAACTAAGTCCGTGATGTGTTTGTGTTCAATATGGTCCGCACGATCGCTCACCAGTAACCGCGCCGAGTCGCGCGGTTCTATCGGATGTTGCGCTATGAGCTTCTCGGGAAGCACATAGTCAATGTCAGAAAGTTGCACGCACCGAGGCTACGGGTGTGCAAGGTGTGAACGGGCAGCATCCATGGCTACTCGGCCACGAGGCGTGCGCGCGATGAGACCCTGTTGGATGAGGAACGGCTCATAGACGTCCTCCACGGTTTCAGGTTGCTCTCCAACGGCTATCGCCAAAGTAGTGAGACCAACAGGACCGCCTTCAAATTGCTCGCACAGACTACGAAGAATTGCACGGTCGACTTTGTCAAGCCCTAACTCATCGACACCAAAGACTCGCAAAGCTTCGAGCGCTGTTTCAGAGTTAATCGTGCCATCGCCGCGCACTTCTGCAAAGTCGCGCACTCTGCGTAACAGCCGGTTAGCAATACGCGGAGTTCCACGACTACGACGCGCAATATGAAACGACGCATCATCAGTCAGCGGGACATCAAGAATTCGAGCTGTGCGCTGGACGATTGCATCGAGTTCTGCAGAGTCGTAATAATCAAGTCGTGCTACTAGTCCGAATCGGTCACGTAGTGGTCCGGTGATCATTCCGGTTCGTGTGGTGGCACCAATCAGAGTGAAGCGCGGCAAGGTGAGCCTGATGGACGATGCTGCAGGGCCTTTCCCAACAACGATGTCGATCTGAAAATCTTCCATGGCGGGATACAAAATCTCTTCCACTGGCCGTGACAGTCGATGAATCTCATCTATAAACAGCACGTCGCCATCGCCCAATTTCGTGAGGATTGCAGCAAGATCACCTGCACGCTCTAACGCAGGTCCGCTAGTGATGTGAAGCGCCACTTCCATTTCAGCTGCAACGATGCAAGCCATTGTGGTCTTGCCAAGCCCAGGAGGGCCAGCTAGCAAAATATGATCTGCAGCTTGACCTCGCTGTTTTGCAGCACCAAGAACAATGTCGAGATGTTCCTTTAATTCGCGTTGGCCTACAAAATCATCAAGTAACCGCGGGCGCAAACCAACTTCGTCTACAACTTCCCTATCTGACGCAAGAATCGGTTCGAGGAATTCATCCCGCACGTCGGGCTCCCAACAATGCAAGTGCGTCGCGCAACATAGATTCAGAATCTGAAGCCGACACGAGCAATCTCATGGTGTCGCGAATTTCATCGGGGCCGTAGCCAAGAGCTGTCAATGCGTCGCGAACGTCTGCAGCAGTTGAGTGCACTGCATCGCCAGAACCAGCTGCACCAAGATCATCAAGGTGTAATCGTGACTTCAGTTCTACCATGAGACGCTCAGCTGTCTTTTTGCCGACGCCGGGCACGATAGTGAGAGCCGCCAGATCTCCCGAGGCCACAACCGTGACTAATGCAGTGGGCGAATACGTGGACAAAATTGCCATAGCCATAGAAGGCCCAATGCCATGGGTAGCGATGAGAATGTCAAACGTGTCTCGTTCAACGCGTGATGTGAAACCAAACAATGTTTGATTGTCTTCGCGAATGTGGTGATGAATGTGCAAAAAGGCAACTACCGTCGGCTCCAATTCGCCAAACGTGGATGATGTCACTGTGCACAAATACCCGACACCTCCTACTTCGAGAAGAACAGTGCCCGGGGCAATACGTTCCACCACGGTTCCGCGAAGACTTCCAATCATCGAGCACTCCGAGCAATAGCAGCATCTCGTGATGCAATAAACGGCGCAATAGCGCAATGACACAAAGCAATGGCAGCAGCATCGGCGGCATCTGCCGGCTCTGGAATTGAAGCGAGATGTAATCGTTGTTGCACCATTCGGCCTATCTGATCTTTCGTTGCACTTCCCCATCCGACAATGGTGTTCTTCACTTGCGATGGTGTGTACTGAGCAACAACACAACCTGCACGACTAGCAAGAGCCAACACAATGCCGCTTGCCTGACCAACGCTCATGGCAGTGCGCACATTGTTTTGGAAAAAGACTTGTTCAATGGCGACGGCGTGGGGCTGGAATTGGGTCAATAACGACTCGACCTCGCCGTGGATCTCAGCCAATCGTTCATGAAGCGGACTGCTTGGTGGTGTGCGCACCACGCCAATAGCAACTGCACGAATGTTCTGCTGAGAAGTCATTTCCAAGATGGCGTACCCGCAACGCGTTAAGCCTGGGTCAATACCCATAACGACATGAGGAGTCACAGGGGTGGCCTGGGCGAACATATGTTTGATTGTACCCCACTCACCCCCGAGTGGCGAGGCAATTCAGCGGGAAGCCTCGACCGCTGCCACCAGTTCGTCTACTGGACGAAATGTAATGCCAGCAATGGCCCTGTGAGCGTAGGTGATGACTCCAGCACCATTGATCACAAACACGCTTCGTCGGGGAAACCCTAGAGGTCCGACTGTCCCGTAATGCGAGGCCACAGCTTTGTCAGTATCAGCCAAAAGTGGGAAGCCGAACCCGTGCTTTGACGAGAACGACTCATGGCTAGCGACGTCCTGGGAAGAAACAGCAAGAACTTGTGCGCCTACCCCTTCGAAAGCTGACAATTCATTGTTGTACGAATTGAGCTGTTTCGTGCACACCGGCGTGTCGTCGCCAGGATAAAACACAAGAACTACTGGCTGTCCACGAAATGAGGACAACGACACGGACGACCCGCCTGTTGAGGGAAGTGTGAAATCGGGGGCTGTATCGCCAACTGAAATTGCCATTACTCGATCTCCTGCATTAGTGATTCTTCGATGTCAAAGTTTGCGTAGACATCTTGCACGTCATCACTCTCATCCAACATGTCCATAATACGCAAAATATGGCGGGCATCGTCAAGATCTGTCACTTCAATGGTGTTTGCAGACACCATGGTGCTTTCAGCGCTCAGAACCTCAATACCAGCACCTTCAAGTGCCTCTTTTACCTCGTACACAACTGAAGAATCTGTGAGCACGCGCCACGTATCGCCGTCTCTTTCTATGTCATCTGCCCCAGCTTCAAGTGCCGCAGTCATCACGGTGTCTTCTTCAACTGCACCAGCCACAACAATGAGGCCACGACGTGCGAACTGCCAACTGACAGCGCCGGGTTCTGCAAGTGACCCTCCAAATTTTGTAAAAGCATTGCGGACATCAGATGCAGTTCTATTGCGGTTATCTGTCAAGACATCAACAAGAAGCGCTACACCGCCTGGTGCATATCCTTCGTACATGATTGATTCATAGTTCGCGCCGCCAGTTTCGCCACCGCCACGCTTGATTGCACGATCAATTGCATCCTTTGTCATCTGGCCGGCCTTAGCTTTTTGCACCATGGTGCGCAAGGCAGCGTTTGTGTCTACGTCCATTCCGCCTGAACGTGCTGCAACTTCAAGTTGGCGGGCAAGTTTCGCAAACAACTTTCCACGCGCCTTATCGATGGCCCCTTTTTTGTGTTTGATTGTTGCCCATTTGGAATGTCCAGACATTGGCTACACCTTTTTCTTATTTGTGGCTATGGATACAAAATACTCGTGAAGACGAGCATCGTTTGACAATTCAGGATGAAACGATGCGGCCAACACATTTCCTTGACGAACGAGTACCGGCTCATCGTTAATACTGCCAAGAACTTCGACTTCGTCTCCTACTCGTTCGATTCGAGGAGCACGAATGAATACGCCATGAAAATCACCCACAGAACTATTGATCGTGGCTTCAAACGAATCAACTTGACGACCAAACGCGTTACGGCGAACAGAAATATCAATTGCAGAAAAACTACGCTGATCTCTACGCCCATCAAGAATCTCCGATGCAAGCAGAATCATGCCTGCACACGTGCCGAACACAGCCATGCCGTCAGTAATGCGCGCAGCAATCGGATCAAACAGACCAGATGATTCAAGCAACTGAGACATCGTGCTTGATTCCCCACCTGGCATTAGCAAGGCATCGACTGTGCTGAGTTGTTCAGGAGTGCGCACCTCGATTGATGGCACACCAATTGAACTGAGGCATTCAGAATGCGCAGCAAAAGCTCCTTGAAGAGCAAGAACACCGATTTGCATGTTCACCTGGAGGCCTCGCAGACATGACTGCGTCTACCAACCGCGCTGAGCGAAGCGTTGCGTTTCGTTGATTTCGTCCATCGCGATGCCAGTCATGGCTACTCCAAGTCCACGGCTGACACGAGCCAGAACTGCAGCATCACGGAAATGAGTTGTTGCTTCAACAATTGCTTTGGCGCGAGGCGCTGGATTATCGCTCTTGAAAATACCTGAACCCACAAAAACAGTTTCTGCGCCTAATTGCATTGCTAGCGCTGCGTCTGCGGGAGTTGCGATGCCACCTGCGGCGAAAAGCGGAACTTGCAATTTGCCAGTCTCTGCAATCTCTTGCACCAACGACAGCGGAGCTTGAAGCCTCTTTGCCCATTCAAAAAGTTCAGCTGAATCAGCTTGAGTTATTTTGCGTATGTCGCTCAGAATGGAACGAAGGTGGCGTACGGCTTCCACCATGTTTCCTGTGCCTGCTTCACCCTTTGAACGAATGAGTGCAGCACCTTCAGAGATGCGGCGCAATGCTTCACCCAAGTTGGTGGCTCCACATACGAAGGGAATAGTGAAATCGAATTTGTCGATGTGATGAGTTTCATCAGCCGGCGTCAACACTTCAGACTCGTCAATGAAGTCAACTCCGAGCGACTGAAGAATTTGTGCCTCAACAAAATGACCGATGCGCACTTTGGCCATTATTGGAATGTGAACACTGGCTTGAATGGCCATGATCATCTCAGGATCACTCATGCGAGCAACGCCACCATCACGACGAATGTCAGCCGGTACTCGTTCTAACGCCATGACGGCGCACGCGCCTGCATCTTCTGCAATTTTTGCTTGATCAGAGTTGACGACATCCATGATGACGCCGCCCTTCAACATCTCAGCTAAACCACGCTTGACGCGTTGTGTGCCAGTTGACGACGAACCATTAGTAGAAACCATGCCCCTTAGCGTACCGAGGGGACGCGATGTCACCCCGTGTGATTGAGGGTTTTAGACAGCGGGGAAAGCAACCTTGGAAGGATCAATTCCAGGAGCCACAGGCGCCAAGGAGTTCTTCCACGCCAATTCAACCCAGGTACGACCCGGCGTCAAGCGGACGTACTGATTGTTTGCATCAATCAGCGAGAACGGAACTGTGCGGCTTGCACGTGTCCAGGTAACAGGGATGAGGCCGCCATCAGTCATGACATAGCCGGTGCCCTTACCGGTGGTGAGAGCGTTCGGGCTCTTACGATCTGCCTTGCTTCGCACATATGTGACATACAACACGACAACGTTCTTTGTGTTGACCTGTCCATCAGTTGTCATGTGAGGCTCAAGAACACGCTTGTCGTTGTCACTACTGCGCAAGAAGTTACCTGTCGCGGCATCCCATTTCCAGTAGACGCGCACGTTGTACATCGAAACTTTTGCGCCATCAATCGCAGTTGACGTCGACGGTTTGGCATCGCTAGACGAGCGATACAGGAACTGTGGTTTAGGCGCAGCAGAACCAGCCGGAGCAAGGGTCCAAAGATCTGATGTCTTTGCAAACAAGTTATGTGGCGCCTTCATGGTCTTTTCACGGTAATAGCCACCTTTGCCGTGCGATGCGCTGTAGCCCACATTGACCAAATCGCTGGCATTAATTGCTTGTGTCACTCGGTAGTTACCGCCACTCCAAGCAAACAATGGCTTATCGAACGATCCGAGAATGTCAATGTCTTGGGTGCGTCCGCTACGCAAGGGTCCGACTGGGTCACTGCCTTGACTTTGGAACACTGCAGCGAATCGAGTGAGTGATTCAACGTTTTCCTCAAACACGATGTCAGCTTTATTCAGACCCGTCTGTGGACGTGCTGCTGGATGATTATCAATTTTTGTGACGAGAGCAACTCGGGTTGCTGCTGCTTGGTCAGTGATTGGCATGCCCGTCAACGGATACATCGGTAGTGCAGGAGTAGTCGTCATGGGATCTGCCGCAGTTGTGGTATCGGCGCCTTTGCTACTGCTGCTCCCCCCACAGGCTGTAAGAACTGACACCAACACAGTGGCAACCGATACTCGAATAAAAATGCGGTGTGATTTCAACATGTCAGATCTCCTTGAGAACAGCAATACGGTCAGGCAACGACGGACGCGCAAACGTCATAGTAGACCCGCTACTCATTGGATTACTGTCATCCCCTGCGATATCTGGAGTTGCAAACCACAACGGTAGAGCCCCTATACGTCCAAGTGGAATTGCAGCTGCACGATCAACAATTTCCAAGGCTGACACCAGCGCAGGCGGGTACCGGGTTGCTTGACACGCAGCAACGTCAGCCCACATCACATTGCGGTCGTCACCCATTCGAGCGACGACTTTTTGTAGAACCTTGTCTCCACCAAAACGATTGAAGGCAGCAGACAAAGCCAACAAATATGTGGTGAGACCGATGTCGCCCGTACGTACGCGCCACATTATGTGCGCCATAACAGCTTCCGTCTCAACTCGCCCCATAGTTTTTAGGAAACCAGCCGACACAACAATTGTGCCCGCCTCGCCGGGCATGCCGACAGCAAGTGCGACGGGATACTCGATGCCGACAACGCGCAACGCGGGGCGTGCGTCACCACCCACAACGCACAAGCCATCAACCACATTAAATAAACGAGCATGTTCATATTCCGATGCAGGCAGGCCTCCGACCATCTTCAAAACAACCTCATCTGCCGTTCGATAGATATTCCACATAAAGCCAGCAGAGATCACGGCACCAACGACAGTTGTGATCACTGGAAATCCGATGACGAATCCGATGACGAGACACACGATTGTGATGATGAAAACAAATGACACTGGCAACATCACCATTCGACGCGTGTTGATCTGACTTGAGTCCTCATGGGGAATCCATTGACTTTGATTCATATGTCCTTTCACAGAGTTGACAAATGTCAACACTTATCGCCCGTTACCAAGATGTGACCGCCGCAAAAAGCGATCCTCGAACCGTTTCAGCATACGGGGCACCTTGATGGTGGTGATGTTTGTTGCTTCCATATGCAGTGCGCGTTCATACATTTCGATATATCGATCAGCTAGCGCGTCCATTGAGAAACGTTGCGCATGCTCGCGACCATTTGCAGTGAGGCGAGAGGCCAATCGAGAGTCAGCCAAGATTCGTGCAAGCGCCGAGGTCAGACTTGCAATGTTTCCAGTTTCGACGAGTAACGCTGTTTCGTCATTGGTGGCGACATTGCGATACCCGTCGAGATTGCTCGCGACGACTGGCGTTCCGGCAGCCATGGCCTCTAACAACACAACGCCAAAAGATTCTCCGTGCAATGACGGAGCACAGAACACTGATGCACGACTCATTCGATCAATTTTCTCTAGGTCAGTTATTCGCCCCAACCACTCAATACGAGAATCAGAGGCAAAGCGAATTTTCAGTTCCGCAGTCTGGGGTCCGTCTGAAGCAATCCATAAGCGCACGTCGGGAGGCAGCATTGCCATTGCCTCAAGCAAGTTACTCAACCCTTTGCGTTCTTCATGGCGCCCGATAAAGAAGATCGCATTCTCACGAGGTGCAGACGACGATGATGCGTAGTCACCTAGTTCAATGCCGTTGAAGAGAACCTCATAGTCGCCGCCGATATAACGCTTTGCTAAATCAACTGCATCTTTCGAGACGGCAACTCGAATATCAATACGTGATGCGATCCATTTCAGTTGGCGAGAGAATGTGCGATAAGCAGCCGACTCCCCCGCTGAATGAAACGTGGCAACGACTGGCGCCATCTTGACAAGAAGCGCAGTTAACGACGGCCCCGGAACCAAAGGTTCATGTACGTGCACCACATCAAAAGCTTCATCGTTCAGTGCACGAATTGTTCGCAACGCAGCTGATGCATCGGGAGCAAGTGGAGCAATAGAGCCATTCACAGCCGTCGGAAGGCTGTTGCCAAGGGGTGTCACAAATGCGTCGGGAGGTGGGCCATCACAGGGGCCAAGGACTCGGACCTCGTGTCCCTTTGCCCGCAAACTTCGCGCTAATCCGAGGACTTGTTGTTGAACACCCCCAGGAACCGTGAGGCTGTACGGGCTCACTATTCCAATTCTCAACATGCAGGCTAGGTTACGGGAATGCTTAAGGTAGATGCTTCTTTCCGTCCCGCCCTCTCCATCGTGGCCTCGCCCACCAAGAGACGAGCCATTCTTGAACTAGCCGTTGAGGCAGAGAACAAGGGAATCTCGGGACTTGCCTGCCCCAGCCTCGGAGGAACCATGGGCCTGTGCGTTTCACTTGCTCATGAAACGTCACGAATCAATTATTGGACCTCAATTCAACCGATTTACTACAGCCATCCAGTTGAGATGGCGAACACGGCCTCTCACATCAACGAAATGTCAGATGGCCGCTTTCGTCTTGGACTCGGTGTCAGTCACGGCCCGGTAACTGATCGTCTCGGTGTTGAACCAGGAAAGCCACTTGCTGACACTGCTGCATATGTTGCTGCGATGCGAGCAAACGAACGTTTCGGTGGACAGTTGCCTCCGATTTATCTCGCAACATTGCGCAACAAGATGCTGCAATTAGCCACAGAAATTTCTGAAGGAGCAATCTGGGCTAATGCATCATTAAGTCACATGTCGAAACAACTTGCAGAAGTGCCACATGCGGTGCGAGATGATTTCTTTTTGGCAAACATGATTCCGACGGTCATTGATGACGACGTGGAAGCTGCTCGAGCAGTCAACCGTCGCACTCTGACTGGTTATGTTTCACTTCCCAACTATCGCAACTATTGGCGCGCTGCCGGATACTCAGAAGAAATGGATGCAATTGAAGCCGCAATCGAAGCTGGCAACAAAGACATTCTTCCTTCGCTCATGAGTGACAAGTGGCTAGACGACAACTCAATTAGTGGATCTGCTTCTCACGTTCGTTCACGCTTTGAAGAGTGGGCACATGCAGGCGTTACGCCGATTGCTGTGATGTCGTCGACAACTGGTGGCCAGGTAAAAGCCATCAACCAGTTGTTCGACGTTTACAACTGAGCTAGCAATTCAGTGACGTGATGCTTGATCTCGTCGCGAATACGACGCACATCTTCGATTGACTTGCCTTTAGGGTCATCGAGCGGCCAGTCAACATAGCGCTTACCGGGAATGTACGGGCACGTGTCTCCACACCCCATAGTGATAACTACGTCTACTGCGTTCAATAAATCATCGTCATATTTCTGTGGTACATAATGTGAGATATCGATTCCGACTTCATTCATGACGTCTACTGCAACAGGATTCACAGACTCAGCTGGTTCTGAGCCGCCAGACAAAATCAGTACGTCGCCACCCGAGAGTTCGCGAGCAAAACCTGCTGCCATTTGCGAACGACCAGCGTTATGAATGCACAAAAACAAAATGCCACTCATGAAGTGACTCTCTTATCAGCCCACAAAGTCTTAATAATCAGAAGGCCAACTACCCCACCCACGATCTGCATAACTGCAAACATCGGCATGGACTCTGGCGCAATACCTGCAAAAGAATCAGAGAACATTCGACCAATACCAACGGCTGGGTTGGCAACACTGGTGGAAGACGTAAACCAATACGCTCCGGTGATCCACGCTGCAACAAGTACTGCGACATTGGCGCCAGCTCTCTTTCCGCCCCAAATGACAAGCAGCAAACCAACGGTGGCCACTACTTCTGAAAACCAAGTCGGTCCACCAGTACGCACCTTGGTCGACATTTCAATGAAGGGATGCGCAAACATGATGTTGGCAATGATGCAACCGGCAATTGCACCAGCGATTTGCGCAAGTACATCTGTCACTAGCGAGGCAAGCGTTGAATCTGTATCAACAAAGAAACCAACAACGGACACAATTGGATTGAACGAAGCTCCCGAGATGGGCCCAAAGATTGTGATGAGTCCGAGCAATGCGCCACCTGTCGCGACGGCATTAGCCAACAACTGCAAAGCAACATCTTTGGTGAGATTCTGAGCCATGATGCCAGAGCCAACAACCGCCATTACCAATAACGCTGTACCGAGAAATTCGGCAAGAGAGCGTCGTGACATCAGCATCCTTCCGGCCCGCAACAACTGCCAGTTGACGGAACCCCCGGCATGATCGGCATCGCCTTCAACGAGGAATCCTGAGGAGCATCAGCAAGCACCGTGTACCACTCCCACGGCAGCTCGCCGCCTTTGATCCATACTTTGTCTTGCACTGCGAAACAGCACGTTTCGCTCTCTTGGATTTCGATCGGCATTCCCATTGCAGTGGCCGATTCAATCTTTGCAGCCACTTGATCAGTATCTTCGACTTCGACGCCCACGTGATTGAGCGTTCCAGCTTCTCCGTGCCCTTCAATCAACACCAACTTCAGGGGCGGTTCGGTGATTGCGAAGTTTGCATAGCCTTCGCGAACCTTTGCCGGCCCCACTCCAAACATTTTGGTGTAGAACACAATCGCGTCATTCAGGTTGCCTACATTCAGCGCAAGTTGTACTCGTGACATTCTTCCCTCTCATCAAAAGTTCTGTTGGTAGATACTTTGATAGTCATCAATATACATCACATTGATGACTATCGATGTATCATTGTCTCATGACAAATACCAAACAGGTGCAACTCGGTAAGGGGCCACTCGCTGACGGCGCCGCCGCCACGCTTGCGCCAATGTTTGCAGCCCTGTCAGATCCCACTCGTCTACGCCTCTTTGATTTGGTTCGCCGTGCGGGACGTGACGGCATTTGTTCATGCGATCTGACTGAACCTCTCGACCGAAGCCAACCAACGATTAGTCACCATCTGAAAGTGCTGCGAGAAGCAGGCCTCGTTGAGTCTCGTCGTGATGGAACATGGATTTGGTACTCGGTTGCACCACACGCACTGGACGCGGTGACTCACTTCATTCAGCGATAGTGCGCGCACGCATTTCTGAGTATCCCGGATCACTCGGCCAATTCGGCTGAAACAAGTGCCACTGTTCGGGAGCGCGGCGAATCAATCCTTCAAGTTCATGTGCCAGAGCTTGAGTACCCGCAGCTACCTGCTCTCGCAGTCCTCCCACCTTGTCAAAAATTAACGGTGGGCGAATGACACAATGATGCCCATCAATGGCTGATGTGAAATACACAGCGCCGGGGACAACTGCAGCACCCGACCGAATACCTAACATCGCTGGACCAGCAGGAAGGGTTGTTCGTTCGCCAAAGAAATCCACCTCGACACCGTTGCCTTGGATGTCTCGGTCTGAAAGCAAACACACCACTTCATTTCGGCGCAATGCAGCAAGTACTGCGGGAGCAGCGCCTGGACCAAGCGGGACAACGTTCATGCCGAGATCACTTCGAAGTTTTGTAAACCAATCAAATAATTCAGGTGGTTCAAGCGGTTCAACAATGACTGTCATCCGATGGCCCATCTCTGCCATCCATCGACCTGCCCATTCCCATCCTCCTAGGTGAGGAAGAGCAACGATGGCTCCTTTGCCACGCTCGAGAGCCGACTCGATGTAATGAAACCCGTCATTTGATAACGAGCGCAACACATGTTTCGAAGACAACGTTGGAAGACGAAAACTTTCGGTGTAATAACGCATGTAACTGTCGAAAGCTTGTTGCGAAGCGCGACGCAATGCAAATCCTCTGAGTGAAGGGTCAACGCGTTGCAGATGTCGTTCAATAATGACACGACGCTTTCGCAACGAGAGCGCCACACCTGGCGCGAGCAGAGAGACAGCACTTTGCGAAATTGGTGCTGGGGTAAGTCGCGCAATGACAGACCCCAAGCGATAGCCACCGACGGTAAACGCGTCGGACAATTCCTCGAAGGGACTAGCCATTGCGGGTGCGACGACGTTGACGCGACTCAACAGAAAGTTGACGGCGTGACGTGCGCGCGCTGTGTCGAGTCATTCGTCGACCCTGTCGAACATCACGTTTCTTTTGAGTGGTAGATGACACTTCTGCTTGGCGCCACACCTGAACGAACCTCTGAATGGCGGTAATCACAGTAAGAACCAACATGATCCACATAATCGACACGAGCAATGAATCAAATAACAATGCAATACAGAGGACAACGATGCGCTCTGCTCGTTCCATTAATCCACCTTTTGCATAAAGTCCCAGCGACTCTGCTTTTGCACGTTCGTATGAGATCAGCGACGAAACGCCCATGATCGCCATAGGTAGGAGCGCAAGATGCGGATCTTTCTCCGATGCGAAATACCACGCAACACCACCAAAGAGAACCGAGTCCGTCACCCTGTCTACAACAGAGTCAAAAAATGCACCACGTTGGCTTGATGTTCCCGATGCTTTTGCCAACGCACCATCAAGCATGTCTGGGACAGCCGCCAAGATAACCAGAATGAGTCCTCCGCGCAATGCGCCTGTGCCAATAGCGAACGCGGCGACAACAGCAAAAACAATTCCGAGAACGGTGAGGTGATCAGGCGACATACCCGTCTTTCTCAATAATTGACCGACTGGGCGAACAGCCTTCTCAATTGGTGCGCGAAAACGCCCGTCGAACATGGTGTGACGCTATCGCTCTTCAGTATTCACCGATGGCATCTCTGCCTCAGGGTTCTTTTCGACCAGGCATTCAACAACATGTCCGTCAACTGCATCAATCAGAACTAATGCCTGCTGTAAAGGGGGGTCTTCAGTGCTGTAGCAAAAGATTCTCCACGTTGGCTTACTACGAATTCCACGCCAAACCTGCTGCGCCGATGCATGGCCGACTGCAAATCCGGCTGTGCGAGTTGCGACAACGAGAGCTTCTGACTCGTTCATTGTCATGCGCCAACCACTTGTAATGGTGATGATTGCCATCACCGCCAACAACACCGCGGCAAATAAAAGACCTTTATTTATAAGAGCTGACTCATTATTGTCTGCGATTTTCCAAACGATGACGCAAAATATGGCTAAAAAGGCATACAACACGCCGGGTATTCTGCGGCGGCTGTTATCGGGAAAATCATATGCGCCAACATGATCGACGGCATTGAGATCGTCGGGTAGTTGGTCGCGTAGTTCGTCGGTCATTGTGTTGCTTTCGGCCATGCATCACGAATTTTTGATGCGGTGAGAGGAAGTGGTTCTGGAATCGTACGGGTTGCCGCTACTGAAGTCATAAAGTTCGAATCACCGTTCCAACGCGGAACAATATGAACATGTAGATGCTGCGAAATGCTTCCACCAGCAGCTGCACCCAAATTAATACCCACATTGAGCGCATCGGGAGAATGAGACGCGCGCAAGGCCACCGTTGCACTTGTGACGAGTGACCATAAATCGCCAGTTTCTTCCGGTGTTAAATCTTCAAGATTGGCCACTTCTCGATACGGCAAAACCAGCAAGTGACCTGATGCATACGGATACGAATTCAAAATGATAAAACAAGTAGTTGAACGATAAACGATGAACGTTTCTTCATCTGATAGACCCGAATTAAGAATTGAAGTAAAGACTGACTGCGATGGGTTCGTAGAATTCGCGTTAGCAGTGCCGATGTACTCGGCTCTCCAACCATTCCAAAGTTGCTCAAGAGACATCAATGTCGCCTAATTGTCCTTCTGCGACCTCAGCTGCAAGTCGAGAAATAAAATCCGTCACCAGAACGTCACGCTCCACTTCCCCACCGCGCGGATTAACTCCGACAGAGTGATGAGCGACATCATCATCACCAACAACCAATACATATGGCACCTTGCTGGTCTTTGCATTTCGAATGCGCTTACCTAATTGTTCATCGGCGTGATCAATATCGACTCGGAATCCGGCCTTCTTCAACTGCGCCACTACTGATGTTGCATATTCATCGTGGGCTAAAGCGACTGGGAGCACACGAACTTGTTCTGGCGACAGCCACGCTGGAAATGCA
The DNA here is from genome assembly GCA_037129095.1 of Actinomycetota bacterium. GTDB lineage: Bacteria > Actinomycetota > Acidimicrobiia > Acidimicrobiales > Ilumatobacteraceae > UBA2093. The sequence goes on along the minus strand of JBAXVL010000002.1, from coordinate 37,102 downwards.
CCTGCATAATGCTCAATAAGGACACCAAAGAATCGTTCAATTGATCCAAACAATGCACGGTGCAACATGATGGGACGATGGCGTGCGCCATCTGAACCTACGTATTCCAATTCGAATCGCTCCGGCAGGTTGAAGTCACACTGAATGGTACTTAATTGCCATTTGCGACCGATGGCGTCACGAACATCAATGTCAATCTTTGGGCCATAGAACGCAGCGTCACCTTCCTTGATCTTGTACTCAACGCCGTGTCGATCCAGAGCTTCGCGCAATGCCTCTGTTGCTTTACCCCATATTTCATCAGAACCGACTGATTTTTCAGGATCACGAGTCGACAAATTGAATTCAAAATCATTAAACCCGAATCGGCGCAACACAGACATAATGAAGTCAAGAAGCGATGAAATTTCATCTGCCATCTGTTCTTCGGTGCAATAGATGTGACTGTCGTCTTGAGTAAAGCCACGAATTCGCAGAAGACCGTGAAGAGTTCCGGCGCGCTCGTACCGATAGACATTGCCCAATTCGAACAGACGCAATGGAAGTTCGCGATAACTGCGCTGACGACTATCAAAAATAAGACAATGCATCGGACAATTCATTGGCTTCATGTAGTACGTGCCATTATCCATCTCCATTGGTGGGTACATGCCCTCGGCATAAAAATCAAGATGTCCCGATTTAGCAAAGAGGTTCGCGTTTGCAAGATGCGGTGTGTACACAAACTGGTAATCACCATCTTGATGACGCTGGCGGCTGTAATCCTCCATCAACTTGCGAACGATTGCGCCCTTCGGATGCCACACAGCAAGACCGCCACCGAGTTCGGTGGGAAAGGACAAAAGGTCAAGTTCGTTAGCCAAACGGCGATGGTCGCGTTTTGTTGCTTCTTCAAGGCGGTGCAAATGCTCTTTGAGTGCAGTGTCAGATTCCCACGCGGTGCCGTAGATGCGTTGCAACATCGGTCCTTTTTCATTACCTCGCCAATAAGCACCAGCAACCTTCATCAAACTGAAATGACCAAGGCGTGACGTAGACGGAACGTGTGGACCGCGACACAAATCAACAAATGATTCAGAGTTGCGATACAAGCTGACGGAATCGGAACTTCCCACTTCAGCAACATCGCTTCCGTCTGCAGAACCTGACGTAACGCGTTCAATAATTTCACACTTGTAAGGTTGGGTCGAGAATATATCCAACGCTTCTTGTACCGATACTTCAGAACGAATAAATGGTTGATTCGCTTTCATAATTTCGCGCATACGAGTCTCGATGGCTGCTAGATCATCATCGGAAAAAGTTTTGTTGTTCGGCAACGCAAAGTCGTAATAAAAACCATCTTCTATTGCTGGACCAATTGTGAAATGTGCGCCGTCAAATAATTGCACTACTGCTTGAGCCAGCACATGAGCCGTGGAGTGACGTAACACATGACGTCCGGCGTCAGAGTCTGCCGTGATGATCGAGACAGTGGCTCCGTCAGTTAACGGGATTGAAAGGTCGACTTCGGCGCCGTTCAGCGTGCCAGCAACAGCAGCCTTAGCAAGCCGAGAGCCGATAGAGGCCGCTAAGTCGGCAATCGATGAGCCTGCGGGTAACGCACGCGAGGAGCCATCGGGAAGAAGTACTGAAATCTCTGACATGAGATGACCATTCTACGGCTGACGAGAGTGTCGGCTCGGGTCTATTTAGGCGCGATTTGGCACGGCTTGTTCTGTCGGAATGCTTTCTGCACGCTTTGTGGCATAGACGTCGCGATACTCCTGGCCGGTGAGCGCCTGTATTTCATACATCAACTCGTCAGTGATTTCACGCAACACCATATGGTCATCTGCACGGAGGCCGTAGCGAGCGACATCGATTGGCTTGCCGATTTTGATGGTGCAGTCCAGTCCGAGGCGCGGCATCACCGAGTCGGGTGGTTGAATGTCTCGCGTGCCAATAATGCCGACAGGCAAAATTGGACAACCAACTTTCAATGCCAGACGCGCAGCGCCGGTATGCCCTTTGTGCAACACACCATCGCGACTACGCGTTCCTTCGGGGAAAATGCCAAATAGTTCACCACGGCGCAGCACTGCTTCAGCTGCAAGCAATGCACCTTCACTTTTTGATCCACCTGAGCGATCTATAGGAATCATTCCTAGAGCGGGAAATAAATGCTTTGTCTTCCATGAATCCATGTATTCAGCTTTTCCAACAAAACTGATTTGACGGCCAGCATGAACCATGGTGAACACTGAGTCGAGAAAGCTGATGTGGTTCGGACACAATATTGCTGGTCCAGAATCTGGCAAATTTTCAAATCCTTCGAAATGAAATTTCCACAATTTCTTAGTCAGTGGACGCAACACAGTACGAGCGCGCGATTGAGCGCGACTGGTACTTTCCAACATGAGTTGATCAGCCACCGTGCGAGAGTCTGATCCTGATGCCATACAAGGCACAATAGCCCTGTTTTCTTGACCTCGCGACGAGCAATATTGAGCAGTTAGCGCGGACCAATAGGCGTGAGAAGCTCAACGCCCAACAGTGCCGCTGAAGCACTGACATCAATTCCGGCCTTAGCGGCTTCGTCAATGAGAGCTAGTGCACCTGGAGTATCGAGGTCATTATCGAGACACTTCCTCACCGTCTCGAGAAGGTCAGAGGTTGCACCACCGACGGATGCAGCCCAGGAAGTGAGGCGCCCTTCACTACGGGGCATCAGGGTGTCGTCCCATTCCCATTCACTGCGGTAGTGGTGTTCAATAATCGCGATACGAATCGAACGAGGATCCCACTCGGTGCGCAGCTGATCAACAAAGACCAAGTTGCCCAAACTCTTTGACATCTTTTCGCCATCTTTAAACACCATCGCTACGTGCATCCAGTGCTTGACAAACGTTTCTCCCGTGGCGGCCTCTGACTGCGCACGTTCACACTCGTGATGAGGAAAAATCAAGTCACTTCCGCCACCATGAAGATCAATCGTGGTACCTAAATCTCGCAGTGCCAAAGCAGAACATTCGATATGCCAACCAGGACGACCCGCACCCCAGGTTGCATCCCACGCTGGTTCATCTTCAGCAGACGGATGCCACAAGACAAAATCAAGCTGATTGCGCTTCTGCGGATCATCGATATTTCCGCCGCGTTGACGGGCAAACTCGAGCATTTGATCGTGACTGTAATGAGACACCTCGCCAAATGACGGAACCTTGGTGACATCAAAATAAACAGATCCGCCGACTGCGTATGCAAATCCACGTTCCAACACAAGACCAATGAACTTGCGAATATCCGTAATTGCAGATGACGCACGAGGAGTGCTGAAGGCAGGCAGCATCTCGAGTGCCTCCATATCGCGATTAAAACGCGCTTCTTCGCCTGCTGCGAGGTCGAGGTAGTGCACACCAAGCTCTCGGGCCTTTGCGAACAAAGGATCATCAACATCGGTGACATTGCGAACGCACTTAATGGTGTGGCCAAGATCTATCAATCGTCGTTGCAAAATATCGTAAAAGAGAAATGTTGATGCGTGCCCTAAATGCGTTGCGTCGTACGGGGTAATTCCGCACGTGTACATCAACACTTCCTTATTAGGACTGAACGCGACGATCTCTCGTCTTGCAGTGTCGTAGAGCCTCATCGACATATTTATAAAGCTTTCGCCCGAGGATCTTTCGTGATGCCAGTAAGTTTTGGAGCAACTCGTGTTTTATAGCGAACGTTTAGTTGCAACAACACTGCTGTAAACGCCTCAATGGCTGTTGCATTTGATAGCTCGCCAGCATCAAGCGGACGGCACCCGGGGATATGTGCGGTGATGTCCATAACAATCGTTCGGGCCTCTGCACTGTCTGAGCAAATCAACACGTCTGAATCAATGGGGTCACCAAGATGTCCAAGTTCTGTTGCAGGCAAGTGGTGAAAAGCGGCAACCACACGACACTCGGGTACAGCTGCCTGCACATGAGCCGCAACACTTCCACGAGGTGGCAACAATGGTTGAAATTCGTGACCTACTCGTACAAGTGCGTTTGCCATGCTGATGATGACTTTGCCCCGCAATAAATCGATGTGATCACGTGCAGTCGTTGCAGCAGAATCCCATGGTGTAGCAAGCACCACAACATCGCATGCCGACGCATCGTCATTGTCTCCGCCATTCACATTAAGAGTGAGATGTGGCCACTTGGCTTTGAGGGCATCGCACACCTCAGAGGCTCGGCCTTTGGACCGCGACCCAATAATCACGTCATAACCCACCGAAGCAAGGCGCGCCCCAAGGGCACTTCCAGCGGGTCCGGTACCGCCCAATATTCCAATACGCATGCCGTAGAGCCTTACACATAGACCCCTTGCGAACTACGGTCATATGAATGGGACTTCTTGAAGGCAAAAAAATCGTTGTGACAGGTGTCCTAACAGACGCCTCTTTGGCATTCAGCGTGGCACAACTCGCCCAACGCGAAGGTGCCCAAGTGGTACTCACTGGTGCCGGCCGTGCGCTCTCGCTCACCCAGAGATCTGCACGCAGACTTGATTCGCCCGTTGATGTCTTTGAGTTCGATGTCACCGTGCCTGAACACATCGAATCTGTCCGAGAACAAGTACGTGCATCACTCGGACATGTTGATGGAGTACTACACGCGATCGGATACGCCCCCGAAGTGTGTCTTGGCGATGACTTCTTGGCAGCACAGTGGAGCGATGTTGCAATCGCTATGCAAATATCTGCTTACTCGCTCAAAACATTGGTTGATGCTTTTCTTCCGTTGATGTCACCCGGCGGATCAATCGTTGGCCTTGACTTCGACAACACCGTTGCGTGGCCGGCATACAACTGGATGGGCGTTGCTAAGGCCGCGTTTGAATCAACCAGTCGCTATTTGGCCAAAGAACTTGGACCACGTGGCATTCGGTGCAACTTGGTTGCCGCTGGACCCATCAAAACAATGGCTGCTAAATCCATTCCCGGATTCCAGAAGTTCGAAGACATTTGGGATGATCGCGCTCCCCTTGGCTGGGACGTCTCTGACCCAATTCCAGTTGCAAAAACAGTGCTTGCATTGATGTCTGACTGGTTTCCAGCAACAACAGGTGAAGTCATTCATGTGGATGGCGGCTTTCACGCCATGGGCGCGTGACAAACAGGCTGTCTGAGGCGTCTTCGCCTTACTTGCGCCAACATCGCGATAATCCGGTTGATTGGTTTCAATGGGGTGACGACGCATTCGCAGAAGCAGCAAAGACCGGGAAACCAATTCTCTTGTCGATTGGGTATTCAGCATGTCATTGGTGCCATGTCATGGCGCATGAGAGTTTTGAAGACACAGCTACCGCATCAGTCATGAATCAGTTGTTTGTGAATATCAAAGTGGACCGAGAAGAACGCCCCGACGTTGACGCTATTTACATGGACGCAGTGCAAGCCCTCACCGGCAGAGGTGGGTGGCCAATGACAGTGTTTTGCACACCAACTGGCGAGCCCTTTTTCGGGGGAACGTATTACCCACGAGAGTCGTTCGTGAAACTGATGCAGGCTGTCGACGACGCATGGCGGACAAAACGCAACGAACTACAACAGAACATCGATGCGCTTGTTGAGGCAGTGGGACGCACAGCCCACATCACTCCCGTTGACACCTTTGACGCCCATGGTCTTGCAGATACCGCTCGCCAATTGTTCAGTCAGAGTTTTGATTCTCGTTGGGGCGGCTTTGGCACTGCGCCAAAATTTCCCTCGACGTTTGCGCTTGATCTAGCAATGCGTTTGTATCAAAAGTCTCACGATGAGCAGCTTCTGACCATGGTCTACACATCACTTGACGCCATGGCAGCAGGCGGAATGTACGACCACATTGGTGGCGGATTTTCTCGTTACAGCGTGGATGAAAAATGGCTCGTGCCGCATTTCGAAAAAATGTTGTATGACCAAGCTCTTCTTCTACGCGTGTATGTCCATGCCTGGCTAATTGGCGGCAATGACAGACACCGACAGACAGCCGAAGAAATCATTGAGTACGTCGTCCACGAACTTCGCCATTCCGATGGTGGCTTTTTTAGTGCCGAAGACGCCGACTCTCTCGATCAACATGGACATTCAGAAGAAGGCGCTTTCTACACATGGTCACCTCAAGAGGTTCGTTCAGTTCTCGGTGAGGCCGCTACGGATGCACTTGAGTGGTGGAACATTACGGAACCAGGAAACTTTGAAGGATTATCAATTCCTCATCGCATTCCACAGCGTGGTGATCTCAGTCGTCCTGCACATATCGAACAAGCTCGGCAGTTGTTATTCACACACCGTGCCACACGTTCACGACCAGGTCTTGACAACAAAATTCTCACCGAATGGAATGCCATGATGTTGTCGTCGCTGTGCGAAGCGGCTGCTGCATTTGACCGCCCCGACCTTGTTATCTTCGCAGAACAGAACGCCCATTTCCTCTCAACACAGTTGCGTTCCGACACAGGATCATGGTCTCGTAGTTGGCAAGAAGACGCCACACCTCATGCACAACATGATGCATTGGCTCACGACCTTGCCCATGTGGTCGATGCAATGACCCGCATGTACGAACTCACTGCAAACAATAAGTGGTTGCAATTGGCAACAGAAACAGCTCATCAACTGATTGACCAATACTGGGATTCAGAAAATGGTGGCCTTTTTACGGTGGGCGCCACTTCCGAGCAATTGATCGTGCGTCAAAAAGATCTCATGGACAACGCGACACCATCGTCGAATTCTGTTGCAGCCAATGCCTTCTTACGGCTCTCAGCGCTCACCGGAGACGAAGATCTAGCTCAGCATGCGCACGACATTCTTGCTCTACTCGCGCGTGTGGCGCCATCTGCAGTTACCGGATTTTGCAACGCGATTTCTACTGCCCTCTTTGCCCAGGAAGGCGCAATTGAAATAGTCATTCCAGGCAATAACCCGACCATGCTTATGACAGTGCGGGAACAATGGCTTCCAAACTCGGTGCTGGCCTGGGGAGATCCGATTTCTTCACCATTGTGGGACGGACGAGAAGAGGGCAAGGCATATGTGTGTCGCGACCATGCTTGTCTTTTCCCTGCCAACAATGCAGAAGAATTGCTAGAACGAATCGCTACCAGTTCTTCTGGTGAATAACCGAATCTACTGATCGACGTACCCGATGGGCGCTACGACCAGGGCGGTCGCTGTCTGAATCTGGGTATCCAATTGCGATTGTTCCCAGAATCTGAATGTAGTCAGGAATATTGAACTCGTCGCGCAACGCCGACTCATTACTGTGAGCAAAAAATAATGCGCCTACCTGTGCATCTTCCAGTGCAAGCAAAAACGTCATCGTGGCAAATGAAGCATCGATAGTCCAATATGGTGCCGGCCACTTGTCTAGCCCCTCACCAAGACCTGTCGCTTTCTTATCTAATTCTGAATAGCGCTCAAGATACGCAGTGGGGTCACACATGCTGAGAGCAATTACTGGCGCATGGAGCAGCCGTGGAAAAGCAAAAGAATCTCGACGATCTGCTGGCAAGGCAACATCCCAATAGCGATGCGTTTCATTATTTTCAAGAAGCAGCACGTGCCAGCCTTGAGTTTTCCCGGCACTTGGTGAACGAGTTGCTAGATCAACACAAGAAGCAATCACTGCGCTATCGACTGCTTTGTCGGAAAATGATCGCGACATCCGACGAGACCGGACGATGTCGGAAAAATTCACTGTCTTAGACGCGAGCGCCGAGCTTGACGAGGCTTTCAGCCATGGTCCAGCCATGCACAATCAGCACGCCACCCTTTTTAGGGTTGACTCCTTCAAACAATGACGTTATTTCAGGAGAAATCTTCTCAGGCTTCAAAGATTCATGATCAAGGAAACCGCTGTGGCCACCCGATGCAACAATGAACGTTTTTTCGTCATAGGTCGAATCAACGCCGAACCGACGCGCTAGGCGACGACCCCATGCTCGTTCTTCTCCCACGGCGCGATGTCCGAAAGTTGGGATCATGTCAGTGACTGCTTTTAAAGCCTCCATGCCATCGGGAGTTGCGAAGCGACTACCGACAACGACGTCTTCATCGGGAAACGCCATCAGCGCGCGATGATAAGCCTCAGTCATGAGACCCTTGAGAACCGAGTCACGCTTTGCTGTGCGCTTGATGGTCATGAGACCGAGCAAAACACATGGTGTTCCACCGATGCGCTCGAGAGTTGAAAACGTAACACCATGCAACTTGCCGTCGATACGAGCAAGGGTGCACAACACCCAGTCTGTTCCGGCTTTCGCAAATTGTTCCGCAGTGAATGACCCCTCAATGGTGAGGAACTCTTCAAACTGGGCCTCAGTGAGTGCGCTGCAGTCTTGTGTGGCAACTTCCAACGACATTGACTGGGTGACTCCCTATGACACTCGGGCGGCACTAGTGCCGACAACAACCCTTCTATTCTGCCATTGCCAGAAGCCAATTCCTGAAATCAGGGGTTATTTAGATGATTTTCACTGCATTAGAGCCAAACGTGACTCGTAAAGGCGCCAGAGCCTTCTCAAAGTCAACAAGACCAGAGGGACCAAGATCAAACACCTTGCCTCCTGCCAACTTCACTCTGCAGGGAGACGTGCCGGGAAATTCCGCAATGATTGATTTCAGTCGTTCCAATTTGTCTGCTGTAAAACCAGAAGGAAGCGATATTTCTACTTCAGGAATTTTGTCGCCAAGATTTTCTGGCACAGAAATTCGTTGCGCTGAAAAGCTTGGCGGCGCATCGTCGCGCTGATTGAGTCGCCCCGTAACAGTGACAACCAAATCATCTGACAACAGATGACCATATTCAGCTAATACTTTTGCAAACACTGTTACTTCGATAACGGCATCCATGTCTTCAAGGACAAACGTTGCCATCTGGTCGCCCTTTTTTGTAAAACGACGATTCAAGCTCGACATCACACCGCCAATAGTGACCATGCCAGATTCGCGAGACTCGAGTTCTTGGATTGAACTTGTAACTAAACGGCGCAATGCATGTTCTATTCCGCGCAATGGGTGATCTGAGATGTAGAGACCAAGCATTTCTTTTTCATGGCGCAGCTGATCAGGCTTTGTGAATTGCATATCAGGAATTGCAACTTCTGAGCTCCATCCAGTGGTCGAGGCATCTTCCATTTCGCCAAAGAGCGACATCACGCCCTTTTCTTCTTCACGACGTGCAACAACTGCAGAATCAATAATTGATTCAAAGACCATTAACAACCCTCTGCGCGGGTGCCCGAAGGAATCGAACGCTCCAGCCTTGATGAGTGACTCAACGGCTCGCTTGTTCAGTGCCTGCTCTGGTGCACGACTCGCAAAATCATGAAATGACTCGTATGGACCATTTCGATCGCGTTCTTCCAAAATTTGCAGAACTATGCCTTCGCCGACATTGCGAACACCGGACAATGCGAACACAATTCTTTTTTGCCCATCCGCAGTGATCGCTGCAAAATCTGAACGCCCTTCATTGATGTCAGGGTTCGACACGATGATGCCAATAGACCGCGCATCTGCAAGATGCACCGCTGCTTTTTCATAGTTTCCTTTAACCGACGACAAGAGACATGCCGAGTACTCAACAGGAAAGTGAGCCTTGAGATAGGCCGTTTGATACGCAATGAGTCCGTAGCCATATGCGTGGCTCTTATTGAATGCATAGTCAGCAAACCCACGAATGATGTCAAATAGTTTTTCGCCCAATGGACGGCCATAACCGGTCTTTTCGCATCCATCAACAAATGAACCCTCTTCCGCTGCCATTGCCTTTGGATCTTTCTTGCCGCAGGCTTTGCGCAAGTTGTCTGCTTGAGCCAATGAATACCCAGCAAATTTCTGCGCAACACGCATCATGCTTTCCTGATACACCATGAGGCCGTACGTGTCATGCAGTACTTCGCGAGCGTCTTCATGGAAGTATTCTGGCTCTTCAATGTTGTTCTTAATTTTCGCGTAGGTGGTGTGCATTTTGGTGCTCATCGGACCTGGGCGATATAAAGCAATAACCGCACAAACATCTTCAAATGCAGTTGGTCGCATCAGCCGCAACAAACTTTGCATTGGTAACGACTCAAGCTGAAACACACCGATGGTGTCTCCCCTGCCGAGCAATTCGAACGTTTCGGTATCTTCGAGCGAAATAATGTCAATATCAAAATCAGGATCAGTTTGTTCCCGGATCATGGTTACCGCATCTGCAATAACATCCAGGTTGCGCAAACCGAGGAAGTCCATTTTGAGAAGTCCCAAAGATTCCACTGCATGCATTTCGTACTGAGTGACTATCGGAGCATCATTTCCTTTGCGCTGAATTGGCAAGTAATCAGTGAGCGGCTTGCCGGTAATAACAACAGCAGCTGCATGAATGCCATCGGAGCGCTTCAGTCCTTCTAGTCCGCGCGCGACTTCAACAACCTTCGCGGCAATTTCATCTGCAAGAACTAAATCTCGTAGACCTTGCGCCTCGCGGTATCCGGCTGCATGTTCATCGCTGTATTCAAAACACGCAGCGAGCGGAGTGTCGCGACCTTGCTGTAGCGCTGGCATCAACTTGGCGATGCGGTCACCCACGCCATATTCATGACCCAACACTCGAGCAGCATCTCGCACTGCGTTACGTGCTTTGATAGTGGCAAACGTGATGATCTGAGCGACATGGTCTCGACCGTATTTTTCAGCGGCATATTGAATCATGTGGTCGCGGTACCGCGAGTCGAAGTCCATATCGATATCGGGCATGCTGATTCTCGATGGGTTTAAGAAGCGTTCGAACAGCAAGTCGTATTTCAGTGGATCAAGATCTGTAATGCGCAAGCAGTATGCAACAGCACAACCAGCAGCCGAACCACGACCTGGACCAACCCGAATATTTGACTCTCGTGCATGTCGAATCAGGTCCCACACAATAAGGAAATAGGCATCAAAGCCCATGTCGCTAATTGTTTTTAATTCAAATGCAAGTCGTTCAACAACAGCTGATGGCAAGTTGTCTCCCCACCGTTGCTGAGCTCCCTTCCATGTAAGAGACGACAAATATTCAGCCGGCGTTTTGAAGTCTGCAGGAATGGGAAAATCAGGAATTTGGTATTCATCAAAAGTGATGTCAACTTGTGCACGTTCAGCAATGAGCAAGGTGTTGTCGCACGCTTCTGGCAGGTCTTTCCACACTGAACGCATCTCGGCGGCAGTTTTTAGATAGTGCTCGTTTCCTTCAAAACGGAACCGATCTTGGTCGCGCATGAGAGCACCTGTTTGTACACACAACAATGCGTCATGTGCCATGTGGTCACTTTGATTGACGTAATGCGAGTCGTTAGTAGCGATGATTGGTGCGCCAATTGCACGAGCAATCTCTACCAACTTCGGATTAGTTGTTCGCTGATTAGCAATTCCGTGATCTTGCAGTTCGACAAACAAATTGTCTTTACCGAAAATATCTTGCAGACGCGATGCCTTGGCAATTGCGCCTTTTTCATCGCCATTCAATAACGACTGCAATACATGGCCGCCAAGACACCCGGTTGTTGCCATGAGACCAGAGGAGTATTTCTCTAACAATTCCCAGTCAACACGCGGTTTGTAGTGATATCCCTCAAGAAATGCAAGGCTCGATAACTGAATGAGGTTGCGGTATCCCTCGTTGTTTTCTGCGAGCAAAGTGAGGTGGTAATACTGCTTGCGTCCACCTTCATCTGATCCACCATTGTCATCAAGACGTCCTCTGCGCGCAATGCGCTCGGATCGATGGTCGTGAGCCATGTATGCCTCGGTGCCAAGGATTGGTTTGATGCCTTGTTTCACACATTCTTTGTAGAACTCGATGACGCCGTACATGTTGCCGTGGTCTGTAATTCCCAACGCTTGTTGTCCGTCAGATACTGCCTTTGAGACCAATTCGTCAAGGCGCGCTGCTCCATCGAGCATGGAGTATTCAGTGTGAACGTGGAGGTGTGTAAATGACGAACCCACGAACTTTCCCGACTCCTTTTGTGCCCATCGGCAGCTCTACACCCCCGATGCAGCTAACTCCACTGCGAATTTACAAATTAGCAGTCGGGTGGGTCTCTGGCATCAGAGACCCACAAGCCATCTATGCCTGCTGAGCCAACAGCGGAATGAGCATCTCATCTGCAGTCAGGGACCCGTGACGACACACCAGAGGAAACGCCCCACCATCGAGAGGCTCTTCGAAACTGACTGGCTGGTGAGCCACGAGTGCCACGTCACCGATTCGGCGCCGCACCTCGTCACTCATCCGCGGACCGAACCACTTTTCATCAATCACTTGATCTCCGGTGACGACCCACGCACGATCGGCGTACATAGAACACACATCGAGAAGCGATGCGGCACGACCGCGCTTTGCGTGCAGCCACCGAAAGCGTCCTTCACCAGACTGATGACTCACAAGGTCGACAACTTCACTCGGCGGAATAATTGTGTTGTCGCCAACATGTACTTGGCCATGATCTGCCGTCACGATGAGCACTGTCTCGGGCGGCAACACCGACAAGATGTCGGCCACAATTGCATCAGCCGCCCGCAATTCAGCATCATAAAAATCCCCAAACCCTCGCTCGTGAGCAATTTTGTCAACGCCGTCGTAATAGGCATATACAAAGTCCTCACCAGCATCTAACGCCTGACGAACTAGTACAGGAATGCTGCTTGGCGCCCGCCAACCCATGTGTTTCACATCGGCAAGGTGAGCCAACGTGAATCCACTTCCTTCTAGTTCACCTTTACTCAGCACTGGAACGCGTGATCCGAGAAAGGGAGGGCATGGTTGCACCAAATTGGGCGGGTACCTGCGGCGCAGATCTCCGTTTTCATCCCCCCACCGCAACACATTCATCACCGTGTCACCCATATCGATGCGATATCCGAGAAGTCCGTGTTCCCCCGGCGACAATCCTGTTGTCAATGACGTCAATGCCGTAGCCGTTGTCGATGGAGCAACTGTCGTTATGAAGGATCCTTCGAAACCAGAGAGTGTCGGCATGCAATGACGATGAGTCTGTAATTGATTCCATCCGAGACCATCTATGAGCAGGACAACCACGCGTTGAGCTGCGCCCACCACTGCTGGCATCCACGCTGGCACCGTTCGGGGGCCTCCAGGCGCACACAAAGCAGGAACTATGCCTGACAGGCACCCATTGGCGTAATTGGGCAAGACGGGCTGCGGAACACTCACCTCTCTATCCAACCACCTACGATGGTGACGTGCGAGTTTCTACGCGAGGTGATTATGCCTGTCGAGCCCTATTGTCGCTAGCGCTCCATTCAGAGACCGCTTCTCCGACTTCTGTGCGAGACATTGCTGAAAGAACCGCGCTCCCCCAGCCATATCTCGAACAAATTCTTCTCGCACTCAAAGGCGCCGGTCTCGTGCGCTCGAAACGTGGAGTCGGCGGCGGCTACGTCTTGGCCAAAGCCCCCAGTGAGATTCGCTTGTCCGACATCATTTCTGCAGTGGACGGACCAATCACTTTGGGTGATTTTGGTCAACCACATCAAGATGGGTCATGCGACCACGAAGGACAATGCGTGTTGCTCGCAATTTGGGATGTCGCTGCACATCACATGCGTGATCATTTGAACGACTACACGCTTGCAACGATTGCATCGGCTGCGACCGGCACTGGTCCGTGGCCAAAAAATACTCCGCACTCTCATTAGAGCGCGGATTTATTTTTCCGGAACCTCAAAAGAACACATGGCGATAATCGCTGCCATGTCAGATGGCAACGTGGCTTCAAACGACATCTCTTCACCTGTACCCGGGTGAATCAATGTCAACCGACGCGCATGCAACATTGGTCGTGGTGCAACGAGTGCTGACTTTGCACCGCCATACATAGAGTCGCCAACAACTGGATGACCAACAGCTGCCAGATGAACGCGGATCTGATGAGTGCGCCCAGTTTCTAAAGAACAACGCACCAACGTCAACAGAGCTGGATGATTGAATTCAGTTTCTACTTCTAAATGAGTACGAGCCCATTTTCCGTTATGAACAACTGCCATCCGCATCGGATCACGAGGGTCTCTACCCATAGCGGCATCAACGACAGCTGTCGGGGAATCAAAGTGTCCCCATGCAAGCGCCAGGTATTCACGTCCTACTTCATGTTCGGTTAGTGCGGCGACCAATGAGTCATATGCACGTTGCGAACGAGCCACAACCATCATTCCGGTTGTGCCTGCGTCAAGTCGATGCACGATGCCTGGTCGAGCGGGTTGACCAACATCTGCAACCTCTGGATACAGCGCCAAAATGCCGTTCACCAATGTTCCGAGACCATGACCTGATGCTGGATGCACGACAAGACCAGCGCCTTTGTTCACCACAATGATGTCGTCGTCTACATAGACAACGTCGAGAACGACACTTGCGTCCGGCCCAGGTGGCTCAGCTACTGGCACCATATCTAGGTCAACAACAACGACCTGACCTTCACGTAGACGTACCTTGCCTGATGCAGCTGCAGCACCGTCGACAGTTGCTCCACCACTTGCAATCAATTTGGATGCATCGGTTCGAGAGATATCAGCAATCAACGAAACAATTCGGTCGAGACGTTCATTATTCAAAGCCGCTGGCAGTGTTTCTTCAACTTTCATGATTGACGTCAACACCTTTACCGTTACGCGATTCCATCAGCATGGCAGCAATAAGTGCACATGCCCCTACAGATATTGCTGAATCTGCAAAATTAAATACCGGCCACCACTGCAAATCGATGAAATCGATGACACGACCGTGCAACCAACCATCTCCACGAAAAATACGATCAGCAATATTGCCGATTGCACCGGCCACGATTGCACACAAAGCAAGAGCACTCAACGGAGTTGATGCATTTCGGACAGCTCGAAGCAGGAAGAGAACAGCGACGATGGCAAAAATGCCAACCACTGGCCCCATACTCTGCCCTTGCGAAAATGCAAACCCGCTATTAAAACCAAGAGAGAATTGCAATGATCCAACAACGTGAATCACGCGACCGTTAGTAAGCGATGACACCGCCCACGATTTTGTGAGTTGATCGATAAGAACAATTGTTCCGATTAATAGCGCCTGGCGGCGGCGAGAGAACACTGAGGTACTAGAGCGCCTAGCGGCGTCCTAGTCCACCGGCGCGTTCTGTCACGAGCTCAGTAGCCCATGGGATTGCGCGAAGGCGTTCCTTTGGAATTGGCAGAACCGAAACAACTGAATAGCCGTATTCACCAGTCTTCATTCGAGCCAACGCTGCATCGATTTCTTCGACGGTCTGGCGGGCTGCTGCCGACAAGACAAGGTCTTGCTCGCGCTCCACCACCATGGTGTCACCTTCGCCACCTTCATCGTCAAATTTCACGTCACCCATCTCTGCGTCAGCGATCATTGCACTTGCTTCGTTCTCAAGACGGTTTGCTTGGCCCACCAATTTGATGCGTTCTACTTGCAGCGCATCACGTTGTGCAAAGAGAAATTTCAGATCAAAATCCTTTGACGATGTGATTCCATCTTCCGTGGCACCCTTCACAATGACAGGACGCTTCGGTGGTTCTGGCTTCTTTGCAACTTTCTTTGCAGGCGCTGGTGCGGGAGCAGCAACCACAGGAGCTGGTGCCGGAGCGGCCACTTTGACGGGAGCGGCTTTCTTGACAGGAACAACCTTCTTGACAGGAGCGGCTTTCTTGACAGGAACAGCCTTCTTGATAGGAACAATCTTTTTTGCAGGCGCTTTCTTAACAGGCGCTTTCTTAACAGGAGCAGCCTTCTTAACAGGAGCCGCTTTCTTAGCCGGAGCTTTCTTAGCGGGGGCCTTCTTAACAGGAGCGGCTTTCTTGACAGGAACAGCCTTCTTCGCCGGAGCAGCCTTCTTAATAGGCGCTTTCTTTGCCGGAGCTTTCTTCGCTGGGGCTTTCTTTGCCGGAGCAGCCTTCTTCGCCGGAGCCTTTTTTGCAGGAGCCTTCTTGACTACCTTCTTAGCAGGGGCGGTCTTTTTCTTCGTTGCCATAATGAGCACTCTCTCCTTGCGTCAGGCATCTGCCTGAGTTGCCCCGTGAGGCTACGGCCGAAATAGGCGTTTTCTCAACGTGCAAGAGCAACGGCTACGCCAATGACTGCACCTTCAATGTTCACAGCCCGTTGGCCGGACTCATCAAAGAGCACCTCTCGAGCCAATGTCTCACTCGCAATCAGTGAAAGATGAGGCATTATTTGACTCTGGAGCTCGGGCTCGACCGACAAGGTGACGATGATTCGGTCAGAGATATCAAGGTTTGCCTCGCGGCGGGCCTGCTGCACCGCACGCACGATGTCGCGCGCAGCTCCTTCGGCCTCAAGTTCAGCTGTGACTTCGACGTCAAGAAGAACAACTCCCATGCCCCCTGGAAGAGGTGCGCTCGCCGACCCAGATTGCGTCACCAATTTCAAAGAATATTCACCAGGCTGCAGAGACTCACCGGCGACATTGATGACATCACCATCTTGCGTCCATTCGCCCTTCTTGACCGCAACGATGACGGCCTGAGTGCGCGGTCCCAGTCGAGGTCCGACAATTGCCGGAACCACTTGCAGTTCATGAGAAGCAATCGAATCAACGTCTGTGGTTAAAACGACATCACGCACGTTGACTTCATCTCGCACGATGTCAAGGAATCCTTCAAGCGAAGACGCATTTGCTGCAGCGATGGTGAGCGTGGCAAGAGGCAAACGTACGCGACGACCATGTGCTTTACGAACAGACAATGCCGATGAACACACATCGCGCACCATATCCATAGCAGAGACAAGCGATGAGTTTCGCGGCAATGTTGTTGACGATGGCCAGTCAGTCAGATGAACACTTCCCACTGCAGCACCGTGCAGCCCTTCAAATATTTCATCAGTGACCAAAGGCAATAGCGGTGCCGCGATACGTACCAAGTAATCAAGAACAGTATGCAACGTATCAATGGCGTCTTGATCCCCCGACCAAAAACGATCACGACTGCGGCGGATATACCAATTAGTCAACACATCAAGAAATGACCGCACTGTCTGACATGCGGCGAACAAGTCATAGGTATCCATGGACGCTGTAACCGCATCAATGGTGTCTGCAAGCTTGGCGAGAACATACTGATCAAGAACATTTGCTGAATCTGTTCGAACAACGCCTGTCACGCCATCTGCATTTGCGTAGAGTGCTAAAAAATAATAGGAATTCCATAACGGCAACAAGACCTGTCGCACTGTCTCTCGCATGCCTTGTTCGGTGACTGAGAAATCTCCGCCTCGCAAAATTGGCGAGGACAACAAATACCAACGCATTGCGTCGGCGCCATGCGAGTCAAAAACAGCCATTGGGTCTGGATAGTTGCGCAGACTCTTTGACATTTTTGCGCCGTCATCACCAAGAACAATTCCGTGACTGATGCATGATAAAAACGACGGCTTGTCGAACAACGCAGTTGCCAACACATGCAGTGTGTAAAACCAACCACGGGTTTGACCGATGTATTCAACAATGAAATCGCCGGGATAATGGTTGTCAAACCATTCCCTGTTCTCAAATGGGTAATGAACCTGTGCAAAAGGCATCGAGCCACTTTCAAACCAGCAATCAAGAACTTCAGGGACGCGACGCATCATGGACTTCCCGGTTGGGTCATCAGGGTTTGGTCGCACAAGGTCGTCAATGTTTGGGCGATGCAAATCAGTGACTTCTACTCCGAAGTCACGCGTCAAATCAGCGAGGCTTCCATACACGTCAAGGCGTGGATACGTTGGATCGTCGCTCTTCCACACTGGAATCGGTGAACCCCAAAAGCGATTTCGACTGATTGCCCAATCTCGGGCATTCGCAATCCACTTACCGAACGAGCCATCTTTAATGTGCTCTGGTGACCATGTAATTTGCTCGTTCAGCTCAACCATTCGGTCGCGAAATTTGGTTACTTCAACAAACCACGACGAAACCGCGCGATATACGAGCGGCTCAGCGCAGCGCCAACAATGTGGATACGAGTGGTTGTACGAATCATGACGTATGACGACTCCGCGCTCCTTCAGCGTGCGAATGATGTCCGGATTGGCATCAAACACGTGTTGACCAACCCATGGTGAAATTTCGGCTGTGTAACAACCATGTTCATCCATGGGGCACAACGTAGGAATTCCTGCAGCATTGCACTCAATTTGGTCGTCTTCACCAAAGCCCGGTGCCATATGCACAACGCCGGTTCCGTCGTCGGTAGTAACAAAGTTGGCACCAAGAACCTGAAATGCATTGTCAGTACCGGCAAAGAATGGAAATAGTGGCGTGTACTTGCGACCCACTAATTCAGCACCACGTATCGTTCGTACTACTTCAGCACCCTCGAGTTCCTTTTCATATGCCCCGAGACGAGCCTGGGCGAGAATATAGGTATTGCCATCTGGGTGTTGTAGCTCTACATAGTCAATGTCAGGCCCAACAGCCAGCGCCAAGTTTGAAGGAAGAGTCCACGGAGTAGTTGTCCACGCGAGAATCTTTTCCCCGGATTCAAGTTCGAAGGCCACTGTTAGAGCAGGGTCTTGCCGATCTTTATAGACGTCATCCATCCGTGTTTCTGTATTTGACAGCGGAGTTTCACAACGCCAGCAATATGCAAGAACTCGGAAACCCTCATAAATGAGACCCTTATCATGCAAAGTTTTGAAGGCCCACATCACGCTTTCCATATATGGAGTATCGAGAGTTTTGTAATCATTTTCGAAATCAACCCACCGAGCTTGACGAGTGACGTACCGTTGCCATTCGTCGGTGTAGCGCAACACACTTGTGCGACAAGCATCGTTGAACTTGTCAATTCCAAACGCCGCGATCGCAGGATGACCTGCAATTCCCAGTTCTTTTTCAGCTTCTACTTCTGCGGGAAGTCCGTGACAGTCCCATCCAAATCGGCGATCAACATGTCGACCGCGCATTGTTTGATATCGCGGTACAGCATCTTTTACGAAGCCTGTCAATAAATGACCGTAGTGAGGCATTCCATTCGCAAACGGAGGACCATCATAAAAAATGAACTCGTTGTCACCATTCGTCCCAGCAGGTCGGGCAGCAAGGCTCTGTGCAAAAGTCTGGTCACGTTCCCAACGCGCCAGTACACCTTCTTCTATCCGAGGAAAATTTGGTTGGGGGTCAACCTTCGGGTACGTCACGCAATAAGGCTAGAGGGCTAAGAGGCTCAGCACCCAAGGATGCGCGCGAGAACCTGGACCCCGATGAGCACTACCAACGGCGTGAAATCAAATGGCCCCATTGTGGGAAGGACACGACGAATCGGCGCAAAGACTGGTTCGGTGGCTTTGTAGAGAAGTTCAACGATGGGCATAAACGGACTGCCCGGAGAAATTGGAAAGAACGTTGAGATTGCGCGAGCAACCACAATCAACACATAGATGTTCGCGATGGCGCAGACAATTTGCATGATTAACCCTTAGTAACGAGGTGAGTCAAAACTCACGGCAGGCTTTAACAAGTAGACGCCACTGCCCACTTTTTCCATTGTGCCACTAAGCGCGTAACACATGCCGCTTGCGAAGTCGATAATGCGACGTGCCATCTCGCGATCAGCACCTTCGAGATTCACAATTACAGGAACACCTTCTTTGAAGTGATCAGCAATCTCTTGCGCCTGATTGAAATTACGCGGACGAACTGTGACAGTTTCACCCGATGACGGAATTGTGCGCACTGTTGGAGACGTACGAGCAGTTCCGACTGGACGTACTTGCAAACCTGAGTCGTCAGGACGACGCGCAGCACCGGTGTCATCAACACGCATCGGACGTGCAGCTGGGCGTTGAGTCTCTGATGAATATTCAGGATCAAAACCAGAACGACGTCCACCCTGCTCTGGAGCGGGACGACCAACACGTTGAGGGCGTTCGTACTCCATCGACATGTCGTAGTCGTCGTAGGCTTCTTCCCCACTCAGACCTAGGTAATCCATTGCACGGCGGAAAAATGACATATTCAAAGGCTAATGCAGAACGAATAGCAGATGTGGGACACGTCTAGATAGATGTACTAGACCGCGAGCCGAATAAGCCACTGCCTACTCTGACCATCGTGGATCCGCACGCAACGGCAATCTCATAATCTGCTGTCATGCCCATGGAACACACTGCCAATCCCTGTTCATTAACGAGTCGGCGCAATAGCCCAAAGGCTATTTCACACTCCTGACGTGTTCCGTTGGTTGGCCCGATAGTCATCAGCCCGGCCACGTGCAGATGCTGTGATTCTGCCCGGGCTCGTAGGTCATCCAAAAGCCCCGGAGCGACCCCGCCCTTTGAGGGTTCATTTGTTGTGTCTACCTGAAGGAGAATTGAGGCTCCTGGCGCTCTACGACCAAGTTCATCAACAACAGAAGTTCGATCGACCGATTGCCACATCGCAACATGGCCGACGAGAAGACGCACCTTGTTCGACTGCAGCGCACCAATGAAATGGACATCGATGGAAGGTGGTCCTCCGGATATTTTTTCTACAAGTTCCTGTGCGTAGTTCTCGCCAACTGCATCACACCCAGCTGCCGCAGCAGCTGCAATGGCATCGAGGCCAAAGGTCTTCGTGACAGCAACGAGAGAAACGTCTGACCCACCAGCCAAGCTGATGCGTGCGCGAACATCGGCTACCCGATCGGCCACCTGAGAGGCGTCGATCATTTGCGAAGTGTTATTTCAAGAACGAAGGCACGTCGAAGTCGTCGTCATCATCAGATAACGGATCAACATCGGAGAAAATGTCTCGAACGTTGCTTGCAGGTGGTCGAGCATCTGGCGGACGAGATGTGGAACGAGTGCCGACACTTGAACTACCAGAGCCAGCGTCCCAACGTTCAAAACCAGCAGCGATAACTGTGACCTTGATTTCATCGCCCATCTCGTCGTCGATAACAGTACCGAAGATGATGTTCGCGTCTTGATGAGCAACACCGTGCACCACTTCTGCAGCTGCATTGACTTCGAAAAGTCCCATGCTTGATGGACCAGTGATATTGAGCAAAATACCGCGTGCGCCGTCGATAGCTGCCTCGAGCATTGGGCTCGAAATTGCATCTTTTGCAGCAACAACTGCACGATTATCTCCACTTGCAATACCGATACCCATGAGGGCTGAACCGGCGCTGGTGAGGATCATCTTGACGTCAGCAAAGTCTGTGTTGATGAGGCCTGGAGTTGTAATCAAGTTTGTAATACCTGCAACACCTTGCAACAAAATTTCATCGGCCATCTTGAAAGCGTTAACCAAAGAAGTCTTGTCGTTAGCAACAGTCAAAAGACGATCGTTTGGAATGACAATCAACGTGTCAACTTTTTCCTTCAGACGCTGAATTCCGTTGTCTGCCTGAACCGCACGACGGCGACCTTCAAATTGGAATGGACGAGTAACAACACCGATAGTGAGCGCACCAAGCGACTTAGCGATCTCGGCAATAACTGGTGCTGCACCGGTTCCGGTGCCGCCACCTTCACCTGCGGTGATGAAGACCATGTCGGAACCATTGATGAGTTCTTCAATCTCTTCACGATGCGCTTCAGCAGCTGCACGACCGACATCAGGATCTGAACCTGCACCAAGGCCACGAGTGAGGTCACGACCAATATCGAGCTTGACATCAGCATCGCTCATAAGAAGCGCTTGCGCGTCTGTATTAATTGCGACAAATTCAACGCCGCGTAGACCAGCATCGATCATGCGGTTGACAGCGTTCACGCCGCCTCCGCCAATGCCAATCACCTTTATAACGGCGAGATAATTCTGTGGTGCACCGGCCATTGACCATTTACCTCCAGTAAGGAGTCCGTAAGGACTGAGTTTCTTAAGTTTCCCACATCAGGAGCGATTTATGTGGCAATCACGAAATCGAGGGAATAGTTAGCGCACTTGAACGGTCGGTTCGCCCGTCGAAACGTCGATAACAGCCAATGTGGAGGGATTCTGACGGCGCAAAAGCACAACAACAGCAACCAATTTGCTTTGCAGATCATTGGGTGGACCAAAGCGCACAAGAGTGCCTCCCGCAAGGGTCATTGCGAGCTCCCCTCCTGGACTTACTTCGAGGGATTTCACCAGCGGACGCAGTTCATCGGGTAGCGCCAGGACAAGTTGCGCCGCAGCTCGATAGACATCATCAGCTACCGCGCCTGCCTTGAGAGATGGGCCGACTCCCGCTACCCGCAGATATTTCGTTGGCCAGCCATCAAGAACTGAAATGACGTGACCGCGGGCATCCACTATCCGTGCCTTCTGATCATCGCCGACGTACCAAACAACTGGCACTCGCTCAGCAATTTCTACTAATGCTTTTCCTGGAAACCGAGTAGTAATTCTGACATCTGATACCCACGGGTCTGCCACAAGAAGCTCTCGTGCTTTTCTAGTGTTGACCGTGAATACCGATGCACCCTTCAGCGTTTTTTTAACCGCAGTCAAAACTTTGGGCGCCGTGTAAACATTGCCTTCTACAGCGACCGAACGAATTGCAAAGATTGGCGACGCCAACAACGCAATCACAACAACAACCGACGCAACCACCAGACCGGCCAACTTGAGCCACTTGACTTTCTGCAAACGTTCACGGCGGCGTGAACGACGCTGACGTTCTTCAAACGAATGATCGGGTCTGTCATCATCAACAATCACTACACGGTCTAAATCGTCATCAATCACTACCAAAGTTCCGTCATCGTCTGGCATGCCGTTCAGAAGCGGATCATTTATCGAAAAGGGCGCAGGTACCTGCGAATTGGATTCATCAATGAATATGACTTCTTCAGTGTCAATCAACTCCGATACTTGCGGGGTGTGATCGTGGGTCTCAATCTCTGCGACAACTACTACCTCAGTGACAGTGTCGTCCTCATTTGCCTCAGATTTTTGTACTTCACGACTTCCAAAAAGTCCTGACAATTCTTTAAGAACTTGGTCAGAGACCTCAGTGACAGAAATTTCTTCCACTCGTTCTTTTGGCGTTGATTTGTCTGAATCTGTCATACGTGCTCTCCGAGAAGTTTCTGCAACTTCTCTGTGGCCGCAACCTGACCGCTTGCCGTGTGGTTGGGGTGAGAAAATCTAGTCATCAGGTCTGGAGAAAATCCGACAAGACATACTTCGCTATACAAACGAACGCCGTGGGTTGACTCGACTGTACTTTGCACATGCGACATCACCGCCGCAATATCGGCTGCAGTTGCCCCATCAGATGCTTGAATGAAATTGGCATGTTTCTCAGAAACCTGTACAGCCCCAATCGCAAAACCGCGAACACCCGCAGAGTCAATCAGTGCGCCAGAACTGTCATCACCTGAGCCTGGATTAACAAACACTGAGCCTGCATTGCGCCCCCCCGGCTGATGCTCACGTCTCCAGCCAACAACACCATTTATTTCAGTCGTTCCTACAGAGGCGTCTTGCGCAACTGTTCGTAGTCGCACCGACAACACAATCTGATGGCTCAAAAGTGCTGAACCACGAAAGAAGAATCCCAGGTCTTCGGCTTCAATGCGCTCAACACGACCACTTCGAAGCGATAGCACGGTCGCGTCAACAACAGACGAGGCCATGTCAGAACCATGGCCCCCTGCGTTCATTCGTATCGCTCCGCCCACTGTTCCAGGAATACCGACGCACCATTCAAGGCCGCCGCGTCCGGCACCCACAGATCGACGAGCCAACACTGGCATCAACATTGCGCCACCTGCCTCAACTACATCGCCATTAACAACAACCGTCTTGTCCGTGTCTGACTGCGACATCACAACAACCACACCTGCAAATCCAGTGTCTGCAACCAATAGGTTGCTGCCACGACCAATTACCAACGTGTCGGTATCTGGATAACGACACAGAACAGACGCAACTGTCATTGCTTGGTCTGTCGAAGACACCTTCACAACACATGCACCATGACCACCGACTCCATACGTTGTCAACGGCGCCAAGGGCACGTCTGTTTTGGCGTCGAGACCAAGGCTGATCAACTCTGCAACTATCGCGGCGACCGTCATAGCGATACTGCTCGCAGATCATCAGGAAATGTTTCAATGTCGCCACAACCCATAGAGACACACACGTCCCCCGGTTGAATCCATTGCGATACAGCGTTCACGGTGTCCAATCGTGATGGTGCCCACACAACGTCAGCTTCGCGGTGGGCTGCGCGAATAGCTGACACAACCAGCTCGCCTGTTACTCCTTCAATGCGCTCTGTTCCAGAGGCATAAACATCAGTAATAACGATTCGATCAGCACCAGTGAAGCAATCGGCGTACGAATCTGCCATCGAAGCTATGCGATGAAAGCGATTCGGTTGAAACACAGCCACAACTCGACCTGTGCAGGCTGGGTGCGAACGCACAGTGGCAATCGTGGCAGAAATTTCAGCGGGAAGATGTGCATAATCATCTATCAAGAGCGCACTCTGAAATGTGCCTCGTTCAGTAAATCTGCGCGCTACACCTGTAAATACACTCGCCGCACCACAAGCGACAGCGGGTTTCACCCCAAGACGAATTGCCATTGCAAGGGCTGCGGCAAAATTCATCGCGTTATGTTCGCCCCGTACCATCAAACTGCACGTAAACGATTCGTCTCCGATTCGAACGTCGACATCCATACCATCGCTTCGTGAAACAGAACTAAGAACTTGCACTGTTGAAGAATGTGCACGTCCAAAAGTGGTGACGCGCGAATCATTACCGAAAGCAGCAAGTACCTCGGCTGATCCCTCGTCGTCAGCATTCAGAACAATTGGCCCATTGGTTCGAGAGACAGCATCGGCAAAACATTGACGGACACCGTCAAAAGTCTCGAAGTAGTCAAGATGGTCAACGTCAATATTTGTCACGATAAGGCAGGACAGGGGCAAGACATCGAGCGTCCCATCGCTCTCATCAGCCTCAATTATGAGAAGCGATCCATCTCCGTGAACATTTTCTTGAGAATTCAGAACCTCAGCTCCGATTATTGACGACGGCGATAATCCGCCCGCTGTTGCCATTGCAGTCAGGAGTGCCGTCGTTGTGGTTTTCCCATGAGTTCCAGCCACACCGACTGCTTTCATTGCTGCACAAATTGACGCCAACATCCCCGACCGATGTCGCACTTCTATTGACATGCGTTGCGCTTCAACTAGTTCCACATTGGTAGAAGGAATAGCCGTTGAATACGTCACAACATCAGCGCCGTGAACAGCAGTTGCAGAATGACCAATTGAAATAGTGGCACCTCGTAGACGTAGTTGTGCAACAACGTCTGAGTCATGCACATCGGATCCGGTCACTTCGTGACCCATCTCAATCAACAATCGCGCGAGAGCACTCATGCCAGGACCGCCGATGCCAATTACGTGACACCGAATAGGTGCAGACAGAGACACTACGGGCTCAGCGAGTCGACGGGAAACGTACATCAGTCGTCCATTGTTTCACGCGCGACAGGCGTGAGTGCGACGCTGTGAATCGCCGTCACTAATCCATCTCCTCGATGTATTGCTCCTAATTGGAAAGCATTACGCGCTAATTCAGTCATTCGAGCTGGATTATCTAACAAATACATGACACGTGTCACTGCACTGCCATCAGCACACGACGCATCATTGAGAAGTTCTGCAGCTGAAGAATCCGACAGCCATCGCGCATTCAATTCCTGGTGACCATCAGCAGCATCAGGCCATGGCACCAATAGTGAAGCAACCCCCACAGTTGCTATTTCTGCAACGGTACTTGCACCTGCTCGCGCCACCACAACATCGAGCGCGCTATACACATCTGCCATACGCGATTCATATCCCACGCGGATGTACTGCACGCCTGCGGGCACATGTGGCATTGCATCTCGCACAAAGCGTTCTCCACAAATGTGGTAGACAACTGCTTCTCTACCCTCAAGCGCACGGAGCAAGTCTGAAACCATTGCATTTAATACACCTGAGCCAAGCGAACCACCCATTACGACAATCATCTGTGCAGTTGATGAAATGCTCAGCATTTTTCGAGATATTTCTCGACTCTCTACAACTGCGAGATCACGAAGGTGACGTCGTACAGGTGCTCCTGTCATAACTGATCGCGGAAGCGTGCTGTTCTCAAAGGCGACTGCACAGACTGCAGCATGTCGCGATTGACGGCGCGTTGCCAAACCGGCGATGCGATCGTAACTGACACACACAAGTGGTACGCCTGTGGCAATAGCGGCACGCGACATGGGTTCACTGGCGTAACCACCAACAGAAATAACCACCTGGGGCTTCCATGACGACATCAACCCACGCGCGAGAATTCGACTGTGCAACAATCGCCAAGGCAATTGAGCATTTCGTACCAGACTTCGAACGGTCCAAGATCGTTGCAGGCCAGAGATGGGAAGAAATTCTGAAATCACACCGGTGTCAACCATCAACTCTGTTTCGACTCCACGCCGTGAACCCACGTACCGGATGTCGCCAAGAGGATGGCCCGCTTCAACAAGCAATTCACATATCGCTAACGCCGGAATAACGTGCCCGCTCGTACCGCCACCAGTGACTACTGCATAGACCATGAGTTATTACGAAGTCTTTACATCTCGAGCGACGTTCAACAACAGACCACCAGCGGCCATTGAAGCGATGAGCGATGAGCCGCCATACGACAAGAACGGAAGAGTGAGACCCGTCATTGGCAAGGCACCAACAACTCCCCCAATGTTTACTAATGCCTGCACGCCAAACCACGCAGATATCCCACCGGCAATAAATGCACCGTGAGTATCAGGCGCTGACAATGCAACTTGCATACCAAATATTACTAAGGCAAGAAATCCGCCAATAACCATAAGGGAACCAAAGATTCCCATCTCTTCTGCAATAACAGAAAAAATGAAGTCACTGTAAGCAAGAGGAACATATCCCCACTTACTTGTTCCTGAACCAATGCCAGTTCCTGACCAACCACCATTGGCAATACTTAACAAAGATTGATACACCTGGTACCCGCTGTCCGCCTTAGTTGCGTCGAGATGCAAGAAGGCAAACATTCGAGCACTTGCATTACTTGCAAAGTTCAAAACAAAAATTCCCAAGACTCCAAGACTTGCTGTTGTGGCAGCTAGTTGGCGTGGGGGCAGACCAGCGATGAACATCATGACGAGCACGATTCCACCAAAGATCAGGCTGCCACCAAAGTCCTTTTGCAAAGCACATAGGCCAGCGCCAACACTCAAGGCAGCAATCATTGGCCACAACACGATGCTTGTAATTTGAACAGAACGATGGCGATGAGACAAGAGGTTTGCGCAAAAGAGAATTACAGCAATCTTCATAAATTCCGATGGCTGCATACGGAAAGGCCCAATATCTAGCCATGCACGTGCCCCATGCACAAGAGCACCCTTTAAAAACACTGCGATATTTAGCCCCACGACGGTCAACACAACCGGCATCAACAGTCGATAGTTTCGCCATGTCTCATATGGCAATGCATACGCTGCCCACATTGCGATTCCGCCGAGACCTGCCCACACCAACTGACGTTCGAACAAGGCCCACGCAGAAGAACCTGAGTGCAAGCTGGTCACAGAAGATGATGACAACACCATGACTAATCCGAGCATCACGAACGAAATGATGATGATCAAGATCCAAAAGAAAGCACCTGAAGGTCTTTCAAGGGCAACACGGTGACGATCAGCAACACCTGTTCGGCGAAGGGTGGCGAGACGACGCTCTTTTAGTGACGGAGCACTTTTCTTTTCAGTCACCATCATTATCTCCGTTCGCTCTGATTGAAGTACTCACGTACAGCCCTTTGAAAATCGTCACCACGTTCGTTGTAGTTGTTGTACCAGTCATAACTAGTGCAACCTGGAGATAAGAGAACTGTTGAATTCTTCTCAGCCAAACCAGATGCACATGCCACAGCTTCACGCATCGAAGAAGCCATTTGTACGGGACATACTTCGCGAAACGCTTCAATCACTTTGTCTGCGTCATCTCCAATGGCAACAACTCCGACCATTCGTTTGGGTTCACTCGCCATGTGAGACAGATCTAAATCCTTGTTGCGTCCTCCCGCTATCAAAACAACTCGATCGAACGCGCGAATTGCAGTTAGCGCCGCATGAGGACTAGTGGCTTTTGAATCGTCGTACCACGCCACACCTTCAAAATGACCAACAAGTTCAATACGGTGATGTGCAGATTCAAAAGTGTGTAACGGAGAGGCCACTTCATCAATGCCACACAAACCAGATTCAACAACAAGCGCGGCAGCGGCAAGAGAATTAGTGATGTCGTGCGGCATAGCGCGCCACAGTTGATCAACACCACAGATCACTCCGTGATCACACACCAGAGAACCGTTCTCTAATCGGTAGTCACCAGAGTCCAACCCAAAAGTGACACAACGCGATGCTGTCTGGCGAGCAAAATCAACGATGGCCATGTTGTTCGTGGGCGCCACCACAACGTCACCTGGCCGACAATGTGCCCACAAACGCTGTTTGGCTTCTGTGTACTTTTCAAATGACCCATGCCAATCGAGATGGTCAGGCGCCAGATTCAGCCATACAGAAGCATCGCAGCGAAACATGTCTGTGAACTGCAATCGGAAACTGGAACACTCAACGACAAAGGCATCAAACGGTTGGTCAATGGCAGACATAAAGGGAAGATCGGTGTTTCCGACTTCACCGACTGACCGGCCACGTGCTCGCAATAGAGCAGCTGCAATCATCGTGGTCGTCGTTTTCCCATCAGTTCCAGTGACGCCAAGAATTGGTCGTGGACCGTTTGGTCGTTGTAATTCCCATTCATACGCAATGTCGATCTCAGTGCGAACCGAGACATTGTGGGCCAAAGCAAACGCAATCACGCGATGATGTGGCGCCACACCAGGAGCAGGAATCAGAACATCGACCCCTTCGAGAAAATTCGCTAGTCCGGACGGCGTATCGACCGCCACTATTGTGCACGCGAGTTCAGCTGCAAGTTCGCGATGGGAATCAGTGAGTGCGTCATCTGACAAAACGACTTCAATTCCTCGCAGTACGAGCGCGCGCGCAGCTGCTGCACCAGTGAGCGCAAGTCCGAATACTGCAACCCGTTTCATGTCAGCGCCCAGCAAATGAATCGGCAATATGTGTGAAGTCTGCGATGAACATACCTACGGCAACAGCAACGCAGATTCCTGACAAAATCCAAAATCGGATAATGACTGTTGTTTCTGGCCATCCGAGTAATTCAAAATGGTGATGAATGGGAGACATGCGAAACAATCGCTTCTTACGACCTGACGCTTTAAACACGCCCATTTGTAAAGCCACAGAACCCGCTTCCATGACATTTAAAGCACATATCAGCGGAAGTAACGCATGCGTGTTGGTGGTAACTGCAAGCAATCCGAGTGCAGCTCCAATTCCGAGGGCACCAACGTCACCCATGAATATTCGCGCCGGAGCAGCGTTCCACCACAGAAATCCGCCACACGCTCCTGCCATCGCAGCAGAAAAAACTGCTAGATCTAGCGGGTTAACCACGTGATAAATATCTGGATTTCGAAATGCCCAATAGGCAATCACTGTGAAAGCAAGAAATCCGAATAACGCTGAACCTGCTGCTAGCCCATCAAGCCCATCGGTAACATTTACCGCATTGGTTGTTGCCCACACCATGAGAGAGGTCCAGACCACCCACAACACTGGTGACAAATGCCAACCTGGAAAATCTAAACGAGTAAACGACAGAGTTTCGCTCACACCGGTTCCGAGAAGGAGCCACGTCATCATTAGTAGAACAATTCCGAATGTGATGTAGCCCTTCTTCTTCCAGAAAATACCGCGATTATGAGAACTGCGTACCTTTAAGAAATCATCGAGAAATCCGATTGCAGCTAAAACAGCACAAATAGCCCACATGATCATCGCTTGGTCAGACAGAGCAATTCCGCCACGAATATGCGCAGCAAGCCAACCAAAAAATGCAGCAAGCATGATGGCGATTCCGCCCATCGTGGCAGTTCCCTGTTTTTTCATGTGATGCACAGGACCGTGATCATCAGATCCAAGAATTGGCTGGCCCTTGCCAAGGGAGTCAAAAAAAGAAATAAGCGCACGGGTGCCAAAAAGTGACAGCACCATCGCTACAGATCCGGCAATTAGAACTGCAATCATCGTGAATTCTCCTTCCTCGTGCGAAGTACTGCTGACGCAATAGCTACATCACTAAATGGCGTCAAGACGCCTTGTATTTCCTGAGTCATCTCATGACCTTTGCCAGCAATAACAACCATGTCACCACGCTTAGCCCCCAAGATGGCGGATTCAATGGCATTTTCTCGGTTCACGATGGAACTAACCCGTGATTTATTGACAGAAACACCCTTTAGAACATCCGACACAATTTTGTCCGGGTCTTCAGTTCGCGGATTATCCGATGTCACGATCACGGTGTCCGCAATGCGCGCCGCAATATCACCCATGACAGGACGCTTTGCTGCATCTCTGTCTCCACCACAACCAAAGACCACTATTAAGTCTGACCTCACGATCTCACGTGCACTGGCCAGCAAGCCTTGCAATGCCTCTGGCGTGTGAGCAAAGTCAACAACAACGTCAATGTCAGATTCGTTGTTGACTGATTCAAACCGTCCGGGGATTGTCAATACTTGAGAACAACCTCGAACAATCACGTCCTCAGGCACGCTCAATACTGAAGCCACAGTTATTGCAGCAAGAGCATTCATTACGGCAAAAGTGCCACCAATGGGGACACGAACCGAATGCCCCTTCCAATTGAAAGAAATCTCAGATACTGCAACTGCCACTTCAGTCACCTGAGACAACCCAAACCCTGTTGTTGGAATTGTCGCGTCCTTTTCGAGGCGTTGACCATACGTATCATCAGAATTCACAACTGCAACTCGTGCCAATTGAGAAGAAAACAGCTTCTGTTTGGCCGCAAAGTAATTCTCAATAGTGCCGTGGAAATCTAAATGATCATGGCCGAGATTTGTAAACAATGCGACATCAAAAACGATGCCATCTACTCGATGCAGTTCTAATGCATGCGACGACACTTCCATCACGACATGATCAAACCCCTGGTCAACACAATCACGCAACTGTGCGTGCAAATCGATTGGCTCTGGAGTTGTACGTGCTCCAGTAAGGGTGCCCATCACGTACACAAATGCTCCATGCGCAGACAAAATTGATCCAAGAATTGAGGCGGTCGTGGTCTTGCCATTTGTTCCGGTAATCCCCACCATTTTTAATGATGACGCAGGATGACGAAATGCGGCAGAAGCAACCCGCCCAAGAATACTTCGGACATCTGCAACCACGATTTGTGTCAGCGACTCACTGATGTCTGACATGAGATGGTCAACGAGAACTGCAACCGCTCCTCGCTGTTCAGCCTCACGAATGAAATCATGTCCGTCGAACTGCTCCCCCCTGACACAACACAACATGTCACCAGGTTCCACATTTCGAGAGTCTTGAGTAATTCCGGTGATGAGTGCCTGACTATTACCTGCGATACGTGCCGAGATGTCGGCGTGCATGACAAGGCTGTCAATGGGTAATGGAGAGATCGGATGTCGCGACATGATTCATAATCCGATCAGTGTCCAGCAGACGCAACGCCCGCCTTGCAACCAGTACCTGAACCCGTTGCTTCAATTCCTAATTCATGCATGACTTCTGGAACCAACCGCGCAAAAACGGGCGCTGCTGCAGTTCCACCGAAACGGTCACGAGAGGACGCGTCTGGTTCGTCGATGCTCACCAATATTGTCACTTGGGGATTCGCAGCAGGAAAGAAACCCACAAATGAAGCAAAATATTTTCTTCCGCCGGTGTCAGTTGAGTACGTACCGTTTGCTTGCACTTTGTATCCGGTTCCGGTCTTACCGGCGATTTCCATACCCTTTACCTGAGCAAGCTTGCCAGTTCCCGTGCACACAACGTCGCGCAACATATCTGTCATCGTGGCAGCAATTTCTGGTTTAAGAACTGAATGAGTGGCCGACTCTTTTGATGCAAATCTCTTGCCGGCTTTGTCAATGGTTGCGCTCACCAATTGCGGCGCAACGTACATTCCCTTATTAGCCACGGTGTTTACACCTGCGATCAACTGAAGCGGAGTGGCTGCCATTCCGTAACCGTATGACACAGTGACCTTCTCTGTGCCTCGCCAATTCTTCGCATCGCGCAATGTTCCGCGACTTTCACCCGGATAATCAAGACCAGTTTTTTGTCCAAAGCCAAACCCTGAAAGATAATCATGCAATGTGTCAGATTTCATAGTTTGTGCAGTCATCAAAGTTCCGATGTTGGAACTTTCAGTAACAATGGTCCGCAAATTCATATCCATCGTTGGATGTGGCCACGCATCACGAATCGGATATTTGTCCACAATGATTGATCCTGGAACTTTAAGAACAGTTTCAGGGGTCACGGTTCCTTCATTTAACGCAGCGCTAATGGAAAAAACTTTTGCAACAGAACCTGGTTCGTAGGCTTCTACCGCTGCATAGTTTCCTGTTGCCAAGACTGCTGACCCCGCGGCATCTCGCCTGACGTTAGACATGGCGTACACCTGCCCAGTGGTCGTGTTCATCACAATGGCGGTGCCGCCCTTTGCACTGAGCTGACCAACCCGATCTAACAATGCCTTGTCAGTTTGAAATTGAATGTTCTTGTCTAAGGTCAACACAATGTCGTCGCCGGCTACCGGAGCAATTGTCGTGCTTTGTACACCAGCGATTGAGCGACCCTTTTTATCTACTTCACGAACACCTTTTCCATCGATGCCAGTCAGAACTGTGTTGAATTGTTTTTCGAGACCTGAAGTTCCAAGACCGTCTGGATCGGTGCGACCAATAACAGCACCCGCCACTCCACCTTCAACTTGGCGCGCGGGTTCCGTATAGGAATACACACCAGGCAATCCAAGATTAAGCAGTGTTTGCGCGTTCGCCTTATCAAGTCCTCGAGCGATATAAGTGAACTTAGAACCCGGGGCACTCATCGTGGCGAGCAATTTTGCTTCTTGCTCTGGCGTGTAGGCCAAAGCAATTGCAAGTGCGTGCACAACTGATGGCACATCTGAAATATCACGAGGGTCTGCATAAACAGTGCTACTTGGCACTGACAGCGCCAATTCATTTCCATTGCGATCAAAAATCACACCACGGGCAGCACGTAAGATATTGACTCTGGTGCGCTGGTCAACGCTGGCGGCAAAATAGGCATGCCTCTGCACTGTTTGCAACAACACAACACGTCCGAGCAGGAGTGTTAGAGCAAGAATGAAGAGACCGACTGTTGCTCGTAGTCGTCCTTTTACTCGTTGGTGCGCTTCTGACGATGGAATTTTGCTTGAACGTAGAGCTGCTGGCACCTCACCTGTAAAACTCATTTTTGTCCAGTACCAAGCCGTGGCTAGCAAAGATTCAAACGGTGAAACTGATGGCGTAGGACGACGAGAAAGTGATTCTTGCCGCATTGGTGGACGACTTGGTTTTTTCGCCACTGGGGGTCGACTGCTGGTACGTGCGCGTGGCGTTGAACTGGTTCGCTTACTTACAGTCCGAGAAGAAGTGCTGCGAGTAGCAGACGTACGAGACCCGCCAGTTCGAGCTGACGCAGTGCCATGTGAACGAGTCCCGCGTTGTGATCCTTCTACCCCACTCATGGTGCACCCACCACTGCGGCTTTCATACGGCCAAATTCGTCGAGTGGAGATTCAGTATGTGCTGCTAGTTCAGAGTCAACTTTTCCAACAGTTGCTGCGACTTCTGCAGCGACGGCGGCAGGAATACCAACCATATGAATTCCGAGACTTGGTACAAGCCCCATTGCGCTTGCTTGGTTCATCAACTGCCCAGGAGATTGCAAGTTGGCGCGCTCTGCGCGCAAGGTTTCAAAATGTGCACGTGCTCGCGTGATGTCGTAGTTCAATTTGTCAAGACGCATCTCTTGTTGTGCCATATGAGCACGAAGTGACACGATGCAAAACATGACGATAACGACGGCCGCCATCACCGTCATCACGCGGTAATACCGTCGGTCGCTCTGTGGGACCAGCACTAATTTCGGACGTTGTTCGCGTTCCTCGCGAGGTGACAGCGCAGCTGGGAGTTTGATTGCTACTGCCATGACTAGTTCAGATCCTGAGTTGCGATTTTTTCAATCACGCGTAACCGCGCAGATGATGACCGAGGGTTGCGAGCTAGTTCTTCCTTGCTCGCATCACGTGGCGCACGAATACGAACCACCGAGCGCACTGCCCCGCAACCACATGGAAGATTCGGTGGACATTGGCAATCACCTGTCTCAGCTGATCTCATCACGGATTTAACAATGCGGTCTTCGCCAGAGTGGTACGACAGAACAGCTAGGCGCGCGCCGGGAGCCAGCAACTTGATGACGTTACGCAATGCGCCGGGGAGAATTTCTAGTTCGGCATTCACTTCTATACGAATGGCTTGAAAAGTTCTTTTTGCAGGATGCCCGCCACGGCGACGCGCAGGTGCAGGAATCGCTGAACTAACTACGTCAGACAAACGAACAGTGGAATGAATGGGCCGCGCAGCAACAATTGCTTTTGCGATTCTGTGTGCATGACGTTCATCAGCATTGCGACGCAACATCTGAGTGATCGCATCTTCGTCGTATGTATTGACAATCACGTCTGCACTCAACACTTGAGAGCGATCCATCCGCATATCGAGCGGCGCATCAAACCGATATGAAAAACCACGCTCGGCAACATCGAATTGAGGAGACGAGACACCGAGGTCGAAGAGGGCACCAGACAACGCACCGATGCCCTCTTTCGCCACGATCAATGCCGCCGCATCGAAGCGGGCGCGCCGGAGGGCAACGCGTCCGCTACAACCAGCGGCGGCAAGAACTTGTTCGGCTGAATCAATAGCCACTTCGTCTTGGTCAATTCCCAAAAGCGAAAGCTGTGCATGCGCGCGTAATAGAGCCGCGCTATGTCCAGCACCACCAAGAGTGGCATCAAGAAATACTCCATCGTTCATGTCTGCAAAGACATCAAGAATCTGGTCCAACATCACTGGTTCGTGTGCAAAGACCGCATTCATATTGACACCTGTGTCATGACGGACGGTCCCTGGCAGCCTCCCGGAGGGCAATTGCCACCCGGATGTATCCCCGGAATGCGCGCGATGGTAGCGGGCGGAGTTGGAGCTAACCACCGTGCCATCCGGGAGACTGCCAGAGACCGTCGGCCACTGACTGATTGAAAAGACATTTGAAGCATCAACGATCACGCGTCCGCTCCAGCGATTTGTTCGGTACCCGAACTGATGTTGCGATCATGACGATCTGGTTCCCAGATTTCAACGCGATCAAACGAACCAGCGACGATGACGCGTGAGCCCAATTGCACGCCGGCGTACTCGCGAAGTTTTTCGTCGAGATTGACGCGACCCTGTGCGTCAATTGTGACTTCAATCGTGTTGGCTGCAAGTGCACGTTGCTGGTTGCGGTCCATTTCTCCGCTGCGCACCTTTTGCAACATTTCTTCGGCTACTTGCTCGAAGGCCTCAGCAGTTAAGACATCAATGCACTTGTCGCGACCAAAGGCGAGATAGCAGCGGGGCTCGAGACGTGGGCGAAATGCAGCAGGGAGCGCGAGACGACCTTTTGGGTCGAGCTGTCGCTCATGCACTCCAACAAACATTTCTGCCTTCCTGGGTGAAGTTCTCCGCCTCTCCCAGGAGTCACATTATCCCCACTATTCCCCACTGTCAACCACTTACCCCCAAATGTCACCACTTTCTTCCCCACCTGGGCCGGAGAGCCTCTGGAAAAGGGCGTCGACGAGACGGGAAGGTTCTATGTCAATGGTCGCCACCGGAAGGTGTGCCACTCGGTCGCGAACGTGTGGGTCAGCCAGCGATGCCAACCAGTAATCGGGGCGCCAGTGGCGGTACAGCACACATTGAAATCGCGCACCATCTCGACTTCGACGTTGACTAATTCCAACAAGCTTGCTTGATCCGACAAATACCTCGCCGGGAGATGAACTTGCAAAACATACCGAGCGGCCGTCTTCACCGGCGACAAAAGTGTCTCGATACACGTGTGCCTGCACCCACGGTGACAGTGCAGCAACAAAACATTCACCAAGCCACAACATGGACTCAACAACATCATCGTTCCATAGTGGGTCATCTCGATTGATGGTTATATCAATCCAAAGGGAATCTGACGGATGTACAAAGACTGCACCTCCTCCACTGCGGCGTCTTGATACCGACACTCCACGAGCACTTGCAATATCGGGAAGCACGTCTTCAACAGATTGCGTTGAACCAAGAATCAACGAAGGTGATTCCACCTGGCACCACCACAGACCGCGCGTGAGTGGTAATTCCATTGCATGAAAATCTGCAGCAGTTCCAATCCAATCATGGCGAAACCACTCCATTGAGGGCGTAGTCATTGATGAAATCGATTCGAGTTAACTGGCCTCAGCCAAGTAAGGCTTCCATTGTTCTGGAACGCGCGGCACTGCGTACATGATCCATGACATCTCGCGAGGAGCATGAGGAATGCTTGATAATTTCATTCCCGCCTCTTCAGGTGTGCGATCGCGTTTGCGAAGGTTGCAACCACGACATGCAGCGATCACGTTTTCCCATACATTTTTTCCACCACGTGAGCGTGGCATGACATGGTCAATGCTGTCTGCAGCACCACCGCAATATCCGCATCGATGATGATCACGAGCAAATACCGCACGGCGAGACATCGTGGTGTTTCGGTGATACGGAACTTTGACGACATACCGAAGACGAATCACCAGTGGTGATGCAAACGACAATCGTTCAGAGTGGATCATCGAGTCGGTCTCTTCAACAACCACTTCAGCTTTGTCGCAGAGAACGAGACAGATTGCGCGCCGCGCAGAAACAACGCTGAGTGGTTCATACGTTGCATTGAGTACGAGCGCGCTTCTCATTAGTTGTCGCTGCTCCACTGTCTGCACCACCGCAAGTAGTCAACGACATCGTGTGGCCGTATGGGACCTCGAGCTACACCG